>NZ_CP133038.1:2082810-2777081 GCF_033060595.1 Pyramidobacter sp. YE332 | reverse complement strand
CCGTGTCGCCGGGATCGATAAATAACTGGGCGAGCAGATCGGCGCCGCCGGTGCCGCCGTTGGTGACGACGATCTGTTCCGCCCGGATGCCGGCGCCGCCGTCGAGGCGGTTCTGGCGTTCGGCCAGGGCTTTGCGCAGTTCTTCGTCGCCCTGCGAACCGGGGTAGGCGAGTATCTGCGGCTCCTCGGCGAGCAGCTCGTCGAGGACGGCGCGCAGCAGGGCGCGAGGATAAAGATCCGCCGCGGGCTGTCCTGAGTTGAAGAAGATCATGTCCTTCGCGTCGCGCAGATGAAAGGCGTCCATCATGCAGCGGCGCAGGTTCTGGGCGCGGTGACTGAGTCTGTATTCCATGGTCAGGCCTCCTGACTGGGTTTTTCAAATTTGCGCCATTATAACATTTTCATACCGGCTTGATAAATATCCAGCGGAGAAAACTCGTGGCTCTTCATGCGAACGATCCGTGCTAGAATAAAACAAAAAGGAAGACGAGCGCGGCTTGCGCCGCGCGGGATCTGATGAAAAAGGAGAGATTCTGATGACTTTGAAGAAGATCGGTTTTGTCGGGCTGGGCGTGATGGGGAGAGCGATGGCGGCGAACCTGATGAAAGCCGGTTTCGAGCTGACAGTCTATAATCGCACGAAAGCTTCCGCCGAAACGTTGCTGGCATCCGGCGCGGCATGGGCCGACAGCCCCGCCGCGGTGATGCGCGCGGCCGAGGCGGTGATCACGGTCGTCGGCTATCCGCGCGACGTGGAGCAGGTCTACTTCGGCGAAAAAGGTCTGTTCGCGGGCTTTGCTCTGGGCAAGCTGGTCATCGATATGACCACCTCGTCGCCGCTGCTGGCCGCGAAAATCGGCGCCAAAGCGCGGGAGCTGGGCGGCGAGGCGCTCGACGCGCCCGTTTCCGGCGGCGACGTAGGGGCGCGCGAGGCCAAGCTGACGATCATGGCCGGCGGCCCGGAAGCGGCGTTCAAGCTGGCGGAGCCGCTGTTCGCCGCCATGGGCAAAGAATGGAGGCTTCAGGGCACATGGGGCGCGGGGCAGCATACCAAGATGGCCAACCAGATCGCCATCGCGTCCAACATGATGGGCGTCTGCGAAGCGCTGGCCTACGCGCGCACGGCCGGGCTCGATCCGCAGTCGGTTCTGACCAGCATCTCCGGCGGCGCGGCGGGCAGCTTTTCGATGAGCAACTTGGCGCCGCGCATGCTGAAGGGCGATTTCAAGCCCGGGTTTTACGTCAAGCACTTCATCAAGGACATGGGCATCGCCCTCGACTGCGCGCGGGAGATGAAGCTCGACCTGCCCGGGCTGGAGCTGGCCGACAAACTTTACCGCCGCCTGGCTGACGAAGGCGGCGAAAACGACGGTACCCAGGCGCTGTACAAACTGTATCTTGCTTCGCGTGCCTAGTTCCTTCGCAAACGACCCCCGGCGTCGCGGCAGTGGCACCGGACGGGCCATTGGGACGCTTTCCCTGGACAATGCTGCGGGTAAGCCACGCTTTCTTTGACGCTGGGAATGAGGATTCCGGCGGTGTGCGCTTTCACAAGCCCGCTTTTCCGTTTCTTTGCCGATGCCTCATCGGAGTTGACTCGTTTTTGACTTTCAACCTCCTTCATCTCGATCCGTCTGCCCTTGGAAACACCCCAGATCCGCCCGGTCGACGTTTCACGCACCTCAACCGTCGTTTGGGCCATCCCGAGGCAATCGTCCGCCGCCGGAACGTACCGACGACCTCCGTAGGAGATCATGCCGCCGTGATCCGTCCTGCGAGATTCGCGACGCGCAAAGAGAAAATCCAAATCGACTTTTCCTTCCGGCTTCACATAAACGTCCTCTCCCTCAGCCGGATTGACGGCAAACTTCCGATTGTGCCTGGCGATGAGCTTGGGCAAAACCTCGTTGGCCGCCGTCTGCGTTTTTACCTCCTCGGCAACAACTGGGAAAAACGAGTGGAACACATAGGCGCGAAGAAAAGTTACAACCCGGAATCGGCACTCATTCTGTAAGCGCGAACCCCAAGCGCGCAAAAATCGGTGATCCGGCAAACGCACGCCCAACCATTCAGCTGTGAAGAAAATTCGTCATACTATTCCCTAGGCCGTCGCGGTTAATGGGAACACGGAAAATCCCTGTAAGATACACTGTGAAAGCCACAAGGAAATAGAGCTTGCGACGAACTTCGCGGGAACGCTTCGAGAAAGCGGGGAAATACCCGTCTCAAAAGTACCACTGTCGCGCTCCGCGAGGAGCGCGTGAATTGAAACAAATGAGTAACCGCACGACCATCTTCGAACAGCTGTCGCGCTCCGCGAGGAGCGCGTGAATTGAAACACCATGGGCGCGGGCATGGTCCTCAACGGCGTTGGTCGCGCTCCGCGAGGAGCGCGTGAATTGAAACTCTGATGCAGCTTCGCGACGTCGCGAAGCTGATCGTCGCGCTCCGCGAGGAGCGCGTGAATTGAAACCGGAGAAAGTCTGAACTTGGTGGTGCTCACGTCCGTCGCGCTCCGCGAGGAGCGCGTGAATTGAAACGAGTGGCTGCAAAAGATGCTTGCGACCTTCACCGCGTCGCGCTCCGCGAGGAGCGCGTGAATTGAAACCGCAGCAAGCGGAACCGATGTTCCGAACGATAGCGTGTCGCGCTCCGCGAGGAGCGCGTGAATTGAAACGCGGAAGCTGAAAAGGAAGGCGGGGAAACGGCATGACGTCGCGCTCCGCGAGGAGCGCGTGAATTGAAACTGCGAGCGCTTGCTGCGCCTGTGCCACGAGGCGTGTCGCGCTCCGCGAGGAGCGCGTGAATTGAAACCGTAGCGGCTGGCGTCAATTTCCAGCTTGTGCCCGTCGCGCTCCGCGAGGAGCGCGTGAATTGAAACCACGGAGGATCGACGAAGACCACATCCGCCCCGTGTCGCGCTCCGCGAGGAGCGCGTGAATTGAAACCGCATGGACGTGAGGCGCCCCTCGGAGATCGCCAGGGTCGCGCTCCGCGAGGAGCGCGTGAATTGAAACTGAGTCTCGACGATATGGACGAAGCGCGCGCCGTGTCGCGCTCCGCGAGGAGCGCGTGAATTGAAACTCGTGAAAAACGTCTTCAGCAGGTAGCTCTTCGGCGAGTCGCGCTCCGCGAGGAGCGCGTGAATTGAAACGACGACGCGGTCCCGCTGCGGGCCGTTGGTCTCGTCGCGCTCCGCGAGGAGCGCGTGAATTGAAACGACTTCGGCGACGCGCCGGGGGTCTCGGCGTTGTGGTCGCGCTCCGCGAGGAGCGCGTGAATTGAAACGTCAGCCGTTCGGCGTCCAGCCCCGGCAAAAAGCGGTCGCGCTCCGCGAGGAGCGCGTGAATTGAAACATCGGCGTCGCACGTGGATAACCTGAAAGATCGGTCGCGCTCCGCGAGGAGCGCGTGAATTGAAACGTCGCTTACGCGCTGAATAACCCTCAAAGCGGCGGTCGCGCTCCGCGAGGAGCGCGTGAATTGAAACATGAATCTTAGCATACAGGAAATTGACTGTCAAGGTCGCGCTCCGCGAGTGTCGTTGTTCAGTGATAAAGTCACCCATAACTGTTCCAAGAAAATGTCACTCTGAGATAATACCGTTCATGAAACAGGAGCGAATGACATTGTCACAAAAGGAACTGGATCGTATCAGGATTATCGGAGCGCTTGTCGACGGACGCATGACGAACAGGGAGGCGGCGGAAAAGCTGGGGCTCTGTCAACGGCAAATCATCAGGATCAAGAAGAGGTTCGTCGCTCAAGGGGCGGCGGGGCTTGTTCACGGCAACCGCGGCAGAACGTCTCGGCGCAGGATCGGAGATGAGGTTCGGGAGTCGGTGCTGAAGGCGTATGAGGAGGTCTATTACGATTTCAACTTCTCTCACTTTGCGGAATGCCTGAACGAACGGGAGGGGATCAGGATCAGCCGTTCGAGTGTCGTCCGCATCCTGAAGGACGAGGGGATCAGGAGCAAGAAGAGTGTGCGGCGACGGCCGAAGCTTCACCGTTCCCGACCGCGGAAGGTGGCCGCGGGGATGTTGTGGCAGACTGACGCCACGTCGTTTGAATGGTTTGGCAGGGGGAACGGGCGTGCGACGCTGCACGCTTATATTGACGATGCGACGGGGATGGTGACTGGCGCCTATTTCACTGAGAACGAATGTATGGCGGGCTATGTCGCCGCGCTGGGGATGGGGATCGAGGGGTATGGGCTGCCGATGGCGATTTACAGCGACCGGCATACGATTTTCCGCTCTCCAAAGGCACGGGCGCAGGATGATGAGGATCGGATCGAAGGGAATGAAAGAACTAAAGGGAATGAAAGGAATGAAAGGAATGAAAGGAATGAAGAAAATGAAGGGAATGAGGCGGGGAAGGAGGAGCCGTTAAGTTGTTTCGGACGGGGGCTGAAGGATCTTGGGATCGGGCAGATCTTTGCCTTGACGCCGGAGGCGAAGGGGCGTGTCGAACGTCTTTGGAACACGATGCAGGACAGGCTGCCGGGGAGCTGAGGCTGCTTGGCGTCTCGGATATCACGGCGGCCAACGAGGTTTTGCCCAAGCTCATCGCCAGGCACAATCGGAAGTTTGCCGTCAATCCGGCTGAGGGAGAGGACGTTTATGTGAAGCCGGAAGGAAAAGTCGATTTGGATTTTCTCTTTGCGCGTCGCGAATCTCGCAGGACGGATCACGGCGGCATGATCTCCTACGGAGGTCGTCGGTACGTTCCGGCGGCGGACGATTGCCTCGGGATGGCCCAAACGACGGTTGAGGTGCGTGAAACGTCGACCGGGCGGATCTGGGGTGTTTCCAAGGGCAGACGGATCGAGATGAAGGAGGTTGAAAGTCAAAAACGAGTCGACTCCGATGAGGCATCGGCAAAGAAACGGAAAAGCGGGCTTGTGAAAGCGCACAAGCCCGCTCCGGACCACCCATGGCGGCGTGGCGTCGTCAAAAGGCAGGGATATCATAGCACATGTCGGGATAAATGTACGTTCGCGTAGACGTTGTTATGGCGGCACGATGGGGAGTTCTTTCGAGGTGTCTTGCTGTGATGAGAGTGTGATGGGGTGACTTTTTCAATGAGCAGTTATGGTGACTTTTTTATTGGCTATTGACAGGTCGCGCTCCGCGAGGAGCGCGTGAATTGAAACGCAAGCCCGAGCTTGCGCCGTGCCTGATTCCGGAGGGTCGCGCTCCGCGAGGAGCGCGTGAATTGAAACACTGCGAACGACTGTCGCCGCTGGCGGTCTACAACGCGTCGCGCTCCGTGAGGAGCGCGCGAATTGAAGCAGCAACGACGACGAATGGGCCGACAAAACGCCGCTGTGTCGCACCCTCACGGACGCGCGAATTTAGCTGGGCTGATTTACCAGTTGTGGTTGATTCCTGCTGTTGCGTTCGATCTCGAGCGTCTTTTGCGGATCTTTCGCATTTCACCCGATCGGGCGATGTGGAATGGCGGCGGATAGGGTATAATGCGACTATGAAAGATCGTCCGCGGCGCGAATGTGCGGAGCTTTCAAAACTGGAAGACAAGGGGAGATGGAGATGGGGATGGGACTCTTCGGCAAACTTTTCGAGAAAAAGATCTGTTCCATCTGCGGCGGCGAGATCGGCCTGCTTGGCAATCGCAGGCTGGCGGACGGCAATCTGTGCAAGAAGTGCGCACAGAAGCTTTCGCCATGGTTCGATGAGCGCCGCGAGAGCACGGTGGCGCAGATCGACGAACAGCTTCGGGACCGCGAACGTAACCTCGAGGAACTGCGCGGCTTCTCGAGCTCGCGCGAAGTCGGTAACGGTGGGCGGCTGATGATCGACGAAGCGGGGGGACGCTTCGTCGTGCTCGAAGATGCCGATGACGACCTGCTGGCCGTCAATCCCGACCTCGTCTCTCTGGCGCAGGTCGAGCGCGTCGAGCTGGAGGTTGAGCACATCAGCCACGAGGAGAAGCGCATGATCGACGGCAAGAAGCAGAGTTACGAACCGCCGCGTTTTCTTCATTACTTCGATTTCTGGGAGGTCATCACGACCAGCCACCCATGGGCGAAGCGGATCCGCTTCCGTCTCAACGGTCCTTCGTTGCCGCTGCACGCCGAAGGCATTGCGCGCCGTCAGCCCCATCTCGACGCGTATCACGAGGTAAAAGCGCACATTGAGCTGCCTCCCGCCGGGCTTCTTACCGACCTCGGCCTCAACGCGCCCGTCGCGCTCGATTATCGCACCCGGCAGGAGCTGGACGAGTGCGACCGCTGTTGCGAAATGCACGCGCTGATCCGGTCCTTGCTGGACGCATCGCGGGCGGATCATAAAAACTAAAAGCCAGTTTGGCCGGCATCACTTCAAAGGAGAGATGAGAATGGCAATTTACTGCACATCCTGCGGAAAGAAGTTCGAAAACGACGAGCAGCACTTTTGCCCCTACTGCGGTGCGACCCGTCCCGTCGAACAGCCCAAGCCCGTCGTGAAGACGCCTCTGCAGACCGATCCCAAGCGCGTGCGCGTTGACGAAGCCGCCGCGGTCGTGGCGCCGAAAAAGGACACAGCGCCGCGGAAGAGCCGCTTCTGGTTCTGGCTGGCTGTCGTTGTCGTTGCCGTGGCCGCGGTGGGCTACTTCTTCCCCGCAAGCCGAGTCCCCTTCCAGCGCCTCTTCGCCGGCGAACCTTTCAGCGTCGTTTTCGACGACACCGTCAAGCAGATTGCGGCGCTCTTCGGCCGATAGAGGAAATCAGTCCGCCGCGGCGCCGGGAAAAACAGAAACGTCGAGCGGCGGTGTTCCGCGTGGAACGCCGCCGCTGCGAAGAATCTGCCGACCTTCCGAAAACGCAGGGCGGAGCGAACGATACCCGTTCGCTCCGCCCTGCGTTCGTTTTCAGGCACGGATAAAGAAGCCCTTCATAATCCTTCGTACTAATTCTTGATAGAAAGTATTAACATAGTTTTCTGGGCGCCGCGGGGGAATTCAGTCGCTCAGAAGGAGCTCGACTGCTGCGCAGCTCGCTTTGTGAATCTCTCCCCGCAGCGCTCTTGCGTTCGGCTTTTTAAGTAAGAAATAATATCAGGCTCCGTCGGCAGGTTATTGGAGTTCGTTTGTCTTCAGACTGTAGGTGTGTACGGTCTGCCAGTCGCGGCGGATCGCGATCTCGGCGGTCAACTGCGTGTTGTTGTAAAGGACGGACCACTGCGTGTTGCTGGTCACGTCCCCCTCTTTGGGAGCCTGCGAGGCGTCGATGAGGGCTTTCCAGGCGATCTGCGGCGTGACGTTGTTCTCGTGCTCGGTAAGGATCTTCTCGATGGTGTCGTAGCGCTCGCGGCCGCGTCCGAATACGCCGTTCTTCTGATAGGGCAGCACTTTGTCCTTGTAGAGCGCGTAAAAATTCGTGATGGCGCGCATGGGCGTGGCGACAAGCGGACGCTTTTCGTCGAGACAGTCGAACTCGACGACGCGGCCGTCGCCGGCGGCATCGGTGATGTAGAAATGATAATCGCGTCCGCTGGTGGCGAACATGTCGTAAGCTTCCAGCAGCTTGACCGCCTCGGCGGTGCTGGCCGCCTTGTCGAGCACGAGGCGAATGGCCAGCGTGGTGGCGATGACAGGCTTGCCGGTGTGCTGGCGCGTCGGCGGGCTGTCGAGCGTCAGCACTGCGATGGAGACGCCCTTTTCGTTGACGCCGTCGAGACAGACGAAGGGAGCGGCCAGGCATGAGAGTTTGGCTTTGAGGCTTTGATCGGGAGCATTGGCCATGAGGTTGTCAAGCGCGGCGAAAGCGACCGATTTGTAGCCGTCTTTCAGCGTTGCGTAGACCAGCATCGCCGAAGTGTTGTTTTTGAAATCGTAGTTTCGCCCCATCAGCGCGTCGCCGTCGGCGCTCTTGACGCTGAAAGCGCATTCGGCGCCTTGAGGCGCAGCGGCAGGAAAGGAAGCGCTTCCGACATCGTAGCGTCGACGATCGATTGGTCGTCGGCGATGCCGGACGCGATGACATCGTCGAGACGGTAGTCGTACGCGACGTTCATACGGTAGAGATTGTAGCCGGAGTCGTAAGAAGTGATGCGCCGGATCGACGCGACCGTCTTCAGCCGTGTGCCGTAAACGCCTCCGGCGACGCCGGCGAGCACAACGACGAGTGCCGCCCCTATCAGTAGCTGCCTTTTGAGTCCTTTCATCCTGATTCCCCCTTGGTCATATTTGATTTCCCACCGCGCGCCACGCCACCGTAAAAACGGCTTGCACGGCGGCTCTGTATTATTTGAAAGTGATGATACCTGATGATGGCGAAAAAATCAACGCAAGAAATCCGTTCCCCCGCCTTTCATCTCCGGGCTTTCGCCGCGTTTTGCCTTGTGCGGCACTGTCGGTTCGCGTCGTTTTGATCGATCTGTTTGTATTTATATCGTTCGAAATGCACTCTTTTATATTGCCCTCGTGCGAGGACTTCACGCGGAAGGAGGTGATCGTGATGGAGGTGTGGAAGCTGCTGGTCGCTCTGGCGGCGCTCGTGGTCCCGCTTTTGACGGGAGAATCGGGCGGCACGCCGGGGCGCCGCCCGAAGGCGACAGCGGAAGCGAGCCGCATGCTGCCGGCTCTGGCGGAACTGGACGCCCGCCAGATGGAATCGCTGTGCTGCCGCTGCTGTGGCGCGGCAGGCATGGACGCCGTTTTTTTGAAGAAGCTGGCAGAGCTTCAGGCGAGCTGGAAAAAGCGCCTGACCTTTACCAGCGGGCGGCGCTGCCCCCGCCATAACGCCCGCGTCGGCGGCGTGCCGCATAGCCGGCATCTGACCGGCCAGGCGGCCGACGTGGCGATCGGCGCCCGCGAACAAGCGCGTTTCTGCGCGCTGGCGCGGCGGCTTGGTTTTCGTTCCGTGCTGCCGGATCCGCGGCGGAATTATGTACATCTGTCGCTGGAGGCGCTGCGGGAATTTTCTGCAAAAAGAGAAAGATGATTCGTCGTATCTGCCAAGACATAAAAACATTTTTCAGGCCAAGAGCAACTCCCCGAAAAATGGCGCCGGCGCGGTTTTTGACGACGCGCCGAACAACCCGCTCGAGGCGGAAGTGACCGAGCGCGCCACCGCGGTTTTGCTGAACACCGAGTAAATCGAAAACAAGAGCGGCCTCCCACGTCCCACGGGACGCCGCCATGAAAAAAAGAGGCGGCGGAAAGTTTTTCTTTCCGCGCGGAGTGAAATAAATGCCCGACGCTAACATGTCAACCGTTAGCGCCGGGCATTTTTGTCATGTGACGGGAGGAGTCCCGAGGCGCGGCGGAAACGGCGAAGGACTCGCGGTTCTTGATCCAATCAAAGATCCCCATACTATTTCTCAATTAAAATGCCGAATACAGAGGCGCTGCGGGGGAGATTCATAAAGCGAGCTGCGCAGACCGTACAGCGGTCGAAATAGTCCTGAGCGACTGAACTCCCCCGCAGCGCCCGGGAAACTATGTTAATACTTTCTATCAAGAATTAGTATCAGTGCTTCACGGGTCTTGGAAAACGATGCCCGTCGTCTGTTTTTTCAGCCGGGAAGCGAAAAACTAAAACTGCCACTTCCCCGTCAGAGCGGCACCGAAGCTGTGCTGGTGGGAACTCAGCGTGCCGCTTAGTTTGACGCCCAGCGAAAACCATTTTTTCTGAGCTTCGAGGTTTAAAGAGGCGCGGAAACTGTTCTCGTCGGCCATCGCCGTGTTGAAATCCACTGCGCCTGCGCCGCCCGATATGCGGCGCAGCTTGGTGCGGAAGTCCACATCGCCGGCCGCGCGCACGTAAGCCAGCTCGAGCGACGGTCTGAGCGACCAGCCCGTCGGCGTATGCGCGGCATCCCAGTCCAAATGCAGCCCGAGAGGAAATGTCCATTGGCTGAATGAGCCGCTGCCCGTGTCGATCAGGGGACGAGCCGCTATCGAGACAGTAAAGGCGTCCTCGCCGTAATGGGCGTAGTTGACGCCGAGAAATGGCGTAACCTTGAGACTGCCTGTACGATGCAGCCCCAAAAACGACCCCTTCAGCCCCGCCGTGAAAATGCGCGCCTTCACCGCGTCGGACTGAAAAGGAATGCCGCGCACCGAACCGCGCAGATTGCCGTCCAGCCAGTGATGCGACAGGCTGGCCGTGACGTTCCACGTGCCCAGCCGCGTGCCGAAAAACGTACCGAAGCCGGCGACGTTGCCCTCCGCGCTGCTGCCCGTCAGCCTGCCTTTCCCTTGAGCGTCGTACCTGCCGAGGTTGAGAACGGCCCCCAGCAGACCTGCGGGAGTGAGCTTGCTGTAGCCCAACGTGACGCCATAGAGTTTGGTGTCGGAGTCCCAAGTTCCAGCGTTTGAGTGGAAGCCGTCGATGCTGTTCTTATAATAGAAAGGAGTCAGCCAGATGCCGTTGGGCTTCAACCCAGCGCGCGCCTCTGCATGCCTCGGGGCTTCCTCCGTTCCGCATGCCGGCAGACAGAACATGACGACTGACAGGATCGCAAATACCGCTTTTCTCAATTGGACGATCTCCTTTTTGGGTCACCCAGACCCGACATAGGTGCCTCTGCTGCCGAAGCGTGCTTGCAGGATTCCAAAAATTCCGAGTTACTTGGCCGCGGCCGTGCACCAGTTGATGAACCAGACGATGTTGGGCAGCCCGACCAGATCGATCAGCACCGCGCCGCAGAGCGGCACGATCAGGAACGCCTTGTGCGACATCACGCCGTAGCGTTCGCAGACGGCCCCCATGTTGGCGACGGCGTTGGGCGTGGCGCCCAGACCGTGGCCGACGAAGCCGGCGCACATGACGGCGGCGTCGTAATCCCTGCCCAGCAGCGGGAACAGCACGAGGGCGCCGAGCGTCGCGATCAGCAGCGTCTGGAACAGCAGGATGCCCATCAGCGGCAGGACCAGATCGTACAGATCCCAGATGCGCAGGCTCATCATCGCCATGGTCAGGAACACGCCGAGAGCGACGTCGCTGATCAGGTCGACGCAGCGGGTGTTGATCTTGACCAGATGGAGATGATCGTTGAGATTGCGGAAGATCACGGCCACGAACATGGCGGTGACGTAACCGGGCAGGCTGAAGTTCGTTCCCTTGGTGAAGCGGGCGATATAGCCGGAAAGCAGCGAGCCGAGCGCCATGATGACGAGCACGAGGCACAGCGATTTCATGAAGCCGTCGGCGGTGACCTCGCTGTTGCCGCCCTCGTGCATGACTTCGGCGGCGCTCTTTTGATAGATGGCGTCGTCGCTGGCCTGGATGTCGACGTGGTTTTTGTCGATCAGCCATTTGCAGATCGGGCCGCCGAGCAGGCCGCCGGCGATCAGGCCGTAAGTGGCGGAAGCGATGGCGACGGCGGCCGCGCCGGCGACGCCGAGATTTTCGGTGAGAGGGCCGAAAGAAGCGGCCGCGCCGTGTCCGCCTTCGAGCGAGACGGCTCCGGCCATGACGCCGAGGGCGGGATGGATGCCGAAGAGCTTTGCCAGCGCCGCGCCCGCGCCGTTCTGGACGACGGCGAGGATCCAGCAGAAGACCAGATAGACGATCAGCGCCTTGCCGCCGCGCCGCAGCAGCGCCAAGCTGCCGCCGATGCCGACGGTGGTGAAGAAGGCCAGCATCATCGGCGACTGCAGCGAGGTGGTGAACTTGACGCTGGCGCCGCCGTTATGATGCAGGACCAGGGCGAGGATGGCCATGAGCAGGCCGCCGACGACCGGCGCGGGGATGCAGAACGTTTCGAAAAAGCGCAGGCGGCGGCGCAGCCCATAGCCGACGATGAGCAGCAGCAGGGCGACGGCGGTGGTCCACAGCGCGTCGAACTTGAGCGATAAAACGTTTTCGGCAAAACTCCACGACATTGACATCACTCCTGGATCAAAAGATATTTTTCGGGCCGCACGGTCCGAATGGATCGAAATCTTGAAATCGAAAAAAATTTTATCATATTGTTAGATTCAATACAATGGAAAATTCACGGCATAAAATCACTTGAAAGGCGGTAACGCGCCGCGCCGCCGGCGAGGAAAACGCCATTCGTTGCGGAAAGCCGCGCAGGGCCGGAGACTTGCATAGTTGATAATAAAATGTTTAAATGACAACAGGGACGTGTCGGCGGCGCGCCTGACCGAAAAATTTCAGGGCGGCCGCGGGAAAACGGAACTTCGTAAAAAGATTTTTTCGAAGGAGTGATGACCATGGTTCAGCTCACGGGCTGGATCGACGACGGCGCGTCGGTCTTTTACGGACGGATCGGGTGGGACGAGCGCGGCCTCGTGACCGAACTGACGCCGCTCGGCGGCGCGGGCAAATGCCCGTCGGACGCCGCCGTGATCCGGGCGGGGCTTTTCAACGCCCATTCTCATCCCGAGCAGTCGATCTACACCGATATCGCCGACAAAAGCTGGGATCTCGGGACGTGGTGCCGGCACACGATCTACCGCTATTCCACGGCGATGACGCCGCGGCGGGTGCGTCTGGCCTGCGAGCGGGCCTTCGCGCGCATGATGGCTTTCGGTACGACGAGCGTGATGGCGAGTTATTATCTGCACGGCGGGCGCGGCAACGAGCTGGACCGCGAGGTGCTGGCGGCGGCGCGGTCGGTAGGCATCCGTTTGGTCTTCGGCCGCATGAATTACGACGTCGTCAACGAAGACGCCTCCGCGGGCAAAAAAGCCTCGCAGCGCTCCTATTACGAGACGCCGGAAACGGCGGAGCGGTATCTGCGCGAGCTGACGGCGCTCGAAGACGAGGCGCTGATGATCTGTCCGGCGCTGCACAGCATGCACGCCTCCACGGAAGCCGCGATCGCGCGCGGCATCGCGCTGGGCTGGGAACTGCGCCGTCCCGTGCAGTTCCATCTTTCTGAGGATCGGGGCGACGTGGATCTGTCGCTGAAGCGGCACGGCTGCCGGCCGATGGTGTTTTTGCAGCGCCTGCTCGACGAGGGGCGCGTGCCGTCGTTGTCGCACGTGATCCTGTCGGATTGCTGCTGGCTCGACGACGAAGAACGCCGCCTCATTGCCCGCAACGGCATGAAGGTCGTGCTCGACGCGCGCATGAACGCGCGCGTCAAGACGGGCTTCCCCGACGTGCCGGCGCTGCTGGCCTCGGGGATCCCTCTGTGGTGCGGCACCGACGGCGAGGCCAGCAACGACGATCTGAACGTGCAGGGCGAGCGCGAGTTCCTCAAGGCGCGCTACCGCGGCGAGATCGATCCGCGGGTGATCGAAGGCTTCGGCCGCCAGCGCTTCGACTTCGGCGCCGGATATATCGGCGCCCTCGGCGTGGGCGGCTGGGCCGACCTGCAAGTCGTCAGGAGCGGCATGGTACGCGACGTGTACGTGGGCGGGCGCAAAACCATGGAAGACGGCCGTCTGCTCGGGCTGGACGTGGAGCGCGACGTGGAGCGCCCGCTGCGCGAGGAAGTCGCCGCGATGACGGCGGCCGCGGCCGAGCCGGAGGTGTAATATCGGTTGAATCAGCCGTCCCGCGACGGCGGGAGGTATTTTCGTAAAAATCGAGGAGGTTTTGTCACACATGTCTGTACTGATCGAATGCGTCCCCAATTTCAGTGAAGGACGGCGCAAGGACGTCATCGAGGCGATCGTCGCCCCGTTCAAGAACCGCAAAGGCTGCTATCTGTTCGATTACCGTGCCGACGAAGACCACAACCGTCTGGTCGTCTCGCTCTGCGGCGAACCGAACGCCATCTGCGACGCCCTGATCGAGGCCGGCAGAGTTGCCGTCGCCAACATCGACCTGAACACCCACAAGGGCGCGCATCCTCGCATGGGCGCCGTCGACGTGATCCCCTTCACGCCTATCAAAGGCATCACCATGGACGAATGCGTCGAGTTGTCGCACACGTTCGCGCAGCGCTTCTACGACGAGCTGAAAGTGCCTGTGTTCTATTACGAAGCGTCGTCCGTGCGCCCCGACCGCACCCGCCTCGAGCAGGTGCGCAAGGGCCAGTACGAAGCTCTGAAAGAGCTCGTCAAGACCGACCCGACCCGCGCCGCCGACGTTGGCCCCAACGAGCTGCATCCCACCGCGGGCGGCACCGCCATCGGCGCGCGCAAGTTCCTGGTCGCCTTCAACGTCAACCTCAACACCACCAACGTGGAAATCGCCAAGATCATCGGCAAGCGCGTCCGCGCCAGCAACGGCGGTTTCTCCTGCGTCAAGGGCATGGGCGTCGACCTGCCCGAGAAAGGCCTCGTTCAGGTCTCCATGAATCTCGTCGATTACGAGAAAACGGCCATGTACCGCGTGCTCGAGTTCATCCGCATGGAAGCGGCCCGCTGGGGCGTCACCGTCAACGGCACCGAAGTTTACGGCATGATCCCCGCCGGCGCCATGCTCGACAGCGCCGCCTACTACCTGCAGGTCGACGACTTCCACAACGAGCAGGTGCTCGAATTGAAGCTGCTCGACCTGATGCAGCAGGACTAAGGGAGGCTCCCGCGATGATCCTTCATGAGATGACTCTTCCCGCTTTCGTCACGGAACTGGCTTCCAACTCGCCTGCGCCCGGCGGCGGCAGCATCGCCGCGCTCGGCGGCGCGCTGGCGGCCGGCCTCGTCTCCATGGTCGGCGAGCTCACCCGCGGCCGCGAAAAGTACGCCGCCGTCCAGGCCGACATGGACGCGCTCTGCGCCAAGGGCAAGAAATACGCCGAAACGCTGCTGAAGCTGATCGACGAGGACACCGCGGCCTTCAACGACTTCATGGCCGCCATGAAACTGCCCAAGGACACCGACGAACAGAAAGCCGCCCGCAGGGCCGCTATGCAGGAGGCCGCCAAGAGCACCGTAGAAGTGCCGCTGCGCACGCTGAACCTCTGCGCCGAGGTGGCCAAGCTGGCGCTCGTGGCTGTGCGGGAGGGCAACGTCAACGCCGTAAGCGACGCCGGCACCGCCGGCCAGTTCGCCCGCGCCGCCGGCACCTGCGCCGCTTACAACGTGCGCATCAACCTGCTCGGCATCAAGGACGAGGCTTACGCCGCCGAAAAACGCGCCGCCATGAACGCCGCCCTGAGCGCCATCGACGCCGCCATGGCCGAGCTGACTGAGCTGATGGAAAAAAGACTCGGCTGATTTTTCAGCCGCCGCGAAAAAAGCGCGCGTCATCACACAGCGCCCTGACAGACACTGTCAGGGCGCTGTGTTTTTTCGTTTTTTATCGCCGTGCCGCCCAACCGCGTCGTATCAGGCGTTATGTCGTGCCCGGCAATAATAAAGAAGGGCATTCTTGGCATAGCGCCTGGGGCCAGCGCCGACGCTTCCAATGCGAAAACGCGTTCTCGGCCGAATGGCGGAACTTCTAAAAACGCCTCTTGCGTTCTCACAATCCCTTGCGGTTTCTTCTCCGGCAGAATCGCAATTTCTATTTCTCCCTTTCCGGGCCGGATTCACGACCGTATCCGTGACGAAGAAACCGTTGTTCCGCGCTTTCCTTCTCCAGAAAACCTTATGTTGCCCAGAGCCGCGGCGCTGGCTTGCCGTAAGAATCGAGAACGTGCCTTTCTTGTTCCGGCGCATGTTTCGCAAAAACTCAGCGGAAAATTTTTATTTCAATTTTAAGTGACAGAAGCTGTCATAGCGAAACACTATAATGGCGAAAAAAGAGTTCCGTGAAAGGAGAGGGGCATGGAACAGTCAGGAAGTCGAAACAAGATACAGCGCGTATTAAGCCTTTACCAACGCCTGATGGGCGGCTCCACCGTCAACAAGAACGACGAGGCCAAGCGCTTCTGCGTCAACGCACGCAGCATTCAGCGCGACATCGACGATCTCAGAGCCTATCTGTCCAACGCGGCGGCCGAAGGCGAGATACTCAACGACGTTGTATATGACCGGCGCAGCAAAGGCTATCGCCTGCGACGGAGCGAAAACATCAAACTGAGCAACAGCGAAATCCTTGCCGTCTGCAAAATTCTGCTGGACAGCCGCGCCTTTGCCCGGCGCGAGATGCTTGCCGTGCTGCAGAAGTTGATCGACAGTTCCGTTCCGAAGGAAGAGCGCAAACGGATCGAGGACTTGATCCGTAACGAGGCCCTTCATTATGTCGAGCTGCGTCATCGCCGCGCTTTTATCGACAAACTTTGGGCCATCGGCGAGGCTATCCGCGACCGGCATTACATCGAAATCGAGTATCGACTCCCTAAAGATAAAACTTTCGTTACGCGCAAATTGCGCCCCGTGGCCGTCATGTTCTCCGAATACTACTTCTACGTGGCCGTCTTCATCGACGACGAAGAGATCCGCCGCGACTTGGGCGGGCCTCGCGAAAATTTTCCCGTCATTTACCGCGTCGACCGCATCATCAATCTGAAGGTCCTCGGAGGGACCTTCGGCGTTCCCTACAGAGACCGCTTTGAAGAGAACAAACTGCGCAAGCGTATTCAGTTTATGTCCGGCGGTCGCCTGCAGCGCGTCATTTTCACCTGCCGGACCTCCGGCGCGGAAGCCGCCCTCGACCGTCTGCCCACGGCAAAAGTCCTGAAGCAGAAAGACGGCGTATATACCATCGCCGCCGAAGCGTTCGGCTCCGGCATCGACTTCTGGCTGCGCAGCCAGGGCGACGCCGTCGCCGTGATCCGGCGCGAAACCCTCTCGTAGCGAAAACGGTCGAAAAAACGCCGCCCCGTGCGGCGAGTTCGTCATCATGCGCTGCAAGGAGGCGATGCCGCAACCATACAGCCAGCTTACGCACTGCGCCGCCGGAAGGCCCTTCGCTTCGGCCTTCGGCGCCGCGCCGCAGGACGCTCTTTGGGAAGACCGCGGCCCGTCCGCGTGGAAACAACGCCGCGCCAACACCGCGACGCTGAGTTGGAAGAACTTTCAGGAGGAAGAACACATGGCAGAAAATACAAGGATTTACAGAAACAGGCAGCGAAAAGCCGGCATTGTTGCCGCATTGGCCCTGAGCTCGGCTCTACTCACGGTCGGCGCAGGATATGCGAATAATAGTATTTATATTGTTGGTGGTTCTACCTCGAAGGAGTTGTTGACGAGCGGCAATCCATCTGCGCAGCTGATCTTTGAGGGTGCCACGGTAACACAGGCCCCGAATGGTGATGTCACAGTCAGCGGCCTGGGCGGCGGCATCAGCTCGGCCAATGCGGGGAAGAATATTACCATCGGCGACAACAAGATCAACGTTGTTGACGCTCCCACTTTTGACGGTACAGTGACGGCCAAAGGCTTCGACGCTACCGACAATAAGATTGTCAATGTGCTCGCCGGTACGGAAGACACCGACGCGGTTAACTATGCCCAGCTCAAGGCAGTCGAGGACAAGGCCAGCAGCGCCATGCAGAGCTGGAAGCTGAGGGTTGGCAATCAATCGTTTGATGTGAAAAACGGTGACAATGTTAATTTCACATCATCGGATTCCAATCTTACGATTGGATTGAATCAATCTATCGGCGGCGGAGCGAAGACGGGCAATGTTACCATCGCTCTGGCCAAAAACGTCGACCTGACTCCCGAGGGTAGTTTGAAGGCCGGTATCAATACGTTGGATGAGGATGGTCTGAAGATTGGCAGCAACACGACCATCGGCGACGGTACGGCAAAGATCGGCGGCATCACGATTAATGGTACGGGGACTGCTGGCACGATCACCGGGCTGAGCAACACGACCTGGGATCCCAGCGCCATTGTGCGCGGCCAGGCGGCGACGGAAGACCAGCTCAAGGTTCTGGCCGACACGCCGCTGACCTTTATTGACAACGAAGGGAACGAGCTTGACCGCAAACTGGGCGAGAAGCTCAAGATCTACGGCGGCGCCACGACGGCGGGGGAGTACAGCGGCAACAATCTCAAGACGGCGGCGACAGACGGCAGGCTCGAGCTTCGGATGGCGGAAGCGCCCGTATTCGCCGGCAGGGTAACGGCCAAAGGCTTCGACGCCGCGGGCAATAAGATCGAAAACGTCAAAGCCGGGGACGTTAGCGAGACAAGTACCGACGCGATCAACGGTTCCCAGCTCTGGGGCCTCTCGTCGAGCGTTTCCAACCACTTCGGCGGCGGCTCCGCGGTCAACGCCGACGGCACGGTTTCCGCGCCGAGCTACATCATCCGCGGCGGCGCTTACGACAATGTCGGCGACGCGCTCAGCGCCGTGGACCGTGAGTTCGGCAAAGTATACGACAACTTCGACAATGTCTATAATCAGATGGGCGAATTGAGAAAAGACATCAAGAACGTGGGCGCGCTCAGCTCCGCGCTGTCGGGGCTGAAGCCGATGCAGTTTGACCCGATCGCTCCCAGCCAGCTGATGGCGGGCTTCGGCAGCTACCGGGGCGAATGGGCTCTGGCGCTTGGCTTTGCCCATTATCTCAAAGAAGATTTCATGGTGCACGCGGGCGTGGCAATCGCCGACCACGGCGAGTCGATGGCCAACGCCGGCTTTACCTGGAAGATCGGGCGCAAGGCGGAGCGCGATGCGATCCCGGAGCGCTACCGTTCCGGCCCGATCAGCAGCATTTACGTGATGCAGAAGGAGAACGCCGAACTGCAGGCTCAGGTGGCGTCACAGGCTCACGAGATTGCCGAGCTGAAGGCGACGATGCAGGAGCGCGTGGAGAGACTCGAGCGCATGCTGGAGGACTCCAGAAGAAAGTAACCTTTATCGTCGGATGCGAAGGGCGGCGGCGTCATGGCCTGCCGCCTTTCTTGTGGTATGGGGAACGAGTTCTGTTTTTTCGGGAAGCGGAAGGAATGTTTGCCTTTTTCCGACGGGAGCGGCGCCGTGCGGCGCCGCAGCACGTTTTGCCGAGGCAAAAGGCGGTTGCGTGACATGAAACGTTTGGCGTTTCTCGTTCTGTTGGTGGCGGCTATGGCCGGAACGGCGCGGGGTACTGAGATCGCCGTGGTGAACGCGGAGCGGATTCTCGATCAGTCGCTCCCCGGCAGGAAGGGGCAGGAGCATCTGAAGGCGGTGCAGAAGGTGCTGCAGAAGGGGTACGATGATCTGCGGGAACTGTACCGCGGCCGCGAGAACACGGCGGAGGCGGAGATCTGGCGCAAGAAGAACGCCAGGTATCAGGCGGTGATGGGGCGGCAGTTGTTCCTCACGGTCGATCCGCGGCTTGACTTCACTTCTGCGGTGATGAGAGAGATGAACCGGAAGACGCCGAAATTCCCCAAGCTGCCGGTAGTGACGGTGACTAAACCATCGTCGGGGGGAAAGAAAGTAGCTTCGTCAAAACCGAACGGCGGAAACAAAAGCTGCCACGGAGGCACGGAGAAAGTCAAAGACCTTACCGCGGCTTCACCGCGAAAAACGGAACTGGCTTGACATTGCGTCAAAGGCACGACGCTCGATTGGGCGTCGTGCCTTTTTGTCGGTACTGATCTTCAATTATGGTGACTTTGCCGCGAAGCGACAGTCCCGCCCTTTCTTTTGTTTTTCTCCGTGCCTCCGCGTCTTCGTGGCGGCCTTTGTTTTACAGCGCGTATTCGAAGAGGCGCACGATGGTGTCGCCGAGGTCGTCGTAGTGGACGCGCCGGGTTCCCGCAAAGGCGAAGCCGGCTTCGAGGTAGAGTTTTTCGGCGGCCAGGTTGCCTTCGATCACGTCGAGGTGAACGGCGCGCAGGCCTCGCGCGCGGGCGCGCTCGAACAGGGATGCCAGCATTTCCCGCGCCGCGCCCCGGCCGCGAAAGTCCGGGTGGACGGCGAAAAGGTGCAGCGCCGCGACCTGTTCGGGAGGCGCGCCCAGCGGCCACGGCACGCCGAGGTACATCTCGTCCTCGCCGCCGGTAACGGCCATGGCGGCGGCGAGGCGGCCGTCTTTCCAGCCGGTGAGGATCTCGCCGGCGGCGACGTGTCCTTTCAGGTCCGCGGCGGCGGGATAGACGCCGAGGTGCCAGTCGGGCCCGTATTCGTCGCGTTCCTGGGCGCGGCAGACGTCTTCGTAAAAGCGCCAGAGCGCGCCGAAGTCTTCCGTGCCGGCGGTGCGTATATGGTCGAGCATGGGCGGTCTCCTTCCCGGCGAACGGGCGTCACTCGACGGCGATCCAGTAGCGCTGGATCGTGCCCGAGCGCCCCATGCCGACGTCGTCTTCGATCTCGTTTTCCAGCACGCCGCCGTTGGCGGCGATCGTGCGCGCAGAGGCGACGTTGGCCTTGTCGCAGGTGAGGAGCACGCGATCGAGGTCCAGCTTCCGGCACTCTTCCAGGGCGAGGCGGAGCATTTCTGTGGCGCAGCCCCGGCGCCGCTGCGAGGGCAGGACGCTGTAGCCGATGTGCCCGCCGTAGCGGAGCAGGAAAGGGGTAAGGCGGTGGCGGATCTCGAGGATGCCGGCGAGCGTTTCGTCCTCCGTCCTCACGGCGAGGAACACCGAGGAGGGGACGTAGCCGTCGCCGTACTTTTTCGAAAGACGGTTTTCGAAGTCGAGCCACTCGGCGTAGTTTTCGACGTCTTCGAGCCCGGCGCAGCCGGCGAAATATTCGCCGTTTTCCAGAAAAACGCGGCGGTAGTCCATGACCTGCGCTTCGTGCGCCGCGTCCGGACGGATCAGTTTCAATCTGTTCATAAGGGGCCCCTCCTCTGGGCGATGTCCGCGCCGCGGCGCGGCGGGATTTTGTCGTTCATTATAGCGGCGCCCCCTCGTTCCGGCAAGCGCGCGGCGATATGCCTTGACTAATCCCGAGGCCGGTTGTTAAGATTTATTCAAGGCTTTGACACGGCCTTCAACACAGCATAAACTGAACAGGCCGTCCCCTCGGGGAGCGGGCCGGGCCGCCGCGGCGCGGCAGCGGACGACGATCCGCGGGACGGAAGCGATTCGAGCGCGTCCCGCGGATTTTTTCGTGCTCCGCGAGGCGGGCGGATCTCATGAAACCATCCGTTCAGGAGGAAATTGTCATGAATCGGGAAACGCGCGCCGACGCGCCGGAAAAAACTCAGTTCGAAAAAATCGCCACGCGCGTCTCCGTCGTCTGCGGCGCGGGCAATCTGCTGCTGGCGGCGTTCAAGTTCGCATCCGGCGCGATCGGGCATTCCGGCGCCATGATCAGCGACGCCGTCCACTCTACGTCCGACATCCTCGGCAGCGTCATCGTCGTCGCGGGAGTCAAGGTCTCGGCGCGGCCGTCGGACCGCTCGCATCCTTACGGGCACGAGCGGCTCGAATGCGTGGCGGGGCTGATCCTCGGCGGCATCCTGGCGGCGGTCGGACTGCTGATCGGCTGGGGCGCCGTGGAAAAGATCTGGAGCGGCGCGTACCGGAACATGCCGCAGCCGGGCGGCATCGCGCTCTTCGCGGCGGCCCTGTCGATCGCCGTCAAGGAGTCGATGTTCTGGTACACGTGGCTGCGGGCGCGGCGCATCGACTCCACGGCGCTGAAAGCCGAAGCGTGGCATCACCGCTCCGACGCGCTGTCGTCGGTGGGCGCTCTGATCGGCATCGGCGGCGCGCGCATGGGATCTCCGGTGCTGGAACCGGCGGCCAGCCTCGTCATCTGTCTGTTCATCGTCAAAGCGGCGATCGACATCTTCAAGGACGCCACCGACAAGATGGTCGATCACGCCTGCGACGAGGCTACCGAATGGGCGCTGCGCGAGTGCGTGGCCGCTCAGGCGGGCGTGCGCCGCATCGACCTGATGAACACGCGCGAGTTCGGCAGCCGCGTCTACGTCGACATCGAGATCGGCGTGGACGGCCGCTGTTCGCTGGCCGCCGCCCACGCCGTCGCCGAAAGGGTCCATGACGCGGTCGAAACGAACTTTCCGCAGGTCAAGCACGTGATGGTCCACGTCAATCCGCTTTGAGTCCTCGCGGAATAAAAGTCGCCGCTAAGCCGCGAAAAAGATATCATTTGTATGACATGCTTTTTGACTCGTTGTAAATACATGAACGAAGAAAAATGTTCCACGTGGAACGCTAAAAACGTTTCCTCTTTTGCCGCAGACGGCGGCGATTTTTTCTTCACGCCGCGACATCCTGGCGGTGGACTTTGCGCGGCTTTCCCCTTAAACTGACGATAGGTGCAAACGATCCCGATCTGCAAAGGAGGTCTTTCTCATGCGCGATTTTGTCTTTTCCTATCCGACCGTCACCTATTTCGGCGCGGACGCCGCCGTCCGCGCGCTGCGGGCCGAACTCCCCAAGTACGGCCGTACGGTGATGCTCGCCTACGGCGGCGGCTCCGTCAAAAGAAACGGCGTCTACGGTACGGTCATGAAGCTTCTGGGCGAAGCCAATAAAGACGTGGTCGAGTTCAGCGGCATCATGCCCAACCCGACGTACGCCAAAGTCCGGGAGGGCGCGCGCCTGGCCCGCGAGAAGCGCGTCGACCTGATCCTCGCCGTCGGCGGCGGTTCGGTGAGCGACTGTTGCAAGGTCGTGGCCGCTCAGGCCCTGACCGACGAAGACCTGTGGGAGATGAAGTTCCGCTTTCAGGCCGCCCCGGCGCAGTTCATCCCCCTCGGCGTCGTCGTTACCGTGGCCGGTACCGGCTCCGAGCAAAACGACATCGCCGTGATCACCAACGAAGAGAAGAAGATCAAGGGCAGCATGACCGGCGCGGCGCCGTCCTTCGCGGCGCTCGATCCCGCCTATACGCTCTCCGCGCCGAGGGCGCAGGTCCTTTCGGGCGCGTTCGACACGCTCTCGCACTGCATGGAGAGCTACTTCGGCAAGCCGCTCGACGACAACCTCACCGACGAGATCGCCGAGGCCATGATGCGCCACGTCATCCGCAGCACGCGCGCCCTCGTGAAAGATCCGGGCGATCTGCGCGTGCGCGGCGAGCTGATGTGGGCGGCGGCCGTGAGCGAAAACGGTCTGCTCAAGATCGGCAAAGTCACCGACTTTCAGGCCCACCAGATCGAGCATCAGGTCGGCGCGTACACCAACTGCAACCACGGCATGGGGCTGGCCGTGATCCAGCCGATCCTCTACCGTCACCTCTACAAGGCCGCGCCGCAGCGTTTCGCGCGCTGGGCGAAAAACGTCTGGGGCGTAGCCGACCGCGGCGACGACCGCGAGACCGCGCTGGCCGGCATCGCCGCGCTGGAACAGTTCGTGATTGACGTCGGCCTGCCCAACAGCTTCCGCAAGATGGGCATCGCCGACCGCTCCTTCTACAACGCCGTCGCCCGCAGCACCAACATCAAGGAAGGCTGCTGCCGCCAGCTCACCGTCGGCGAGATTTTCGACATCCTCACCGAATGTTATTGAGCCGGGCGCAGTCAGTTTTAAACGGAACCGACTGCGGAGAAGCGGCGAAGCGGAGAAAAGCGAAAATTGAATGATCAATTACAGAAAAAGAGTCGATGATCAACGTGACCATCGGCTCTTTTCATTGCTCAAAGAATCCCCTGACGGTCGTCGCCCGTCAGGGGATTTGTGTCGGTTGTCGTCTTCGTTTTCGCTTTTCTCCGTGTCTTCGTTTCTCCGTTGCGTTCTTAGGTTACTTGGTGCCGTCGGGACGGAGGAAGGGGCCTTTCCAGATCAGACGGCTCCACTCTTCGGGATAGGTTTTGTACTCCATGTTGGTGCCGTTCAGGCAGTATTTGGCGAAGAGACGGTTGCCCAGTTCGTTCCAGCCCTTGTGGCGGGCGACGGCGTTGCCGCAGGCGTAGTCGGTGATCAAGTCGAGAGCTTTGTCGCTCTGGCCGTTTTTGATCAGCTCGGCCGCCTGCTTTTGAATCTCGTGCGCCTTGACGTAATCGGCTTCCATGAGGGGCGTGCGGTAGTCGATGATCTCCTTGCGGATGTCCTGGTAGCGCAGTTCGGCGATGTGCTGCACGCGGATGCACTCCACCAGGCGGACTTGGGGTCGAAGGGGCCTTTGCGCGTGCCGGTGGTGAAGGGCTCGGGCAGAGCTTTCATGCTGGCCCAGAAGGGCGTCAGATAGGTGGTGTCGGCGGCGCCGTAACCGAACCAGACGATGCCGCGCACGGCTTCGGGCAGGGTGGGATCGACCTCGCAGATCTGCACGTAGGTGTGGCGGTAGTCGTTGATGGCGCGGGGGAATTCGTTGTCGTTCCAGCCCAGTTTGATCTCTTTGCGGTAGCGGTTGGGATTGCCGTAGGGACCGGCGGCGGGGCCTTTGCTGAGGTCGAACTCGGTGCCTTCGTACCAGTCGCCGTAAATACGGAACAGGTCGGCGACGGTGACGGGTTTGTCGGGCTTGACCGACTTGGGGAAATAGTGGGCGTAGGGATCGAGTTTGAGGGAGGGTGCGAAGAGGGTGAGCGCGCGCCATTCGCGCAGCGCGGAGTAAAGGCGCAGCGTGGGATAGAACACGTCGGCGGGGCTGAAGCTCTTCATGTTCACGTCTTTGGCGTCGATGAAGCCCTGCTCGACGGCGTACTCGACCATGCCGGGAGCGTAGGCGACGTTTTCCGTATCGGTCAGGTCGAGTTCGCGCAGACGGGCGCGGTTCGCGGCCACGAAAATCTCGTCGTCGGGCACGCGCCAGGCGGCCCACATCTTGTTGCCGTAGGCTTCGACGATCCATACTTCGTCGCCGTCGGTGATCGGCATGGTCTCGCCGGCCTCGTACCAGCCGTATTCGTCGATCAGATCGCCGATGACCTTTACGGCCTCGCGGGCGGTGCCGGCGCGTTCGAGGGCGATGTCCTGAACGATATGGCAGTTCGTCATGCCGAAAGCGTTGGTTTCCATGACTTCCAGCACTTTTTCGCTGCGTTTGTCGTCGGCGGTCATCGTCATGGTCGATTCGCCCATGGCCAGTCCCTTGTCGTTGAGGAACGAGTAGCGGCTGGTCAGATACTGATTGGTCTGCGGAACTTCGGGGATTTTGCCGATCACGCCGGGATCGGCGCCGGCGTCGCAGCCTTTGCCTTCTTTGAGCAAAAAGCGCTCAGCGCCCGCTTCATGCGACGCGGCGGGAATCAGGTGCAGCTGAAACGTGTCCGACATGGAGTCGCAGGAATGCGAAACCATGGCGTGCCCCGTCGCGGACACATTCTTTCCGACGCCAAAAACGGTGCAGCCCAGAGCCGCTTCACAGGTGATTCCGATCAGAAGGAGCAGAACGCTTAAAATTTCTTCGACATTGCATTGCCTCCTTTTCGTTTTGTGAAACAAGGTGCAATGAATCTAACATATATTTTATGAATATGTCAAGAAGCAGCGCTTCATCGTTTCCCGTTGAATAGAGACCGTACGGTCCCGTCCTTTTCACAGGGCTGTGCCGCAAACCGCGCGACGCATGTTTATGCGAGTCCTGTCCCCACGGCGCCGAAACTCTGCGTCAGTTCGCGGCGAAGCTCTTCAGCGCCGCGGCGATGCGGCGTACGCCTTCGGCCATCTGGGCGTCGGTCTGGCGCGCGAAGGTAAGGCGCAGCGAGAAGTCTTCCCCTTCGTAGTTGGGTGTGAAACACACGCCGGGGAAAAAGGCCACGTGCCAACGATCGCGGGCGCGCACGGCGAAGTCCATGGCCGAGACGCCGTCATGCAGGCGGCACCACAGGAACATTCCCCCAGCGGCGTTTCCCACGTCAGCCATCCCGTTGGGATCTGTGCGCTCATCAATCCAGTCAAAGCTGGTAACGTCGCTTCAGATCGCGGCATAACTCGGCGACGTGAGCGTCGAACTGAGGATGTTCGAGCACGCGCGCGGCGGCGCGGTGGAGCAGGGCGGGATAACACAGCGCCGTGGCCTTGAGCGTCATCACGGCGCGCTCGACCAGCTCGTCCGGCAGCACCAGCCAGCCGATGCGCATTCCCGGCGCGATGGTCTTGGAGAGGCTGCCCATGGAGATCGTGCAGTCGGGCGCCAGCGAATGATAGGAAGGCGGCGGCGCGGCGTCGAAGCTCAGCTCGCGATAGGGATCGTCCTCGACGATGAAGAAGCCGTACCGGCGCGCGATCTCCGCGACGGCGCGGCGGCGTTCGGGCGAGGTGCAGCGCCCCGTGGGGTTCTGAAGTTGGGGATGACATAAAGAAGCGCGGCCGGCACTTTTGCGCCAGGCGTTCGAGCTCGTCGGGCAGCGGCCCGCCGGCATCCATGGAGACGCCTGCGAGGCGCGCGCCGGATTTGGTGAAGCAGTCCAGCGTCTCCGGGAACGTGGGCGTTTCGCTCAGCACCGTGTCGCCGGGATCGATAAATAACTGGGCGAGCAGATCGGCGCCGCCGGTGCCGCCGTTGGTGACGACGATCTGTTCCGCCCGGATGCCGGCGCCGCCGTCGAGGCGGTTCTGGCGTTCGGCCAGGGCTTTGCGCAGTTCTTCGTCGCCCTGCGAACCGGGGTAGGCGAGTATCTGCGGCTCCTCGGCGAGCAGCTCGTCGAGGACGGCGCGCAGCAGGGCGCGAGGATAAAGATCCGCCGCGGGCTGTCCTGAGTTGAAGAAGATCATGTCCTTCGCGTCGCGCAGATGAAAGGCGTCCATCATGCAGCGGCGCAGGTTCTGGGCGCGGTGACTGAGTCTGTATTCCATGGTCAGGCCTCCTGACTGGGTTTTTCAAATTTGCGCCATTATAACATTTTCATACCGGCTTGATAAATATCCAGCGGAGAAACTCGTGGCTCTTCATGCGAACGATCCGTGCTAGAATAAAACAAAAAGGAAGACGAGCGCGGCTTGCGCCGCGCGGGATCTGATGAAAAGGAGAGATTCTGATGACTTTGAAGAAGATCGGTTTGTCGGGCTGGGCGTGATGGGGAGAGCGATGGCGGCGAACCTGATGAAAGCCGGTTTCGAGCTGACAGTCTATAATCGCACGAAAGCTTCCGCCGAAACGTTGCTGGCATCCGGCGCGGCATGGGCCGACAGCCCCGCCGCGGTGATGCGCGCGGCCGAGGCGGTGATCACGGTCGTCGGCTATCCGCGCGACGTGGAGCAGGTCTACTTCGGCGAAAAAGGTCTGTTCGCGGGCTTTGCTCTGGGCAAGCTGGTCATCGATATGACACCTCGTCGCCGCTGCTGGCCGCGAAAATCGGCGCCAAAGCGCGGGAGCTGGGCGGCGAGGCGCTCGACGCGCCCGTTTCCGGCGGCGACGTAGGGGCGCGCGAGGCCAAGCTGACGATCATGGCCGGCGGCCGGAAGCGGCGTTCAAGCTGGCGGAGCCGCTGTTCGCCGCCATGGGCAAAGAATGGAGGCTTCAGGGCACATGGGGCGCGGGGCAGCATACCAAGATGGCCAACCAGATCGCCATCGCGTCCAACATGATGGGCGTCTGCGAAGCGCTGGCCTACGCGCGCACGGCCGGGCTCGATCCGCAGTCGGTTCTGACCAGCATCTCCGGCGGCGCGGCGGGCAGCTTTTCGATGAGCAACTTGGCGCCGCGCATGCTGAAGGGCGATTTCAAGCCGGGTTTTACGTCAAGCACTTCATCAAGGACATGGGCATCGCCCTCGACTGCGCGCGGGAGATGAAGCTCGACCTGCCCGGGCTGGAGCTGGCCGACAAACTTTACCGCCGCCTGGCTGACGAAGGCGGCGAAAACGACGGTACCCAGGCGCTGTACAACTGTATCTTGCTTCGCGTGCTAGTTCCTTCGCAAACGACCCCGGCGTCGCGGCAGTGGCACCGGACGGCCATTGGGACGCTTTCCCTGGACAATGCTGCGGGTAAGCACGCTTTCTTTGACGCTGGGAATGAGGATTCCGGCGGTGTGCGCTTTCACAAGCCCGCTTTTCCGTTTCTTTGCCGATGCCTCATCGGAGTTGACTCGTTTTTGACTTTCAACCTCCTTCATCTCGATCCGTCTGCCCTTGGAAACACCCCAGATCCGCCGGTCGACGTTTCACGCACCTCAACCGTCGTTTGGGCCATCCCGAGGCAATCGTCCGCCGCCGGAACGTACCGACGACCTCCGTAGGAGATCATGCCGCCGTGATCCGTCCTGCGAGATTCGCGACGCGCAAAGAGAAAATCCAAATCGACTTTTCCTTCCGGCTTCACATAAACGTCCTCTCCTCAGCCGGATTGACGGCAAACTTCCGATTGTGCCTGGCGATGAGCTTGGGCAAAACCTCGTTGGCCGCCGTCTGCGTTTTTACCTCCTCGGCAACAACTGGGAAAAACGAGTGGAACACATAGGCGCGAAGAAAAGTTACAACCCGGAATCGGCACTCATTCTGTAAGCGCGAACCCCAAGCGCGCAAAAATCGGTGATCCGGCAAACGCACGCCCAACCATTCAGCTGTGAAGAAATTCGTCATACTATTCCTAGGCCGTCGCGGTTAATGGGAACACGGAAATCCCTGTAAGATACACTGTGAAAGCCACAAGGAAATAGAGCTTGCGACGAACTTCGCGGGAACGCTTCGAGAAAGCGGGGAAATACCGTCTCAAAAGTACCACTGTCGCGCTCCGCGAGGAGCGCGTGAATTGAAACAAATGAGTAACCGCACGACCATCTTCGAACAGCTGTCGCGCTCCGCGAGGAGCGCGTGAATTGAAACACCATGGGCGCGGGCATGGTCCTCAACGGCGTTGGTCGCGCTCCGGAGGAGCGCGTGAATTGAAACTCTGATGCAGCTTCGCGACGTCGCGAAGCTGATCGTCGCGCTCCGCGAGGAGCGCGTGAATTGAAACGGAGAAGTCTGAACTGGTGGTGCTCACGTCCGTCGCGCTCCGCGAGGAGCGCGTGAATTGAACGAGTGCTGCAAAGATGCTTGCGACCTCACCGCGTCGCGCTCCGCGAGGAGCGCGTGAATGAAACCGCAGCAAGCGGAACCGATGTTCCGAACGATAGCGTGTCGCGCTCCGCGAGGAGCGCGTGAATTGAAACGCGGAAGCTGAAAAGGAGGCGGGGAACGGCATGACGTCGCGCTCCGCGAGGAGCGCGTGAATTGAAACTGCGAGCGCTTGCTGCGCCTGTGCCACGAGGCGTGTGCGCTCCGCGAGGAGCGCGTGAATTGAAACCCGTAGCGGCTGGCGTCAATTCCAGCTTGTGCCCGTCGCGCTCCGCGAGGAGCGCGTGAATTGAAACCACGGAGGAGACGAAGACCACATCCGCCCGTGTCGCGCTCCGCGAGAGCGCGTGAATTGAAACCGCATGACGTGAGGCGCCCTCGGAGATCGCCAGGGTCGCGCTCCGCGAGGAGCGGTGAATTGAAACTGAGTCTCGACGATATGGACGAGCGCGCGCCGTGTCGCGCTCCGCGAGGACGCGTGAATTGAAACTCGTGAAAAACGTCTTCAGCAGGTAGCTCTTCGGCGAGTCGCGCTCCGCGAGGAGCGCGTGATTGAAACGACGACGCGGTCCCGCTGCGGGCCGTGGTCTCGTCGCGCTCCGCGAGGAGCGCGTGAATTGAAACGACTTCGGCGACGCGCCGGGGGTCTCGGCGTTGTGGTCGCGCTCCGCGAGGAGCGCGTGAATTGAAACGTCAGCCGTTCGGCGTCCAGCCCGGCAAAAAGCGGTCGCGCTCCGCGAGGAGCGCGTGAATTGAAACATCGGCGTCGCACGTGGATAACCTGAAAGATCGGTCGCGCTCCGCGAGGAGCGCGTGAATTGAACGTCGCTTACGCGCTGAATAACCCTCAAAGCGGCGGTCGCGCTCCGCGAGGAGCGCGTGAATTGAAACATGAATCTTAGCATACAGGAAATTGACTGTCAAGGTCGCGCTCCGCGAGTGTCGTTGTTCAGTGATAAAGTCACCATAACTGTTCCAAGAAAATGTCACTCTGAGATATACCGTTCATGAAACAGGAGCGAATGACATTGTCA
This sequence comes from Pyramidobacter sp. YE332, assembly GCF_033060595.1. NCBI lineage: Bacteria > Thermotogati > Synergistota > Synergistia > Synergistales > Dethiosulfovibrionaceae > Pyramidobacter > Pyramidobacter sp. YE332. The sequence continues at coordinate 2,747,441 of NZ_CP133038.1, read as the reverse complement.
CAAAGGAACTGGATCGTATCAGGATTATCGGAGCGCTTGTCGACGGACGCATGACGAACAGGGAGGCGGCGGAAAAGCTGGGCTCTGTCAACGGCAAATCATCAGGATCAAGAAGGTTCGTCGCTCAGGGGGCGGGGCTTGTTCACGGCAACCGCGGCAGAACGTCTCGGCGCAGGATCGGAGATGAGGTTCGGGAGTCGGTGCTGAAGGCGTATGAGGAGGTCTATTACGATTTCAACTTCTCTCACTTTGCGGAATGCCTGAACGAACGGGAGGGGATCAGGATCAGCCGTTCGAGTGTCGTCCGCATCCTGAAGGACGAGGGGATCAGGAGCAAGAGAGTGTGCGGCGACGGCCGAAGCTTCACCGTTCCCGACCGCGGAAGGTGGCCGCGGGGATGTTGTGGCAGACTGACGCCACGTCGTTTGAATGTTTGGCAGGGGGACGGGCGTGCGACGCTGCACGCTTATATGACGATGCGACGGGGATGGTGACTGGCGCCTATTTCACTGAGAACGAATGTATGGCGGGCTATGTCGCCGCGCTGGGGATGGGGATCGAGGGTATGGCTGCCGATGGCGATTTACAGCGACCGGCATACGATTTTCCGCTCTCCAAGGCACGGGCGCAGGATGATGAGGATCGGATCGAAGGGAATGAAAGAACTAAAGGGAATGAAAGGAATGAAAGGAATGAAAGGAATGAAGAAAATGAAGGGAATGAGGCGGGGAAGGAGAGCCGTTAAGTTGTTCGGACGGGGCTGAAGGATCTGGATCGGGCAGATCTTTGCCTTGACGCCGGAGGCGAAGGGGCGTGTCGAACGTCTTTGGAACACGATGCAGGACAGGCTGCCGGGGACTGAGGCTGCTTGGCGTCTCGGATATCACGGCGGCCAACGAGGTTTTGCCCAAGCTCATCGCCAGGCACAATCGGAAGTTGCCGTCAATCCGGCTGAGGAGAGGACGTTTATGTGAAGCCGGAAGGAAAAGTCGATTTGGATTTTCTCTTTGCGCGTCGCGAATCTCGCAGGACGGATCACGGCGGCATGATCTCCTACGGAGGTCGTCGGTACGTTCCGGCGGGGACGATTGCCTCGGGATGGCCAAACGACGGTTGAGGTGCGTGAAACGTCGACCGGGCGGATCTGGGGTGTTTCCAAGGGCAGACGGATCGAGATGAAGGAGGTGAAAGTCAAAACGAGTCGACTCCGATGAGGCATCGGCAAAGAAACGGAAAAGCGGGCTTGTGAAAGCGCACAAGCCGCTCCGGACCACCATGGCGGCGTGGCGTCGTCAAAGGCAGGGATATCATAGCACAGTCGGGATAAATGTACGTTCGCGTAGACGTTGTTATGGGGCACGATGGGGAGTTCTTTCGAGGTGTCTGCTGTGATGAGAGTGTGATGGGGTGACTTTTCAATGAGCAGTTATGGTGACTTTTTTATTGGTATTGACAGGTCGCGCTCCGCGAGAGCGCGTGAATGAAACGCAAGCCCGAGCTTGCGCCGTGCTGATTCCGGAGGGTCGCGCTCCGCGAGGAGCGCGTGAATTGAAACACTGCGAACGACTGTCGCGCTGGCGGTCTACAACGCGTCGCGCTCCGTGAGAGCGCGCGAATTGAAGCAGCAACGACGACGAATGGGCCGACAAAAGCCGCTGTTGCACCTCACGGACGCGCGAATTAGCTGGCTGATTTACCAGTTGTGGTTGATTCTGGTTGCGTTCGATCTCGAGCGTCTTTTGCGGATCTTTCGCATTTCACCCGATCGGGCGATGTGGAATGGCGGCGGATAGGGTATATGCGACTATGAAAGATCGTCCGCGCGCGAATGTGCGGAGCTTTCAAACTGGAAGACAAGGGGAGATGGAGATGGGGATGGGACTCTTCGGCAACTTTTCGAGAAAAGATCTGTTCCATCTGCGGCGGCGAGATCGGCTGCTTGGCAATCGCAGGCTGGCGGACGGCAATCTGTGCAAGAAGTGCGCCAGAGCTTTCGCATGGTTCGATGAGCGCCGCGAGAGAGGTGGCGCAGATCGACGAACAGTTCGGGACCGCGAACGTAACCTCGAGAACTGCGCGGCTTCTCGAGCTCGCGCGAAGTCGGTAACGGTGGGCGGCTGATGATCGACGAAGCGGGGGGACCTTCGTGTGCTCGAAGATGCCGATGACGACCTGCTGGCCGTCAATCCCGACCTCGTCCTCTGGGCAGGTCGAGCGCGTCGAGCTGGAGGTGAGCACATCAGCCACAGGAGAAGCGCATGATCGACGGCAAGAAGCAGAGTTACGACCGCCGGTTTTCTTCATTACTTCGATTCTGGGAGTCATCACGACAGCCACCATGGGCGAAGCGGATCCGCTTCCGTCTCACGTCCTTCGTTGCCGTGCACGCGAAGCATTGCGCGCCGTCAGCCCATCTCGACGCGTATCACGAGGTAAAAGCGCACATTGAGCGCCTCCGCGGGTTCTTACCGACCTCGGCTCAACGCGCCGTCGCGCTCGATTATGCACCCGGCAGGAGCTGGACGAGTGCGACCGCTGTTGCGAATGCACGCGCTGATCCGGTCCTTGCTGGACGCATGCGGGCGGATCATAAAACTAAAACAGTTTGCCGGATCACTTCAAAGGAGAGATGAGAAGGCAATTTACTGACACCTGCGGAAAGAAGTTCGAAAACGACGAGCAGCACTTTTGCCCTACTGCGGTGCGACCGTCCCGTCGAACAGCCAAGCCGTCGTGAAGACGCCTGCAGACCGGATCCCAAGCGCGTGCGCGTTGACGAAGCGCGCGGTCGTGGCGCCGAAAAGACACAGCGCCGCGGAAGAGCCGCTTCTGGTTCTGGCTGGCTGTCGTTGTCGTTGCCGTGGCGCGGTGGGCTACTTCTTCCCCGCAAGCCGAGTCCCTTCCAGCGCCTCTTCGCGGCGAACCTTTCAGCGTCGTTTTCGACGACACCGTCAAGCAGATTGCGGCGCTCTTCGGCCGATAGAGGAAATCAGTCCGCCGCGGCGCCGGGAAAACAGAAACGTCGAGCGGCGGTGTCCGCGTGGAACGCGCCGCTGCGAAGAATCTGCCGACCTTCCGAAACGCAGGCGGAGCGAACGATACCCGTTCGCTCCGCCTGCGTTCGTTTTCAGGCACGGATAAAGAAGCCCTTCATAATCCTTCGTACTAATTCTTGATAGAAGTATTAACATAGTTTCTGGGCGCCGCGGGGAATTCAGTCGCTCAGAAGGAGCTCGACTGCTGCGCAGCTCGCTTGTGAATCTCCCGCAGCGCTCTTGCGTTCGGCTTTTAAGTAGAAATAATATCAGGCCCGTCGCAGGTTATTGGAGTTCGTTTGTCTTCAGACTGTAGTGTGTACGGTCTGCAGTCGCGGCGGATCGCGATCTCGGCGGTCAACTGCGTGTTGTTGTAAAGGACGGACCACTGCTGTTGCTGGTCACGTCCCCTCTTTGGAGCCTGCGAGGCGTCGATGAGGGCTTTCCAGGCGATCTGCGGCGTGACGTTGTTCTCGTGCTCGGTAAGGATCTTCTCGATGGTGTCGTAGCGTCGCGGCCGCGTCCGAATACGCCGTTCTCTGATAGGGCAGCACTTTGTCCTTGTAGAGCGCGTAAAAATTCGTGATGGCGCGCATGGGCGTGGCGACAAGCGACGCTTTTCGTCGAGACAGTCGAACTCGACGACGCGGCCGTCGCCGGCGGCATCGGTGATGTAGAATGATAATCGGTCCGCTGGTGGCGAACATGTCGTAAGCTTCCAGCAGCTTGACCGCTCGGCGGTGCTGGCCGCCTTGTCGAGCACGAGGCGAATGGCCAGCGTGGTGGCGATGACAGGCTTGCCGGTGTGCTGGCGCGTCGGCGGGCTGTCGAGCGTCAGCACTGCGATGGAGACGCCCTTTTCGTGACGCCGTCGAGACAGACGAAGGGAGCGGCCAGGCATGAGAGTTTGGCTTTGAGGCTTTGATCGGGAGCATTGGCATGAGGTTGTCAAGCGCGGCGAAAGCGACCGATTTGTAGCCGTCTTTCAGCGTTGCGTAGACCAGCATCGCCGAAGTGTTGTTTTGAAATCGTAGTTTCGCCCCATCAGCGCGTCGCCGTCGGCGTCTTGACGCTGAAAGCGCATTCGGCGCCTTGAGGCGCAGCGGCAGGAAAGGAAGCGCTTCCGACATCGTAGCGTCGACGATCGATTGGTCGTCGGCGATGCCGGACGCGATGACATCGTCGAGACGGTAGTCGTACCGACGTTCATACGGTAGAGATTGTAGCCGGAGTCGTAGAAGTGATGCGCCGGATCGACGCGACCGTCTTCAGCCGTGTGCCGTAAACGCCTCCGGCGACGCCGGCGAGCACACGACGAGTGCCGCCCTATCAGTAGCTGCCTTTTGAGTCCTTTCATCCTGATTCCCCTTGGTCATATTGATTTCCCACCGCGCGCCACGCCACCGTAAAACGGCTTGCACGGCGGCTCTGTATTATTGAAAGTGATGATACCTGATGATGGCGAAAAATCAACGCAGAATCCGTCCCCCGCCTTTCATCTCCGGGCTTTCGCCGCGTTTGCCTTGTGCGGCACTGTCGGTTCGCGTCGTTTTGATCGATCTGTTTGTATTTATATCGTTCGAAATGCACTCTTTTATATGCCCTCGTGCGAGGACTTCACGCGGAAGGAGGTGATCGTGATGGAGGTGTGAAGCTGCTGGTCGCTCTGGCGGCGCTCGTGGTCCCGCTTTGACGGGAGAATCGGGCGGCACGCCGGGCGCCGCCCGAGGCGACAGCGGAAGCGAGCCGCATGCTGCGGCTCTGGCGGAACTGGACGCCCGCCAGATGGAATCGCTGTGCTGCCGCTGCTGTGGCGCGGCAGGCATGGACGCCGTTTTTTGAAGAAGCTGGCAGAGCTTCAGGCGAGCTGGAAAAAGCGCCTGACCTTTACCAGCGGGCGGCGCTGCCCCCGCCATAACGCCCGCGTCGGCGGCGTGCCGCATAGCCGGCATCTGACCGGCCAGGCGGCCGACGTGGCGATCGGGCCGCGAACAAGCGCGTTTCTGCGCGCTGGCGCGGCGGCTTGGTTTTCGTTCCGTGCTGCCGGATCCGCGGCGGAATTATGTACATCTGTCGCTGGAGGCGCTGCGGGAATTTTCTGCAAAAAGAGAAGATGATTCGTCGTATCTGCCAGACATAAAACATTTTTCAGGCCAAGAGCAACTCCCCGAAAAATGGCGCCGGCGCGGTTTTTGACGACGCGCCGAACAACCCGCTCGAGGCGGAAGTGACCGAGCGCGCCACCGCGGTTTTGCTGAACACCGAGTAATCGAAACAGAGCGGCCTCCACGTCCACGGGACGCCGCCATGAAAAAAGAGGCGGCGGAAGTTTTTCTTCCGCGCGGAGTGAAATAAATGCCCGACGCTAACATGTCAACCGTTAGCGCGGGCATTTTTGTCATGTGACGGGAGGAGTCCGAGGCGCGGCGGAACGGCGAAGGACTCGCGGTTCTTGATCCAATCAAAGATCCCATACTATTTCTCATTAAATGCCGAATACAGAGGCGCTGCGGGGGAGATTCATAAGCGAGCTGCGCAGACCGTACAGCGGTCGAAATAGTCTGAGCGACTGAACTCCCCGCAGCGCCCGGGAAACTATGTTAATACTTTCTATCAAGAATTAGTATCAGTGCTTCACGGGTCTTGGAAAACGATGCCCGTCGTCTGTTTTTTCAGCCGGGAAGCGAAAACTAAAACTGCCACTTCCCCGTCAGAGCGGCACCGAAGCTGTGCTGGTGGGAACTCAGCGTGCCGCTTAGTTTGACGCCCAGCGAAACCATTTTTTCTGAGCTTCGAGTTTAAAGGGCGCGGAACTGTTTCGTCGGCCATCGCCGTGTTGAAATCCACTGCGCCTGCGCCGCCCGATATGCGGCGCAGCTTGGTGCGGAAGTCCACATCGCCGGCCGCGCGCACGTAGCCAGCTCGAGCGACGGTCTGAGCGACCAGCCCGTCGGCGTATGCGCGGCATCCCAGTCCAAATGCAGCCCGAGAGGAAATGTCCATTGGCTGAATGAGCCGCTGCCCGTGTCGATCAGGGGACGAGCCGCTATCGAGACAGTAAAGGCGTCCTCGCCGTAATGGCGTAGTTGACGCCGAGAAATGGCGTAACCTTGAGACTGCCTGTACGATGCAGCCCCAAAACGACCCCTTCAGCCCGCCGTGAAAATGCGCGCCTTCACCGCGTCGGACTGAAAAGGAATGCCGCGCACCGAACCGCGCAGATTGCCGTCCAGCCAGTGATGCGACAGGCTGGCCGTGACGTTCCACGTGCCCAGCCGCGTGCCGAAAAACGTACCGAAGCCGGCGACGTTGCCCTCCGCGCTGCTGCCGTCAGCCTGCCTTCCTTGAGCGTCGTACCTGCCGAGGTTGAGAACGGCCCCCAGCAGACCTGCGGGAGTGAGCTTGCTGTAGCCCAACGTGACGCCATAGAGTTTGGTGTCGGAGTCCCAAGTTCCAGCGTTTGAGTGGAAGCCGTCGATGCTGTTCTTATAATAGAAAGGAGTCAGCCAGATGCGTTGGGCTTCAACCCAGCGCGCGCCTCTGCATGCTCGGGCTTCCTCCGTTCCGCATGCCGGCAGACAGAACATGACGACTGACAGGATCGCAAATACCGCTTTTCTCAATTGGACGATCTCCTTTTTGGGTCACCCAGACCCGACATAGGTGCCTCTGCTGCCGAAGCGTGCTTGCAGGATTCCAAAAATTCCGAGTTACTTGGCCGCGGCCGTGCACCAGTTGATGAACCAGACGATGTTGGGCAGCCCGACCAGATCGATCAGCACCGCGCCGCAGAGCGGCACGATCAGGAACGCCTTGTGCGACATCACGCCGTAGCGTTCGCAGACGGCCCCATGTTGGCGACGGCGTTGGGCGTGGCGCCCAGACGTGGCCGACGAAGCCGGCGCACATGACGGCGGCGTCGTAATCCCTGCCCAGCAGCGGGAACAGCACGAGGGCGCCGAGCGTCGCGATCAGCAGCGTCTGGAACAGCAGGATGCCCATCAGCGGCAGGACCAGATCGTACAGATCCCAGATGCGCAGGCTCATCATCGCCATGGTCAGGAACACGCCGAGAGCGACGTCGCTGATCAGGTCGACGCAGCGGGTGTTGATCTTGACCAGATGGAGATGATCGTTGAGATTGCGGAAGATCACGGCCACGAACATGGCGGTGACGTAACCGGGCAGGCTGAAGTTCGTTCCCTTGGTGAAGCGGGCGATATAGCCGGAAAGCAGCGAGCCGAGCGCCATGATGACGAGCACGAGGCACAGCGATTTCATGAAGCCGTCGGCGGTGACCTCGCTGTTGCCGCCCTCGTGCATGACTTCGGCGGCGCTCTTTTGATAGATGGCGTCGTCGCTGGCCTGGATGTCGACGTGGTTTTTGTCGATCAGCCATTTGCAGATCGGGCCGCCGAGCAGGCCGCCGGCGATCAGGCCGTAAGTGGCGGAAGCGATGGCGACGGCGGCCGCGCCGGCGACGCCGAGATTTTCGGTGAGAGGGCCGAAAGAAGCGGCCGCGCCGTGTCCGCCTTCGAGCGAGACGGCTCCGGCCATGACGCCGAGGGCGGGATGGATGCGAAGAGCTTTGCCAGCGCCGCGCCCGCGCCGTTCTGGACGACGGCGAGGATCCAGCAGAAGACCAGATAGACGATCAGCGCCTTGCCGCCGCGCCGCAGCAGCGCCAAGCTGCCGCCGATGCCGACGGTGGTGAAGAAGGCCAGCATCATCGGCGACTGCAGCGAGGTGGTGAACTTGACGCTGGCGCCGCCGTTATGATGCAGGACCAGGGCGAGGATGGCCATGAGCAGGCCGCCGACGACCGGCGCGGGGATGCAGAACGTTTCGAAAAAGCGCAGGCGGCGGCGCAGCCCATAGCCGACGATGAGCAGCAGCAGGGCGACGGCGGTGGTCCACAGCGCGTCGAACTTGAGCGATAAAACGTTTTCGGCAAAACTCCACGACATTGACATCACTCCTGGATCAAAAGATATTTTTCGGGCCGCACGGTCCGAATGGATCGAAATCTTGAAATCGAAAAAATTTTATCATATTGTTAGATTCAATACAATGGAAAATTCACGGCATAAAATCACTTGAAAGGCGGTAACGCGCCGCGCCGCCGGCGAGGAAAACGCCATTCGTTGCGGAAAGCCGCGCAGGGCCGGAGACTTGCATAGTTGATAATAAAATGTTTAAATGACAACAGGGACGTGTCGGCGGCGCGCCTGACCGAAAAATTTCAGGGCGGCCGCGGGAAAACGGAACTTCGTAAAAGATTTTTTCGAAGGAGTGATGACCATGGTTCAGCTCACGGGCTGGATCGACGACGGCGCGTCGGTCTTTTACGGACGGATCGGGTGGGACGAGCGCGGCCTCGTGACCGAACTGACGCCGCTCGGCGGCGCGGGCAAATGCCCGTCGGACGCCGCCGTGATCCGGGCGGGGCTTTTCAACGCCCATTCTCATCCCGAGCAGTCGATCTACACCGATATCGCCGACAAAAGCTGGGATCTCGGGACGTGGTGCCGGCACACGATCTACCGCTATTCCACGGCGATGACGCCGCGGCGGGTGCGTCTGGCCTGCGAGCGGGCCTTCGCGCGCATGATGGCTTTCGGTACGACGAGCGTGATGGCGAGTTATTATCTGCACGGCGGGCGCGGCAACGAGCTGGACCGCGAGGTGCTGGCGGCGGCGCGGTCGGTAGGCATCCGTTTGGTCTTCGGCCGCATGAATTACGACGTCGTCAACGAAGACGCCTCCGCGGGCAAAAAAGCCTCGCAGCGCTCCTATTACGAGACGCCGGAAACGGCGGAGCGGTATCTGCGCGAGCTGACGGCGCTCGAAGACGAGGCGCTGATGATCTGTCCGGCGCTGCACAGCATGCACGCCTCCACGGAAGCCGCGATCGCGCGCGGCATCGCGCTGGGCTGGGAACTGCGCCGTCCGTGCAGTTCCATCTTTCTGAGGATCGGGGCGACGTGGATCTGTCGCTGAAGCGGCACGGCTGCCGGCCGATGGTGTTTTTGCAGCGCCTGCTCGACGAGGGGCGCGTGCCGTCGTTGTCGCACGTGATCCTGTCGGATTGCTGCTGGCTCGACGACGAAGAACGCCGCCTCATTGCCCGCAACGGCATGAAGGTCGTGCTCGACGCGCGCATGAACGCGCGCGTCAAGACGGGCTTCCCGACGTGCCGGCGCTGCTGGCCTCGGGATCCCTCTGTGGTGCGGCACCGACGGCGAGGCCAGCAACGACGATCTGAACGTGCAGGGCGAGCGCGAGTTCCTCAAGGCGCGCTACCGCGGCGAGATCGATCCGCGGGTGATCGAAGGCTTCGGCCGCCAGCGCTTCGACTTCGGCGCCGGATATATCGGCGCCCTCGGCGTGGGCGGCTGGGCCGACCTGCAAGTCGTCAGGAGCGGCATGGTACGCGACGTGTACGTGGGCGGGCGCAAAACCATGGAAGACGGCCGTCTGCTCGGGCTGGACGTGGAGCGCGACGTGGAGCGCCGCTGCGCGAGGAAGTCGCCGCGATGACGGCGGCCGCGGCCGAGCCGGAGGTGTAATATCGGTTGAATCAGCCGTCCGCGACGGCGGGAGGTATTTTCGTAAAATCGAGGAGGTTTTGTCACACATGTCTGTACTGATCGAATGCGTCCCAATTTCAGTGAAGGACGGCGCAAGGACGTCATCGAGGCGATCGTCGCCCCGTTCAAGAACCGCAAAGGCTGCTATCTGTTCGATTACCGTGCCGACGAAGACCACAACCGTCTGGTCGTCTCGCTCTGCGGCGAACCGAACGCCATCTGCGACGCCCTGATCGAGGCCGGCAGAGTTGCCGTCGCCAACATCGACCTGAACACCCACAAGGGCGCGCATCCTCGCATGGGCGCCGTCGACGTGATCCCTTCACGCCTATCAAAGGCATCACCATGGACGAATGCGTCGAGTTGTCGCACACGTTCGCGCAGCGCTTCTACGACGAGCTGAAAGTGCCTGTGTTCTATTACGAAGCGTCGTCCGTGCGCCCGACCGCACCCGCCTCGAGCAGGTGCGCAAGGGCCAGTACGAAGCTCTGAAAGAGCTCGTCAAGACCGACCCGACCCGCGCCGCCGACGTTGGCCCCAACGAGCTGCATCCCACCGCGGGCGGCACCGCCATCGGCGCGCGCAAGTTCCTGGTCGCCTTCAACGTCAACCTCAACACCACCAACGTGGAAATCGCCAAGATCATCGGCAAGCGCGTCCGCGCCAGCAACGGCGGTTTCTCCTGCGTCAAGGGCATGGGCGTCGACCTGCCGAGAAAGGCCTCGTTCAGGTCTCCATGAATCTCGTCGATTACGAGAAAACGGCCATGTACCGCGTGCTCGAGTTCATCCGCATGGAAGCGGCCCGCTGGGGCGTCACCGTCAACGGCACCGAAGTTTACGGCATGATCCCGCCGGCGCCATGCTCGACAGCGCCGCCTACTACCTGCAGGTCGACGACTTCCACAACGAGCAGGTGCTCGAATTGAAGCTGCTCGACCTGATGCAGCAGGACTAAGGGAGGCTCCCGCGATGATCCTTCATGAGATGACTCTTCCCGCTTTCGTCACGGAACTGGCTTCCAACTCGCCTGCGCCCGGCGGCGGCAGCATCGCCGCGCTCGGCGGCGCGCTGGCGGCCGGCCTCGTCTCCATGGTCGGCGAGCTCACCCGCGGCCGCGAAAAGTACGCCGCCGTCCAGGCCGACATGGACGCGCTCTGCGCCAAGGGCAAGAAATACGCCGAAACGCTGCTGAAGCTGATCGACGAGGACACCGCGGCCTTCAACGACTTCATGGCCGCCATGAAACTGCCCAAGGACACCGACGAACAGAAAGCCGCCCGCAGGGCCGCTATGCAGGAGGCCGCCAAGAGCACCGTAGAAGTGCCGCTGCGCACGCTGAACCTCTGCGCCGAGGTGGCCAAGCTGGCGCTCGTGGCTGTGCGGGAGGGCAACGTCAACGCCGTAAGCGACGCCGGCACCGCCGGCCAGTTCGCCCGCGCCGCCGGCACCTGCGCCGCTTACAACGTGCGCATCAACCTGCTCGGCATCAAGGACGAGGCTTACGCCGCCGAAAAACGCGCCGCCATGAACGCCGCCCTGAGCGCCATCGACGCCGCCATGGCCGAGCTGACTGAGCTGATGGAAAAAAGACTCGGCTGATTTTCAGCCGCCGCGAAAAAAGCGCGCGTCATCACACAGCGCCCTGACAGACACTGTCAGGGCGCTGTGTTTTTCGTTTTTATCGCCGTGCCGCCCAACCGCGTCGTATCAGGCGTTATGTCGTGCCCGGCAATAATAAAGAAGGGCATTCTTGGCATAGCGCCTGGGGCCAGCGCCGACGCTTCCAATGCGAAAACGCGTTCTCGGCCGAATGGCGGAACTTCTAAAAACGCCTCTTGCGTTCTCACAATCCTTGCGGTTTCTTCTCCGGCAGAATCGCAATTTCTATTTCTCCCTTTCCGGGCCGGATTCACGACCGTATCCGTGACGAAGAAACCGTTGTTCCGCGCTTTCCTTCTCCAGAAAACCTTATGTTGCCCAGAGCCGCGGCGCTGGCTTGCCGTAAGAATCGAGAACGTGCCTTTCTTGTTCCGGCGCATGTTTCGCAAAAACTCAGCGGAAAATTTTTATTTCAATTTTAAGTGACAGAAGCTGTCATAGCGAAACACTATAATGGCGAAAAAAGAGTTCCGTGAAAGGAGAGGGGCATGGAACAGTCAGGAAGTCGAAACAAGATACAGCGCGTATTAAGCCTTTACCAACGCCTGATGGGCGGCTCCACCGTCAACAAGAACGACGAGGCCAAGCGCTTCTGCGTCAACGCACGCAGCATTCAGCGCGACATCGACGATCTCAGAGCCTATCTGTCCAACGCGGCGGCCGAAGGCGAGATACTCAACGACGTTGTATATGACCGGCGCAGCAAAGGCTATCGCCTGCGACGGAGCGAAAACATCAAACTGAGCAACAGCGAAATCCTTGCCGTCTGCAAATTCTGCTGGACAGCCGCGCCTTTGCCCGGCGCGAGATGCTTGCCGTGCTGCAGAAGTTGATCGACAGTTCCGTTCCGAAGGAAGAGCGCAAACGGATCGAGGACTTGATCCGTAACGAGGCCCTTCATTATGTCGAGCTGCGTCATCGCCGCGCTTTTATCGACAAACTTTGGGCCATCGGCGAGGCTATCCGCGACCGGCATTACATCGAAATCGAGTATCGACTCCCTAAAGATAAAACTTTCGTTACGCGCAAATTGCGCCCCGTGGCCGTCATGTTCTCCGAATACTACTTCTACGTGGCCGTCTTCATCGACGACGAAGAGATCCGCCGCGACTTGGGCGGGCCTCGCGAAAATTTTCCCGTCATTTACCGCGTCGACCGCATCATCAATCTGAAGGTCCTCGGAGGGACCTTCGGCGTTCCCTACAGAGACCGCTTTGAAGAGAACAAACTGCGCAAGCGTATTCAGTTTATGTCCGGCGGTCGCCTGCAGCGCGTCATTTTCACCTGCCGGACCTCCGGCGCGGAAGCCGCCCTCGACCGTCTGCCCACGGCAAAAGTCCTGAAGCAGAAAGACGGCGTATATACCATCGCCGCCGAAGCGTTCGGCTCCGGCATCGACTTCTGGCTGCGCAGCCAGGGCGACGCCGTCGCCGTGATCCGGCGCGAAACCCTCTCGTAGCGAAAACGGTCGAAAAAACGCCGCCCCGTGCGGCGAGTTCGTCATCATGCGCTGCAAGGAGGCGATGCCGCAACCATACAGCCAGCTTACGCACTGCGCCGCCGGAAGGCCCCTTCGCTTCGGCCTTCGGCGCCGCGCCGCAGGACGCTCTTTGGGAAGACCGCGGCCCGTCCGCGTGGAAACAACGCCGCGCCAACACCGCGACGCTGAGTTGGAAGAACTTTCAGGAGGAAGAACACATGGCAGAAAATACAAGGATTTACAGAAACAGGCAGCGAAAAGCCGGCATTGTTGCCGCATTGGCCCTGAGCTCGGCTCTACTCACGGTCGGCGCAGGATATGCGAATAATAGTATTTATATTGTTGGTGGTTCTACCTCGAAGGAGTTGTTGACGAGCGGCAATCCATCTGCGCAGCTGATCTTTGAGGGTGCCACGGTAACACAGGCCCCGAATGGTGATGTCACAGTCAGCGGCCTGGGCGGCGGCATCAGCTCGGCCAATGCGGGGAAGAATATTACCATCGGCGACAACAAGATCAACGTTGTTGACGCTCCCACTTTTGACGGTACAGTGACGGCCAAAGGCTTCGACGCTACCGACAATAAGATTGTCAATGTGCTCGCCGGTACGGAAGACACCGACGCGGTTAACTATGCCCAGCTCAAGGCAGTCGAGGACAAGGCCAGCAGCGCCATGCAGAGCTGGAAGCTGAGGGTTGGCAATCAATCGTTTGATGTGAAAAACGGTGACAATGTTAATTTCACATCATCGGATTCCAATCTTACGATTGGATTGAATCAATCTATCGGCGGCGGAGCGAAGACGGGCAATGTTACCATCGCTCTGGCCAAAAACGTCGACCTGACTCCCGAGGGTAGTTTGAAGGCCGGTATCAATACGTTGGATGAGGATGGTCTGAAGATTGGCAGCAACACGACCATCGGCGACGGTACGGCAAAGATCGGCGGCATCACGATTAATGGTACGGGGACTGCTGGCACGATCACCGGGCTGAGCAACACGACCTGGGATCCCAGCGCCATTGTGCGCGGCCAGGCGGCGACGGAAGACCAGCTCAAGGTTCTGGCCGACACGCCGCTGACCTTTATTGACAACGAAGGGAACGAGCTTGACCGCAAACTGGGCGAGAAGCTCAAGATCTACGGCGGCGCCACGACGGCGGGGGAGTACAGCGGCAACAATCTCAAGACGGCGGCGACAGACGGCAGGCTCGAGCTTCGGATGGCGGAAGCGCCCGTATTCGCCGGCAGGGTAACGGCCAAAGGCTTCGACGCCGCGGGCAATAAGATCGAAAACGTCAAAGCCGGGGACGTTAGCGAGACAAGTACCGACGCGATCAACGGTTCCCAGCTCTGGGGCCTCTCGTCGAGCGTTTCCAACCACTTCGGCGGCGGCTCCGCGGTCAACGCCGACGGCACGGTTTCCGCGCCGAGCTACATCATCCGCGGCGGCGCTTACGACAATGTCGGCGACGCGCTCAGCGCCGTGGACCGTGAGTTCGGCAAAGTATACGACAACTTCGACAATGTCTATAATCAGATGGGCGAATTGAGAAAAGACATCAAGAACGTGGGCGCGCTCAGCTCCGCGCTGTCGGGGCTGAAGCCGATGCAGTTTGACCCGATCGCTCCCAGCCAGCTGATGGCGGGCTTCGGCAGCTACCGGGGCGAATGGGCTCTGGCGCTTGGCTTTGCCCATTATCTCAAAGAAGATTTCATGGTGCACGCGGGCGTGGCAATCGCCGACCACGGCGAGTCGATGGCCAACGCCGGCTTTACCTGGAAGATCGGGCGCAAGGCGGAGCGCGATGCGATCCCGGAGCGCTACCGTTCCGGCCCGATCAGCAGCATTTACGTGATGCAGAAGGAGAACGCCGAACTGCAGGCTCAGGTGGCGTCACAGGCTCACGAGATTGCCGAGCTGAAGGCGACGATGCAGGAGCGCGTGGAGAGACTCGAGCGCATGCTGGAGGACTCCAGAAGAAAGTAACCTTTATCGTCGGATGCGAAGGGCGGCGGCGTCATGGCCTGCCGCCTTTCTTGTGGTATGGGGAACGAGTTCTGTTTTTTCGGGAAGCGGAAGGAATGTTTGCCTTTTTCCGACGGGAGCGGCGCCGTGCGGCGCCGCAGCACGTTTTGCCGAGGCAAAAGGCGGTTGCGTGACATGAAACGTTTGGCGTTTCTCGTTCTGTTGGTGGCGGCTATGGCCGGAACGGCGCGGGGTACTGAGATCGCCGTGGTGAACGCGGAGCGGATTCTCGATCAGTCGCTCCCCGGCAGGAAGGGGCAGGAGCATCTGAAGGCGGTGCAGAAGGTGCTGCAGAAGGGGTACGATGATCTGCGGGAACTGTACCGCGGCCGCGAGAACACGGCGGAGGCGGAGATCTGGCGCAAGAAGAACGCCAGGTATCAGGCGGTGATGGGGCGGCAGTTGTTCCTCACGGTCGATCCGCGGCTTGACTTCACTTCTGCGGTGATGAGAGAGATGAACCGGAAGACGCCGAAATTCCCCAAGCTGCCGGTAGTGACGGTGACTAAACCATCGTCGGGGGGAAAGAAAGTAGCTTCGTCAAAACCGAACGGCGGAAACAAAAGCTGCCACGGAGGCACGGAGAAAGTCAAAGACCTTACCGCGGCTTCACCGCGAAAAACGGAACTGGCTTGACATTGCGTCAAAGGCACGACGCTCGATTGGGCGTCGTGCCTTTTTGTCGGTACTGATCTTCAATTATGGTGACTTTGCCGCGAAGCGACAGTCCCGCCCTTTCTTTTGTTTTTCTCCGTGCCTCCGCGTCTTCGTGGCGGCCTTTGTTTTACAGCGCGTATTCGAAGAGGCGCACGATGGTGTCGCCGAGGTCGTCGTAGTGGACGCGCCGGGTTCCCGCAAAGGCGAAGCCGGCTTCGAGGTAGAGTTTTTCGGCGGCCAGGTTGCCTTCGATCACGTCGAGGTGAACGGCGCGCAGGCCTCGCGCGCGGGCGCGCTCGAACAGGGATGCCAGCATTTCCCGCGCCGCGCCCCGGCCGCGAAAGTCCGGGTGGACGGCGAAAAGGTGCAGCGCCGCGACCTGTTCGGGAGGCGCGCCCAGCGGCCACGGCACGCCGAGGTACATCTCGTCCTCGCCGCCGGTAACGGCCATGGCGGCGGCGAGGCGGCCGTCTTTCCAGCCGGTGAGGATCTCGCCGGCGGCGACGTGTCCTTTCAGGTCCGCGGCGGCGGGATAGACGCCGAGGTGCCAGTCGGGCCCGTATTCGTCGCGTTCCTGGGCGCGGCAGACGTCTTCGTAAAAGCGCCAGAGCGCGCCGAAGTCTTCCGTGCCGGCGGTGCGTATATGGTCGAGCATGGGCGGTCTCCTTCCCGGCGAACGGGCGTCACTCGACGGCGATCCAGTAGCGCTGGATCGTGCCCGAGCGCCCCATGCCGACGTCGTCTTCGATCTCGTTTTCCAGCACGCCGCCGTTGGCGGCGATCGTGCGCGCAGAGGCGACGTTGGCCTTGTCGCAGGTGAGGAGCACGCGATCGAGGTCCAGCTTCCGGCACTCTTCCAGGGCGAGGCGGAGCATTTCTGTGGCGCAGCCCCGGCGCCGCTGCGAGGGCAGGACGCTGTAGCCGATGTGCCCGCCGTAGCGGAGCAGGAAAGGGGTAAGGCGGTGGCGGATCTCGAGGATGCCGGCGAGCGTTTCGTCCTCCGTCCTCACGGCGAGGAACACCGAGGAGGGGACGTAGCCGTCGCCGTACTTTTTCGAAAGACGGTTTTCGAAGTCGAGCCACTCGGCGTAGTTTTCGACGTCTTCGAGCCCGGCGCAGCCGGCGAAATATTCGCCGTTTTCCAGAAAAACGCGGCGGTAGTCCATGACCTGCGCTTCGTGCGCCGCGTCCGGACGGATCAGTTTCAATCTGTTCATAAGGGGCCCCTCCTCTGGGCGATGTCCGCGCCGCGGCGCGGCGGGATTTTGTCGTTCATTATAGCGGCGCCCCCTCGTTCCGGCAAGCGCGCGGCGATATGCCTTGACTAATCCCGAGGCCGGTTGTTAAGATTTATTCAAGGCTTTGACACGGCCTTCAACACAGCATAAACTGAACAGGCCGTCCCCTCGGGGAGCGGGCCGGGCCGCCGCGGCGCGGCAGCGGACGACGATCCGCGGGACGGAAGCGATTCGAGCGCGTCCCGCGGATTTTTTCGTGCTCCGCGAGGCGGGCGGATCTCATGAAACCATCCGTTCAGGAGGAAATTGTCATGAATCGGGAAACGCGCGCCGACGCGCCGGAAAAAACTCAGTTCGAAAAAATCGCCACGCGCGTCTCCGTCGTCTGCGGCGCGGGCAATCTGCTGCTGGCGGCGTTCAAGTTCGCATCCGGCGCGATCGGGCATTCCGGCGCCATGATCAGCGACGCCGTCCACTCTACGTCCGACATCCTCGGCAGCGTCATCGTCGTCGCGGGAGTCAAGGTCTCGGCGCGGCCGTCGGACCGCTCGCATCCTTACGGGCACGAGCGGCTCGAATGCGTGGCGGGGCTGATCCTCGGCGGCATCCTGGCGGCGGTCGGACTGCTGATCGGCTGGGGCGCCGTGGAAAAGATCTGGAGCGGCGCGTACCGGAACATGCCGCAGCCGGGCGGCATCGCGCTCTTCGCGGCGGCCCTGTCGATCGCCGTCAAGGAGTCGATGTTCTGGTACACGTGGCTGCGGGCGCGGCGCATCGACTCCACGGCGCTGAAAGCCGAAGCGTGGCATCACCGCTCCGACGCGCTGTCGTCGGTGGGCGCTCTGATCGGCATCGGCGGCGCGCGCATGGGATCTCCGGTGCTGGAACCGGCGGCCAGCCTCGTCATCTGTCTGTTCATCGTCAAAGCGGCGATCGACATCTTCAAGGACGCCACCGACAAGATGGTCGATCACGCCTGCGACGAGGCTACCGAATGGGCGCTGCGCGAGTGCGTGGCCGCTCAGGCGGGCGTGCGCCGCATCGACCTGATGAACACGCGCGAGTTCGGCAGCCGCGTCTACGTCGACATCGAGATCGGCGTGGACGGCCGCTGTTCGCTGGCCGCCGCCCACGCCGTCGCCGAAAGGGTCCATGACGCGGTCGAAACGAACTTTCCGCAGGTCAAGCACGTGATGGTCCACGTCAATCCGCTTTGAGTCCTCGCGGAATAAAAGTCGCCGCTAAGCCGCGAAAAAGATATCATTTGTATGACATGCTTTTTGACTCGTTGTAAATACATGAACGAAGAAAAATGTTCCACGTGGAACGCTAAAAACGTTTCCTCTTTTGCCGCAGACGGCGGCGATTTTTTCTTCACGCCGCGACATCCTGGCGGTGGACTTTGCGCGGCTTTCCCCTTAAACTGACGATAGGTGCAAACGATCCCGATCTGCAAAGGAGGTCTTTCTCATGCGCGATTTTGTCTTTTCCTATCCGACCGTCACCTATTTCGGCGCGGACGCCGCCGTCCGCGCGCTGCGGGCCGAACTCCCCAAGTACGGCCGTACGGTGATGCTCGCCTACGGCGGCGGCTCCGTCAAAAGAAACGGCGTCTACGGTACGGTCATGAAGCTTCTGGGCGAAGCCAATAAAGACGTGGTCGAGTTCAGCGGCATCATGCCCAACCCGACGTACGCCAAAGTCCGGGAGGGCGCGCGCCTGGCCCGCGAGAAGCGCGTCGACCTGATCCTCGCCGTCGGCGGCGGTTCGGTGAGCGACTGTTGCAAGGTCGTGGCCGCTCAGGCCCTGACCGACGAAGACCTGTGGGAGATGAAGTTCCGCTTTCAGGCCGCCCCGGCGCAGTTCATCCCCCTCGGCGTCGTCGTTACCGTGGCCGGTACCGGCTCCGAGCAAAACGACATCGCCGTGATCACCAACGAAGAGAAGAAGATCAAGGGCAGCATGACCGGCGCGGCGCCGTCCTTCGCGGCGCTCGATCCCGCCTATACGCTCTCCGCGCCGAGGGCGCAGGTCCTTTCGGGCGCGTTCGACACGCTCTCGCACTGCATGGAGAGCTACTTCGGCAAGCCGCTCGACGACAACCTCACCGACGAGATCGCCGAGGCCATGATGCGCCACGTCATCCGCAGCACGCGCGCCCTCGTGAAAGATCCGGGCGATCTGCGCGTGCGCGGCGAGCTGATGTGGGCGGCGGCCGTGAGCGAAAACGGTCTGCTCAAGATCGGCAAAGTCACCGACTTTCAGGCCCACCAGATCGAGCATCAGGTCGGCGCGTACACCAACTGCAACCACGGCATGGGGCTGGCCGTGATCCAGCCGATCCTCTACCGTCACCTCTACAAGGCCGCGCCGCAGCGTTTCGCGCGCTGGGCGAAAAACGTCTGGGGCGTAGCCGACCGCGGCGACGACCGCGAGACCGCGCTGGCCGGCATCGCCGCGCTGGAACAGTTCGTGATTGACGTCGGCCTGCCCAACAGCTTCCGCAAGATGGGCATCGCCGACCGCTCCTTCTACAACGCCGTCGCCCGCAGCACCAACATCAAGGAAGGCTGCTGCCGCCAGCTCACCGTCGGCGAGATTTTCGACATCCTCACCGAATGTTATTGAGCCGGGCGCAGTCAGTTTTAAACGGAACCGACTGCGGAGAAGCGGCGAAGCGGAGAAAAGCGAAAATTGAATGATCAATTACAGAAAAAGAGTCGATGATCAACGTGACCATCGGCTCTTTTCATTGCTCAAAGAATCCCCTGACGGTCGTCGCCCGTCAGGGATTTGTGTCGGTTGTCGTCTTCGTTTTCGCTTTTCTCCGTGTCTTCGTTTCTCCGTTGCGTTCTTAGGTTACTTGGTGCCGTCGGGACGGAGGAAGGGGCCTTTCCAGATCAGACGGCTCCACTCTTCGGGATAGGTTTTGTACTCCATGTTGGTGCCGTTCAGGCAGTATTTGGCGAAGAGACGGTTGCCCAGTTCGTTCCAGCCCTTGTGGCGGGCGACGGCGTTGCCGCAGGCGTAGTCGGTGATCAAGTCGAGAGCTTTGTCGCTCTGGCCGTTTTTGATCAGCTCGGCCGCCTGCTTTTGAATCTCGTGCGCCTTGACGTAATCGGCTTCCATGAGGGGCGTGCGGTAGTCGATGATCTCCTTGCGGATGTCCTGGTAGCGCAGTTCGGCGATGTGCTGCACGCGGATGCACTCCCACCAGGCGGACTTGGGGTCGAAGGGGCCTTTGCGCGTGCCGGTGGTGAAGGGCTCGGGCAGAGCTTTCATGCTGGCCCAGAAGGGCGTCAGATAGGTGGTGTCGGCGGCGCCGTAACCGAACCAGACGATGCCGCGCACGGCTTCGGGCAGGGTGGGATCGACCTCGCAGATCTGCACGTAGGTGTGGCGGTAGTCGTTGATGGCGCGGGGGAATTCGTTGTCGTTCCAGCCCAGTTTGATCTCTTTGCGGTAGCGGTTGGGATTGCCGTAGGGACCGGCGGCGGGGCCTTTGCTGAGGTCGAACTCGGTGCCTTCGTACCAGTCGCCGTAAATACGGAACAGGTCGGCGACGGTGACGGGTTTGTCGGGCTTGACCGACTTGGGGAAATAGTGGGCGTAGGGATCGAGTTTGAGGGAGGGTGCGAAGAGGGTGAGCGCGCGCCATTCGCGCAGCGCGGAGTAAAGGCGCAGCGTGGGATAGAACACGTCGGCGGGGCTGAAGCTCTTCATGTTCACGTCTTTGGCGTCGATGAAGCCCTGCTCGACGGCGTACTCGACCATGCCGGGAGCGTAGGCGACGTTTTCCGTATCGGTCAGGTCGAGTTCGCGCAGACGGGCGCGGTTCGCGGCCACGAAAATCTCGTCGTCGGGCACGCGCCAGGCGGCCCACATCTTGTTGCCGTAGGCTTCGACGATCCATACTTCGTCGCCGTCGGTGATCGGCATGGTCTCGCCGGCCTCGTACCAGCCGTATTCGTCGATCAGATCGCCGATGACCTTTACGGCCTCGCGGGCGGTGCCGGCGCGTTCGAGGGCGATGTCCTGAACGATATGGCAGTTCGTCATGCCGAAAGCGTTGGTTTCCATGACTTCCAGCACTTTTTCGCTGCGTTTGTCGTCGGCGGTCATCGTCATGGTCGATTCGCCCATGGCCAGTCCCTTGTCGTTGAGGAACGAGTAGCGGCTGGTCAGATACTGATTGGTCTGCGGAACTTCGGGGATTTTGCCGATCACGCCGGGATCGGCGCCGGCGTCGCAGCCTTTGCCTTCTTTGAGCAAAAAGCGCTCAGCGCCCGCTTCATGCGACGCGGCGGGAATCAGGTGCAGCTGAAACGTGTCCGACATGGAGTCGCAGGAATGCGAAACCATGGCGTGCCCCGTCGCGGACACATTCTTTCCGACGCCAAAAACGGTGCAGCCCAGAGCCGCTTCACAGGTGATTCCGATCAGAAGGAGCAGAACGCTTAAAAATTTCTTCGACATTGCATTGCCTCCTTTTCGTTTTGTGAAACAAGGTGCAATGAATCTAACATATATTTTATGAATATGTCAAGAAGCAGCGCTTCATCGTTTCCCGTTGAATAGAGACCGTACGGTCCCGTCCTTTTCACAGGGCTGTGCCGCAAACCGCGCGACGCATGTTTATGCGAGTCCTGTCCCCACGGCGCCGAAACTCTGCGTCAGTTCGCGGCGAAGCTCTTCAGCGCCGCGGCGATGCGGCGTACGCCTTCGGCCATCTGGGCGTCGGTCTGGCGCGCGAAGGTAAGGCGCAGCGAGAAGTCTTCCCCTTCGTAGTTGGGTGTGAAACACACGCCGGGGAAAAAGGCCACGTGCCAACGATCGCGGGCGCGCACGGCGAAGTCCATGGCCGAGACGCCGTCATGCAGGCGGCACCACAGGAACATTCCCCCAGCGGCGTTTCCCACGTCAGCCATCCCGTTGGGATCTGTGCGCTCATCAATCCAGTCAAAAGCTGGTAACGTCGCTTCAGATCGCGGCATAACTCGGCGACGTGAGCGTCGAACTGAGGATGTTCGAGCACGCGCGCGGCGGCGCGGTGGAGCAGGGCGGGATAACACAGCGCCGTGGCCTTGAGCGTCATCACGGCGCGCTCGACCAGCTCGTCCGGCAGCACCAGCCAGCCGATGCGCATTCCCGGCGCGATGGTCTTGGAGAGGCTGCCCATGGAGATCGTGCAGTCGGGCGCCAGCGAATGATAGGAAGGCGGCGGCGCGGCGTCGAAGCTCAGCTCGCGATAGGGATCGTCCTCGACGATGAAGAAGCCGTACCGGCGCGCGATCTCCGCGACGGCGCGGCGGCGTTCGGGCGAGGTGCAGCGCCCCGTGGGGTTCTGAAAGTTGGGGATGACATAAAAGAAGCGCGGCCGGCACTTTTGCGCCAGGCGTTCGAGCTCGTCGGGCAGCGGCCCGCCGGCATCCATGGAGACGCCTGCGAGGCGCGCGCCGGATTTGGTGAAGCAGTCCAGCGTCTCCGGGAACGTGGGCGTTTCGCTCAGCACCGTGTCGCCGGGATCGATAAATAACTGGGCGAGCAGATCGGCGCCGCCGGTGCCGCCGTTGGTGACGACGATCTGTTCCGCCCGGATGCCGGCGCCGCCGTCGAGGCGGTTCTGGCGTTCGGCCAGGGCTTTGCGCAGTTCTTCGTCGCCCTGCGAACCGGGGTAGGCGAGTATCTGCGGCTCCTCGGCGAGCAGCTCGTCGAGGACGGCGCGCAGCAGGGCGCGAGGATAAAGATCCGCCGCGGGCTGTCCTGAGTTGAAGAAGATCATGTCCTTCGCGTCGCGCAGATGAAAGGCGTCCATCATGCAGCGGCGCAGGTTCTGGGCGCGGTGACTGAGTCTGTATTCCATGGTCAGGCCTCCTGACTGGGTTTTTCAAATTTGCGCCATTATAACATTTTCATACCGGCTTGATAAATATCCAGCGGAGAAAACTCGTGGCTCTTCATGCGAACGATCCGTGCTAGAATAAAACAAAAAGGAAGACGAGCGCGGCTTGCGCCGCGCGGGATCTGATGAAAAAGGAGAGATTCTGATGACTTTGAAGAAGATCGGTTTTGTCGGGCTGGGCGTGATGGGGAGAGCGATGGCGGCGAACCTGATGAAAGCCGGTTTCGAGCTGACAGTCTATAATCGCACGAAAGCTTCCGCCGAAACGTTGCTGGCATCCGGCGCGGCATGGGCCGACAGCCCCGCCGCGGTGATGCGCGCGGCCGAGGCGGTGATCACGGTCGTCGGCTATCCGCGCGACGTGGAGCAGGTCTACTTCGGCGAAAAAGGTCTGTTCGCGGGCTTTGCTCTGGGCAAGCTGGTCATCGATATGACCACCTCGTCGCCGCTGCTGGCCGCGAAAATCGGCGCCAAAGCGCGGGAGCTGGGCGGCGAGGCGCTCGACGCGCCCGTTTCCGGCGGCGACGTAGGGGCGCGCGAGGCCAAGCTGACGATCATGGCCGGCGGCCCGGAAGCGGCGTTCAAGCTGGCGGAGCCGCTGTTCGCCGCCATGGGCAAAGAATGGAGGCTTCAGGGCACATGGGGCGCGGGGCAGCATACCAAGATGGCCAACCAGATCGCCATCGCGTCCAACATGATGGGCGTCTGCGAAGCGCTGGCCTACGCGCGCACGGCCGGGCTCGATCCGCAGTCGGTTCTGACCAGCATCTCCGGCGGCGCGGCGGGCAGCTTTTCGATGAGCAACTTGGCGCCGCGCATGCTGAAGGGCGATTTCAAGCCCGGGTTTTACGTCAAGCACTTCATCAAGGACATGGGCATCGCCCTCGACTGCGCGCGGGAGATGAAGCTCGACCTGCCCGGGCTGGAGCTGGCCGACAAACTTTACCGCCGCCTGGCTGACGAAGGCGGCGAAAACGACGGTACCCAGGCGCTGTACAAACTGTATCTTGCTTCGCGTGCCTAGTTCCTTCGCAAACGACCCCCGGCGTCGCGGCAGTGGCACCGGACGGGCCATTGGGACGCTTTCCCTGGACAATGCTGCGGGTAAGCCACGCTTTCTTTGACGCTGGGAATGAGGATTCCGGCGGTGTGCGCTTTCACAAGCCCGCTTTTCCGTTTCTTTGCCGATGCCTCATCGGAGTTGACTCGTTTTTGACTTTCAACCTCCTTCATCTCGATCCGTCTGCCCTTGGAAACACCCCAGATCCGCCCGGTCGACGTTTCACGCACCTCAACCGTCGTTTGGGCCATCCCGAGGCAATCGTCCGCCGCCGGAACGTACCGACGACCTCCGTAGGAGATCATGCCGCCGTGATCCGTCCTGCGAGATTCGCGACGCGCAAAGAGAAAATCCAAATCGACTTTTCCTTCCGGCTTCACATAAACGTCCTCTCCCTCAGCCGGATTGACGGCAAACTTCCGATTGTGCCTGGCGATGAGCTTGGGCAAAACCTCGTTGGCCGCCGTGATATCCGAGACGCCAAGCAGCCTCAGCTCCCCGGCAGCCTGTCCTGCATCGTGTTCCAAAGACGTTCGACACGCCCCTTCGCCTCCGGCGTCAAGGCAAAGATCTGCCCGATCCCAAGATCCTTCAGCCCCCGTCCGAAACAACTTAACGGCTCCTCCTTCCCCGCCTCATTCCCTTCATTTTCTTCATTCCCTTCGATCCGATCCTCATCATCCTGCGCCCGTGCCTTTGGAGAGCGGAAAATCGTATGCCGGTCGCTGTAAATCGCCATCGGCAGCCCATACCCCTCGATCCCCATCCCCAGCGCGGCGACATAGCCCGCCATACATTCGTTCTCAGTGAAACAGGCGCCAGTCACGATCCCCGTCGCATCGTCAATATAAGCGTGCAGCGTCGCACGCCCGTTCCCCCTGCCAAACCATTCAAACGACGTGGCGTCAGTCTGCCACAACATCCCCGCGGCCACCTTCCGCGGTCGAGAACGGTGAAGCTTCGGCCGCCGCCGCGCACTCTTCTTGCTCCTGATCCCCTCGTCCTTCAGAATGCGGACGACACTCGAACGACTGATCCCGATCCCCTCTCGTTCGTTCAGGCATTCCGCAAAGTGAGAGAAGTTGAAATCGTAATAGACCTCCTCATACGCCTTCAGCACCGACTCCCGAACCTCATCTCCGATCCTGCGCCGAGACGTTCTGCCGCGGTTGCCGTGAACAAGCCCCGCCGCCCCTTGAACGACGAACCTCTTTTTGATCCTGATGATTTGCCGTTGACAGAGCCCCAGCTTTTCCGCCGCCTCCCTGTTCGTCATGCGTCCGTCGACAAGCGCTCCGATAATCCTGATACGATCCAGTTCCTTTTGTGACAATGTCATTCGCTCCTGTTTCATGAACGGTATTATCTCAGAGTGACATTTTCTTGGAACAGTTATGGGGGACTTTATCACTGAACAACGACATCTCTTCTTTGTCGTCAATTGATTTTTTCACGAAGTTATATTAAACTCGCTGCATGGAAAGAATTGCGGAAAATGTGTCGCCGTTTCCCTTCCGTTCGGCGGAAACGGCGTAAATGGAATGGGGTGAAAATCCCCGCGCGGCCGGCACTGTAAGCGCGAGGTCACGCCGAAGCGCCGCCGTGGTATGGGCGCCGGGACGAAAGTCCGTCACTGTGGCTTCGCCATGGGAAGACAGGCGTGAACGCGGCAAGACCATCGTCTTCCAGAGCGCGAGTCAGGAGACTTACACATTTTCGAAAGAAGCGTTCGCCGTGCCCAAAGCGAGCGCCGAGTGCGCGTGAAAACGGACGCGCCGGTTTGTGTCCTTGCGGACGCAGCCGGCGTGTTTTTTCGTTTTCACTCTCCGGCCAAAGCGCCAAGAGCGCGGTTTTCCGCGCAAGCATACTTTGGAGGCAGACATGAAAAAGAGTTTTCTTGCGGCGTTGGCTCTGGCAGCCGTGCTCTGCGGCACGGCCATGGCGAAGGACGAGATCGTGATCTCTACGGGCGTCAACATGGTGGCGGGCAAATTCGATCCCATTCTCGGGCACGGCGTATGGGGGCCCGATATTTTTCACTGCCACCTGCTGAAGTCGGGAAAGGACAACGTGCTCGAAAAAGATCTGGCGATACGCGAGAAAATCAGCGGCGACGGTCTCAGCTACACGTATGAGATCCGCCGCGACGCAAAGTTCGCCGACGGCACGCCGCTGACCGCCCAAGACATCGTCTTCACCTACGAGAAGACCAAGGCCAGCGCTTCGGCCGCCGACCTGACGGTCATGGAGAGCGTGAAGGCCCTCGACGATTTCACGGTAGAATTCACGTTGAGCGAGCCTTCGTCGCTGTTCCCTTACGCTCTGAGCTTTGTGGGCATCGTGCCGGCGCACGCTTATCACGAAGCGTACGGCGACCGGCCGGTGTGTTCGGGAGCCTGGCGCGTCGTCGATTTCCAGAAAGATCAGCAGTTGATTCTCGAACCGAACCCCTATTATTACGGCACAAAATCGCCGTTCCGGCGTGTCACGATTCTCAAGATCGACGAAGACGCGGCGTTGGCCGCCGCTCAATCGGGGCAGCTGGATCTCGTCCTCGTCAATTCCGAGTACGCGCACTCGGCGGTGGAAGGGATGGAGCTGCTGAGCCTCGACGTCCTGGGGACGTTGGCGGTGAACCTGCCGGTCATTCCGGAGGGAACGGCCCCCGACGGAAGCAAGACGGGCAACAACGTGACGTGCGACCCCGCGATCCGCAAGGCGCTGGATATCGGCATCAACCGCCGGCAGCTGGTGGAACGCGCTCTGAACGGCATGGGCACGCCGGCCTGCTCGATTGGCAGCGACACGCTTCCTTGGGCGGCTCATATCGATTTTGAGGACAATCGCGTCGAAGAAGCCAAAAAGCTCCTCGAAGACGCCGGCTGGAAAGATACCGACGGAGACGGCATCCGCGAGAAAAACGGCGTCAAGGCCGAGTTCACCGTCACCGGCCGCAGCAACGATCTGGATCGCTACAATACGGTGGTGGCGCTGGCTGATAACGCCAAAGCTCTCGGCATCCGCATCATCGCCAGATCGGCGCCCTGGGCGGAATGCCGAAAAGCCCGCGCGGTCCCTACGTGTTGGAGCGTCGGCGCTCCCAGCCCCATGGACTTCAGACTGTATTACCATTCCTCCAACATCAACAAGGCCGTCATCAACAATCCGTCGTCCTACAGCAATCCCGACGTCGACGCGCTCATCGACCAGGCGATGCGCGCCACGGACCAGAACACGGCCAGCGCGTTCTGGAGCAAGGCCGAGGCCCGTGCCGCCGCGGACGTGCCGTTTCTGTACATCAGCCGTCCCCGGAACAATTATCTCGTCCGCAAGGGGCTACGCCTCCCCCCGCTGAATAAGATCCCCGTACGCAATCAGGGACTTTCGGTCGTCGAGAACATGAACGAGTGGTCCTGGGACGACTGAGGCTTTTCATGAAGTTCTGCCGAAAGGCGGAATTCAGCCATGCTTTCGTTTTTTCGACACAGGACAAAGGAAGGAGCTCCCGTTCCCGTGAATAAAAGCCTTCTGAAATATCTGAGCGGCTCGCTGACGCGAATGCTGCTCTTGCTTGCATCCGCTTCGATGCTCAGTTTCTTTCTGGTCACCGCCTCGCCGATGAACGCCGTCGACGCCTTTCTGGGCGAGATCAACGTCTCCGACGAACAGCGGGCCCACATCGAAGAACAATGGGATTTGGACAAGCCGCCGCTCCAGCGCTATGTGATCTGGGCAAAACGCGCGCTTCACGGCGATTTGGGCAGGTCGGTGTCGCTGCATCAGCCGGTTGCGTCGGTGCTGCGCGAGCGTTTCAAGGCCTCGCTGCTGCTGATGGGCACGGCATGGACGCTCTCCGGCGCGCTGGGGCTCGTTCTTGGCGTCGCCGCCGG
Source organism: Pyramidobacter sp. YE332 (assembly GCF_033060595.1). Lineage (NCBI taxonomy): Bacteria > Thermotogati > Synergistota > Synergistia > Synergistales > Dethiosulfovibrionaceae > Pyramidobacter > Pyramidobacter sp. YE332. The sequence goes on along the minus strand of NZ_CP133038.1, from coordinate 2,719,898 downwards.
CACGTATCGCGACAGCTGGCTCGATAAGATCGTCAGGACGTTCAGCCTCGTGCTGGCGTCGACGCCGACGTTCTGGATCGGTCTGCTGGTGCTGGTGGTCTTCGCCGTCGAGCTGCGCTGGTTCCCGCTGGGACTCTCCATTCCGATCGGGCGCCTCGCCTCGGAGGTCACCTGGGGCGAACGGCTCCATCACCTCGTCCTGCCGGCGCTGACATTGTCCATCACAGGCGTGGCCAACATCGCGCTGCACACGCGGCAGAAGCTGATCGACGTGCTCGAGAGCGAGTACGTCGTCTTCGCCCGCGCCCGCGGCGAGACGCTCGGCCAGATCATCCGCCGCCACGGCCTGCGCAACATCGCCCTGCCGGCGGTGACGCTGCAGTGCGCTTCGGTGAGCGAACTGTTCGGCGGCTCGGTGCTGGCGGAGAAAGTTTTCTCCTATCCAGGGCTTGGCGCCACCGCCGTCGAGGCGGGGCTTCACGCCGACGCGCCGCTGCTGATGGGAATCGCGTTGTTCAGCGTCCTTTTCGTGTTCGCCGGCAACCTCGCGGCCAACCTCATTTACGGCTTCGTCGACCCGCAGATCCGCGAGGGAGGGCGCTCCAGTGTCTGAGCTTGCCTGCGCAAAACCGGCGAGGGCCTGGCTGAATCGCCGCCGCAAAACGCTGCTGATGATCGGCACGGGAACGCTGATCCTGTCGGGCGTATTCGTCTGGGGGCTGCTGCTGCCGCCGGAAAGTTTCGAGGCAAACTATTCGGCCCGCCGCCTGGCGCCGTCGCTGGCGCATCTGTTCGGCACGGACAATCTCGGGCGAGACATGTTCTACCGCACGGTCGCGGGGCTGTCGCTGAGCATCCGTATCGGCCTGCTGTCGGCGGCGATCAGTTCGGTGATCGCACTGGTCCTCGGCAGTCTGTCGGCGATCTTCGGCGGCACGGTGGACGCCGTGGTCAACTATCTCGTCGATCTGTGCATGGGCGTGCCGCACCTGATCCTGCTCATTCTGATTTCCATCGCCATGGGCGGCGGCGCGGCCGGCGTCATCACGGGCGTGGCGGTGACGCACTGGCCCAACCTGACGCGACTGATTCGCGCCGAGGTCATGCAGATCCGTTCGGCCCAGTACGTGCAGGTGGCCCGCAGGCTGGGCAAAGGGCCGCTGCACATCGCCGTACGGCACATCGTCCCGCACGTCTTCCCGCAGTACGTGGTGGGTCTGATCCTGCTGTTTCCGCACGCGATCCTGCACGAAGCGGGCATCACCTTCCTCGGCTACGGTCTGCCGCTGGACACGCCGGCCATGGGCGTGATCCTCTCGGAATCGATGAAGTATCTGGCGGCGGGGATGTGGTGGCCGGCGTTCTTCCCCGGAGTCGCGCTGCTGCTGGTGACGCAGCTTTTCGACGGCGTCGGCGACTATCTGCGGGTACTGATCGACCCGCACAGCGCCCGCGAATAGGAGGCCCTCATGAACGAAGACAAGCACATCCTGCTTGACGTGCGCCACCTGTCGGTCGGTTTCGAGAGCTACGACGCGCGGCTGGAGAAAGTGACGTTCCAGGCCATCGCCGATCTGAGCGTGACGCTGAGCGCGGGCGAGATTCTCGCCGTGGTCGGTTCCAGCGGTTCCGGCAAAAGCCTGCTGGCGCACGCGGTGATGGGCATTCTGCCCGGCAACGCGCGCACCGGCGGCGAGATGTTCTACCGCGGCGAAGCGATGACGGCGGAAACGAAAGCGCGGCTGCGCGGGCGCGAGATCGCCTTCATCCCCCAGTCGGTGGCGTTTCTCGACCCGCTGATGCGCGTCGGTCCCCAAGTCTGCGGCGTCCCGGGCAGGGGACGGTGTGCGAAGATGCGCGAAGCGTTCGCCCATTTCGGTCTGAAGCCGGGCGTGGAAAAACTCTATCCATTCCAGCTTTCGGGCGGCATGGCGCGGCGCGTGCTGCTCTCCACGGCCTACGTGGCCGACGCCGAACTGATCATCGCCGACGAGCCGACGCCGGGGCTCGATTTGGAGATCGCGCTGGAGGCGCTCAAAGACTTCCGCGTCATGGCCGATCACGGCAAGGCGGTGCTGCTGATCACGCACGACATCGACCTGGCGCTGCACGTCGCCGACGCGATCTCGATCTTTTACGACGGACGCGTCGTGGAGACGGCGGCCGTCAGCTCTTTCAGCGGCGACGGAGAAGGGCTGAAGCACCCGTACAGCCGCGCGCTGTTCCGGGCGCTGCCGCAGAACGGCTTTCGCCTCGACCGCTGCGCGGCGTGCGGTTCCAGCGGCGCGACCTGGGACGTGGACGAACGGGGAATGAGGTGCGGCTGCCATGCTTGAGGTGAAAAAAATTTCTTTCCGCTACGGCAGCGGTCCGTGGATTTTGAAGGACGTCAGCCTCTCCGTGGCGGAAGGCGAGCGCGTCGCCATTCTCGGCCCCAGCGGCTACGGCAAGAGCACGCTGGCCAAGGTGATGGCCGGCTACGAGCGTCCCGGCAGCGGCGCAGTGCTGTGGAACGGCGCGCCGCTGCCGGCGAGAGGCTACTGCCCCGTGCAGCTCGTCTATCAGCATCCTGAAAAAGCGCTCAACCCGCGCTGGAAGATGGAAAGATCTCTGTACGAAGCGGGGCCGTTGGACGGCGAGGTGCTGAACGAAATGGGCATCCGTTCCATCTGGTACGACCGCTGGCCCGTCGAGCTGTCCGGCGGCGAACTGCAGCGCTTCTGCGTCGCCCGCGTGATGCGCCCCGAGACGCGCCTGCTGATCGCCGACGAGATGACCACCATGCTCGACGCGCTCAATCAGGCGCACATCTGGAACTTCGTGCTGAACTACGCCGAGCGCCATCGCATGGGACTCGTCGCCATCACGCACAATCCTTCGCTGGCCGAGCGCGTGGCCACGCGGATTATCCGCATCCCCGAACTGAACCGCGTGGAAGTGGACCGCCGCGACCTGTAACAGACCGGGCACTGACGGCAAACGGCCGCGCGACGATGGATTTTTTCATCGTCGCGCGGCCGTTTATATTGTTCCACGTGGAACATTTTCGCCTGAATCCTCTCGGCGTCAGGATCGAAGAGTTTCTCGCCCAGGGCAGTTCGACGAGAGCGCACCGCTTTTTCCGCGCCGACATTTTTGTTTTTCCCGGCATGCTATAATTCATCAAGATCTCGAACGGTAAAATCAAACGTTCCCAAAAAGAACTTGGGGGAAGAATCATGAACTACGATGCGATCATCGTCGGCGCGGGGCCGGCGGGGATTTTCGCGGCGCAGGAACTGGCCGGCGCCGGCAAAAGAGTGCTGATCGTCGACAAGGGGCGGCTGATCAGGGAACGAATCTGCCCGATCATGGCGGGGCAAGCCGACCGCTGCGTCAACTGCCCGTCCTGCGCGGTGGTGTCCGGCTGGGGCGGCGCGGGGTCGGCTTCCGACGGCAAGCTGACGATCACGACCGGCTACGGCGGCAACCTCGAAGAGTACGTCGGCACGGCGGAGCTGGAGCGCCTGATGAAAGCCGTGGACGACCGTTTCGTCGCCGACGGCGCCGATCCCCATCTTTACGAGCCGAGCGGGCAGAACGTGCACGACACGATCCGCCGGGCCGCCTCGAAAGGCATCAAGGTGCTGCCGGCCAGGATCCGCCACATCGGCACCGACGCCTCGCGCGAGGTGCTCGACGCCATGTACCGCTCCCTGCGCGACAAATGCGACATCCTCATGAACACCTTCGTACAGGACATCCTTGTCGAAAACGGCGCCGCCGTCGGCGTGGTCACGAGCGACGGCACGGAACACCGAGCCGCCGACGTCATCGTCGCGCCGGGACGCGACGGCGCTTCGTGGCTGGAGGGGATCGTCAGACGACTGAAGCTGCCGATCGCCTCGATGCCGGTGGACATCGGCGTGCGCGTCGAAGTGCCCGACAGCGCCTGCGAAGAGCTGACCCGCGACTTTTACGAAGTCAAATGTCTCTACAACACGCCCACGTTCGACGACCGCGTGCGCACTTTCTGCATGAACCCGTCGGGCTTCGTGGTCTCCGAGTTCAACCGCACGCACGGCCTCGTCACCGTCAACGGGCACAGTCTCAAGAACACCAAGTCGCACAACACCAACTTCGCCGTGCTCGTCACCAAGAATTTCACGCGCCCGTTCACCGACCCGATCGGCTACGCCACGCACATCGCCCGCCTCGCCAACATGCTGGCCGGCGGCGGATTGCTGGTGCAGCGCCTCGGCGACCTGCGCGACGGTCGCCGCTCCACGCCCGACCGCATCGCCCGCGGCATGATCGAGCAGACCGGTCCCGCCGTCCCCGGCGACCTCAGCCTCGTGCTGCCCCACCGCCACATGACCGACATCGTCGAGTTCCTCGACGCGCTGAACGTGATCATGCCCGGCGTCAACCAGAACGACACGCTGCTCTACGGCGTGGAGATCAAGCTCTATTCGCTGCGTCTCGAGCTGGGAAACAACCTCGCCGTGCCCAACGTCAAACATCTGTACATGGCCGGCGACGGGGCCGGCGTCAGCCGCGGCATCATCCAGGCGGCGGCCAGCGGACTTGTGGCCGGAAGGGCCGTTCTCGGCGCCTGAACTCTTAAAAATCTTCTTTGGAATGCAGGGAGGCTGATTCTTCATGGAAGAAAAACGCGTTACGCCCGGCGCGCCCCGCGTCATGTCCATTCGGGCCGCGAAAGCCGGAGGCGCTCTGAATGCTTGACGAAAACACGGCCGTACTTTTTCAGGGCGATTCGGTCCTGCTCTTTCAGGGGCGCCTGCCCGGCGCCGCCGAGGCGGGGCGGTTGCCGTTGAGCGACTCGGGGCCCTTCGGCAGTCTCGGTCCCGCTGGCTGCGTCTGGGGACGCGTCGAAGCGGACGCAAAACTCCCCGAGGGCTGGAGCGCCGTCAGCCGCCGCTCCTTCGGCGAGCAGTTCGGCAGGGAAGACTTTCAGGCCATGAGCGCCGCCTGGGGCCTGGCCGACTGGCATCGTCAGGCCCGCTATTGCGGCTGCTGCGGCGCGAAGATGGAGCCCGCGCCCGGCGAGCAGCACGCCATGAAGTGCCCCAGCTGCGGGCACACGCTCTTTCCCGTCATCTGCCCGGCCATGATCGTGGCCGTCGAGCGCGACGGCAAGCTACTGCTGGCCATGAACCGGCGGAACAGATTCAACCGTTTCAGCGTGCTGGCGGGATTTCTCGAAGTCGGCGAGTCGATCGAAGACGCCGTCGTCCGCGAGGTGCGCGAGGAAGTGAACGTCGAAGTGGACCGGGACAGCATCCAGTATCTGTACAGCCAGTACTGGCCGTTTCCCCGCTCGCTGATGCTGGCCTGCCGCGCCCGCTGGAAGAGCGGCGAGCTCCGCCCCGACGGCGTGGAGATCGGCGAGGCCCGCTGGTTCGCCCCCGAGGAGATCCCCGACAATATCCCCGGCACGCTCACCGTGGCCGGTTGGCTGATCCGCGACTTTCTCGCGCGCCACCCGCGCCGCGGAAACGCCGCCGAAAACCGCTGACACCGGTTCCCGGCTGCCTAAAATCTATTCGATAAAACGAGGGCTGACCGATCTTTTCGGCCAGTCCTCGTTTTTTTTGCTCGCCGCCGTTCAACAACTCAAGAATAAATATTCTGATTATTTTATTATTTGCCGTCTAAACTTTAGGCTTGAATTAACGCAATAATTGCAATATTACTTATTTTAAAGGCGTCGACAGTTTACTTTTCGCTGAGCCGCTCATATAATTCATTTTCATAAACGCGAAAAGGCATGGCGTTCCTTCGCCAGAGCGGACCGCGCGCCTTCGCGTCGGCAGACCTGCCTGAAAGCGCATGCTCTGCAAATTCTCGCTGAAAGGATGTTTTACACGATGAAAAAGGATGTATTCGTATTCGCTTTCGTTTTCGCCGCCTCCATGATGGCTGGCTGCGCCTTCGGCGCCGACGCCTTCAAGCTGGGCGGCACGGCTCCGCTGACGGGAGGCGCCGCCATTTACGGCAATGCCGCCAAGAACGGCGCGCAGATCGCCGTCGACGAGATCAACGCGGCCGGCGGCATTCGGTTTGAGCTGAATTACGAGGACGACACGCACGACGCCGAAAAGGCCGTCAACGCCTACAACGCCCTCAAGGACTGGGGCATGCAGCTCTCGCTCGGCTCGGTCACGTCCAAACCCTGCGAGGCGACGGCCGCCGAGAACTTCGCCGACCGCATCTTCGCGCTCACTCCTTCCGCTTCGGCCGTCGCCGTGACCGCCGGCAAGGACAACGTGTTCCAGATGTGCTTCGTCGATCCCAATCAGGGCTCCGCCTCCGCACAGTACATCGCCGGCAAAGCTTTGGCCAGGAAAGTCGCCGTGATCTGGAAGAACGACGACGTGTACTCCAAGGGCATTCATGACACATTCGCGACCAAGGCGGCCGAAGCCGGCCTCGAAGTGGTCAGCGACACCACGTTCGCCGACGGCAACGACACCGACTTCTCGGTGCAGCTGGCCGACGCCCAGAAGTCCGGCGCGGAGCTGGTCTTCCTGCCCATGTACTATCAGCACGCCTCGCTGATCCTCGCTCAGGCGGCGGCCATGAACTTTGCGCCCAAGTGGTTCGGCGTGGACGGCATGGACGGCATCCTGACCATGGAAGGCTTCAACAAGGATCTGGCCGAAGGCGTCATGTTGCTGACGCCGTTCAACGCAGATTCCACGGACGAGCGCACGGCCGCTTTCGTGGCCGAGTATCGGAAGCGTTTCGGCGAAGTTCCCAATCAGTTCGCCGCCGACGCGTACGACTGCGTTTACGCTTACAAACAGGCGCTCGAAAACGCCAAGGCCGCGCCCGACATGAACGCCGAGAAGCTCTGCGAGCTGATGATCGGGCAGTTCACGACGATGACGTTCAACGGACTGACGGGCGGCAACATGACGTGGAAGGCCAACGGCGAGATCTCCAAGGATCCCAAGGGCATGATCATCAGAAACGGCGCTTACGTCGGGCTCGATTAAGTTTCACGGGCGCAAGCGAACGGCGCGCCGTTCCGCCTCGCCTAAGAGCGTCGCCGGAAGGCCGGCCTGACCGGTCCTTTCGGCGACGCTCTCGCTTTTCTCTTCCGAACGGCTCCATCCCGCCGTTCGCCGCTTTTCCACTTTTTTGCGAGATCTTTCGAGGTGAACTCATGACCTTTCTGAACTTCTTTATCAGCGGCGTCGGCCTGGGCAGCATCTACGCAATCATCGCGCTGGGCTACACCATGGTCTACGGCATCGCCAAGATGCTCAACTTCGCTCACGGCGACGTGATCATGGTCGGCGCCTATGTCTGTTTCTACGCCGTGTTTCGCTTCCACCTGCCGGCGATCGCCGGCGTTGTTCTGGCCATGGCGGTCTGCACGCTGCTGGGCATCGTCGTGGAAAAGCTGGCCTACAAGCCGCTGCGCCAGGCCCCGTCGCTGGCGGTGCTGATCACGGCCATCGGCGTCAGTTACTTTTTGCAGAACACGGCGCTGCTGCTGTGGACGTCGAATCCCAAGGTGTTCCCCTCGGTGGTCGGGCACGGCGCGGTCAAACTGTTCGGCGGCCGGCTTTCCATCTCTCACGTGACGATTGTGACGATCGTCTCCTGTCTGGCGATCATGACGGCGCTGTCGTGGTTCGTCGGACGCACGCGCATGGGCAAGGCGATGCGCGCCTGTTCGGAAGACAAGGGCGCGGCGCTGCTGATGGGCATCAACGTCAACGCCACCATTTCGCTGACGTTCGCCATCGGTTCCGGGCTGGCGGCCGCAGCCGGCGCGCTGCTGTGCTCGGCCTATCCGACGCTGATGCCGACGACGGGTTCGCTGCCGGGCATCAAGGCGTTCACGGCGGCCGTTTTCGGCGGCATCGGCTCCATTCCCGGCGCTTTTCTGGGCGGGCTGCTGCTGGGCGTGATCGAGATCTTCGCCAAGGCATACATCTCCACGCAGCTCTCCGACGCCGTGGTCTTCGCCGTGCTGATCGTGGTACTGCTGGTCAAGCCCGCGGGACTGCTGGGCCGTCAGATGCAGGAAAAGGTGTAGCCGTGAAACGTCTGATCAACCTCAAAAGACCCGAAGCCCGCCGCGTTTACGGCACGTACGCGCTGGTGGCGCTGGCCTACGTCGTTCTCCAGACCATGATCTCGACGCGGACGCTCAGTTCGTCCATGAGGGGGATGCTGGTGCCGATCTGCGCCTACATGGTCATGGCCGTAGCGCTGAATCTGGTGGTGGGCGTGCTCGGCGAGCTGTCGCTGGGGCACGCCGGCTTCATGTCCGTGGGCGCGTTCACGGGCGTCGCCTGCGCCATCTTGCTGCAAGATCTCGTCCCCTTTGCGCCCCTGCGTCTGTCCGTTTCCATGGCGGCGGGGGCGGCGTTCGCGGCGCTGGCCGGTTTTTTGATCGGCATTCCCGTGCTGCGGCTCAAGGGCGATTACCTGGCCATCGTCACGCTGGCGTTCGGCGAGATCATCAAAAGCGTGCTGAACAACTTTTACATGGGCGTCGACAAGGCGGGGCTGCACTTCAGCATGCTGGCCGACACAACGGGGCTGCTGCCCGGCGGCCGTTTGATCGTCGGCGGCCCGATGGGCGTCGGCGGCATCCGCAAGATCGCCACGTTCGGCGCCGGCTTCGCGCTGGTGATGATCGCGCTGGTCGTCGTCTACAATCTCATCAACAGCCGTATGGGGCGCGCCTTCCAGGCCGTCCGCGACGACCGTATCGCCGCCGAGAGCGTCGGCATCGACGTCACCAGGTACAAGATGACCGCCTTCGTCGTTTCCGCGGCGCTGGCGGGCGCGGCCGGCTGCCTGTTCGCCATGAACTACTCCACGATCGTCGCCAACAAGTTCGACTTCAACACTTCGATCCTGATCCTCGTCTTCGTTGTTTTGGGCGGCCAGGGCAACATGCTCGGCTCCATCGTCGCCGCCGCGGCGCTGACGATCCTGCCGGAAAAGCTGCGCGAGTTCCGCGATTACCGCATGCTGATCTACGCGGTGCTGCTGATCGCCATCATGCTGGGCTCCAACAACGCGGCCGTGAGGAATTTCTTCGCGCGGCTGAAACTTTTCGGCCGCGCCTCAAAGGAGGAAGCCCTCCATGGCCACTAAACTCGTTCCCGTCCCCTCGCGCGCGCTGGTTCCCGAGCGCGACGCCGGACGCGCCCCGATCCTGGAGTGCGTCAATCTCGGACTGACGATCGGCGGTCTGAAGATCGTCGAGAACTTCAACCTCACCATCGGTCGCACGGAGATCGCCGGGCTGATCGGTCCCAACGGCGCCGGCAAGACGACGGTCTTCAACCTGCTCACCAAAGTCTACCACCCCACCACGGGCACCGTGCTGCTCGACGGGCAGGATACCGTCGGCATGACGCCGGCGCAGGCCAACCGCCTCGGCATCGCCCGCACGTTCCAGAACATCCGACTTTTCAAGAACCTCAGCGTCGCCGACAACGTCAAAGTCGCCATGACCAACGACATCCACTACGGCCTGTTCGGCGCGATCCTGCGCCTGCCGCGCTACCGCCGCCAGGAACTGGCCGCCCATCGCCGCGCTCTCAAGCTGCTGTCCATCTTCGACATGCAGGGTCTGGCCGACGTCAAGGCCGGTTCGCTGCCCTACGGCGCGCAGCGCCGCCTCGAGATCGTGCGCGCTCTCGCCACCTACCCGTCGCTGTTGCTGCTCGACGAGCCGGCGGCAGGCATGAATCCCTCGGAAACGCGCGAGCTGATCGACAGCATCCGCCGCGTGCACGAGATGTTCCCGATCGCCATCATGCTCATCGAACACGACATGAATCTGGTCATGAACCTGTGCGAGGGCATCTGCGTGCTCAACTTCGGGCGCGTCATCGCCAAGGGCGCGCCGGCGGACATCCAGAGCGACCCCGCCGTCATCGAGGCCTACCTCGGCCGGCAGAAGGAGGGCTAACCATGGCCGATCCAATCCTCAAAGTTGACGATGTTCACGTTTTTTACGGCAGCATCCACGCCATCAAGGGCATTTCCTTCGAAGTCTTTCAGGGCGAGATCGTCACGCTGATCGGCGCCAACGGCGCCGGCAAATCCACGACGCTGAACGCCATCTCCGGCCTGCTGCCGCGCACGGGCGGCGTCTCTTTCTTCGGCCGCCGACTGGCGAAAGTGCCGCCCTACAAGGTGGTCGAGCTCGGCCTGGCGCAGGTCCCCGAGGGGCGCCGCGTCTTTCTGCACATGTCGGTGCAGGAAAATCTGGAAATGGGCGCCTACACGCGCCATGCCGCCGGCGCGCAGAGCCTCGCCGCCGATCTGGAAAAAGTCTTCGCGCTCTTCCCGCGCCTGAAGGAACGCCGCCGTCAGGTGGCCGGCACGCTCTCCGGCGGCGAGCAGCAGATGCTCGCCATGGGACGCGCGCTGATGAGCCGTCCCAAGCTGCTCATGCTCGACGAGCCCTCCATGGGCTTGGCGCCGCTGCTCGTCGAAGCCATTTTCGACATCATCGGCAATCTGCACGCGAACGGCGCCACGATCCTGCTCGTCGAACAGAACGCGCGCATGGCGCTCTCCATCGCCGACCGCGGCTACGTGCTGGAAACCGGCCGCATCGTCGCCACCGGCACCGGGCGCGAACTGCTCGACTCTCCCGCCATCAAAAAAGCCTATCTGGGCGGCTGACAAACGGATGAAGAAATTCCCATCAAACGCTCGATCTCAACAAGGATCCGAAAGCGGACTATGATCCATGCGTCCGTTTCCGGATCTTTTGCTTTCAGGAGATCGTATTGTACCTTGACTGAGATATCAAACGGCCAAAATGCCGGGGGGAATCCACAAAACGAGCTCGCAGAGCGCACAACGGAAAAGATAGCCCCGAGCGGCTGCCCCCTCGGAGTGCGGAACGCTCGGCGTAAAGCCGTTCTATTGAGGATTTGCATGAAACCGAATCGTTCCGAGAGCCAAAAAGCCATGCGGCGTTTTACATTATTATGATGCAAAATGCCGTTTGCGTTTTATAAGCCCAGATCAAGTTAGTCTCATCAAATCAATTTGAGAAAAATAATTCCCTATTGAAACTTTTCCCCATACTGTCTAGAATAGGATCATATTACTGTTTTTTGCAGAGATAGAGAAAAAGAACGCTTTCGCAAAAACAGCATGCCTTGAACCGGAGATTCGGAGGGGACCGGCGAAAAGGCATATTTTCCAAAACAGGGGGAAGAATCGTGAGCAGACTCAGCATCGTCACAAAGAATCAGGCGCAGACGACCGTCGAAGGCCTGTACAAGGACATGGAGCGCCGCATTCAGGCCAGTCCTCCCGAACTGTGTCCGGTCGATCTGGCCGTTTCGTTCCTGCACATCTGCCACTCGCAGTCGTGCGGCAAGTGCGTGCCCTGCCGCGTCGGCCTCAGCCGTCTGGAAGAACTTCTCAATTCCGTGCTGGACGGCCGCGCCGACATGGGCACCATCGACACCATCGAGCGAACGGCCGAGAGCGTCTACCTCACCTCGGACTGCGCCATCGGACAGGAAGCCGCCCGCATGGTGCTCAAAGGCGTGCGCGGCTTCCGCGACGACTTCGTCGAACACATTCAGCACGGCCGCTGCATGTGCCTGCAAAACCAGCCCGTGCCCTGCGTCTCGCTGTGCCCGGCGCACGTGGACATTCCCGGCTACATCGCCCTGATCCATGCCGGCCGTTACGGCGACGCCGTGCAGCTGATCCGCAAGGACAATCCGCTGCCCGCCGTGTGCGGCATGATCTGCGAGCATCCCTGCGAGACTCGCTGCCGCCGCACGCTGGTCGACAATCCCATCAACATCCGCGGCTTGAAGCGCTACGCCGTGGAGCACGAGGAGACGATCCCCGTGCCGAAGCGCGCCCCCGCCACGGGCAAAAAAGTCGCCGTCGTCGGCGGCGGCCCCGGCGGACTGAGCGCCGCCTATTATCTGTCCATCATGGGGCACGACGTGACCGTTTACGAGCAGCGTCAGCAGCTGGGCGGCATGCTCCGCTACGGCATCCCCGCCTACCGCCTGCCCCGCGAAGTGCTCGACCGCGAGATCGCCGGTCTCCTTTCGGCAGGGATCCACGTCAAAACCGGGATCAGCGTCGGCAACGACGTCTCCGTCAAGGAACTGTACGATCAGTACGACGCGCTGTACCTTTCCATCGGCGCCCACATCGACAAGAAACTGGGCATCGAGGGCGAAGAGGCCGAGGGCGTCATCTCCGCCGTGGAGATGCTGCGCGCCATCGGCGACGACCATTATCCCGACTTCACCGGGCTCGACGTGATCGTCGTCGGCGGCGGCAACGTCGCCATGGACGTGGCCCGCTCGGCGGTAAGGTGCCACGCCAAGTCGGTGCGCCTCGTCTACCGCCGCCGCAAGGAGGACATGACCGCCCTGCCCGAGGAGGTGGAAGGCGCCATCGCCGACGGCGTGGAGATCGTCGAGCTTCACGCGCCGCTTCGCATCATCAGGGACGAAAACAACAAGGTCGTTTCGCTCTGCACGCAGCCGCAGATCATCGGCGGATTCAAAAACGGCCGGCCGGCGCCGGTCGACGCGGACGCGCCGGAGATCGACTTCCGCTGCGACCGCGTGCTGGTGGCCATCGGCCAGGGCATCGAGTCGCGCACGTTCGAGCAGTACGGCATCCCCGTCAAGCGCGGCGCGATCGAGAGCATGGACACCACCGGCATCAGGAACGCCGACGGCATCTTCGCCGGCGGCGACTGCGTCACCGGGCCTGCCACGGTCATCCGCGCCATCGCCGGCGGCAAGGTCGCGGCGGCCAATATCGACGAGTATCTGGGCTTCGACCACGTCATCACGAGCGGCATCGAGGTGCCGCAGGTGCGCTTCGACGACCACGCATCCTGCGGCCGCGTGAACATGGTGGAACGCCCCGCTGCGGAGCGGATCCACGATTTCGATCTGATGGAGCTGCCGATGAGCGACCAGGAAGCGTGCCAGGAATCCGGCCGCTGCCTGCGCTGTGATCACTTCGGCTACGGCGTGTTCAAGGGGGGCGTGTGGAAAAATGGTAAACGTCGTCATCGATGGCAAACACATTCAGGTTCCGGAAAGAACGACGATCCTCGACGCCGCCAAGAGCGCGGGGATCAGGATCCCCACGCTCTGCTTCCTCGCCGGCGTCAACGAGATCGGCGCCTGCCGCGTCTGCGTCGTCGAGGTGGAAGGGTACGAGCGGCTCTTCACGGCCTGCAACAATCCCGTTGAAGAGGGCATGGTCATCCACACCAACAGCAAAAAAGCCCGCGAGGCCCGCCGCGCCAACGTGCGCATGATCCTCTCCGAGCACGACGACCACTGCCCGACGTGCGTGCGCAGCGGCAACTGCGAGCTGCAGCGCATCGCCAACGAGCTCAACATCCATGACACGCCGTTTGAAAAGCATTACGTCGACCGGCGGACCAGTCCCGATTTTCCGCTCATCCGCGACTTTTCGCTCTGCATCAAGTGCATGCGCTGCGTGCAAGTCTGCGACAAGATCCAGCACGCCAACGTCTGGGACGTGGTCAACACCGGGGCCAAGACCACCGTCGACGTGGCCCGCGTCTATCGTCTCGAAGACGCCGACTGCGCCCTGTGCGGCCAGTGCATCACTCATTGTCCCGTGGGCGCGCTGCACGAACGCGACGACACGCAGAAAGTGCTCGACGCCATCGACGATCCCGAAAAGATCGTGCTCGTCCAGATCGCTCCGGCCATCCGCACCGCCTGGGGCGAGGAGTTCGGCATGAAGCCCGAAGAGGCCACCGTCACGCGTCTGGCCGCGGCGCTGCGCCTCGTCGGCTTCGACTACGTGTTCGACACCGACTTCTCCGCCGACCTCACGATCATGGAGGAAGGCAGCGAGTTCGTAGAGCGTCTCAAGCACCGCGACCGCGAGAAGTTCCCGATGTTCACCTCCTGCTGCCCGGGCTGGATCCGTTTCGTCAAGAGCCACTGGCCGCAGTACGTCGACCAGCTGTCGTCGGCCAAGTCGCCGCAGCAAATGTTCGGCGCCATCGCCAAGAGCTGGTACGCGCAGACGCTCGGCGTCGATCCGTCCAGGATCTTCTCCGTCTCCATCATGCCCTGTCTGGCCAAAAAGGCCGAGTGCGCGCTGCCCGGCATGGACGACGCCGGCGCGGGACAGGACGTGGACGTGGCGCTGACCACGCGCGAAGTGTCGCGCCTGATCCGCTCGCTGCAGATCCAGCCGCAGGACCTCGAAGACGAAGCGCTCGACATGCCGCTCGGCGTCGGCAGCGGCGCGGGCGCGATCTTCGGCGCCACCGGCGGCGTCATGGAGGCGGCGCTGCGCAGCGCCTTCTTCCTCGTCACCGGCAAAAACCCCGAACCCGACGCCTTCAAATCGGTGCGCGGCATGGACGGCTGGAAAGAGGCCGAGTTCGACATCGCCGGCGCGTCGCTCAAGGTCGCCGTCGTCAACGGCCTCGGCAACGCCGACAAATTGCTGGCCGCGCTCGACCGCGGCGACGTGCGCTACGATTTCGTCGAGGTCATGGCCTGCCCCGGCGGCTGCGTCGGCGGCGGCGGGCAGCCCATCCACGACCGCGTGGAAATGGCCCCGAAACGCGCCCCCACGCTCTACGACATCGACCGCGGCATGGCGCTGCGCTTTTCGCACGAGAACCCGTCCGTCCTCGAGTGCTACAAACAGTTCCTCGGCGCGCCGCTGTCGGAAAAGGCGCATCATCTGCTCCACACGACGTACCACGGCTGGAAGATGCCCGGCGAAAAGTAGCGGACCGCTTCGCGCCGCGACAAAAAAGTTCCGCCCCGTTCGCCCGGGGCGGAACTTTTTTGCGCGCCCCGCAAAGGCCGAGAGGCGCCGCTCTTTCCAGTGGACAGGGCGGCGCCTTTGTTGTATCTTTGGCGATATGACCTTTTTTCCGCGGCGCGAAAGGAGCGGTGGACGTGAACGAACGGAGCGATTTTTTCAAAGCCGTCGACTTCGGCGACGGCATCCTGCGCCTCGAGGGCAGCGGCAGCGTCTATTGTTATCTTGTCGAGGGGCGCCAGGGCGCGTTGCTGATCGACACGATGACCGGCCTCGGCAATCTGCGCACCTTCGTGAAAAAACTGACCCGCCTGCCTCTGACCGTCGTATGTACGCACGGTCACTTCGACCATATCGGCGGCGCGCTCGACTTCGAAGAAGCCCGGATCCCGGCGCGCGACGCCGGCATGATCGCCGAGCAGAATGCCGTGGAACGCAAATTCCAGTTCGAAAGCCGTCTTTGCTCGCTGCGCAGGGTCCCCTGCAGTTCACGCGGGACGACTTCACGCCGCCCCATCCCATCAAATGGCGACCGCTGTACGACGGCGGACGTTTCGACCTCGGCCGCCGCATCGTCACCGCCGTCGACGTCCCCGGGCACACGCGCGGCTCCATGGGGTTCCTCGACTCCAAGACGGGCATTTTCTTCTCCGGCGACGCGGGCAGCCGCAGCACCTTTCTGTTTCTCGACTGCTCCGCCACGGCCGCGGCCTGTCTGAGAGGGCTGCAGCGCCTCAAACGCATGCGCGAGTGTCAGATCAGCCAGTGGTACAACTTCCACAACTACACGGAAATGCCGGCTTCGATCCTCGACGAGCTGATTCAGGGCTGCCGGGACGCGCTCGCCGGCAACGCGAGCGGCCCCGCCTTTCGCGGCAACGACGACTGCCGCTTCGTCTATCCTGTCGACGCCAAGTGGAAAAGGCTGGACGGCGGTTTCGGCAATCTGATCGTCTCGCTCCGCCGCCTGCGCTGAAAGCCTTACAGGGCAGCCGCTTGCGAAGAACAATTTTACAGATCCGGAATTCTGGCATAAAATCAAACTGCACTCCGGCAGTTTCGCGATCACAATCTCACCGACAGAAAAGGGGCGTTTTTCCATGGAACGGAAACCAAGCGTCAATACGCTGGCGGTCCACGCCGGCGCGCGCAGGGACGATGCTTTCGGCGCGATCAACACGCCGGTCTACATGACCTCCAACTACCGCATCCCCACCGACGGCACGCCCGTCGACTGGAGCGGCATCAACAGCAACATCTACCAGCGCAACCGCAACGTCAACCAGATGGTGCTGCAGGACCGGCTCTGCGCCCTCACCGGCGCCGAGGACGGCGCGGTGTTCGCCAGCGGCGTGGCGGCGCTGATGAGCGTGTTCACCACGTTCCTCAACTCGGGCGACCACGCGGTCATTTCCGAGGTCTGCTACAGCGCCACGAACCTGCAGTTCCGCAAGTTTTTGCCGAAAAAGTACGGCATCCAGGTGACCTTCGTCGACATCACCGACGCGGAGGCGGTGCGCCGCGCCGTGCGCCCCAACACGAAGCTGATCCACGCCGAAACGCCCGGCAACCCGACCACGGGCATCGCCGACCTCGACGCGCTGGCGCGGATCGCCCGCGAGGCGGGGGCGCTGCTCTCCGTCGACGCCACGTTCGCCGGGCCGCTCTGCCTGCGCCCGCTCGAACACGGGGCCGACCTCGAAATCCACAGCATGACCAAGTACATCAACGGCCACGGCGATTCGCTCGGCGGCTGCGTGCTGGGCAGCCGCGGGCTGCTGACGAAGATCAAGGAAGAGGCCATGGTCAACTACGGCGGCATCCTCAGCCCGTTCAACGCCTGGCTGGTGGCGCGCGGCCTGGCGACGGTGCCGCTGCGCATGGCCCAGCACTGCCGCGCCGCGCAGGCCGTGGCGGAATTCCTCGAACGGAGCCCGGCCGTGCGTTTCGTCTGGTACCCGGGGCTGGCGAGCCACCCGCAGCACGAACTGGCCAAGCGCCTCATGCACGGCCAGTACTCGGGCATGATCTCGTTCGACATCAACGGCGACGAGAAGGTCCACCAGAAGTTCCTCGACAGCCTGCGGCTGATCACGCACGCCGTGTCGCTCGGCGACATCGAAAGTCTGATCGTCTACTACGACAAGAACAGCGACAAGCTGCCCCACTATCCGCCCGTCTACCGCGAAGGCTTCTTCCGCTTCAGCGTCGGCCTCGAAGACCCCGACGACCTGACCGCCGACTTGCAGCAGGCGCTCGAGGCCAGCGGCGCGCCGAAAGCGTAGTTCGCGCGGGACGGAAAGGACTGGCGGGCCGCGGCAAAAGCGCGCCTTCAAAAACGTTTTCGAGGAGGCTTTCATCATGAGCGAACCAACCGCCCAAGCGGCGGCAAAAAGAAAACTGCACATGCCCGACACCTGGCTGGTCGTCTTCGCCATCGTCGCGGTCATGGCCGCGTTGTCTTGGGTGATCCCGTCGGGCAGCTTCGACTACCAGAAGGTCGACGTCAACGGCACGATGCGCAGCGTCGCCGTCGCCGGATCGTACCACGCCATCCCCAAGGCGCAGACGAAGCCCACCGGTTTCATCGGCCTGTTCGCCTCGCTTTATCAGGGCTGCTACGAGGCCGCCGACATCATCTTCGTCATCCTCACCTGCGCGGCCACGTTCGGCGTCATGGTCAAGACCGGAGCCTTCCACGCCGGCATCGGCAAGGTCATGAAAAAGGTCGGCCGCCGCGAAAAGCTGCTCATCCCCATCCTCATGATCCTCTTCGGCCTGGGCGGCTCGGTCTTCGGCATGCTCAGCGAGTTTTACGGCTTCTACCCGCTGATCGTCGGCCTCGGTGTCGCCATCGGCTACGACGCGATGACGGGATTTGCCATCCTCGCCCTCGGCGAGTACGTGGGCTTCATGGCCGCGACGCTCAACCCCTATTCGGTCGCCGTCGCCCAATCCATCGCCGGCGTGCCGCTCTACTCCGGCGTCGTCTACCGCGCCGTCTGCTTCGTCGTGTTCATGGGCCTCTGCATCGCCTACGTGATGCGCTACGCCGCGAAAGTGAAAAGATCGCCGCAGGCGTCGGTGATGTACGGCGAACCCTGCCTCCACTCGTTCGACCGCGGCGAGCTCGACCAGTACGATTTCACCTGGCGGCACGCCCTGATCCTGCTCGACGTGCTCGTCACGCTGGCCGTGCTGATGATCGGCCTGACGCAATGGGGCTGGGGCTACAAAGAGCTCTGCGGGCTGTTCATCGTCATGTCGGCCGCGGCAGCGCTGATCTCCGGCTGGAACCCCAACACGTACTGCGCCGAAATGCTGACGGGCGCCAAGGGCGTGCTCTGGGGCTGCATCCTCACCGGTCTGGCCAAGAGCATCGTCGTGATCATGAAGGACGCCCAAATCATGGACACGATCATCAACGCGCTCGCCAATCTGCTCAAAAACGCGCCCTCGGCCATCTCCGCGCAGCTGATGTTCGTCGTGCAGACGGTCATCAACTTCCTCGTGCCCTCGGCTTCCGGCCAGGCAGCCGTGACCATGCCGATCATGGCGCCGCTGGCCGACGCGCTGGGCGTCAGCCGTCAGGTGGCCTGCCTGGCCTATCAGTTCGGCGACGGCCTCTCCAACATCCTCTGGCCGACCTGCGGCATCGTCGTCATCTGCGGCCTCGCCGACATCCGTTACGACCTGTGGCTGAAATGGTTTGCCAAGCTCTTCGCCATGCTCTTCGCCGCGCAGATGATCATGATCGAGATCGCCGTGCTGATGGGCTGGTAGCGCAAACGCCGCCGCGGAGAAACGGCGAAAGGCGAAAAAACGCTACAACCAGAAAATAACGCAACGCCCGGCAGCCGATGAGCTGCCGGGCGTTTTTCAGCGGCGATGTTCCACGTGGAACATCGCCGTTCCGCTCATTTTTTCAGACAACGCGCGCGAAACCTCTCGCGTCAAACCTCCTTTTTCAAACTGACCTCCGGTTCGCGGGGGATGCTGAACAGCGGGATGAAGCGGTCCCAGCCGGTGATCGTCAGGACCAGCATCGAGATCACGGCGATCCAGGCGAAATAGTTGTGCGTGATCACGCCCATCACCGTCAGCGTGTCGGCCGCCAGCGGATACACCGACATGGCGATGCCCATGAAGAAGCCCATGTAGGCGTGCCACGGGATCAGCTGCGACCCGAGCACGGCCATGGCGTCGGAATACGTGGCGTTGCGCAGCGCCAGACGGTACATGGCCTTCTCGTCGCCCCGCACCGATTTCTCCGTGAGATTCTTGATGATCGGGCTGATCGTGACGATCTGCGCCATCTCGTCGGCCATCGCCGCGTTGCCGATCAGGCACAGCAGCGCGTTGCAGAACATCAGCTGGCGCACCTTGGAGACGACCCTCAAGATCATCGCGGCGATCGAATCGAACGCGTTCATCTTGCGCATGACGCCGCCGAAGGCGCCGACCCAGAGCATCATGGCGATCGACCAGCCGCCCGCGGCCGACGCGCCGTCGTAAACCAGCTGCAGGAACTTGTCGATGTCGGTCACCGTGCCGGCCATCCAGCCGAAGATGCCGGAGAAAAGGATGCCCGCGCCGAGGCAGATCAGCGTGCTGACGTTGCGTACGGCAAGAAGAAGCACGACCAGCAGCGGGATCACCATGTAATAGGGCACGCCCGCCTGGACCTGCTTCAGCAGCGTCACCGCCGCGGGACGTTTGTCGGCCAGGACCGTCCACACGCCCTCGGGGATCTGCTGGATCGCCACGGCCGCCGAACCTTCCGTGTCGGGCAGTCCCATCGCCACGGCCGCAAAGTAGAAGACCACGGCGCTGACGATCAGGCACAGCCCCGACCACACGCCCTGATAGCGCATGCGGTCGACCAGCTGCACGTTCTGCATGCCGCAGCTGACCACCGTCGTGTCGGAGATCAGGCCGATATTGTCGCCGAAGCACGAGCCGCCGGCGATCGCGCCGACCGTCAGCACCACGCTGCCGCCGACGATATGGTTCAGCCACAGGAAGATCGGCGCGCAGGCCGCGAACGTCCCCCACGACGTGCCCGTGGCGACGGACAGCACGCAGGTGACGAGGAATCCCACCACCGCCACCAGCTTGGCCGTCAGCCCCAGCGACAGCGCCAGATTGATGATCGCGGCCGCCACGCCCGTGGCCATGAAACACTCGGCGACGGCGTAGGCCGCTTCCAGGATCAGGAACACGATCAGGAAGTTTTTCAGGTTGTCCAGCGCCGCGTCGAGCAGTTCGCTGAACTTGTAACGCTCCGTGACCATCGCCACGAGGCAGGCGCAGATGAAGGAAATCGGCGACGCCAGCAGGATGTCCATGCCGGAAAGCATCAGCCCGGCCATAACGCAGATCGGCAACAGCTTTACCAGTGCGATCATACAAAAAAACCTCCCTTTCGGATTCTTCGGCGGCTTCTCACGAAAAAAAGCGATTCACCAACGGGATCTTCTGCATTCTCCTCCCGGCGTGTCCTCTTCTCTCCTCTCTCCTCCCCAAAGTATCGCTGCATTTCATGAGCGCCGCGCCGATTAACAGTTTTTAAATTATACAATACAGGATATCCGAATTCAAGAGAACCCCTCGCCCTTTTCTCGGGGCTCCAGCCGCTCCGTCTCTCGGCCGGAGCCAGCGCCGTCCTTTCGTCCGCTTCAAGCGCGGGCGGATTCGTCGAGGCGCAGGCGCCGTTCCACGACGGCGCGGACGGCTTCGTAGTTTTCGGGCGTGCAGAACAGGTAGATCTTGTCGGCGGCGTTCGCTTTGACGACGATCAGCCGCTCCTTGGGATTGAATCTGGCAGAGCGCAGCGAGCTCCAGCGCAGGGAACGCCGCAGCGAGCCGCGAGCCAGCAGCGACGAGCCGGCGGCCGTGAAGCTGCGCGCGAACATGGAAAGGAACAGCCCCAGCCGGAAGAGCGCGCTCAGCCGCCTGCGCTGACGCTCCTGATTGGCCGCGTAAACGCCGCTTTCGTCGAGACGGTATTCCACGTCGTAGCCGCCGCCGAAGACAGCGATCACGAAGAGCGCGCCGATCGCGAGAAAAAAGCCGACAAAATAAAAAGCATAGCGCGCTTCCCGCACGCCGTCGGCAAACCCGAGCTTGCCCATCCAGAGCAGCAGCAGGCCGAACGGAATTCCTATGACCGCCGCGATCTGCCGCGTCACCGGATTGTTGCGGAAAAAAGAGACGCGCGTTCTCCACTCAATGGGCTCCGCACCGGGAGCGCCGTTCTTTGGCGCCGTCATGGAACATTCCTCCTTCGGGATACGGGGCGTCGCGGCGCGCCTGTTCGGGCTCCGCCGCGACGCCTGTTTCATTAACGAAAAGATCATGGCTGAAGCGTAGCGCCGCAAGGGGTGATCTTTTTTCGAACGTCTCATGCCAAAGCGTGATAGTGCGTTTTCGGCAAAAGCGAACGGCCTTTCGCCGTCGCGAGACGAAAAAGCGGCGGCCTCCCGCGGCCGCCGCACGGCGTTACATTTTCGATTTCAGGTATTCGGGAACTCCCGGCACGCCCCAGCTCTCGGCCAGGGACAGCGCCGTTTTCCCGTCCGCGGCGGCGATCTTCGGATCGGCGCCGGCTTCGACGAGCGTCTGCACGACCTTCAGCGGCGCGCCCCAGCCGGACGCGACCAACAGCGGGGTCTCTCCGTTCTTTCCGTACCGCTCGTTGAGCGGCACGCCCTTGTCGCAAAGCAGGCGGAAGCAGGCCAGAGCGTCGTTCCACGCCCGGTCGGCGCCCTCTTTCGTGCGTTCCTGATCTTTGGCGGCGTCGCACAGCTTCCCGGCAACGATGTGCATCAGCCCGTATCCGTCCTTGGAAGCGATCTTCGGATCGGCGCCGGCGTCGAGCAAGGCCGTCAGCAGGTTGGGATCGGCCGCTCTGCCGAGCGCCAGCGCCGAAATGCTGGCGCCGTCCTTGTCGCGCTCGTTGACGTCGTACAGCCTCAGCGAGATCAGCCAGAGCAGCCGCGCGGCCGCGTTCTTGCTTCTGGCGGCGTAGTACAGCGCGGAGTTGCCGTTCTTGTCGGCGCCCTTGGGGTCGGCGCCGTGGTCGAGCAGCCACTGCAGCGTCTCCGGCGTAAAGTTCTCCCGCGCCGCGGCTATCATGAAGGGCGTCACGCCGCCGTCTCCCACGATGTCGAGCTTCGCGCCCCGCGCCAGCAGCGCCTTGGGGATCTCCAGATTTTCGTCGCCGGGCTGGTCAAGCCGCAGCGCCCACAGCAGCGGCGCCGCGCCGCCCGCGGCGACGTTGACGTCCGCGCCGCGCTCGACGAGCAGGAGCGCCGCGGGGCGGTTGTAGTTTTTCAGCGCCCAGGTCAGCGGCGAATACGCTTTCTTGTTGGGGCGCAGGTTGACGTCGGCGCCCTTGTCGAGCAGCAGCTTCGCCACGGCGAGGTTGTCCGTTTCGCCGACGGCGAAGATCAGCGGCGAACGGCCGTCGGAAGTCAGAACGTTGACGTCGGCGCCGCGGGCCAGCAGCAGCTCCGTCAGCTCCGCGTTGCCCTCGGAGGCGGCGTAGTGCAGCGCACGGAAACCCTTCGCGGTGGCGGCGTTGGGGTCGGCGCCGTGTTTCAGCAGCAGCTCCGCGACCGGCAGCCCTTTCTCCTCCTGGGCGGCCAGGATCAGCGCCGTGACGCCGCCCTTTTCCGTCGAACCGCCCGCGGTCGGAGCGTTGGCGTCGGCGCCGTGGGCCAGCAGCAGTTCCGTGATCGCCGCGTCGCCGTTGCGCGCGGCCTCGTGCAACGCGTTGTACCCCGCCCTGTCGGTGTCACAGACGCTCACGTCGGCGCCCAGCTTGAGCTGTTCTTCCGCTTTTTTCAGCTCGCCGTAGCGGGCAGCGTTCATCAGCTCCGTGCGCCCGTAGCGGTCGACCGCGTTGACGTCCGCCGCTCCCGCGCTGCCGCACAGGGCCAGAACGGCCGCGGCGCACACCCAGAACTTCACGATCTTTTTCATGCGTTCGCCTCCTTTTGATATGTCAGCCGCCAGCGGCCGACGACGTACCAAACGAAAATTCCCGCGGCGCGGAGCGCCGCCCTGCCGATCGAAAATTTTAATCGGCAAAGACATGAATTTTACGTCGTGTTTTTATTTTATACTATTTCATTATAGTATAGCCAAAGTATCCGTACCTCAGTTATAATGCCCCGAGGTGATGGAGAATGCCCGTAAAATACGAGATCACATCGGAACAGCAAGCGGAAATCGAAGCGGCGCGGAAAAAGAATCGCAACAAGAAGATCGAAGCCAAACTGAGAATCCTCAGCTTGCGCGCCGAAGGGAAAACCCTGAAAGAAATCAGCGAAATCACGGAATACCACTTCACGAACGTCAGCAAGATCATCTCGCAGTTTATCCATCGCGGTCTCTCGTATGTGCTGCAATGCCATTACCTCGGCAACCATCGGAACATGACCTATGAGCAGGAAGAAGCCGTACTTGCTCCTTACCTGGAGAAAGCCGGGAAAGGAGAAATCGTTTCGGTGGCGGAAATAGCCCAAGCCTATCAGACCGCGGTGGGACATACTATCAGTCCGACTCAGATTTACGCGGTCCTGAAACGTCATGGCTGGAGAAAAGTCATGCCGCGCAGCCGTCACCCCAGGAAAGCGAACGAGGAGGCCATCGAGGCCTCAAAAAAATTAACGCTCAAGTTCAGGAATTAAAAGAGTTATCCACAACAGGGAACGTCAGACTGATGTTTCAGGACGAAGCCGGCTTCGGCAGAATCAACACGCCCAAATACTGCTGGTGCAGGAAAGGCATTCGACCGAACGTTCCCTGCCTTCACATCCGCGAATACCGCTATGCTTACGGTGCCGTAGAGCCGCTTACGGGAGAAAGCCTCTTTCTGATCATGCCCAACTGCGACAGCGATTGCATGAACGTTTTCCTGCGGGAACTTTCACACCGATTTCCGGAAGACCATATTCTGCTCTGCTGTGACGGAGCTGCCTGGCACAAGTCCAAAGCGCTTCAGGTTCCTGCCAACATCACCCTGTTCCATATTCCCCCCTATACCCCCGAGATGAACCCCATTGAGCAGATCTGGAGAGAGCTGCGCTGTCAGGGCTTTCGAAACGAGATTTTTTCGACGCTTGAGAACGTTGTCGAGCGTCTGTGCCGCACGATCAGAAATCTCACCGCTCAGACCATAAGGAGTATTACCGCAAGACAATGGATTGTTAGGTGCTTTAAATGAGAAATAGTATTATAGGTTATTTTATCATAAAAACAAGATCATACAAGCGCATCCATAAAACAAAAAGCCGCCGCGAACACACGGGGACGCCGAGAAAGATCCGGAAACGAAACGCCGCGGGGCGGCCGTTCGTTTTTCGCCTTTCTTCGCGCCTTTGCGTCTTCGCAGCGGCTCTTGTTTGCCTTTGTCCTTTACGCCTGACTCTGCGCCCAGGCGGCGATCAGCGCCGCGCCGACGGGCAGGCAGCCCTCGTCGGGATAAAAGCGCGGGCTGTGCAGCGGCTCTTCGGCCCCGCCGGGGCCGCGCGCGCCGAGATCGACGTAGCAGCCCGGCACGCGTTCGGCGATGCAGGCGAAGTCGTCCACGCCCAGCTGCGGGCAGGGCGGCGTGATCACGTTTTCCGCGCCCAGCTCGCGCGCGCCGGCGCGGCGCACGGCTTCGGCGACTTCGGCGTCGTTGACCAGCGCCGGATAGCCTTCGATGAATTCCACTTCGGCGCTCAGCCGCAGGGCCGCGGCCACGCCCTCGACCAGTTCGCGCACGCGCGCCGCCATGCGCGCGCGCGTGGCGGGGTCCAGCGTGCGCACGATGCCCTCGAACCCGGCGCTGTCGGGAATGATATTGCGCGCCGTGCCGGCGGCGAACCTGCCCACAGTCAGCACGGCCGGATCGAGCGGGCTGGTCTCGCGGCTGACCAGCAGCTGCAGGGCCGAGATGATCTGGGCGCCGCCGGCAACGACGTCGGCCCCCAGATGGGGATAGGCGCCGTGGCAGCCGCGCCCGCGCAGCGTGACGTTGAACATGTCGCTGGCGCCGCGCGCCGGGCCGGAGATGACGCCGATCTGACCGACCGCGAGCGACGAGGCGACGTGCAGGCACAGCGCCGACGAAACGCCGTCGAGCGCTCCGGCCTCGATCATCTTCGCCGCGCCGCCGTCGGTCTCCTCGGCGGGCTGAAAGAGCACGCGCAGGGTCGCCGCGCGTTTGCCCTCGCCGCGCAGCAGGCGCAGCGCTCCCAGAGCGCAGGCCATGTGCGCGTCGTGCCCGCAGGCGTGCATCTTGCCGGCGTGGCGCGACGCCTGAGGCAGCCCGGTGGCTTCCGTGACGGGCAGCGCGTCCATGTCGGCGCGCAGCGCCACGACGGGCGCGTCCGGCTCGCCCGCCAGCTCGGCGACGAGGCCGCCGGCGCAGGCGAAATGCGGCACGCCCATCTCGTCGAGGCGCTCCGCCACGTAAGCAGTCGTCTCGGGCAGGTCGCGGTCCAGCTCGGGAATGCGGTGCAGCGCCTGATGCACTTCCGTCAGCCAGGGCTGGATGGTTTGCGCTTTTTTATACATCGTCACACACCTCGTCGCGTTCGATCTGGATATTCGTCCGTATTTTCTCATGGCGCGGGAACAAAAGCTACCACGGAGACACGGAGAAAACCAAAAGAAAAATTCTTGAATATTTTTTGCGCGGAAAGTTTTTGCGAAAAATGGGCGAGAGTCTTCATTCCCGCACTGCAATTTTGCTTTTGGCTTTCGCCGCGCAGCGGCGGCGCGTTTTCCTCCGCTTCGCCGCTTCTCCGTGGCGCCCCTTGTTTCAAAAAAAGCCCCGCGGCGGGCGCGAGGCGGTGGTAATCACTCTCCGACCTTGCGGTCGAACTCGGTCATCAACGCGTCGGCGGCGCTCTGCGCCTGGGCGCGCGGCACGAGCACGGCGATCTTGATCTCCGAGGTGGTGGCGCCGAGCACGTCGATACGGGCGCGTTCGAGCGCGCCGAAAAAGCGCCCGGCCACGCCGGAGGCCGCCTGCATGCCGACGCCGATGGCCGACACTTTGGCGACCTCGCCGTCGACGGTCATCGTCCAGCCGTCCAGTCCCTGCAGGGCTGCTTCCAAAGCAGGACGGACCAGGGCCACGTCGCCGCGGATCACGGAGAACGTCACGGCCGCTTCGCCGCCCTCGGAGACGATGGCGATCATGTCGAGGTTGATGCAGCACGCCGCCAGCTCGTTGAAGACGCGCGTGTAGAGGTGCACGTCCTCGGGCAGACCGCGCAGGTTGACCTTGATCTGGTCGGCGTCGACGGCGACGCCGGTGACGACGGGATGCTCAAGCCATTCGGGAAGGTTTTTCACGATTCTCGTGCCTCTTTCGTCGGAAAAAGTGGAACCGCAGTAGAGCTCCACCTGCTGCTTGTCGGCGATCTCCACGCCGCGCGAGTGCAGCACTCTGGCGCCGCAGGAAGCCATTTCCAGCATCTCTTCGTAGGTGACATACTCCAGTTTTTTGGCGTCGGGGATGATGCGCGGGTCGCAGGCGTAGACGCCGTCCACGTCGCTGTAGATCTCGCACGGACAGTGCAGCGCCGCGGCGATGGCGATGGCGGACGTGTCGCTGCCGCCGCGCCCGAGCGTGGTCAAATCGCCGTTCTCGGCGACGCCCTGAAACCCCGTCACCACGACGACGCCGCGCGCGTCCAGCTCGAGGCGCAGCCGCCCGGCGTCGAGGTCGCGGATGCGCGCGCCGCCGTAGGCGTTGGTCGTCAGCATGCCGATCTGATAGGCGTTCATGGACAGAGCGTCGCATCCGAGGTCGCGCAGGGCCATGGCCAGCAGCGCAGCCGAGACCTGCTCGCCCGTGGCCATCAGCATGTCCATCTCGCGCTTGTAGCCGGCGCTGTTGCCGGACACGTCCGCGGCGAGGTCGATGAGACGATTGGTGGTCTTGCCCATGGCAGAGACGACGACGAGCAGGCGCTCGCCGCTCCGGCAGCGGGCGGCGACTTTGGCGGCGACGGCGCGGATCTTGTCCGCGTCGGCCACGGACGAGCCGCCGTATTTCAGCACCGCGGTGCGGACGATCTGTACGGGAGCCGCCATTTCCTAAAGCTCTCTCAGGGCTTCGACAACAGCCGTCTTGCCCTCGGTGCGGGAATCCACGTTTTTAATCACGCGCGCGGGCGTGCCGGCCACGACTACGCCGGCGGGAACGTCGGCGGTGACGACCGCGCCTGCGGCGACGACGGATCCGGCCCCGACGCGGACGCCTTCGAGCACGACGGCGTTGGCGCCGACGAGCACGCCGTCTTCGATCACGACCGGCTGGGCGCTGGCGGGTTCGATCACTCCGGCGATGACGGCGCCGGCGCCGATGTGACAGTTTTTGCCCACCTGCGCACGTCCGCCGAGCACCGCGTTCATGTCGATCATCGTGCCTTCGCCGACCGAAGCGCCGATGTTGATCACCGCGCCCATCATCACCACGGCGTTTTTGCCGATCTCCACCATGTCGCGGATCACCGCGCCGGGTTCGATGCGGGCCTCGTAACGGGTCAGGTCGGCGAGCGGCACGGCGCTGTTGCGCGCGGCGACTTCCACCTCGCAGTCCTCGATGCGGTCGCCGTTGGCTTCCAAAACTTTGAGGATCTCGGGCAGGTCGCCCTTGACGGTGCCGAAGTCGGAACTGCCCACGAAGTGCAGCGCGCCCCACTCGACGTCTTTCAGGTCGCCGGCCACAAAGACGCGGGCGACGGTGCGCTTTTTTGACTCCTTGATGAGGCGGATCACTTCTTCTGTGTTCATCGCGAAAACTCCTCCGTAACGGCGCGCTCAGCCGCGCACCACGTCTTCGAATGTGAACAGCCCCTTGTCCTTCGTCAGCGCGAAGCGGGCGGCCCTGACCGCGCCGATGGCGAAGACGCTGCGGCTGATGGCGTGATGGCGGACGCTGAGCGTCTCGCCCTCGTTGCCGAACAGGGCCTCGTGATCTCCCGGCAGGCCGCCGAGGCGGAAGGAATGCATGGGCACGTCGCGCCCCAGCGCTTTGCCCAGCATCAGCGCCGTGCCGGAGGGCGCGTCTTTTTTGTGGACGTGGTGCGCCTCGGCGATCTCGGCGTCCCAGTCGGCCAACAGCGGCGCGAACTCGCGCAGGATCATGGCCATGACGGCGATGCCAATGGAATAGTTGAAGCTCTGTACGACCGGAACTTCCTCGGCGAGATCGCGCAGCGCGGCCATGTGCCCGTCGTTCAGCGCCGTGGTGCCCATGACCAGCGCGCTTTTGTGGCGGCGGCACAGCTCGACGGTATGCGGCAGGACGGCGGCGGACGAAAAGTCGAAGATGACGCGCGGCGTACCGTCGCAGGTTTCGCCTTCGTCCCAGACGCAGAGACAGGGAGCTCCGCCGGCGGCGGCCGCGATCTCGCGCCCCATGCGTCCGGTAGAGCCGATCACGCCGTAGGAAACGGAGAGCGCCATTACTCGGCCTCCAGCGCGCTCAGCTCGAGCAGGTCGGCGCGCACCAGCTCGCGCGTTCTTTCGCCGGCGGGCACCAGCGGCAGACGCAGCTCGTCGCGGCACAGTCCCAGCTCGCCGGCGGCGAACTTGACGGGGATCGGGTTGGATTCGTTGAAGAGATCCTTCATCAGCGGCAGCAGCCGAAGATGCAGCCGGCGCGCCGCCGTCACGTCGCCGCCGAGCGCGGCGTCGATCATCGCCACGGTCTGCGCGGGCAGCACGTTGGACAGCACGGAGATGACGCCGTCGCCGCCGCCGCAGACGAGATGGAATGCCTGGTCGTCGTTGCCCGACCAGACGCGGAAGTCGGGGCGCACGACCTGAAGCGAACGGATCAGGCTGTCGCACTGATACTGGTTGCCGCTGGCTTCTTTGACGCCGACGATGTTCTCGATCTGGGCTAGGCGCAACACCGTTTCCGGCGCCAGATTGACGCCCGTGCGCCCGGGCACGTTGTACAAAATCACGGGGATCCTCACGGACTCGGCCACGGTGCGGAAATGCCGGTACAGCCCTTCCTGGTTGGGTTTGTTGTAGAAAGGCGTCACCACCAGCGCGCCGTCGGCGCCCAGTTCCTCGGCGCGGCGCGACAGGTCGACGGTGGAAGCCGTGTTGTTGGTGCCCGTGCCGATGACGACGGGGATTCGCCCGTCCACCGTGCGCAGCGCGAAGGAGATCACCTCGTCGCGTTCCGCGGGCGTCAGCGTCGCCGCCTCGCCCGTGGTGCCGAGCACGATCAGCGCGTCGACGCCGTTTTCCACCTGAAAGTCCAAAAGCTCGCCCAGCGCGTCGAAGTCGACGGCTCCGTTGCGAAAAGGCGTGATCAGCGCGGTGCCTGTACCTCTGAACATGAAAAATGCACTCCTTTGCGTGAAAGTCTTCTTAAATCAAAACAAAAGCAACCACGGAGAAACGGCGAAGCGGAGAAAAATAAAAAAATACCGGAAAAACATGGCGGCGCGCCGCCGTCAGACGCGCGAAAAAAGGGGAACTCTTTCTCCGCCGCGAAAGTCAGATGACGATAAACTCAGCAACTCCAAAGGGTGAAAAGGCGGAACTCGAAAAATGTTCCACGTGGAACATTTTCACATGAACGGCGAACCGCTCAGCGCACGCCGTTCAGCGCCGCATGACGGAGCAGGATGCGCACGGCGTTGGTAGCCGCGCCCACGCGCACGTTGTCGGCCACGTTCCACTGCAAAAAATGCCGGTCGTCGAAGCTGCGCACGCGGCTGACGAACGTCGCGTCCGTGCCCGCGGCGTCGACCGCGGGCGTGATTACGGGCTCGTCGCTGACGGTCACGTGTTCCTGCGTTCGCATCACTTCGAGCAGATCCTCGACCGTGCCGAAAGGGTCGCGCGTCTCCGCGAAGACCGCTTCGCTGTGGCCGTACAGCACCGGCACGCGCACCGTCGTGGGCCAGCACATGATCGAATCGTCGCGCAAGATCTTGCGTGGCTCGTCGACCATCTTCATTTCTTCCTTGGTGAAGCCGTTGTCCAGAAACGCGTCGATCTGCGGCACCACGTTGCGGTGGATCGGCGCCGCGAACTTCTTGTACTCCGTGCCGCCGCGCTCCTGCGCCAGCAGCTCGTCGATGCCGCGCCGTCCCGCGCCGCTGACGGCCTGGTACGTGCTGACGACAATGTTTTTGAGGCCGAAGCGCTCGTGCACCTTGTACAGCCCCAGCACCATCTGGATCGTCGAACAGTTGGGATTGGCGACGATGCCGCGGTAGCCCGCGAGCAGATCGCCGTTGATCTCCGGCACCACCAGCAGCTTTTCCGGATCCATGCGCCAGCGCGAGCTGTTGTCGATCACCACCGCGCCGCGCGAGGCGGCGACGGGGGCGAACCACGCCGACAGCTCCGACCCCGCCGACATGATCACGTAATCGAACGTCCCGGCGGGGACCCACTCTTTCGTCAATTTCTCGACCGCCACGCGGCGGCCGGCGAACTCCAGTTCCGTCCCCGCGCTGCGGGGCGAAGCGAAAAATCGGATCGTCCCGGGGCGGACTCCCTGCTCTTCCAAAACGCGGACCATCGTGCGGCCGACTTCGCCCGTCGCGCCTACCACCGCCAGTTTCATTTTACCCGACTCCTCCCTGTGAAAAAAGCGTTTCAATTTTTCTGCGATTAAAATTTCGGCTCAAAAACGGCGCGTCTCCGTGCGCCCGAAACTGAACGCACAGGGACGCGCCGTTCAGCCTCCAGCACGCGGTACCACCCTGCTTGAGCGCGATTTCGCGCCGCCGCGCACGGCGTACCGCCATACTAAAAAACTCGTCCCCACATCGTTCTGTAGGGACGAGCCATCACAGTCTCGCGGTACCACCCTGCTTGGACGCATTCCATCTCACGCCCCGCTTGGACCCCGGTCACGGAGGGTCAGTTCGGGAAATGTACTCCGGCACACAAGCCTTTCCATTCCGGCTCCCCGGGCCTTGCTCCCCGAAAAAATCGCGCTGAAAGCCCTTTCAGCCTGCGGGGCTTTCTCTCTGGCACGGCGACACGCTCTTCAAGGAGATCCGGTTCAACGCCTTTATATCGCTCTTCAGTTATGGGTGAAATTATAGCCTCATTTCTCAAACTGTCAAGGGAGAAAATTCTCACGATTTTGAAAATATCACGCCGCCGCATGCAGATGCCCCGCCCGGGCGATGCTGCGTTTCATCCAGCCGCTGAAAAAATAGTACAACACAAACAACGCCGCCGTCTGCGCCCAGCTGATCGGATAGCTCCAGGCCACGACGCGGATGTCCCAGTGCGAAGGCACTACCAGCCACATCCAGGCCAGCCGGAACGCGCACACGCCGACGGCCATGATCGCCGTAGGGGCCAGCGAATCGCCCGTGCCGCGGATGCCGCCGGAGATCGTCTCCACCACCACGTAGGAGAAATACCACGGCATCATCAGCCGCATCAGCATGAGCCCCTGGCCGATGACCTGCGGATCGTCGGTGAAGATGCGGAACCAGAATTCGCCGCCCGACAAGAATGCCGTCACGATGATCCCCGTGGCGACGAAAGCCATCAGCGAGCAGACACGAATGCTGCGGATCACGCGGTCGTAGCGCCGCGCCCCGAAGTTCTGTCCCGAGAACGTCGACAGCGCCATGCCGAACGCCGACATCACCATCCAGTAAAGCGCGTCGATCTTGCCCAGCGTCGCCCAGGCCGCCACCACGTTCACGCCGAACTTATTGGTGACCGCCTGAATGATGACGTTGGAAAACGAGTACATCGTCGCCTGGATCCCCGTCGGCAGACCGATGCGGATGATGTTCTGCAGCAGCAGCCAGTCGCAGCGCAGCTTGCGGAGCTCCAGCCGAAACGGTCCCGATTCGCGCGCCAGCAGGCACCACACGCCCGCGGCGCAGAATCCCTGCGAGAGGATCGTGGCGTAGGCTACGCCGTCCACGCCGCAGTGATAACGCACGATCAGCAGCAGATCGGCGGCGAGATTGACCGCCGTGCCGCCCGCCAGCAGATAGAACGGGCGCTTCGAGTCCCCCTTGGCGCGCAAAATCCCCGAGCCCATGTTGTACAGCAGCGAGGGAACGATGCCCGCGAAGTAAATGCGCAAGTAGGACACGGCGTGAGGCATCACGTCCGGCGGCGTCCGCATCTTTTCCAGCGTCCACTCCGCGGCCGTCACGCCCAGGACCGTCATCGCCGCGCCGGCCGCCAGCGCCAGAGCCATGGCCGTGTGCACCGCACGCGACGTGCGTTCCGGGTCGTCGGCGCCGTAAAACTGCGCGATCACCACCGTGGCGCCCGTCGACAGCCCGGCGAAAAATCCCACCAGCAGCGCGATCACCGTGCTCGTCGGGCCACCCACGGCCGCCAGCGCCACCTTGCCCACGTAGCGGCCGACCACGACCGCGTCGACCGTGTTGTACAGCTGCTGAAAAAACGTCCCCAGCATGATCGGGAAGAAAAAAGCCAACAGCTGCTTCCAGATCACGCCCTCGACGATTTGATTGTTCCCGCGCTCCATACGATTCACCCGATTTCATAAACGACGCCCGCGCCCGTAAAAGCATGATTGATTATTTTATCACCGCGACGCCGCCGCACTGAAAGAGTTAAGTCGTTCAAGACTTTTTATACCTTGCCAAGCGGGGAAAAACAACGACGTCGCCCGCGCCGGACAGAACACGAAAAAAACGCTCTCCCGCGACACTGTCGGGAGAGCGTTTCTTGTTCTCAATTCGCTGTCGTCGATTTTTCCCCGCTCGAACTTACAGTTCGGCGCCTTCGCTCTTGGCTACCACCGTCGCCACGGCCGCGTCGCCGGTGATGTTCAGCGACGTGCGGATCATGTCGAGCACCGCGTCGATGCCGGCGATCATGGCCACGCCTTCCATGGGCAGGCCGGCCTGGGTGGTGACGAGCGTGAGCATGATCAGCCCGCCGCCGGGAACGCCGGCCGTGCCGATCGAACCGAGCGTGGCGGTGACGAGAATGCCGAGCTGCGCCGTAACGCTCAGCGGGATGCCGAAGGCCTGGGCGATGAACAGCGCGCAGACGCCCTGATACAGCGCCGTACCGTCCATGTTGATCGTCGCCCCCAAGGGCAACACGAAGGACGCCACCTTGTCGGGAACGCCCATGTTATGGCAGCACTCCATCGTGACGGGCAGCGTGCCCGAGCTGGAACGCGTGACGAACGCCGTCAGGCTGGCTTCCTTGATGCCCTTGAAGAACCACAGCGGGCTTTTGCGGGCAAAAACGGCGACCAGTCCGGAATAGACGAGCACGGCGTGCAGGATACAGCCGATGTAGACGGCGCTAATCACTTTTATAAAAGGAAGCAGTACCGCGGCGCCGTACTTGGAAACGGTCACGGCGATCAGCGCGAAGACGCCGTAAGGCGCGAACTTCATGACGATCGCGGTCATCTTGTACATCGTCTCCGCCAACGAGTTGAAGAAGTCGAGCGCGGGCTTGCCCTTCTCTCCGGCCAGCGTCATGGAAACGCCGAGGAACAGCGCGAAGACGATGATCTGCAGCATGTTGGCGTTGACCATCGACGCGAAGGCGTTCTTCGGGAACATGTTCGTCAGCACCTGCCCCAGCGAAGGCGCGGCCTTGCCCTCGACCGCCTTGGCAAGGGCGATGTCCATGCCGGCGCCCGGCTGCATGAGGTTGCCCAGTGCCAGACCGATGGCGATGGCGACCGCCGTGGTGACCAGATAAAGGGCGATCGTCTTCACGCCGATGCGGCCCAGCGACTTGAGGTCGCCCAGCGACGCCACGCCGACGACGAGGCTCGACAGGACCAGCGGCACGATCAGCATGCTCAACAGGGCCATGAAGATCTTGCCGAGGGGATCCACATACGCCACCACATCCGGCGCGGCCATTCTGCCGAACAGGATGCCGGCGACAAAACCGATGCTGATCTGCCAAATCAAAGGAACTCCGCGTTTCTCTGCCATGAGAACCCCTCCTCAGATAAATAAAAACGATAAATAAAAAATCGCAGCAAAAAAACTGCTTAAGTAAAATTATATAACATGAAACAGGTGATTCAATGCTGTCTTTTAATGAAAATTTCGACGGCCTCCGCGAGATTTTCGTCGAAAAATATTGAGAATAGACCGCAAATTCAGAAAGTCTCGCCATGTTCTATCCGCGCGCCCGGCCGGAATGTGGAGAGCCGAAAGTTTTCTTGCGCAGGAGAAAAGGGAGGCGCTATAATAAAACTCTCAAACATTCCGCTGCCGGCATGGACCTGCGGAAGCGGCGTCATTCTTTGAAGGGAGCGATGTTCCATGGACAAGAAAAAGATCGGCGAGATCATCGAATCGCGCGGCACCCGTTACGCCGAAGCCGCCGACGAGATCTGGGGCTACGCGGAGACGGCGTTTCGCGAGCACAAGTCGATGGCGGCGCAGATCCGCCTGCTCGAGGAAGAGGGATTCAACGTGGCGACGAACGTCGGCGGCGTGGAGACGGCGTTCTGCGGCGAATGGGGCGAAGGGCGTCCCGTGATCGCCTTCCTCGGTGAGTTCGACGCGCTGGCCGGGCTGAGCCAGAAAGCCGGGCTCGACCGCAGGGATCCGGAAGTCCCCGGCGGCAACGGCCACGGCTGCGGACACAATCTGCTCGGCGTCGCCTCCATCGCCGCCGCCGCGGCGCTGAAAAAAGTCATGCAGGAACAGGGGCTGAAAGGCACCGTGCGCTATTACGGCTGCCCCGGCGAAGAGGGCGGCAGCGGCAAAGCCTTCATGGCCCGCGAGGGCGTCTTCGCCGACGTGGACGCCGCCGTCACCTGGCACCCGTCCAACTGCACC
Source organism: Pyramidobacter sp. YE332 (assembly GCF_033060595.1). Taxonomy (NCBI): domain Bacteria; kingdom Thermotogati; phylum Synergistota; class Synergistia; order Synergistales; family Dethiosulfovibrionaceae; genus Pyramidobacter; species Pyramidobacter sp. YE332. The sequence continues at coordinate 2,685,264 of NZ_CP133038.1, read as the reverse complement.
TTCACCGCCGGCACCTCGTCGCTGGCCAACGCGCAGATCTATTACCGCTTCCGCGGCGTCAGCGCCCACGCGGCCGCCGCGCCCCATCTCGGCCGCAGCGCCCTCGACGCCGTCGAGCTGATGAACGTGGGCGTGCAGTTTTTGCGCGAGCACGTCATTCAGGAAGCGCGCATGCACTACGCCATCACCGACGCGGGCGGCGTCTCGCCCAACGTCGTGCAGCCCTACGCGGAGGTGCTCTACCTGCTGCGCGCGCCCAAGAGCGGCCAGGTGAAGGAGATCGTCGAGCGCGTCGACCGCATCGCCCAGGGCGCGGCGCTGATGACCGACACGACGGTGGAAAAGGATTTCGTCAAATCCTGCGCCAACATCGTCAACAACGAAACGATGGAGCGCTGCCTGCAAAAAAATCTCGAATTCTTCGGCGCGCCCCACTTCGACGCCGCCGACGAGGAGTTCGCGCGCAAGATCTTCGAGACCACGCCCGAGCCGGGACGCTTCGAAGACCTGGAAAAGCGCGTCAGAGGCGCCGGCGAGGCGGGACGCCGGGCCCTCGAAGAAGCCAAAAAGGATCCGCTGCCGCGCCGCATCCTGCCCTACGTGCCTTCCGGCGTTCCCATGGGCGGCTCCACCGACGTGGGCGACGTCTCCTGGCAGACGCCCACGGCCCAGATCTACATGGGCACCTGGCCCAACAGCACGCCCGGCCATTCCTGGCAGGTCGTGACGGTCGGCACGTCGCCGCTGGCGCACAAAGGCATGCTCCAGGCCGGCAAGGTCATGGCCGCGGCCGGCTACGATCTGATGACCAACCCCGAGCTGCTCAAAAAAGCCCAGGACGAGCTGAAAGAACGCCTACGGGGCGAGACCTACGTCCCCATACCCAAGGGCGTCACACCGCGCGGTCTTTCCGGCGCCAAGAGCTGAACGCACCCCGCCTTCTCCGCCCCGGCCGGCGGATTTTTCCCAAGGAGAGTCATCCCATGACGACCGTCGCGTTTTTTCACTGTGAAGACTACGCGCCCGCCCGGCTCGACCCGATCGTGCGGGAATGTCTGTCGCTGCGCGCTTTCCCGCGCGGCGGCCGCGTGCTGGTCAAACCCAACATGCTCGCCGCCCGCGCGCCGGAGAAATGCGTGACCACGCACCCGGCGGTCGTCGATTCGGTTTGCCGCGCCCTGCTCGATCTGGGCTGCCGGCCGGTGATCGGCGATAGTCCGGGCATCGAACCCTTCGCGCTGGTGGCGAAGGCGTCGGGCATCGGCGAGGTGGGAGCGCGCCTCGGCGTGCCGGTGCAGGAGTTGGGGCGCTCCACGCTCTGCCCTCCGGCGCCGGGGCGAGTCAACAGGCGTCTCGAGCTTTCGGCCGACGCGCTCGAGGCCGACGCCGTCGTCAGCCTGCCAAAAATGAAAACGCACTGTCAGATGCAGCTGTCGCTGGCGGTCAAAAATCTTTTCGGCGCCGTCGTCGGCACGCGCAAGGCCCAATGGCACTACGCCGTGGGGCTGGACCGACGCCGCTTCGCCGATCTGCTGCTGGACATTTCGCTGTCGCTGCCGCCGCTGCTCTCGATCGTCGACGGCGTCATCGGCATGGAAGGGCGCGGCCCCAGCAACGGCCGGCCGCGCGCTTTCGGACTGATCGGCGCGAGCGGAGATACGGTGGCGCTCGACTCGGCGCTGTCGGCCATGATGGGGCTGCCTCCGCAGGATTTTTTTCTGCTGCAGGCGGCTCGCGTCCGCGGCTTCGCAGGCTGCGATCTGAGCGGCGTGGAATGGCGCGGCGACTTCGATCCCGCCGGCCGTTTCCCCGACGTCGACATTCCGGCGCTGGACGCGCTCAGCCTCATGCCGCGCTTTATGGACCGTTTCGGGCGGCGTTTTCTCGCCTCGCGTCCCGAGCAGATCCGCGAGCGCTGCATCGCCTGCGGCCGCTGCGTCGCCGTCTGTCCCGCCGGGGCGTTGAAGCTGGAAAACGGGACGCTGTTTTTCGACTACGCCGCGTGCATCCGCTGTTACTGCTGTCACGAGATGTGTCCCCGCGACGCCGTCGCTTTCCGCGAAGGGGCGCTGATGAAGCTGTTCGCTCTGCTGAGGAAAACGCGCCGCGCCGGGCGCGGGAAAATTTGAATCCGGCGCGAAAAACCGCGAGGGCGGGCGATTGGATTTTGGCCAATCGTCCGCCCTCGCGGTTCGTGATCTCTGTTCGTCTTTTCTCTTACTCTTCCGCGTAGAGGGCTTCGAGGCAGGCGCGCGCGAGGCTGCGCAGGCTGGAGATGCCCATTTCCGGCGGCAGCGAGCTGGCGTCGTAGGCGAGCGGCAGTTCCGTGCAGGCGGTGACGATCGGGGCGCGGCGGACGGCCCACAGCCTGGCGGCGATCTCGTCCATGACCGCGCCGCCGGCTTTCAGCTCGCCGGCCTTGACGTGGACGATGGCTTGGGTCGCCAGTTCGCGGACCTCTTCGCTGGCGTCGAAAAAACGGTAGCCGCGGCGCGCCGCTTCCTTCTCGTAGATGCCCGAGGCCAGCGTCGCGCCGGTGGCGATGATCCAGCAGCCGTCGGGCGCGGCTTTGACCGCGTCGGCGACGGTAGCTTCGACGATGTGGATCAGGGGGGCTCGCAGCTGGGCGCGGAACGGGTCGATGAAGATGTGCGCCGTGTTGCAGGGCACGGCCAGCAGATCGGCGCCCCAATCGCACAGCGTGTCCAGACCTTGGCGCAGCGCGGCGGCGGGGCTTTCGCCGCGGCCGAAAAACGCCGCCGTGCGGTCGGGCGTCTGCGCGTTGGAATAGACGTAGACGACGGGGTGCTCCTGATCGCGCTTCGCCGGGGCCATCGCCGCCAGCAGACGCATGAATTCGGCCGAGGCCGCCGGGCCCATGCCGCCGTAAACGCCGAGGATTTTTCGAGGGATCATGTCGTTCACCTGCGTTTCGCAAAATTTAACGCTCGCAGAGCGCGCGCCGATTATCTTATTCCCGTTTGCGGGCGCTGTCAAACGGCCGCCGTTTGGGGGAACGGCGCGCGAGTGATAGAATAGAGGCGAAAAAAAGCGCGCGGCTGGCCGGGCGCGGAAAATTCCGCACGATCAAAGGAGAAAATTCTCGTGAACGTCGATCTGAACGAAATCAACTCGCGCCTGACCGGCCTCGACGAGGCGGCGGTCAAGGCCTCGCAGGAAAGATGGAGCGTCGTCGCCAAGCCTTTGAAAAGCCTGGGGGCGCTCGAGGATCTGGTGACGCGGATCGCCGGGATCACGGGCGAGGCGCGCTTCGACATCGGCAAACGCGCGCTGGTGGTGATGTGCGCCGACAACGGCGTGATCGCGCAGGGCGTGACGCAGACGGACGAGTCGATCACGGCGCTGGTGGCCGCCGACCTGGCGAAGGGATGTTCCTCCGCCAATCTGATGGCGCGCGTGGCGCGCGTGGACGTGATCCCCGTGGACGTGGGCGTGAAAAATCCGCCCGACGCGCCGGGGCTGATCAGCCGCCGTATTGCCGCCGGCACGCGCGACTTCACTTCCGGGCCGGCAATGACGCGCGAACAGGCGCTGCGGGCGATCGGCGTCGGCATCGAAACGGCGCGCGAGTGCCGCGAAAAGGGCTACCGCCTGATCGCCACGGGCGAGATGGGCATCGGCAACACCACGACCAGCGCCGCCGTGGCCGCCGCGCTGCTGGGCTGCGAGCCGCGCGGGATCACGGGGCGCGGGGCCGGGCTTTCGGACGAGGGGCTGAAGCGCAAGATCGCCGCGATCGAAAAGGGCATCGCCGTCAACCGCCCCGACGCGGACGACGCGCTGGACGTGCTCGGCAAGCTGGGGGGCTTCGACATCGCCGCCATGGCGGGGCTGTTCATCGGCGGCGCGCTGGCGCGCCTGCCCGTGGTGATCGACGGCGTGATCAGCGCCGTCGGCGCGCTCGTGGCGCGACGGCTGTGCCCCGGCTGCGCCTTCGCCATGATCCCCAGCCACATGTCGGCGGAACCGGCGGCCCGGCGGGTCTTCGGCGAGCTGGGGCTGGAGCCGGTGATCCGCGCCGGGATGCGCCTCGGCGAGGGTACGGGCGCGCTGTGTCTGTTCCCGCTGCTGGACATGGCCATGGCGCTCTACGACGGCCTCGTCTTCAGCGATATCGGCATGAAAGCCTACACGCCGCAGTCATAAAGTTTTTGAGGACAAATCCGCCACGAAAAAACGCCGCCGGCGACTCGCGAAAGACCAGGCGTTTTTCTCCGTTCGCCGTCATAGCCTTTGTTTCCCGCACAGGAGGGGATTGCGTGAGCAGAAAAGACGTCATGAACAAAAAGCCGGAGGAGTGCAATTATTCGTTCTTCAGCCACAAGGACTGCGAGTTCTTCCCGTGTCACAGGGGCATCGCGCCGGAGGACTTCAACTGCCTGTTCTGCTACTGTCCGCTGTACTGCCTCGGGCGCGAGTGCGGCGGCAACTTCCGCTACCTCGAAAACGGCGTCAAGGACTGTTCGAACTGCCTGATCCCGCACCGGCGCGACAGCTACGGCTACATCGCCGCGCGCTTCACGAAGATCGTCAAGGCCATGCAGGAGCGCGAGCGGGCCGCGGCAAAGGACGGAGAATGAAAATGTTCCACGTGGAACATCTTCGCGCCCGAAGCCGCACGAGGCGTCGCGAATGCTGATTTTTCTGACCGGCGCCGCCAACAGCGGCAAAAGCCGTTTTGCCGAAACGATCGCTGCGCGCTTTCCCAGCAAAAAAATTTACGCCGCGACGATGATCCCCTGCGGGGCCGAGGGCGCGGCGCGCGTCGACAGGCACCGCCGCCAGCGTGCCGGGCAGGGTTTCGTCACCGTGGAGTGTCCGCGCGGGCTCGACGGGATTTCCGCCGGGAAGAACGCGCTGGTGCTGCTCGAGGACGTGTCCAACCTGCTCGCCAACGAGATGTTCGGCCGCGGCCGCCCCGGCGCGGAGGACGAGGCGCTGCGCCAGATCGTTTCTCTCGCCGGGCGCGCCGCCGTGGTGATCGCCGTGACGATCGGCGGCGTCAGCGGCGAGGGCTGCGACGCGGCCACGAAAAATTACGCGGCGGCGCTGAACCGCCTCAACGAACGGCTTGCCGCCGCGGCCGACGCGGTGATCGAAATGCGCGGCGGCGCGCCGCGGCTGCTGAAGGGAGAATGCCCATGGATTGCTTGAAACCGCTCTGGATCGCGCTGTCCACGTATTCGGCGATTCCCGTGCCGCAGTGCGGATGGGACGAAAAGTCGCTGGCCCGTTCGTTCTGTTTTCTGCCCGCGGTCGGCCTGCTGATCGGCGCGGCGCAGGGCGCGTGGCTGTGGCTGTGCTGGTTTGCCGGCTTCAATCTGCTGCTGCGCAGCGCTGTGGCCGTGGCCGTGCCGCTGCTGGTCAGCGGCGGCATCCACATGGACGGCTTCTGCGACACCATGGACGCGCTTGCATCCCATCAGCCGCCGCGGCGCTGTCTCGAGATCATGAAGGACTCGCGCGCCGGCGCGTTCGCGATCATTTACTGCGGCGTCTACCTCGTGCTCGATCTCGGGCTGGTCAGCGAGGCGGCGGGGCTGCCAGGGGTCTTCTGCCTGATCTTCACGATGTCGCGCGCCGTTTCCGTGCTGTCGGTGCTCAGCCGTAAAAACGCCCGCGGCGGCGGCATGCTGGCGCAGTTTCAGCAGCCGGCGCAGACTCTGCTGGTGCGACGCTGCGCCTGGGGCTGGATCGTCGTCTGCGCAGTCGTGATGGATTTCTGCGACCTGTACGCCGGCACCGGCGCGCTGCTGGGGGCCGTGGCGGCGTGGTTCGCCTATCACGCCATGGCGGAGAGGCGCTTCGGCGGCATCACCGGCGACACGTCGGGATTTTTCGTGCAGACGCTCGAGCTGGCCATGCTGGCCGGCATGGCGCTGGGACAGGCCGCGGAGATCGCGAGGTTCGCGCTGTGCGGATCCTTCTGATCCGTCACGGCGCGACGGCCAGCAACCGGGCGCGTCTCTATCTCGGCCGCCGCGACGAGCCGCTTTGCGAACTCGGCGTCACGCAGGCCCGCGTCTGCGCCGCCGGACTGCCGCCGGTGGAAAAAATCTTCGTCAGCCCGCTGCGCCGCTGCCGCCAGACCGCCGCGATCCTCTTTCCGCGCCTCGAACCGGTCGTGATCGGGGCGTTCGTCGAGATCGACTTCGGCCGCTTCGAGGGGCGGTCGCACGACCAGCTCGCAGGCGGCGACCCCGCCTACGCCGCCTGGCTCGAATCGCGCGGCGAAGGGCCGATCCCCGGCGGCGAAGACATGGCGGCGCTGCGGCGGCGCTGCCGCCAAGGATTTATGGACATGACCGCGCAGTCGCGCGGCTGCGGCCGTATCGCCGCGGTCGTTCACGGCGGCACGATCATGGCCGTCCTCAGCGAGTTCTGCGAGCCGCCGCGCCCCTTTTACGACGGCTTCGTGAAAAACTGCGGCGTCGTGCGCTGCGTCTGGGACGGCGCGCGCCTGCGCCTCGAAGGCGGCGACCTCGCATGACGTTCCCCGCTTCGGCGGCGGCGCTGACCGTCGGCTTCGCGCTCGATTTGCTGTGCGGCGACCCGCACGGCTTTCCCCACATCGTCGTCTTCGCCGGCAAACTGATCGCCTGGGGCGAAAAGATCCTGCGCCCGCTGTTCCCCCCACGAAATGGGGCGAGCGCGCCGCGGGGGCTCTGCTGGCCCTGACCGTCGCCGCCGTCTGCACGGCGCTGCCGGCGCTGCTGCTGCGCGCCCTGTACGCCCGTTCGTTCTGGACCGGGCTGGCGGCGGAGAGCTTTTTCTGTTATCAGCTTTTGGCGGCGCGTTCCCTCCGCGACGAAAGCCGCAAGGTCGCCGCGGCGCTGGAAGCCGGCGACTTGCAAAGCGCGCGTTACTGGCTTTCGATGATCGTCGGGCGCGACACCGAGTTCCTCGACGAGACCGGCGTCGTCGAAGCCGCCGTCGAGACCGTGGCCGAGAACACCGCCGACGGCGTGGTCGCGCCGCTGTTCTGGACCGGACTTTTCGGCGTGCCCGGAGGCTGCTTCTGCAAGGCCGTCAACACCATGGACTCGATGATCGGCTACAAGAACGAGCGTTACCGCCGGTTCGGCACGGCCGCCGCTCGCCTCGACGACTTCGTCAACTTCATTCCGGCCCGCCTGGCCGGGCTGCTGATGGTCGCCGCCGCCGGACTGTGCCGCTTCGACATGGCCAACGCGTGGCGGATCTTCCGCCGCGACCGCCTCAGGCACGCCAGCCCCAACTCCGCCCACGCCGAAGCCGCCTGCGCGGGGGCGCTGCGCGTCCAGCTGGCCGGCCCCGCCAGCTACGGCGGACAGGTCGAGGCCAAACCGTTCCTCGGCGATCCGCTGCGCCCCGTGGAGACCGCCGACATCGCCCGCGCCCACAAGCTCCTTTTCGCGACCGCCGCGCTCTCCTTCTTCTTCGCGCTGGCGCTGCGCCTTCTGATTGTCCGCGGCTTTTGATACTAATTTTTGATCAAAACGCTGACATAGTTTGCAGGGCGCTGCGGGGGAGTCCAGTCGCTCAGGACTATCTCGACCGCTGCGCGGTCTGCGCAGCTCGCTTTGTGAATCTCCCCCGCAGCGCCCTTGCGTTCGGCTTTTTAATTAAGAAATAGTATGAGCCGCGCCGGGGTACATGCGCCGCCGTCTTTTCGACGCAGGGGCGATCGGTAAAATCCAGTTTGCGAAAGCGGGAGGACGACGATGAAAAAAATTTTGGTTACGGGCGGAACGGTATTTGTGAGCCGTTATGTCGCCGAATACTGCGCCGCGCGGGGGCATGAGGTTTTCGTGTTGAACCGGGGCACCAAAACGCAGCCGCCCGGCGTCAGCCTGATAAAGTGCGATCGTCATTCCATCGGGGACAAGCTGAGAAACATCCGTTTCGACGCGGTCGTCGACGTGACGGCGTACGACGCGCGGGACATCGTCGATTTGACCGGCGCGTTGGGCGACTGCGGCGCTTACGTGATGATCAGCTCCAGCGCCGTCTATCCCGAAACGGGAGCGCAGCCGTTCCGGGAAGAAAGTCCGTTGGGGCCGAACAAGTTCTGGGGTGAGTACGGCGTCGGCAAGATCCTCGCGGAACGGGCGCTTCAGGCGCGCTTCCCCGGCGCGTATATTTTGCGCCCGCCGTATCTGTACGGAGAAATGAACAACGTCTACCGCGAGGCGTTCGTTTTTGAATGCGCGGAAAAAAAGCGCCCGTTCTTCCTGCCGAAGGACGGGGCGATGAGATTGCAGTTTTTCCACGTAAGGGATCTGTGCAGGTTCATTGACGTTGTTCTCGAAAAACGACCGGAACGCCATGTTTTCAACGTTGGAAACAACGATCCGATCACCGTGAAAGACTGGGCGGCCCTGTGCTATCGGATCGTCGGCCGAAAGCCCGAATACGTCGGCGTCCACGAGGACGTCGAACAGCGGAACTATTTCAGCTTTTACGATTACGAGTACCGCCTCGACGTGGAAAATCAGCGCGCGATGATGCCGGAGACGACGTCCCTGGAGGACGGGCTCGAAAGAGCGTACGCATGGTACCGCGGCAATCGGGAAAAAGTCGGCGTCAAACCGTTTATCGCTTATATCGACGAGAACTTCGGACGGATCCCGAAGTTATGATCGGCTGCCTGTACTGGCGGCCGCCGCCTCGCCCTGGAAGCTTGACTGATCCTCTTTTCGACACCTCGAGAGCCGCCGTCCGTACGGCGGCTTTTATTTTCATCGGCGCTGTGTTATACTATTTCATTATAGTATAGCCAAAGTATCCGTACCTCAGTTATAATGCCCCCGAGGTGATGGAGAATGCCCGTAAAATACGAGATCACATCGGAACAGCAAGCGGAAATCGAAGCGGCGCGGAAAAAGAATCGCAACAAGAAGATCGAAGCCAAACTGAGAATCCTCAGCTTGCGCGCCGAAGGGAAAACCCTGAAAGAAATCAGCGAAATCACGGAATACCACTTCACGAACGTCAGCAAGATCATCTCGCAGTTTATCCATCGCGGTCTCTCGTATGTGCTGCAATGCCATTACCTCGGCAACCATCGGAACATGACCTATGAGCAGGAAGAAGCCGTACTTGCTCCTTACCTGGAGAAAGCCGGGAAAGGAGAAATCGTTTCGGTGGCGGAAATAGCCCAAGCCTATCAGACCGCGGTGGGACATACTATCAGTCCGACTCAGATTTACGCGGTCCTGAAACGTCATGGCTGGAGAAAAGTCATGCCGCGCAGCCGTCACCCCAGGAAAGCGAACGAGGAGGCCATCGAGGCCTCAAAAAAATTAACGCTCAAGTTCAGGAATTAAAAGAGTTATCCACAACAGGGAACGTCAGACTGATGTTTCAGGACGAAGCCGGCTTCGGCAGAATCAACACGCCCAAATACTGCTGGTGCAGGAAAGGCATTCGACCGAACGTTCCCTGCCTTCACATCCGCGAATACCGCTATGCTTACGGTGCCGTAGAGCCGCTTACGGGAGAAAGCCTCTTTCTGATCATGCCCAACTGCGACAGCGATTGCATGAACGTTTTCCTGCGGGAACTTTCACACCGATTTCCGGAAGACCATATTCTGCTCTGCTGTGACGGAGCTGCCTGGCACAAGTCCAAAGCGCTTCAGGTTCCTGCCAACATCACCCTGTTCCATATTCCCCCTATACCCCGAGATGAACCCCATTGAGCAGATCTGGAGAGAGCTGCGCTGTCAGGGCTTTCGAAACGAGATTTTTTCGACGCTTGAGAACGTTGTCGAGCGTCTGTGCCGCACGATCAGAAATCTCACCGCTCAGACCATAAGGAGTATTACCGCAAGACAATGGATTGTTAGGTGCTTTAAATGAGAAATAGTATTAGTATGACGGCAGTCCGCCCCTGCTCGGCCTGGCGTCTTTCCGAAAGCGGGGGCCATTTGGGAGGCTTCGCTTTGAAAAAATTCGACCACGGCGGAGACGTTTATTCCCGCGACGTCGATCTCGATTTCTCCGTCAATCTCAATCCGCTGGGCATGCCGCCGGCGGTGCGCGAAGCGCTGCGGGCCGGCGTCGATTCCTACGCCGCCTATCCCGACCCGCACTGCCGCGCGCTGCGGGCGGCGCTGGCCCGCGCGCTGCGCGTCGAGCCGTGGCAGCTGCTCTGCGGCAACGGCGCTGCCGATCTGATCATCCGCCTCTGCCTGGCCCGAAAGCCGGAAAAAGCGCTGCTCTGCGCGCCGACCTTTTCGGAATACGAGAAGGCCGCGCTGCTCTCCGGCGCTCGGGTGAAGAAGTTCATCCTGCGCGAGGAAGACGACTTCGCTCTCGGCGGCGGGATCCTCGGCGAATTGACGGGCTCCTACGCGCCGGACCTATTTTTCCTCTGCAATCCCAACAATCCCACGGGACAGCTGACCTGTCCCGCGCTGATCGGCCAGATCGCCGCCGTGTGCGAGAAGCGGGGCACGCTGTTCGTCGTCGACGAGTGCTTTCTTCCCTTCACCGGGGCGCCGTCGGCGCGCCCGCTGCTGAACGCGCATCCGCATCTGGTCATCGTCGATGCGTTCACCAAGCTGTACGCCATGGCCGGCCTGCGGCTGGGCTTCATGATTTCGGCCGATCGCCGGCTGGTCGAAAAGGTCGCCGCTTTCGGCCAGAGTTGGAGCGTCTCCGCCCCGGCACAGACGGCCGGCCTCGCGGCGCTGTCCGGCGACGGGGAATGGACCGCCCGTACCCGCGCCGTCGTCGCGGCAGAACGAGCCTTCGTCCGCGCGGGGCTGCGCGAACTGGGATTCAAAGTCTACGACAGCGCCGCCAACTACATTCTCTTCCGCAGCGAGAAGCCGCTGTTCGAGCCCATGCTCGCGCAGGGCGTCCTGATCCGTTCCTGCGCCAATTACACGGGTCTCGACGAACGTTACTACCGCGTCGGCGTCAAACGGCGCGCCGAAAACGAACGGCTGCTTGCCGCCCTGCGCCGCGCGCTGGCGTGAATTTCACACTCTGCGATCGAAGAAAGAAGGAATGACCGTGAAAATGCTTCTCACTGGATTCGAGCCCTTCGGCGGCGAGACGATCAACCCCGCGCAGGAAGCGCTGGCGCTGGTGCCCGATCGGATCGGGGCGCTGGAGATCGTCAAGCTGATCCTGCCCGTCGTCTTCGGCACGTCCATCGCCGTGATCCGCGCCGCGCTGCGCGAACACCGGCCCGACGCCGTGCTCTGCGTCGGCCAGGCGGGAGGACGCATGGAAGTCACGCCCGAACGCGTGGCGCTGAACCTGAGCGATGCGCGCATCCCCGACAACGAGAACAATCGTCCCATGGACGAACCGATCTTCGCCGACGGCCCCGCCGCCTATTTCGCCACGCTACCCGTCAAGGACATGGCCGCCGCCATCCGTATCGCCGGTCTGCCGGCGCGCGTCTCCAACACGGCCGGGCTTTTCGTCTGCAACCACGTGATGTACGGCGTGCTCTATCACCTTGCCCACGAACTGCCTCATGCCATCGGCGGCTTCATGCACGTGCCTTACGCCCCCGAACAGGCCGCCCGTCAGGCCACGGCCCAGCCTTCCATGGCCAAAGACGACATCGCCCGCGCCATCGCCGCCGCCATCGGCGCCATCGAGCGCCATCTCGCGGCGCGGCGGTAAATCTCGAACGATGGACGGGAGCATCCATTCCGTTTCGCCTCGGCGTTGACCGCCCAACGCGATCCTCGACACAAAAAAGCCGCCGCTTTCGCATCGGAAAAGCGGCGGCTTTTTTATCGAACCATGAGTCAACGCCAGATCAGCAGTTCTTCCACGGACTTGCGCGGGCGCGCGGCGGGCGTTTCGGCGGGGCGTCCCAAAGCGATCAGCGCGGAAACCGACTGCCCCTCGGGCAGGCCGGCGAGACGGCAGACGTCGTCGTTGTCGAAGACGCCCATGATCACCGTTCCCAAACCGGCTTCATGCGCGGCAAGACAGAAGGCCTCGGCGGCCAGGCCGGCGTCGAACGACTGCCAGTGGCTGCCCTTGGAGGTGGACGGCACGCCGTCCTTGTCATAACCGCTGACGCCGTCGAGCGTTATGAGCAAAATCAACGCGGGCGCGCCGGCGACGATCTGCGCGTTCCGCTCGAAGCCCATCAGTCCCTCGGCGGCGATCCGGCCTTTCAGGGCCGGATCGAGCACGGCCATGTAATACTAATTCTTGATAGAAAGTATTAACATAGTTTCCTGGGCGCTGCGGAGGAGTTCAGTCGCTCAGGACTCCCTCGACCGCTGCGCGGTCTGCGCAGCTCGCTTTGTGAATCTCCTCCGCAGCGCCTCTGCATTCGGCATTTTAATTGAGAAATAGTATAACGTACCGTCTGCGAGTTCTTCCACGTCGGGGCGAAACGCGCCGTGTCCACGATGCGCTCGATCTCTTCCTTTGCCACGGGCGCGTCCGAAAATCTGCGCACGCTGCGGCGCCCTCTGATGCATTCGAGAGCTTCCATAGGTCCCGCCTCCTTTGCGTTTTTGACGATTTCAGCGTCCGGCTCGTCGCCGGACGACCGTCGCGGATGTTCCACGTGGAACATCCTTTCCGCGCGGCGCACGATGATCCGCTGGGCATCACGCGCCGCGCGCCCTTTGAATATTTTCCGGCGAAAAGTTTTCGCCGTTATTTGCCGATGCAGAAGCGGCCGAAAATCTCGTGCAGCAAGTCTTCGTCGCGGTCGCCGCCGAGGATGCGGGAGAGCGAGCGGCGGGCGTCGCCGACGCAGCCGGAAACGAGCGCCTGATCGAGACCGTCGCCGAGAGCTTTCAGTCCCGTGCCGACGCTGGCGATGGCGCCGCGCAGCTCCTCCACCTGGCGCGAGCTGGCGTTCAGGCCCGTATCGAGCGCGCCGGTGCCGGAGACAAGGCCGACGAGGGATTCCTTCAGTTCGTCGAGGCGCAGTCCCTTGGCCGCCGACACGGAAATCACCGTGCTGGCGGGGATCAGGGCCGTCAGCGAGGCTTCGCTGATCTGCTGCGGCAGGTCGGCCTTGTTGAGGACGACGAGGTGCGGCGTGTCGGCCAGCTCGTGGACGCGGTCCACGTCTTCCTGATGGAGCGGTTCGCTGCCGTCGATGACCCAGACGCAGACATCGGCCTCTTTCATGGCGGCGCGGGCGCGCTCGACGCCGATGGCTTCCACTTCGTCGTGATAGTTCTCGGTGATGCCGGCGGTGTCGACGAGGCGCAACGGGATGCCGCGGTAGGTCAGCACGGCTTCGATGACGTCGCGCGTGGTGCCGGGGATGGCGGTGACGATGGCGCGCGACTCCTTGAGCAGCGCGTTGAGCAGCGACGACTTGCCGGCGTTGGGGCGGCCGACGATGGCGACGCGGATGCCCTCGCGCAGGATGACGCCGGAAGAGCAGCGCTCGAGCAGATCCGCCAGCGACTGGCGCACGACCTCGAGGCGGCCGGCCAGCGACTCGTCGGCGACGTAGGGCACGTCTTCCTCGGGAAAGTCGAGGCCGACTTCGATCTCGGCGCCGAGGGAGGTCAGTTCTTCGTAAATCTCGCCGACGGCGCGCGTCAGCTCGCCGTCCAGCGTACGGTTGGCGGCGCGCAGGGCCTCGTTGCTGCGAGCCTGGATCAGCGCGCCGACGGCTTCGGCCTGCGAGAGGTCGAGGCGGCCGTTTTCGAAGGCGCGGCGGGTGTACTCGCCGGGCAGGGCCATGCGCGCGCCGCCGGAAATCAGCAGCTCGAGGCAGCGCTGCGCCGCCAGGCTGCCGCCGTGGCAGTGCAGTTCCACCAGATCTTCGCCGGTGTAACTGTGGGGCCCACGAAACGGCAGCACGAGGATGTGGTCGATCACCTCGCCCGCTTCGTCGAGCAGCACGGCGTTGCGCGCGAAACGCGCTTTCAGCGGCGCCTCGGTCTGAAGACGCACCTGGCGCTGCGCGATCGACCAGGAATCGGGGCCCGAAAGCCGCACAATGGCAATGCCGCTGTTTCCCCAAGCCGTCGAAATTGCCGCGATCGTGTCTCCGAACACAATGGTCACCTCCCCGAAAGAGTCGCCTTGCTTTCTCGTCTCCAACTTCCCGGTTTTATTATAGCAGAGCGCAAATTCATTATGACGATTTTAGTTAAAAAATCAAGAGCCGCAAATTTTCACCGCGCCAGCGAGTCGGCGATGAAGCGGGCCGCAAATTCCGCCAACGCCACCCGCGAGCCGCAAAGGCCGTGCGCGGCGGGATAAACGGCCAAGCGGCGCAGCGCGCCGCTTCGGAAGTTTTGCAAGCTTGCCCACAGCCGCCCCATCATCGGCTCGAAAGGCGCGACGGTATCGGCCGTGCCGGCGGCGCAGCAGACGTCCATGTCCTTCACGGCGTCGAAGGCGTTTTCGAAACTCCAGTCCCGCACGGAACGCACGTTTTCAAAGAGCGCTTCGGGGCCGTCGGAGTTCAGCACGGAACCGCTTTTCAGCAGTTCCTTCAACGGCCGCGGCTCGCCTTCGCGCAGGAAATACGTGGGATCATAGGGAGCTATCAGAATGAGCCCGCGCAGCCACGCCAGCCGACGGGCCGCGTTCAGGCTCGTCCAGCCGCCGACACTGTGCCCGGCCAGGAAGACCGCTTCGGGATCGATGTTGTGCCTCCGTCCCGTTTCGCCGCAGCGCGCTTCGTTCGCCAAGGCCACGGCGTCTTCGACGCAGTGAGTGAACGTGTATGTGCCCCGACTGCCCCAGGCGCCGCGATGGTGCGGCACGATAACGACGCAGCCGATGCGGCGCAAAGCCTGCGCCAGATCGTCGTTGCGTCCCGTGCCGGGGAAGCCGTGCAGCAGGATCACGCCGGGGCGCGCCCTTCTGAAGCTGCCGTCGGGCCACATCACCTGGCCATAGATATGTCCGCCGTCCACGGCCAGGTCGATGGCGTCGTAATCGGCAGGCGCAACGCCGTCTTCGCACGGTTTGTCCTTCGTCAGCCAGCGCAGGTCGACGCGCCCGTTTCCGCTCGATTCGTCCATACGGATCGCCCCTTTTCGGCAGCGTCTCCTCCCGAGACGCGCCCTTGTGATCTGTTCTTCATCAGATATACCGCGCCGCGTCCGCGCGGTCAAGTACGGACGAACGCTTTTCCGCCGCTTTCGTCTCATTTCGTCCTTGACAGCGAATAATTTTCGTGCTATAAGATGCCTCAAGCGATTTCCAATCTTTCGCAAAGGCGTGGATTTTCATGATCTCGGCAACCATCCCAAACAGCTTTGACAACGGCATGTGGTGGCGCAGCGTGGGGACTCTCTTCGACGAGGACCGACGCGCTGTCGTGCTGCGGTCTGAATAAATCCGTCCGGATACGAAGAGCCGGTTCCCATTCACGCGGGGACCGGCTCTTTTTATTTTATGCTCGGCGTCCGGAAAGGGGGATGTCCATGGAGCCCGGTTGGCGGCTCAAACAAAGCGAACAGCGCAGCGTGCGGAACTCGGCGGCCGTCGTCGGCCGGACTTCACGGATCCCCGCGGGATCCCGTTCATCTCAGGGAGGTTTTTGTCATGCAGTTCACTCAGCTTCAGTCGATTCTCGTCGTTCTCGGCTTCTTCACCGTCGGCGATCTGATCGCCTCGCGCACCCGGGCGCTCGTTTCCATGCGTTTCGTCTCCTCGGCCATGATCCTCGCCGCTTTCTGGCTGGGGATGCCCGCGGACTTGTTCAAGACTACGGGCCTGATGAGCCTGGCGATGACGTTCATTCCCGTGCTGATGGTGCACATGGGCACGATGATCGACGGCCGGGCCATGCTGGCGCAGTACCGCACCGTGCTGATCGCGCTGGCGACGATGTGCGCCGCCTCGGCCGCCGTGATCCTGATCGGAAGTCCGCTGATCGGCATGAACTTCGCTCTCACCGCCACGGGCCCCATCTCCGGCGGCAACGTGGCCATGCTGATCATGAGCGAAGCCGCCCAGGCCAAAGGGCTGAACGACATCCTCGTGTTCATCACGATGCTCTTGATCCTGCAAGGGTTCATCGGCGTGCCCATCGCCAGTTTCTGCCTGCGCCGCGAAGCGCGCCGCCTCAAGGCCGCCTTCGCCGCCGGCGGGCAGGTTGCGGAAACCGAAGCTGAAAAGGGCGAGCGCAAAAAGCTGATCCCCGAACTGCCGAAAAAGCTGCGCACGCCGTTCGTGCTGCTGTGCAAGAGTTTTCTCGTCGCCGCTCTGGCCGTCGCCGCCGCGCAGGCGACCGGCAACCGCGTCCATCCCTTCGTGATGGCGCTCGTCTTCGGCGTCGCCGCGTACGAGCTGGGCTTCCTCGAGGGGCGCATCCTCGACATCGCCGCCTCCAGCGGCCTCTCCATGTTCATCATGCTTTTGCCCACGTACGTCAACCTCAGCAAGGCCACGCCGCAGATGGTGCTGTCGCTCTTTTACCCGATCGCCGTCTCCTTCGCCGCCGCCGTGATCGGTTTGGTCGCCTCGGCGTACCTGATCAGCCGTTTCGCGAAAAGTTCGTTCGACATGACGCTGGCCATCGGCGCCTGCTGCCTGATCGGCTTCCCCGGCACCTACATCGTCGCCGACGAAGTGTCGCGCAGCTTCGGCGACACGCCCGCGGAAAAGGAGTTCATCGAAAGCCGTATCATGCCGCAGATGCTTGTTTCCGGCTTCACGACCGTGACCATCGCCTCGGTGTTTCTGGCCGGATTCCTGGTCAACTTCATGTGATCTCGAGAAAGGAAGAATAAAATCATGGACAAAGCGAAGATCCTCGCGCTGGCCGCTCAGGCCGAAGGCGAAATGACCGCGTTCCGCCGCGAGCTCCACCGCCACCCCGAACTGGGCTGGCAGGAAGTGCGCACCACCGACGCGATCGAACGCGAGCTGAAAAATCTCGGCTGCGCCGTTTTCCGCCGCGGCTTCTCCGGCACGCGGTGCGGCATCGTCTGCGACGTCAACCCCGACTCGCCCGGCCCCTGCGTGGCCGTCCGCGCCGACATCGACGCGCTGGCCGTGGCGCGCGAAGACAACGATCTGGAATACGCCTCCGCCGTGCCCGGCGTCATGCACGCCTGCGGGCACGACGCCCACGCCGCCTCGCTGCTGGGCGCGGCCAAAATCTTCAAGGCGCTCGAAAAAGAGCTGCCCGGCCGCGTGCGCCTCATGTTCCAGCCTTCGGAAGAGCAGGCCACAGCGCCCGGCGCCAAAGCCCTCATCGCAGAAGGCATGCTCGACGGCGTCGACGCCGTCATCGGCTATCACGTGCGCGCCGGCGCGCCCGAAGGCGAGATCCAGTTCACGCCCGGGGCCGCCACCACTTCCGGCGACATCTGGGAACTCGACGTCATCGGCAAGGGCGGCCACGGCAGCCGCCCGCAGGACGCCGTCGACCCCACCGTCGCCGCCGCGCAGATCATCTGCGCCCTGCAGACCGTCGTCAGCCGCGAGATCCCGCCCGGAGAGCGCGTCGTCGTCAGCATCGGCACGCTCAAAAGCGGCAGCGCCGTCAACGTCATCCCCGAAAAGTGCGAGATCGCCGGCAACATCCGCACCACCAACCCCGATATCCGCGCCGCGCTGCCCGAACGCATCGAACGCATCGCCAAAGGAGTCGGCCTGGCCATGCGCTGCCGCACCGATTTCCGCTTCATCCCCGTCTATCCCAGCATCGTCAACGACGAAGCCATGTGCCAGCTGCTCGAAGAGGCGGCCGGCGAACTGTTCGGCGCCGAAAAAGTGAAGCGCGTCCCCATCTCCTCCGGCTCCGACGACTTCAACTTCTACTCCGCCGAACGCCCGTCCGTCTACTTCAACGTCGGCATGGGCGGCCCCGGCACGCCCTACGCCGCCGCCCACCACTCGCCCCAGTTCCGCACCAACGACGCCATCCTCAAAACCTGCGCCGCCGCCGTCGTCGCCACGGCGTGCAAATTTCTGGAAGCGAAAACGAAATAAAGCATGAATGCAGCGCGAGGCTGCCTTTTTTCCCGCTCTCAAGCGGATCAAAAGGCAGCCTCGCGCCGTGCGTCCCGTAGTGTTATCTGCCTTTTCGTGAGAAAACTGCCATCTATAAAGTGCCTTTTCGTGATAAAATGGGAACAAACAAAGTGCCTTTTCGTGATGCACAACGACTGCTCGCTTTTAAACAGCGACGTGTGGAAGGAGGAAATCATGGCGGACATCAGACGAAAAATTTATGACCGGATGCTCGAGTGGAAGCGCCGCAACCGCGGCGCCAGCGCGCTTCTGATCGACGGCGCCCGGCGTGTCGGCAAGAGCTATATCGCCGAAAAATTTGCGAGGAGCGAGTACCGTTCGTATATTCTCATCGACTTCGCCAAAGCGCCGCAGACGATCAAAGATCTCTTCGACGAAGACGCGGACGACCTAGACCTGTTGTTCGGCAAGCTGTCCGCCTACTATGGAACGCCTTTGCACGAGCGCGATTCGGCGCTGATCTTCGACGAAGTGCAGATGTGCCCGTCCGCGCGCCAGCTCGTCAAGTACCTCGTACAGGACGGGCGATACGATTACATCGAGACCGGTTCGCTGCTGACGCTGAAACAAAACGTGCGGGACATCGTCATCCCCTCGGAAGAGGAGCATCTCGAGATGTTCCCGCTGGACTTCGAGGAGTTTCTCTGGGCGCTGGGAGACGAAACGACCATCCCGTTCCTGAAAGAGCGTTTTGACACCCTGACGCCGGTAGGACAGGCACTGCACCGCAAGATCATGAACGATTTCCGCCAGTACATGCTGGTCGGAGGGATGCCGCAAGCCGTCGCCGCATACGCAGGGAACAAAGATTTCGCGCAGGCTGACCGGATCAAAAAAAGGATCCTCAATCTGTACCGCGAAGACGTCTCGAAATTCGCCCGAGGCTATGAAAGCCGAGTCTACGCCATTTTCGACGAGATTCCCGGACAGCTGTCAAAAAAGGACAAAAAATACCGTCTGACGTCGCTGAACAAAAAGGCGCGTTTCCGAGAATATGAAGACGCGTTCGTCTGGCTCAGCGAAGCCATGATCGTCAACACGTGCGTCAACGCCACCGATCCGACGGTAGGACTGTCGCTGAGCCGCGATCATACGACGCAGAAATGCTACATGGCCGACACGGGACTGCTGGTGACTCAGACCTTCGTGGACGACTCCTTCGCGGACAACCGGCTGTACCGGGACATCCTTTTCGACAAGATCAACGTCAATGAAGGCATGGTCATGGAGAATGCCGTCGCCCAAACGTTCCGCAGCGCCGGACACAAACTGTTCTTTTATTCGAGAGCGGACACGGATCACCGCGAAAACCACATGGAAATCGATTTTCTGATTCGCCGCGACCGGAAAATCTGTCCCGTTGAAGTCAAGTCCGCCGCCTACCGCAAACACTCCTCGCTCGATAAATTCATGAAGAAATTCAGAGGCCGGCTCGGCCAGGGCTACGTGCTGTATCCCAAAGACGTGATGGTCAAAGGCGGCGTCGTCCATGTGCCTCTGTACATGTCGATCTTCCTTTGAAGCAAAGCCAGAGTGCCGTAAATAAACGACGTCGGACGACGGCTGCATGAGCCAGCCAGCGTCCGACGTCGTTTTAAAATCGGTTGAGTGCGGCCTGAGATAAAGCGGCGTTCCCTCGCAGAGCGCAACGACCTCGGCGCGATTGACCGAGCCCCGTTTTCGGACAAGGGGCGAAGCCGACGTGTCTGTCTTGGAAGTACCGCTCCGCAAGGCGTTACTTCCGGCGCGGCTTTATGACCAACGCGCGGATCTTTTCTTCGATGATCTCCCAGAAGATCCACAGCGGGATCGAAAGGACCATCAGCGCCGTGAACAGGACCTTCACGCCCACCGTCAGCCCCGAGGTCAGCTCGGACCCCAGCAGCGACAGCACCGCCATGCCGGGAGCGCGCCCCAGCAGGCAGACCAGCGACAGCGGCAGCAGTCTCAGTTTCGTCATGCCGGCGATGAAACACACCGCGTCGTCGGGCAGCGCCGGCAGCAGGAAGATCATGAAGAACATCGTGTAGCCGCCTTTCGTCAGCAGCGAGTCGAAACGCTTCATCACGCCGTCGGGCACAAGGCGGCGCACGAATCTCTCTCCCAGCAGACGCGCCAACAGCATGGCGAGCAGACTGCCCAGCGCCAGTCCCAGCGTCGTCAGCGCCCAGCCTTTCCAGAAGCCGAACACGAAACCGCCGGCCAGCGCCACTGCCTGGCCGGGGATCGGCGCGAACAACACCTGCAGCACCTGTACGCCGACAAAAAACCACGGCGCCGCCCCGCCCTTGCGCAGCAGCAGGTCGCGAAAACTCCGCGGATCGGCGAAAAACTGCCCGACGAACGACTGCCATCGCCCGGCAACATCTTCGGGCAGCAGCCACAACGCCGCCTCATACACGGCGAACATCGCCGCCGCGATCGCGCAAGCCGCCACGACCACCGCCGCCAATCCCGCCGCCTTGCGCCGCAGCAGGGCGAGGAACTCTCTTTTGTTCACCGGGGCATCCTCCGTTCAGATACGCGCCATCATCCCGATGCGGGCGGCGGCAAACCGCCGCTGCGCCGGCCGGAAAGATTCTTTTTCGTTCCACTTTACGCTACAATAGAGGCCGTTTCCCTTAGTCTCCTCCAAAGGAGTGGTTCCCTTGATGCGTCTTGGACTCCTCGGCGGCATCGTCGGCGTGCTCTTCGTTCTCTGGCTGATCCCCACGCTCGTGAGCGTTTTTTTCAGCCTCGTCTGGTTCCTGGTCAAGCTGCCGTTCCGCCTGCTTCATCTGATCGTCGTCGACGGGCTCTTCGGCCTGCTCGGACTCGCCTGGAAGCTCTGCAGCGGCTTTTTCGCCCTTTTCGGCGTCGTCGGTACCGTCGTCATGTGGCTGCTCATCGCCGCCGCCGGCGTTTGGGTCGGCATCTCCCTGCTCAACGCGTGCGCCGGAACTTCGCCGCCCCGCAAAAGCGGCGGCGCCTCCCCAGCGCCGCGCGCTCCCGAAGAAAATTCGACGCCGGAGCGCCGCGCTTCGCTTCGCGCCGGTGGGCGCTGGGGATTTTCGGCCTCGGCAGCGACGCTTCGCAAAGCGACATCAAAAGGCGCTATCGCGAGCTCGTCGCCGCGGAACATGCCGATCGTCCTGCGTCCGGCGCCGCCCCCGACGGAACCGGCGAACGGCGGCTGGCGCAGATCGACCAAGCTTACGAAATCCTCACCCATTGAATTATAAATCGTCACGGCAGCGCCGGCAAATCATTTTCCGGCGCTGTCGCGACGATGTCGGCCGCTCACAAGATCGCCGCGCTTCTCAAAGATTCAGCGCGCCTTGTTCGGCAGGGCGTTCCGCTCGAAATCGGCCTTCATCGCGGCGCGCAGCTCCGGCGACTGGAACACGTCGAGGCCGGTCATGGCCAGCCCCTTGGCGGCCAGCAGCACCACCTCGTCGGCGCGGCGAGACACGGCGGCTTCGCGCAGCTCGGTCGTGTGGCCGCCGACGCCAGGCGCGTGCAGCGACAGATAGGGATGGATCGACGGCGTGCGCACCGACACGTTGCCGATGTCCGACGAGCCGCTCATGCGGTCGGGCTCGGGCCATGACATGGGCTCGCCCAGCGCTTCCATGTTGGCCTTGAAAGTCTCGTCCAGCGGCCGGTTCGGATAGCGCTCGGAGCAGAACGGCGTATGGACGATCTTCAGCTCCGCTCCGGTCATGGCCGCGGCGGCCCGCGCCAGACGCTCGAGATCGGCGTACATCGGCCTGAGCTGGTTCAGCTTCTCGGCGCGAATGGAGAACGCGCAGGCGCTGAACTCGGGGATGATGTTCGGGGCCGTGCCGCCGGCGGTGATGATGCCGTTGATCTTGCTCTTGTTGGGCCAGAGATGGAGCTGGGCGTTGACGGCCGCAAACAGGTGCAGCGTCGAGGTCAGCGCGTTGACGCCGAGAGCGGGGCGCGAGGAATGGGCCGACGTGCCGTGAAACTCGACGAACACGTCGGTGACGGCCAGGCTGCCGGCGCCGACGAGATTTTCGCTGGGACTGGGATGGAACATCATGGCGCAGTCGAGCCCGTCGAACGCCCCGGCGTCGGCCATGGCGATCTTGCCGCCGCTCGTCTCCTCGGCCGGCGTGCCGAAGAGGACGACCGCGCCCTCCCTGCCTTCCAGCGCTTCGGCCAGCGCGATAGCCGCGCCGCAGGAGGCCGCGCAGATCATGTTGTGTCCGCAGGCGTGACCAAGGCCGTTGAGCGCGTCGTATTCGGACAGAAAGCCGATCTGCGGCCCTTTGCCCGGCGTGCCCTTAACGGCGCGGTACGCCGTGTCGAGCCCGCAGCAGGGATTTTCGACGACGAAGCCGTATTTTTCCAGCAGCGTCTTCTGCCAGGCCACGGCCTGGCGTTCCCGCATGCCCAGCTCGGGATGAGCGTGTACCTCATGGCTCAGCGCGATCAGCTCGGGGGCAAGACGTTCCACCGCAGCGGCAATTTTCTGTTTCGGATCCATCACCCAACCTCCTTAAAATAAACTCTTAAAAGATTATCCGATCGTATTTAAATTTTTGTTTCAGCCCAGTGTCGTTATTCTACACGCTCCCCTTCAATTCCGCAATCGAAAAAGCCATGCCGGCGCCGAGTTCTTCATCGGCGGCAGAGACACGCCCCGCCGCGCAAAAAACCGCGCCCCGAAAAACAAAATTTCGGAGCGCGGTTTTGTCGTTTTCGTCGCAGCCAGCACCCGATCCGCCCCGGCGAACGCCCGATGCGGAACGTTATGGCATGGCGAGCCTTTTTCAGGCGTTTCCCCGCGAACCCACGAAGGAGGCCCTTCCGGTCCCGTTCCCTTCGCCGCCCGCGGGCGCCCATTCGTAATAGGCCCGCTCGTCGGCTCCGGCTCCGAAGCGCACCGCGTTCTTCCTGCCGGCGCAACGGAAGCCCAGCTTTTCGCACAGACTCACGGCGGGCACGTTGCCCGACCACACGTCGAATCTCACGGCACGGCAGCGCATGCGGGAAGCCGTCTCCATGACGAAGTGCATCATCTGCGTGCCCAGCCCTTCGCGAAAGCGCAGCGGCGAAACGCACAGCGCCCGCACAACCACAACCGACCGCGGCAGAGCGCGGAACTTCCAGTTCACGCGGGCGTAGTCCTCGGGCTGCTCCCGGCTGATCGCCATGGCCGCGTAAATTTTTTTGCCCTCGCCCTTCTCGTCCCAGAGCGCGTACATTTCCTGCTTGGCGACGGCGCGGCGCACCGTCGTGCGGTCGGGATAAACGCCCGACACCCATTTGGAGTACGCCTCGTGACGGCGCTCCCAGGCGAACAGCTCCATGTAGATCTGCTGCACCGCGTCGATGTCGCGTCCCGTCGCTCTTCGTATCATGCGGAACTCGCCCCCCTTCGCAGACTGCGCCCAGTTTAGCACGAAAGGACGCGGAAGGGAACCGGGCGCGGCGCGCCCCCATGCCGACGTCATCCTTCTTTTCCGTTTGGCGCAATAGCGCCGTTTGGAGGAAAGACTGCTACAATGAAGCGGAAAAAAGGAGGCGAGGTGCATGAACGAGAAGGATTGGACACTGCTGACGGCGCTGGCGGCGGAAAAAAATCTCACGCGCGCGGCGCAGAGGCTGTACGTCACCCAGCCGGCCGTGACGCGGCGCATCCAGCAGATCGAGCGGGAGCTGAACTGCGCTATCGTCGTCCGCGGAGCGCGCGGCGTCGAGCTGAGCGCCGAAGGCGAAGCGCTGGCCCGTTACGCCGCCGAGGAACTGCAGCGTTTGCAGGCGCTGCGCGAATACATCGACAACCGCGGCGCCGACGTGCGCGGCACGATCCGCCTGGCCTGCGCCAACGCCTACGCGCGAGCCTGCCTGCCGGGGATCCTCAAAGAATTCTCCGCCCGCTGCCGCGGCGCGGACGTCCACGTCGTCACCGGGCACAGCGCCGCTCAGGCGCGCCGCCTGAGCGCGGGTGAAGTCCACGTGGCCATCGTGCGCGGACCGTTCGATTGGCCGGAAGAAAGTTTGCCTCTCGACGCCGATCCTTACTATTATATCGTCAGCGCCGCGCCCGTCGAGCTGGAGCGCCTGCCCGACCTGCCCCAGATCCGCATCACCACCGACGCGCCGCTGGAAGCTGAACTGCACCGCTGGTGGACGGAGCGCTACCGCCGGCCGCCGCGCGTTTCCACCGTCGTCGATCGTTCCGACATCTGCGTGGAGATGGTGCGGCGCGGGCTGGGCTACAGCCTGCTTTCCGGGCTCGACGTACAGGGCTGCCCGGATCTGTTCCGCGCGCGGCTCGTTTTCGCTTCCGGCAAACGCGAACTGCGCCGCGACACGCGGGCTTACTGCCGCGCCGCCTCGCTGCAGCTTCGCGCCGTCAGAGCCTTCTGGGATTTTCTGCGCGAACGGGGCCAGCGGAGCGAAAATTGATTTTCCACCCCCGCTGTGATATTTTGAAATCGCCGCGGCGCTTTCGCGAAAAGAAACGTCGCATCATTCGAGAGGGGTCGACCAAAAACAACACGTTCCCCCAACGCTGCCGATCGGCAGCATTGGGGGAACGTGTTGTTTTCACAAAGTATCTCGTCCTGATGGAGATAGTTCAAAACCAACGGCGCCCAGAGAACAAAAACGACCGCCTTGAGTACGCGGGAGAACCATCCCATTTTGGTGTACTTTTTCATCGTAAAGCCAGCGGCGCCGTAAGCACAAGCAGGAGCCGGAGCAGCCATAGGCATGGTCTTCGAAAAGCCGAAGCTTTCAGAGATTATTTTATCCTCCGGAAGCTTCGGCTTTTATTTCCTCTGCTATGGCTACTTGTCGTTGCGATACGCGTTCATCAGACAGCCGGCGAGGAGCATGTCCCGTTCGCCGCGCGTGACGCCGGGCAGCGACAGCGTCACGGGGAGGCGCGTTCCGCCGTCGAGCAGTTCGGCTTCGATCTCCGTGCCGTCGCCGCTCACGAACGCCTTCACGCCGGGGATGAAAAGCCAGGCGCCGGTTTTGAACTTGGCGCGGTCTGCGTCGCCGACGATCCACGGGGCCATGCCCCAGTTGACGAGGTTGCTGCGGTAGCGCTTGGTGGCGTACTCGCGGGCCACGTTGGCCTGGCCGCCCAGCATTTTCTGGCTGCTGGCGGCCTGCTCGCGCGCCGAGCCGTCGCCGGGTTTGACGGCGCAGACGAGGCTGCCGAGGCCGACGCGTTCGGCGGCGATCCCGGCGAGGTCGAGCAGTTTTTTCAGCTCCGCGGGCATCTCGCCGCCGTCTTTCACCGCCGCGGCGCGCGCTTCTTCGAGCGCTTTCGCCCTCTTGGCCGCGGGCACGTAATTTGGATCCTTGCGCTGCAGCGTGAACTCGGCCAGCTTGAGCGGGTTGCTGCGCAGCGACGAAGTTTCGCCGGAAGGGATCAGCTCGTCGGTGGTGGTGACGGGATCGTCGATCACCGAGGCGACCAGCAGCAGCTGGTTCTCCGGCAGCGGGGCGATCTCGGGCCACGGCTTGATGTTGGGGCCGTAGCGGAGCGCCGTCTCCGGCCGCGGCCTGCCGAAGCCGTTATAGACGCGTTTGGCGTAAATTTCGCCGTCGAAGACGTACGGCTCGTGTCCCGCGAGGCGGTCGGCGAACTCGAAAGCGCTGGTGAGCACGCCGCCGTTGGCCGCCGTGGCGGCGATGCTGCGCGCGTCCATGAGGGCCACGGCCGACCACTGGCCGGCGTTGGGCTTGGAACCTTCGCGATTGGGGAAGTTGCGCGTCGTGTGTCTGACGCTGAAGCCCTGGTTGCAGGGCGTTTCGCCGGCGCCGAAGCAGGGGCCGCAGAAGGCCGGATAGTTGACCGCTCCGGCGCTTAGTAGTTTCTGCATCCAGCCGCCGTTCATCAGCGCCTCGCCGACGGGCATGCTGGACGGATAGACGCTGAGGCCGAAGCTGCCGCAGCCGGTGCTGCCGCCGTCGAGGATCTGCGCCGCGGCGACGAGGTTTTCGAAGTTGCCGCCGGCGCAGCCGCAGATCACGCCCTGTTCGACGTGAAACGTTCCGCCGCGCAGCTTGCCGGTCAGGTCGATGTCCAGCTCGGGATTGTCCATCAGTTCGCGCGCGTCCCGTTCGGCCTGACGCAGAATGTCGCCGGCGTTGGCCTTGAAGTCGGCGATGGTGTAGGCGTTGCTGGGATGGAACGGCACGGCGATCATCGGCTCGACGGCGCTCAGGTCGACGACGAGCGCGCCGTCGTAACGGGCCGCCGCGTCGGGTTCGAGCGGGGCGTAGTCCTGAGGGCGGCCGTGGACGCGGAAGAATTCGGCGATCTTCTCGTCGGTGCGCCAGATCGAACTCCAGCAGGCCGTCTCCGTGGTCATCACGTCGACGCCGAGGCGGAACTCGGCGCTCAAGCTGGAGACGCCGGGGCCGACGAACTCCATCGCTTTGTTTTTCACGAATCCGTTTTTAAACACCGCGCCGCAAATCGCCAGCGCCACGTCGTGAGGCCCCACGCCGGGACGTGGCGCGCCGGTCAGATAGACGGCGATCACGCCCGGCCAGGCGAAGTCGTAGGTGCGGCCGAGAAGCTGCTTGACCATTTCCGGCCCGCCTTCGCCGACGGCCAGCGTCCCCAGCGCGCCGTAGCGGGTGTGGCTGTCGGTGCCGAGGATCATGCCGCCGCTTTTGGCCACGGCCTCGCGCATGTACTGGTGGATCACGGCCAGGTGACGGGGCACGAAAATGCCGCCGAACTTCCGCGCCGCCGTAAGGCCGAACATGTGATCGTCCTCGTTGATCGTGCCGCCCACGGCGCAGAGGCTGTTGTGGCAGTTGGTGAGCACGTAGGGCACGGGGAACTTCTCCAGCCCGCAGGCGACGGCCGTCTGCAGCGCCGCCACGTAGGTGATGTCGTGCGAAGTCAGCGCGTCGAACTTCAAATGCATCAGACCGTCGCCCCGAGCGGAATCGTGCGCGGCGACGATGCGGCGGGCCATCGTGCCCTCGCCGCTTCCGACGGGCAGCGCGCCTCCGTAGTGAATTCCTTTTTCCGCGAGCCGCGCGTTCAGTTCCCGCGCCTCGAGTTTTTCCGCCTCGGGCACCAGCGCCGTTCCCCCGAACAGCGTCACCGGCCTGTCGATCAAAGTAATCATGCAAGCACCCCGCTTTTACTGAAGGATAAAATATTCTATTTGCTACTATAACTGCATTCTTCCATAAAAACAAATTTCATCTTTTTATACTCTATCATGAGATTTCATCATGGCTAAAGACATCATCCGCAAGATATCTTTACGAAAATAATAATTTTCCTATATCACGTGAAAATAAATATTGCTTCAATTTTTATTGCAAGATTATCATCGTCAAGCAATTTTTTTTCCAAAGACATACGTTTTCCTTCCGCCAGATACTTCACAATCGCCCATAAATGTATCTTTTTTTTTACATTATGCGGCATTTGTAAAATGAATTTTTAAACTTTAGCGGATAACATGTTCATGCATAAAGTAATGGATCGGCCGATTTGACGTGCTGTTCGGGAATAAACGGGAGGTAGATAGAGCATATATAAATTTATAACGCAGCAAAAATTCTGCCATTATGCCACTATATCTAAAAACTTTACGTCCCTCTAAGGTGTCTTTTGTCTTATCTCAAGTTACGGGAGGAAAACATCATGAACCAGGGAAACGGTTCCAACAGGTGGGCAATATTGTTTTTCGGCATGATCTGCATGTTGATCATGGGAGTGTGCTACACATACAGCCTCTTTCAACCCTACATCATGCAGCACTTCAACGTGGATTCTCCCACGGCGAGTCTGCCATTTACCATCTTCATCGCCATTTTCTGTATCGGCAACTTTGTCGGCGGCCGCATGCAGCAGAAATACAGCATCAAGAGAACGCTGGTCGTCGGTTACGTTTTGATGGTCCTCGGCTGGCTCATCTCCGCTTATCTGCCCGCCGACATGTTCTCGGCTATGTACATAACCTTTGGAGGTCTCTTCGGTATCGGCGACGGGATCGTCTACAACGTCATTGTCTCACTGATGCCTAAATGGTTCGTTGACCGCAAGGGGCTTGCTTCCGGCCTGACCATGGCGATGCTCGGCATGTCCGCAACTGTCTTCAGCCCTTTCGTCAGCAGCTGGCTTAAGACCTACGGCTACACGACCGCTTTTCTTATCGTCGCCGCCATCTATGCCGGCGTCGGCGTGCTCGGAACCATCACAATGAAATTGCCGCCTGCGGGC
Organism: Pyramidobacter sp. YE332; assembly: GCF_033060595.1. Lineage (NCBI taxonomy): Bacteria > Thermotogati > Synergistota > Synergistia > Synergistales > Dethiosulfovibrionaceae > Pyramidobacter > Pyramidobacter sp. YE332. Next base: position 2,657,085 of record NZ_CP133038.1, on the reverse strand, counting down.
TTCATGTCCGACTATGTGGGCACGGGGCCTGTGGTTACCTCCAAGAAACAGTATGAGGTCGGCGAAGTGCTTCGCCTCAAAGAATTCTGGATCATTATGGGGTTATATTTCTGCGCTGTCCCCGCCTATCTGCTGCTCAGCGCTATCTTTGTCAGCTACGGCGCCGACAGGGGGCTGACTCCTGCGCTTGCCACGCTTGGTGTCAGTGTTGCTTCCATGTGCCAAGTCGGGGGCCGCTTCCTTATCCCTACTATCAGCGACAAGATCGGACGCAAAGCTGCCTTTGCCCTCAGTTTTCTGATCACGGCCGGAGGCGTTGCTCTGCTCAGCGTGGCGACGGGAACTCTGTACGTGACCTGCTTCGGCCTTTTGAGTTTCTCCTTCGGCGGATGCCAGGCCTGCTTTGCGCCGATCGCCGCCGACCGTTTCGGCACCAAGAACGTCGGCACCATTTTGTCTCTGACGATGATCGGATTCGGCACCGGTTCCATCGCCAGCTCTATCGCCGCCAAGATGCTCGGCACCACTGCCGCTTTCACCTGTGCCGGTACCGTAGCTGTCATTGGTATCCTGCTGGTCCTCGCCCTTCCAAGTGCAAGAAAGGCCGAGGCCTAGTTCGTCGTTCGTTGGATTTTGGTGATTACAGCCTCCCTTCCTCCTCTTAAATGGAGGAAGAGGATTTCTGGAGAGGAAGTGCAAATTATGGGTAAGAGATTGCAGATCGACTATGTTCACGTCCGCGACGTACAGTTTGGTGAAAAAACTTCCCTTGTCAACGGTGTGCTGACCATTAACAAGGAAGAGGCAATGAAGATCGTCAGCAGCGATTTATTCGGTACGATCGATCTCAAGATTGCCAAGCCCGGCGAAAGTTGCCGAATCCTGAGTATTCACGATGTTATGCAGCCTCGCTGCAAGGCAGATCATCCCGAAGAGTCCTATCCTGGCATCTGGGGCAAACTGGCCCCCGCCGGCGAGGGACGCACGGTGGCGCTGAAAGGTGTTGTCATCTCCGACATCTACTATGCAAAGTGCAACATCAAGTATTACATGGACATGGGCGGAGAATGCGCTAAATACAGCAATTTCTCCCGTCACATCCATATCTGTATTGACGCCACTCCCGGCGAAGGGGTAGCCGACGTGACGTATGCCGAGGCTCTCAAGCACGCCTCGCTGTCGCTGAACGTTTATCTGGCCAAGCTGGCCATCGAACTCAAGCCCGACGAGACGGAGGTTTACGAGCGCAAGTCCGTGGATCCTTCAAAACATCTGCCTAAAGTCGCCTATCTCGTCACTCATATGGCGTCGCACGACACGTGGAATTTCCTGTACTACGGCCAGAGCGCGTTGAATTTCCTGCCCATGATCGTGCAGCCTACGGAGATTCTTGACGGCGCTATGATTTGGCGCTACTGGGAACCTAATTACTTCCTGCAGAATGAGGTTTACATCAAGGAACTGATGAAACGCCACGGCAAGGATCTGGAGTTCGTGGGCATCGTTTTTGCCAACAATGTCATGAAGATCGACGGCAAGGACACGATGGGCATGATCGCCGCCACTTTATGCAAGGATACGCTGGGAGCCGACTGCGTCATGTTGAACAAATCCGGGATGGGGCACTGCCAGCTCGACTCCGCTCTAGCGTTCAACTGGTGCCAGAAACTCGGCATGCCCGCCGCTTTGAACCTTTCCGCCGTTTCCAACGACCAGCCCGGCGACATGTTGGTCATCGCCGATCCCAATGTCGATGCCGTTATCAACAGCGGGCGCAACTGGGATCTGCACCATCCCAGAGTTGAGCGTCTGATCGGAGAACATTCCAACGTCCCGTGCCTGCTCGGCGTCGATCCTTGGGGACCCTTCATTCACACCACGAACTTCTGTTATCAGGGGATTTGGTCTCAGCTTGGCGACTGTTACGTGACTACCGATAGTGACATTATCCCCGCTGTTAAGGAGGTTTAATCATGACCAAGAAAGTAGTGCATTACATTAATCAGTTTTACGCCGGCATCGGCGGCGAAACGGAAGCCAGTATCGGATTGTCGGTCAAGGACGGTCCCGTCGGCCCGGGGCTCGCCCTCAAAGCCGCTTTGGGCGATGAGTATGAGATTGTCAAGACGATCATCTGCGGCGACAATACCATCGCTGAAAAGGCCGAAGTCATCCTGCCTCAGATTGTACAGGCCGTAAAAGATGCGGGTGCCGACCTCTTTGTCGCCGGCCCCGGATTCAACGCCGGACGTTACGGCCTGGGGTGCGGCAGCGCTACCGCAGCCGTCACGGAACAGCTTCGCATTCCCGCGGTAACGGCTCTCTACTCCGAGAACCCCGGTACGGATCTTTACAAGAATCGTTGTTACATTTTACAGACCAGCAATAACGCACATCAAATGGCAGAAGTCCTAAAACAGATCGCTGAATTCGCAAAGCGTCTTGTCTCCGGCGACGCGATCCGCGACGGCAAGGAAGAACACTACCACGGCAGCGGTCCCGCGGTTGTCATTGATTACTCTACTCCCGCGGCCGTCCGCGGCATCGACATGCTGTTGGCCAAAGTTGCCGGAAAACCTTACCATACCGAAGTTATTATGCCTAACCATGAACAGATCCCTGTCCCCACACTGAATAAGCCACTGTCCGAATGCCGTATTGCTGTGGTGACCGATGGCGGTCTGGTTCCCAAAGGCAATCCCGACGGTCAGGTCCCCACAAATTCCAAGGCGTTCAAGGAATATTCCGTGGCAGGAATGGACAGTCTCCAGGCCAAGGATTGGGAGGTCAGCCATCAGGGCTATAATAATGCCTTTGTTCTTGCTGACCCTAACCGCCTCGTTCCTATCGACGCCTTGCGTCGCTTAGCCAAGGCCGGGGTCATCGGTTCCGTTAACGACACGATCTTCTCCACCGCAGGCGTTATGACGCCCATGGAAAAATGCAAGTCGTTCGGCGAAGGCATCGCCGAGCTCTTGAAAAAAGAAGGCGTCGACGCGGTGATAGAGACAAGCACCTGAGGCACTTCAAGTCGTGGCGGGTCCATGATTACAAAAGAAATTCAGCGCGCGGGCATTCCCGTTGTCCAAGTTACCAATCTTACCAAGATTGCTGAAGGTATCGGCGCAAATAGAATCCTTCGCGGTAATAGCGTTCTCCACGTTTTTGGAGATCCCTCGCTGCCTTTGTCCAGTGAGCAGAACTTCCGCGAAGAGAAGGTAAAGCAGGCGCTTGACCTTCTTGAAAAGACTCCCGCGGAAGGCAAAACGGCCATCGTCGAAGAATAAAGGAACCAGAAGAAAAACAAAAAGAGCACGGACAGCCTTCTTTCGGCTGCCCGTGCGTTTCGCATGTTTATAAACATGACGCATTCTCAGGAGGAATTCCATGATTCAAATAAAGATGTTTACCGATATTATATGCGAGTGGTGTTATCTAGCTTGGAATATATTGGATACTCTTCATGACTCCTATGATTTTAAAGTTGATTGTCTCTGGTACGAGATTCACCCAGAGACCCCACCTTTGGGAATACCGATGAAGCAGCACAACATTCGCTACAAGCACTTTTTTAAGGTTCTCAATGAACTGGGCGCTCCTTACGGCCTTGAGCTCGCCTGCAAAGAGCACTTTGCCAATACACATCATGCGCTGCTGATGATGATCTATGCCCGCGAGGCAGGCAAGGGGGGCTCTTTCCTGCGGTCTGTGTGGGATGCATACATGAAACAAGGGCACGACATCAGCACGCCGGAGCAAGTGGCAGAACTGGCTCTGGGCGTGGGAATTCCTCCCGCCGGCATTCAGCAGGCCTTTTCTGACCCACATTATGCTGATGTGCTGGAACATAATTACCAGCTCAGCCTTGCCTATGACACAAAGAGCGTTCCCGCTTTCATCGTCAACGATGAATATCTCCTCACCGGTGTACAGTCCCGTGCTACATGGGCGCAGTTGTTTGATAAAATTCTCAGAGACAACAAAGAAATGAAATAACTTTAGAGCCATACATAATAGGAACATGATATTTAGTTCTCTATGGCTTCAACGTATTACCGCTGCATACATCTCCAGTTCCTTTCAATATAAAGGAGTCCCTCATGTCGAGAAATGAGATCACCAAGTCTGCCTTAGCAGCTTCCCTGCGAGAACTCATGAAAGAAAAGGAGTTCAGTCAAGTCACTATCAAGGATATCTCCGCTCGGTGCCAAGTCAGTCGGAACGCTTTTTATTACCATTTCCACGACAAATACGACTTAGTGAACTGGATCTTCTGTTCCGAAGCGCTGCCCCTCATTGACAGTTCGTCTTCCCTCGAAGGCAGCTGGGACGGCTTCATTGCTCTCTGCCATCATCTCTACAAAGATCGTAAATTCTATTCGGAAGTCTTCCACTATACAGGTCAGAACTCCCTGTTCGACGCCCTCGAGAATATCTATTTCGAACTGATGAAGACTTATATCTCCAGCACCAGCCGACAGACCGGCAACCATATCAATGAGGAACAGCTATCTATTGTAGCTCGTATGTATTCCCATGCCTTCGCTGGCACCATTGGAGACTGGATCAAAGGCGGCATGCGTGCCGAGGGGATTTCTCGCTTCGAAAAGTTAAACTCCATTAAGCCTAAACTTTCCATCATGCTTCTCGGTATGGCCGGAAGCCAGAGCTATGCCGCCATCCAGAACAGCCTGCAGGAACTCAATACGGCCCACGCCAGTTCCTTCTCTCAGCTGAAACAACTGCTTTTTGCCTTTTCCCCCGCTCTAGGGGAACATCAGACTCAGATCGTTGACGGTTCCCATTTTAAATGCATCAAACGTTGCCGTTCCCTCAACAGTAACTCATCCTGCGCAAAATGCAGCGCCAATCCTTCCTGCCAATCTGTTCCTGTCATTGATTACCACATTCCCGCAGCGCAGCGCGGCATCAACATGCTGCTGGCCAAATTTCGCGGCCGGAAATTCCGAAGCGAAGTCCCCATCGTTTGCCCGCAGTTCCAGCCCGCGCCTGTACTGAAGAAAAAGCTTAGCGATACCCGGATTGCTTTTGTCACCGATGGAGGACTCGTCCCTCGCGGCAATCCTGACAATCTTGTTCCTATCAATGCCGACCGTTTCTATGTCTACTCCTTCAAGGAAAAACGCAGTCTATTGCCCGAGGATTACGAGATCAGCCACCAGGGTTATGACAACCGATTTGTGCTTGAAGATCCTAACCGTCTTGTACCGTTAGACGCCGCTCGTATCCTTGAATTCGCCGGACAGATCCGAGAAGTTTCCGAGTCCTTCTATTCCACCACTGGCGTTATGGTCTCCGTAGAGCGAAGCAAACAACTGGGCTGTAAAATTGCCGCCGCTGTGGCCAAGAATGACGTTGATGGCATATTCCTTATTTCCACCTGTGGTACCAGTACTCGTTGCGGTGCCTACATTGCCTGCAGTATTGAGCAGTTAGGCATCCCTGTCGTACATGTTACCAACCTTATTCAGATATCCGAAGGAGTAGGATGCAGTCGTATCCTGCAAGGCAATAGTGTCAGCTGTCCTTTCGGCCGCCCTGACCTCTCTCCTAAACAGGAACGCATCTATCGTCTTTCTCTTTTCAAAAAAGGGTTGGAATTGATGAAAGCTGTGCCTGAAGACAATTCCTGTCTTGTCGCCTCATTGGCGTTGTAGAGATTCATCTGCGCTTCCTACTCACTATGCCGAGGCCGTCTCAACAGTCAATTGAGACGGCCTCGCTCCTTTCTCTACGCAGTTGAATGGTTTATTTCTTCGTTTTCTATGATAAAATCATATTGGTTAGTAAAAGTTCGTTTTATGAAGTTGCTCCTTCAACAGGGCAATTTCAAGAGAAAATCTTTTCGAAAGGACGAGATCTCATGAAAAAGTTTTTGGCCGCGCTGCTGTGCGTGACGGCGCTTTGCGTTCCCGCTCTGGCGGCGGACAAGGTGCGCGCCTACACGACGCTGGAAGAAGTTTTCGCGAAGGAGATTTTCGACGCCTTCGAGGCCGACACGGGCATCAAGGTGGAGTGGGTGCGTCTGGCCAGCGGCGAGGCCGTGGCCCGCATCGAGGCGGAGAAGGAGAACCCGCAGGCTTCCATCTGGGTGGGCGGCGTCGGCACGCTGCACATCAACGCCAAGAACAAGGGTCTGACGGCGCCGTACCGCTCGCGCGTGGCGGCCGAGAACGTGCCCGCGCGTTTCCGCGATCCCGACAACTGCTGGTCGGGGCTGTACCTCGGCTGCATCGCTTTCGCCACCAACAACGACCGCGCCAGGGCGCTGAACGTCGCCGCGCCCACGAAGTGGGCCGACCTGCTCAAGCCCGAGTACGCCGGGATGGTGCGCGTCGCCAATCCCGCCACCTCCGGCACAGGCTACAACGTGGTCACCAACGTGATCCGCATCAACGGCAACGACGAGGACAAGGGCTTCGAGTTCCTCAAGAAGATGAACGCCGCCATGGATCAGTACACCAAGTCCGGTTCCGCACCCGGCAAGTCCTGCGCGATCGGCGAGGTGCCCATCGCCATCGGCTATCTGCACGACCTGATCAAGCTGGTCGTCAACGGCGCGCCGATGACGCTGGCCGTGCCCGAAGAGGGCGCTGGCTACGAGACGGCCTCGATGTCGCTGCTCAAGAACGGGCCCGAACCGGTCGAGGCCAAGAAGCTCTACGACTGGGTGCTCAGCCCCAAGGGACAGAAGATCATCGGCGGCTGGTACGTGATCCCGCTCGGCGCGGACGCGGAGATCCCGGTGCTCGGCAAGAAAGTCTCCGAGCTGAAGTTCGTCGATCAGGACGACGTGTGGGACGCCGCCAACAAGGATCGCCTGCTGGCCCGCTGGAACGCCGAAGTTCCCGACGCGAAGTAATCGAATCCGAACCGCTGTGACGGGACAAGGCGAATCCTTTGTCCCGTCTTTCGTATCTCGGGTTCGTCGCGCGCTTTTATACAATAAGGAAGTGATCCCGTGACGTACAAGAAAAAGCTTCCGCCGCTTCTGGCCGCGCTGATCCTGTTCGGCGGCTGCGTCTGGTGGGTGTGGAGCAGCCTTTCCGGTTCGTTCGCCTCGCTGACGGCGTCTCAGCAGAAGAGCGCGATCCAGAGCGCTCTGGCCGGCGTGCCGGGAAAGCCGGGGGAGATCGCGCTCTGGCTCGCGCGTCTCAAGGAGCAGAAAAGCGGCTTCGACCTGCTCTACGTCCCGCTCGGCGCGGGCGAGGCGCAGAGCGGCAGCGCGGAACTGGCGGAATTTTACGGCGCGCGCAGGGAGTCGCCGCTTTTCCGGCGCGGTTTCGAGTCCGCCGAATACGAGGAGATCTTCGACGCCGGGCGCTTCGAGGTGGGCGGTTCGCCGCGGCAGCTGCTGTTCGCGCCCGTGTACGACGCCGAACGTTACGTTTCCGGCGTGGCGCTGTTCAGCTTCGACGTGGCCTCCGGCGCGAAATACCAGCATCTGCTGACGCTGTTCGCCGTCGGCGGCTTCTGCCTGTTCGCGGCGCTGCTGTGCATCGGCCGTCTCAGCCGCGATTCGTTCCTGAGCTTCTCCGTGCTGGGGCTGGTGCTGATCGCGCTGGTCTTTATCGTCTACCCGCTTTATGCGGCCGTGCGGCTGACGTTCATGCCCGACGGCCGGTTCGACCTGCGCGTGTGGCGGGGCGTCCTTTCCAGCAAAAGCTCGCTGGAGGCGCTGTTCGGATCGCTGAAGCTTGGCGTCTGCACGGCGACGCTGTCGACGCTGGTCGGCTTTCTCTTCGCCTTCGTGCTGACGCGCACGCACGTGAAGGGGCGCAGGTTCCTCGGCGCGATGGCGACGCTGCCGGTGATCTCGCCGCCGTTTTCGCTGACGCTGTCGATCATTTTGCTCTTCGGCAACAACGGCCTGATCTCCAAGGCGCTGGGCTGGACGAACGCGAGCATCTACGGCCTCGGCGGGCTGACGGTGGTGCAGACGATGGGCATGTTCCCGATCGCGTTTTTAACGCTGTCGGGGGTGCTCGAAGCGATCGACTCGACGCTGGAGGACGTGGCGCTCGACCTCAGCGCCACGCGCTGGACGACGTTCCGCACGGTGACGCTGCCGCTCTCGGCCCCGGGCATCCTCAGCGCCTGGCTGCTGGTGTTCACCAACTCGCTGGCCGACTTCGCCAATCCGATGATCCTCGCCGGCAGCCTCAAGGTGCTGTCGGTCGAAGCCTATCTCGAGGTGACGGGCATGAACCGCCTCGGCGAAGGCGCGGCGCTGTCGCTGCTGCTTCTGCTGCCGACGCTGACGGCTTTTCTCGCGCAGCGTTTCTGGGTGGCGCGCACGTCGTTCGTAACGGTGACGGGCAAGCCATCGGGCCGCCTGCGCGAGATCACGTCGCCGGGCTGCAAGCGCGCGCTCACGGCCGGCGTGTGGGCCATCTCGTTCTTCCTGATCGCCCTCTACGGCACGATCGTGGCCGGCTGCTTCGTCAAGAACTGGGGCATCGACTACACGTTCTCGCTCGACAACATCGCCGAGGCGCTGTCGCGCGCCAAGGACGCCTTCGCCGACACGATGACGCTGGCATCCTGCGCCACGCCGATCGCCGGTCTGCTGGCGATGCTGGCGGCGGTGATCCTCGTGCGGCGGAAGTTCCACGGCAAGCGCCTGCTCGAAGCGCTGCTGATGACTCCCTTCGCGCTGCCGGGGACTCTGATCGGCATCAGCTACATCCTCGCCTTCAACAAGCATCCGCTGCTGCTGGTCGGCACCGGGGCGATCATCGTCGTCAACTACGTGGTGCGCGAACTGCCCGTGGGCATCGAAGGCGGCGTGGCCTCGCTGCGCCAGATCGACCCGTCCATCGAGGAGGCCGCGCAGGATCTGGGCGCGAACAGCGCCGTGGTCTTCAAGACCGTCGTGCTGCCGCTGCTGCGTCCCGCCTTTTTGTCGAGTCTTTCCTACACGTTCGTGCGCGCAATGACCGCCGTCAGCGCCATCATCTTCCTGATCTCGGCCAGGTGGAACCACCTTACGGTGCTGATCCTGAACTTTTCCGAGAATCTGCGCTTCGGCTACGCCAGCGTGCTCTCCACGGTGCTGATCGTCATCGTGCTGGCGGCTTTCGGGCTGATGCGCGTGATCGTGCGCAAAAACGAAAACCTGGAAAAGAACCTGGTCTAGGTTCCTTTGAGCCGTAAACGGAGGATTTCCATGAGACGAAGCATCTCGGTGACTCTGGAAGGGGTCTCGAAAGTTTTTCACGACACGCAGACGGGGCGCGACGTCGCCGCCGTGGCCCCCTGCGATTTCACGATCGAACCGGGCGAACTGGTGACGCTGCTGGGTCCGTCGGGCTGCGGCAAGACCACCATGCTGCGCATGATCGGCGGTTTCGAGCTGCCCACGACGGGGCGCGTCCTTATCGGCGGCGGCGACGTCACGGCCCTGCCGCCCAACCAGCGCGACACGGCCATGGTGTTTCAGAGCTACGGCCTGTTCCCGCACATGAACGTGTTCGACAACGTGGCCTACGGCCTGCGGCTGCGCAAAGTCCCCGCCGCGGAGATCGCCTCGCGCGTCGGCGAGTATCTGAAGCTCGTCGGGCTGGAAGAGCTGGCGCTGCGCCCGCCGTCCCGCCTGTCCGGCGGCCAGCAGCAGCGCGTGGCGCTGGCCCGCTCGCTGATCGTCAATCCCGGCGTGCTGCTGCTCGACGAGCCGCTTTCCAACCTCGACGCGCTGCTGCGCGAACAGATGCGCGTCGAGATCCGCCGCATCCAGCGCGGCCTCGGCATCACCGCCGTCTACGTCACGCACGACCGCGTCGAGGCCATGAGCCTGTCCGACCGCATCATCGTCATGAGGAAGGGGCGGATCGCCCAGATCGGCACGCCATACGAGATCTACCTCGATCCCGTTTCGGCGTTCGTGGCCGAGTTCTGCGGCAAGGTCACGTTCTTCCGCGGCCGCGTGAACGCGATCGAAGCGGACGGCTGCGCCGTCGAAGTGTGCGGGCAGACGCGCCTGTTCCCGCGCTGGTCGAAAGAGCTGAAAGCCGGCGACGAATGTTCCGTGATGTGCCGCCCCGAGTCGATGGGCGTGGCCGAGCCGGGCGCGGGCTTTATCGACGCCGCGGTGAACACGAACGTGTACCTCGGCCACAGCATGGAGACGTACCTGAAGGACGACCGGGGCGCGGAAATCCTCGTGCAGATCGACGACCCGCACGCGCACAGGATCTACCGCGAAGGCGAGCGCTGCGCCGTGACCATCTCCGAAGAGGCGGCCAAAGTCCTGCCCGTGGAAGCGGAGCCGCGCTGAAAAAACGCCATTCCCCGCATCTGCCTTTTGAGACCGCGACCCAAACCCGATCCCGAGAGGGACCGCATGCAAATATTCCCTCTGCTTCGTTGTATTTGGCCTAATTATTCATCCCTAAACGATTTCGACATAAAGAGCGGCGGCGCTTCTGCATCGGACGAAGCGCCGCCGCTTTTCCGCCTCGAAGGCGCCGACGGCGGGATCGTTTTTCGATTTCCAAAAGAAATTCTTTTTTCCGTCAACTTTCCTTTGAAAAAAAACTCTCTGAATTGTACAATAGAGAAGCGGTTTGTTTCACCAACATCATATCCAAAGAACGGAGTGATCGTTTCATGAAGAAACTGTTTGCTGTTCTCGCTTTCGTCGCTGCGGTGGGCTGCGCCGGCGCGGCCGCGGCCGCCTATCCCGAAAAGCCGGTGCACGTGATCGTCCCCTCCGAGGCGGGCGGCGGCACCGACACGATGGCCCGCCTGCTGGCCAAGTTCGGCGAGAAGTATCTGGGCGCGCCGATGGTGATCGACAACCTGCCGGGCGCCGGCGGCCAGATCGGATTCCAGGCCATCGCCAACGCCAAGAAGGACGGCTACACGTTCGGCTGTCTCTACACGCCGCACCTGACGGCCCACGTCTCCGCCAAGCGCGCGCAGTACACGCTGGCAAGCTTCGACTACGTCGGCAATCTCGTCACCGATCCGGGCGCGATCGTCGTGCCCGGCAACAGCCCGATCATGGATCTGAAGGGGCTGGCCGAATACGTCAAGAACAACGAGAATTGCACGGCCTCCACGTCCGGCCCCGGCGGCGACGACGATTTCGCCCGCCTGGCCACGGAGGCCTCTCTCGACATCAAGCTGCGCCCCGTGCCCTCCAAGGGTTCGTCCGCGGCCAAGGCCAACGTCATGGGCGGACACGTCACGGTGGGTTTCATGAACGTCTCCCAGGTCGAGGCGCAGGTCCGCTCCGGCGAGATGCGCTGTCTGGCCGTGATGGCGGGCAAGCGCAGCGACATGATGCCCGACGTGCCCTGCACGGCCGAGCTCGGCTATCCGACGATGGTCTCCGACTCTTCGCGCGGCTTCGCCGCCCCCGCCGGCATGGATGCCGAGGCGCTCGCCAAGATCCGCGAGATGTTCACCAAGACGATCGCCGATCCCGAGTTCCAGGAAGCCGCCAAGGGCGTGCTGCTGATCAACGAGATGAACGGCGACGAGTACAAGGCGTATCTCGAAGCGCTGCAGGCGGCGACCGACAAGGCCTACGAAGTCGCGCCCTGGTAAATTTTCGCCGCAGACATCCGAATCCTTATGAACAAGAAAACGGTCAGCATCCTTTCCGGCGCCGCGGGGATTTTCCTCGCCGGCGCCATCTATTCCGAAGTTCTCAAATTTCCGGCGTACGCCGTGCACGCTTCGCAGTACGTCAAATTCCTGCTGGCGGTGATGGCGATCCTCTGCGCTCTGCTGATCGCCGCGTCGCTGCGCGGCGCGGATCCCGGCAAACCGCAGTGGGTGAAGGCTCCCGGAGCGTTTACCGCCACGGTGGCGCTGACGCTCGTTTATGTGCTGTCGCTCAAATACGCGGGATTTTACGTTGCCAGCGCCGTTTATATGCTCGTCTTGGCGTTCCTGCTGGGGCTGCGCCGGCCGCTGCTGCTAATTGCCAGCGCGGTCGTGCTGCTGGCGCTGGTGTACGGGGTGTTCGTGCGCTTCCTCGGCGTGCCGGTGCCGCTGGGGATCTTCGAGGAATTCACGTTCGCCGACGTGCCCGGCTCGCTCGCCAAGGCCAGAGCGGCTCTGGCGCTTCTGTGAAGGGGAGTGACGGTCTATGGAAATGATCATTGAGGCGGCGCTGAGCCTGTTCGCTCCCGCGCCGCTGCTCGCCATCGTCGCGGGCACGCTGGGAGGCGTCATCATCGGCGCCATTCCCGGTCTGACGGCGACGATGGCCGTGGCGCTGCTGATCCCCGTCACGTTCGGCATGAATCCCGTCGTCGGTCTGGCGCTGATGGGCGGCGTCTATTCCGGCGGCATGTTCGGCGGCGCGATCTCGTCGATCCTGCTGTCCACGCCCGGCACTCCGGCCGCGGCGGCCACGGCGCTCGACGGCTACCCGATGACCCGCAAGGGCAAAGGCGGCGTGGCGATCACGATCGCCACGGTGGCCAGCTTCTGGGGCGGCATCATCTCCACACTGGCGCTGCTGCTGGTGGCGCCGGTGCTGGCCAAGTTCTCGCTGCGCTTCGGACCGCCGGAGAACTTTCTGCTCGCCGTCATGGGGCTGACGAGCATCGTCACGCTGACGAGCGGCAATCTGATCAAGGGGCTGATCTCGGGCGTGATCGGTCTGCTGATCGCTTCGATCGGCATGGATCCGATGGACGCCTATCCGCGCTTCGCCGGCAGCGTGCCGGAGCTGTTCGACGGCGTCAAGGACATTCCCGCGCTGATCGGCCTGTTCTCGGTCAGCCAGCTGCTCGACCTGACCGGCGAAGCCAGCATCGTGCAGGAGCTGGCGGCCGACGTTTCGACGCTGAAGGACAACAAGCTGCCCAAGGGGCTGGCGCCGACGATCGCGCGCGGCGGCGTCATCGGCACGATCGTCGGCATGCTCCCCGGCGCGGGCGCGACGATCTCGGCCTTCATCTCCTACAACACGGCCAAGTCGCTCGACAGGGAACCGGAGACGTTCGGCCACGGCAACCCGAAGGGCGTGGCCGCGTCGGAGAGCGCCAACAACGGCTGCGTCGGCGGCTCGCTGGTGCCGATGCTGACGCTGGGCATTCCCGGCAACTCGGTGGCGGCCTGTCTGATGGGCGGCCTGACGATCAACAACCTGATCCCGGGGCCGGAGCTGTTCACCAAGTACGGCACGATCACCTACGGCTTCATTCTCTCGCTGTTTCTCGCCAACGTCGTGTTCCTGTTCCTCGGCATCTACCTGGCGCCGTTTTTCGCGCGCATCTCCACGGCGCCCAACTCGCTGCTGGTGCCGGCGATCGCCGTGCTCTCGGTGGTGGGCAGCTTCGCGATGCGCAACATGATGTTCGACGTCTGGACGATGCTGGCTTTCGGCGTCGGCGGTTACTTCCTGCACCGCATGGGGTTCGATCTCGGCGCAGTGGTTCTGGGGCTGATCCTCGGGCGCATCACGGAGGAGGGCTTCGGCGGCGCGCTGGCGATCTCCAACGGCTCGCCGGCGATCTTCTTCACGCGCCCGCTCTGTATCGTGCTATGGGCGCTGATCGTCCTGCTTCTGTTGCCCGCGTTCCGCACAAAAAAGAAAACGGCTTGATTCGCGCAAAAAAAATCCTCTCGCCGCGGCGAGGGGATTTTTTTACAAAAATTTTTCCGCTTCAAGCGCCGCCTCTTCGTCGGCGCAGTCGCTCTATGCTATAATCTGAACCGGAGTTCCCGAACTGTCTGATATTACAAAGAAAAGAACGCCGCGAAGCGGTTTTTTTCCGCTGCGGCGCAGGAGCGTGAGATCATGAAGATAGTGGTCGTAGGCGCGGGCAACGTGGGGTATACGGTGGCGCGCACCCTGTCCGCCGAAGGGCGGGACGTGGTGATCATCGAGCGCGACGCCGAGACCGCCGCCCGTCTCGAAGAGGAACAGGACGTCAGCGTCGTCCGCGGCAACGGCGCGCGTCCCGCCGTGCTGGAAAAGGCCGGCGTCGTCAAAGGCGGCGATGTGGACGCGCTGATCGCCTGCACCGATCGCGACGAGACGAACCTGATGGCCTGCTGGCTGGGCAAACGCGCCGGCGTGCGGCAGGTGCTGGCGCGCGTCAGAGATCTGGAATTCACCGACACGCCCGACTGGGCCGAAGACCTCGGCATCGACGTGCTGGCTTCGCCGGAACGTTCGCTGTCGCGCGAGATCGCGTCGCTGCTGCGCTTCAACGCCGCCGTCCATTCGTCGGAGCTGTTCAACGGCCGCGCCGGCAGCTTCGCGTTCCGCGTCGAGGCCGATTCGCCGATCTGCGGCATGAGCCTGCGCGAGTTGGGCGTCAAGTATCCGGGGCTGGGGGCCATCATCGTCTACGTGGAACGCGGCGACGACGGCTTCGTGCCCTCCGGCGACTGGACGGCGCGCGAGGGCGACCTGTGCTTCGCCGTGACGCTGCACGAGCGCGTGCCGTCGCTGATGCGGCTGTTCGACGTGGAGCATCACAAACGGCTGTCGCGCGTCATCATCGTCGGCGGCGGCAAGCTGGGGACCAATCTGGCGCACCGTCTCAGCTCCAACGTGCCGCACGTGGAGACGACGCTGGTCGAAAAGGATCTGGAAAAATGCGCGCGTCTGGCCCGCGAGTTCCCCGACGTGAAGGTCATCAACGGCGACGGCATGGACAAGGATCTGATGCTCCAGCTCGGCGTGGACAAGGCCAACGGAGTCGTGGCCGCCACGTCCAACGACGAGATGAACGTGATCATCGCCGCGCTGGCCAACGTGCAGGAAGACGTGAAGACCATCGCCGTCGTGCGCAAGGACGTGTACGAGGATCTGGAGGACAAGCTGCCCGTGGACGTGCTGGTCAATCCCAACAAGACGCTGGCGTCCACGTTCCTGCGCTACATCCGCTATCCCAATTCGGCCGGCATGCTCTCGCTGATCGACCGCATCGGCGCGGAGATGCTCGAGTTCCTGCTGCGCCCCGGCAATCCCGCCGTCGGCAAACGCATCATGGATTTGAATCTGCGCAAGGGGATCCTGATCGCCATCATCAAGCGCGGCGGCAAGTACCTCGTGCCCGGCGGCGCGGAGGTGCTGCTGGAGGGCGACGTGATCTCCGTCTTCGCCATGGCCGAGATGATGCCCGAAGCGATGCGCTTCTTCAAGGTCGATCAGGCATGAATTTCCGCGTTGTCCTTTTCGTGCTTTCGCTGATCGGTTCGATCGTCTCCGGCAGCATGTTCCTGCCCGCCGCCTGGGCGTGGTTCGACGGCACGCCCGACGCCGCCGTGCTGCTGCGCTGCGCGGTCTTTTCGCTGGCCGCCTGCGTCGCGCTGGCGCTGGTCACGCGCCCTTCGCGCAAAAGCGCTCCCGGCCGTAGCGACATCGGCGTGCGCGAGGCGTTCGCCATCGTCTCCTTCTCGTGGGTCGTGGCTTCCGTCATCGGCGCGCTGCCTTACGTGCTCCACGGCACGACGGCGAACTTCACCGACGCGTTCTTCGAGGCCATGTCGGGCTTCACGACCACAGGGGCGTCCATCCTCGTCAACATCGAGGGAAATCCCCGCGGCATCCTGCTCTGGCGCGCGCTCACGCACTGGCTCGGCGGCATGGGCATCATCGTCCTCAGCCTCACCATCCTGCCCTTCATCGGCGGCGGCGGTATGCAGCTTTTCAAGGCCGAATCGCCGGGGCCGCTGCCGGAAAAGCTCACCCCCCGCCTGCAGCAGACGGCCGCGATCCTATGGGAGATCTACATCTTCCTCACCGCGCTGGAGGTCGGCGCGCTGATGCTGTGCGGCACTTCGTTCTACGAGGGCGTCACCCACGCGTTCGCCACCGTCGCCACCGGCGGCTTCTCCATCTACAACGACAGCATCGCCCACTTTCGCAGCCCCGCCGTCGAGTGGGTCGTCACCGCGTTCACGTTTCTGGCCGGCGTGAATTTTTCGCTGCACTATCTGTTCCTGCGCGGCTGCTTCGGCGCCTATTTCAAGGACGACGAGTTCCGCTGGTACGTCCGCATCATCCTGATCGTCGCCGCGGCCGTCGCCTGCTCGGCGCTGAAAAGCGGCATGGACATGCCCTTCGGCCAGGCGCTGCGCCACGCCGCGTTCCAGACCACAACGCTGATGACCACGACCGGTTTCATGGTCACCGACACGCTGCAGTGGCCGTACTTCGCCCAGATGGCGCTGCTGGCGATCATGCTCGTCGGCGGCTGCGCCGGATCCACCTCGGGCGGCATCAAGGTCGTGCGCTTCATGATCGCCGCGCGCCACGCCAAAAACGACATGATCCGCTCGCTCCAGCCGCATCGCGTGCTCTGCGTGCGCGTCAACGGCAAGCCGCAGGAGAGCCGAGTGGTCAGCACAGTGCTCTCGTTTTTCGTGTGCTACATCGTTATCCTCATCGCCGTCAGCCTGTTTTTGGCCGCTCTCGGCATCGACCTGCTTTCGTCCTTTTCAGGCGCGCTGGCCTGCGTCAGCAACGTCGGCCCCGGGCTGGGCGCCTTCGGCCCCGCCAGCAACTACGCCTCCGTCCCCGCCGCCGGCAAATGGGTCCTGGCCTTCGCCATGCTCGTCGGCCGCCTGGAACTCACCACCGTGCTGCTGCTGTTCGTGCCCGACACGTGGAGACGCTGAGACGCCACGACGCTTCCGCCCGTCTCCGTTCCCGATCGGGGCGGAAAACTTTTCCTTATAAAAATGACCGCGCCGATGTTCCACGTGGAACATCGGCGCGAAAAACGCCCGGCAGCTCAGCGGCTGTCGGGCGTTGCTTTATGTTCGGATATTCGCGTTTTTTGTCTGCCGTCGTTTTTTTGAAAACGGCGGCGCTACGACTCCCACTTCTTGAAACCTTCGCCGACGACTTCGGAGACGTCGCTGAGGATCAGGAACGCGGCCGGGTCGATGGAGCGCACGAAGCGCTTCAGTTCCACGGCCTGACGGCGCGTGAGGATGACCATGACCATCTCCATGGGAGCGCGGCGATACGCTCCTTTGGCGGCCACGAGCGTGGCCGTGCGTTCCAGCGAGTCCATGATGAAACGGGTGATCTCGTCGGTCTTGCCGCTGATGACCATGACCTGCGTGCGGCGGTCGAACGACTTGATCACCCAGTCGATGACGACTGACTCCACATAGAGGCTGAAAGCGCCCATGAGGATGCGCTCGAAATCGACGGCCACGAAGGACAGCACGAGGATGCCGACGTTGACGAAGAACGACGCCGAGCCGACGTCCACGCCCCAGCGTTTTTTCGCCACGGCAGCCGCCACGTCCATGCCGCCGGACGAAGCGCCCTCGCGAAAGAGGATGCCCATGCCGAGGCCGCCGACGACGCCGCCGAACAGCGCGGCCAGGATCGTGTTGCTGATCAGCGGATAACGGAACATCTCGAACAGCGGCAGCGCCAGCGAGGTGAGCAGGGTGTTGTACAGCGTCCAGAGAGCGAAGCGCGGCGACAGGGCTTTCCAGCCCCAGGCAAGCAGCAGCGCGTTGCCGCCCGTGAGCACCCAGACGGGCGAAATTCCCCAGAGGTAGTTGGTGATCAGGCCGACGCCGGTCACGCCGGTGCTGGCGAACTGATAGGGTTCGATCAGCGCGGCGATGCAGAGACAGATGAGCAGCGTGCCGACGGTAACGTTCAAAAACGTCCCCAGCTCCCGCCGGCAGGCCGCCCGAAGCGCCAGCCCGCCGATTTTCAACCGTTTATCCATGGACATGCCCCCTTGCAGAGCGAAAATAATTTTAACGAGTCAACCGGGATATGATAGCATAAAAACGGCGCGCGGAGAAATTATTCAACCGCGCTCGACGCGTCGGTTCATTTTTTTCGCACCGAGGCAAAACCGGCTTGCCTCGCGGCCGAATCCTTTTATAATAGAGGCACCGTCGGCGCTGCCGCAAAAAAACTTTCGGAGGTGAGCCCATGCCCTGTGAAGAATTCATCGCCAATCTGCGCCGCAACCGTTTTCAGGCCGTTTATTTCGCCGCCGCCGCCGAGGCCGCCGACTATCTGGCTTCTCGGGTGCGGAACAAGACCGTCGGCTTCGGCGACTCGCACACGCTGCTGGAGATGGGGCTGGCCGAACGGCTGCGCGAGCACAACGTCGTTTACGATCCCACGCCGCTTTCCGGCGCCGAATTCAAGGCCGCGGCGGACCGGGCCATGACGGCGGACGTCTTCATGCTGTCGGTCAACGCCGCCGCGGAAACGGGTGAACTGGTCAACATCGACAGTTCAGGCAACCGCGTCGCCGGCTCGCTGTGGGGGCACGAAAAAGTCTATTTCGTCTTCAGCGCCGACAAGATCGAGCCGACGCTGGAAGCGGCGATCTTCCGCGCCCGCAACACGGCGGCGGTGATCAACGCCTCGCGCTTCGGCTTCAAGACGCCGTGCGCCGCCAGAGGAGACAGATGTTACGACTGCTCGTCGCCCGACCGCATCTGCAACACGCTGGTCGTGTACATGAAAAAGGAGAAGTCGATGGACATGGAAGCGGTGATCGTCGGCGAAAAACTGGGGTACTGAATTCGGAACAAATTCCACCGCGGAAGCGCCAAAACACGAAAAAAAAGCAAAAGACCATCGATATCGACAAATAAAAGCGCGAGTCTCAACGTCGAAATACACGCCGACGTCGAGACTCGCGCTTTCTGTTAAAAAATTTCCTCCGCGTCTCTGTGCCCTTTGTTTCAAAGCCGTGCGACACGACGTTACTTGACGGCCACGACCTCGATCTCGACCTTGCCGTCCTTGGGCAGTTTGGCGACCTGCACGGCGCTGCGGGCGGGGAACGGCTCCTTGAAGTACTGGGCGTAAATGCCGTTCATGACGGCGAAGTCGTTCATGTCCTTGAGGAAGACGGTGGTCTTGACGACCTTGTCCATCGAACTGCCGGCGGCTTCGAGCACGGCCTTGACGTTTTCGAGCGACTGCCTGGCCTGCTCTTCGATCGTCTCGGGCAGTTTGCCGTCGGGCGTCAGGCCGAGCTGGCCGGATGTGTAAACCATGCAATCAGTGGCGATGCCCTGCGAATAGGGACCGATAGCGCCGGGAGCTTTTGTCGTTGCGACTGCGCTTTTCATTGTGATGCTGCCTCCTTGGAATGACCGATATGAACTTCACGGGAAAAATCCCGGAACCTTTTTTGATTATACCCATCTGCGCGCGTTAAGGCAAATTCCAAACGGACGCTTCCGCGGACGCCGTCTGTGCTAGAATAGATTTTAAGATTTTTTGCCTTAAGGAGGAATCACCGTGAACAAAACGTTCCGCCGCGCTCTGGCCGCCGCGTTCGCCATGCTTCTAAGCGCCGCGCCGGTTTTCGCCATGACGATCGGCACGTTCAACATCGAATTCTTCACCATGAGCGGTTCCAGCGAAGACCGCTCCCAGCCCTACACGCCCGCGGACATGCGCGAGCTGGCGGATTCGATCCGCCGCAGCGGCGCCGACGTGCTGGCGCTGCAGGAGATCGAGGGCAACGCCACGATGCGCTTTTTCACCGCCACGGCGCTGCCGGGCTGGAAATATTTCGGCAACGACACCGACGGCACGCAGGACCTGTTCTTCCTCTGGAACCCGGCCAAGGTCACGCTGGTCGGGACGCCCCAGCTGTATTACGCCAACCGCACGGGGATTTTCGAAGGGCGCAAGTTCAAGCTCTTCGACCGCCCGCCGCTGGTAGCGCGCTTCAAGGACAACGCCTCGGGCAGGATCTACACGCTCGCGGCCGTCCATCTCAAGAGTATGACCACCGTCGGCAAGAGCGACGCCGAAGCCGCCCAGCGCTACAACCTTGCCAAGCGCGCCGCGCAGACGGAAAAACTCAACGAGCTTGCCGCCCGCATGGAAGGCCCGCTGTTCATCCTCGGCGACTACAACAGCCCCGATCCGCAGAAGGAAGTGAGCTTCCCGCTGCTGGGGCTGCGGCACGGCTACAGCTTCGACAACTGGAACAACAATCTCGACTACATCGGCTATGTCGGCATCGGCCGCGACAAGCTGGGCGAGGTGAAGGAGACCGAGACGCGCATCCGCCACCGCTCCACGAGGCGCAAGGATCATCCAGACCACGACATTATCGCCGTCGAGATCCGGGATTAGGCCATGAGCGCCCGCCGTTCCTCCTTTGTGCGGCTTCTCGCGCTGCTTGGCGCGCTCTGTCTCGGCGGCGCGGCGCAGGCGGCAGGCGAGCCGCGGCGCGAGCGCATCCTCCGCTTCGACGTCGGCGCCACGGTCAACGAAGACGCTTCGCTGACCGTGCGCGAAGACCTCGAGTTCATCGCCATGGGAGTCAAGATCAGCCGCGGCATCATTCGCGGCATCCCCGTCCGCTATCGCGACGAGAACGGCCGTCCCGTCGCCGTGGGGCTGAAGGTGCTGTCCACCTCCGTCGACGGGGTCGAACTGCCGTGGAAAGAATCAAACGAAGGGCGCGGCCGTTTTATCCGCATCGGCGACCCCAAACGGACGCTTTCACCCGGCGTCCACCGTCTGTCGCTGACCTACCGCACCACAAAGCAGCTGGGGTTTTTCGCCGACCACGACGAACTGTACTGGAACGTGACCGGCAACGACTGGGCCCTGCCCATTCAGAACGCCTCATTCCGCCTCGCCCTGCCGGGCAAGTCAGCGGGCGATGGATTCAGCCGCGTCGGCTGGTACGCGGGGCGCTACGGCAGCACGTCGAGCGACGGCGCGCGTCTCGACGATTCCCGCGCCGTCGTCACCACACGGGCGTTGCAGCCCGGCGAAGGACTGACCGTCGTCTATTCGTGGCCGAAAGGCGTCGTCGCGCCGCCGCAGCCTTCCTTCGGCGAGCGCTTCGGGGATTTCGTCTCCGCCCACGGCGACGCCATTGCCAGAGGGCTGATGTGGGCCGGCACGGCGCTGGCCGCCATCTGCCTCGCTTGGGGCGCGCTGCGCGCCCGCGGCAAGCACAGCGGCGAGATCACCGTGATCCCGCTCTTTCACGCGCCCAGGGACATGACGCCCTCGCTGGCGCGGCGCCTCACGCGCGGGACCGACGACTTTGCCAGCCTCGGCGCCGAGCTGATCGCCCTGGCGGTAAACGGTGCGCTGAAAATCAGCGGCGACCGGCGCAGCGGCTACCGCCTCGAAAAGACCGGCGGCGCGCCGTCCGACGGATTGCCCGCCGCGCTGATGGACACGCTCTTCCCTTCTTCCTCCCAGGAGGCGCTGAACGTGACCAACGCCCATCGCAAACGTTTCGAAAAGTCGCTCGAACTGATCAAAGGCGACGCCCAAAAACGCGCCGAAAGCAACTTTCTCGACCGGCGCGCGCCGCTGCGCCGCGCTTATTCGGCTTTGCTGGCCGGCGCGGCGGCGGGGGCGTTGTTCCTGCTGACCGAGGCCGTCTCCGCCGAGTGGGGAGCCGTCGCCCTGCTCCTGGGCGCGCTGGCGCTCCTGTCGCTGCGGCATGCGCGGCGAGAGCCCACGCTCGCGCCGCGAAGCTTCGCGCGCTCGCTGCGAAACTCCTTCGGCCTGAAGGGCTTCTTTGCGGCGCAGGCGGGCGTCCTCGTTGCGGCATTGCTGGCGATGGCCGCGGCGCACAGCAGCGACCGTCCCCTTACCTTCGCGGGCGCAGCGCTGGCGCTGCTGGGACTGCCTCTGGGGAAAAAGCTGATCTTCTGGACGGACAAAGGACGGAAACAGTTCGAGCAGGCGCTGGGACTGAAAATGTTCATCACCGCCGCGGAAAAAGACCGCCTGGAGATGCTGAACGCCCCCGACGACACGCCGCAGCTCTTCGAGGAACTGCTCCCCTACGCCGTCGCCATGGACTGCGCCCAAACGTGGGCGAACCGCTTCGAGAAAGTCCTCGCCGCCGCGGCCTGGCAGCCTTCGTGGAGCGACGGCTCCGCCTGGCGCTCGGGCGCCGCGCACGCCCTCTGGAGAAGCGACGGCATCGCCCGCGGGCTGAGCGATTTCTCCAAAGGCTTCTCGTCCAGCCTCGGCGCCGCCTCGTGCGCCCCCGGCTCGTCCTCCGGCGGCAGCTTCGGAGGCTCGTCCGGCGGCGGCTTTTCCGGCGGCGGGGGAGGCGGCGGCGGGGGACGCGGATGGTAATGCGTTTCATATAAAAACGCCAGGAAAGACGACGCGAAACGGCGGTCGGAATCCGATAAAAAATTATCGGTTCCGGCCGCCGTTTTTTAGAGTGAAGAGCTTTTTCAAGAGAGTCTTTCCACCTTGCGCTTAAGATTCCTTTACGTTATACTCACTACTGAAAATAATTTTAAACATGCCGCTCGACCAACGCGGATAAATTCATTGAAACGCGTTATTCAAAAGGGATCCCCGGGGCGAACGAAACACGCGCTCCGAGAAACAAGAAAAGGAGAATTCGGCACCATGAAAAGAATCGCGGTACAGCTCTTGGCAACGCTGGCGTTTTTCGGCGCGAGTGCGGCGGTCGCGCAGCCAAACGTTTCGGAATTTCCGCTCACAGTCACGGATCAAATCGGAAGGACGGTCACGCTGAAAGCGCTTCCGAAACGCATCGTTTCCGGCTATTACATTTCTTCTTCCGCCTGTCTGGCGCTCGGACTCAAACCCCGCCTGGCCGCCCTTGAGGAGAAGATTGAGGTGCGCCCTATTTACAAACTGGCCGCGCCCGAGCTGATCGGAACCGTGGGCAACGTTGGATCCGCCAAAAACTTTGACCTGGAGGCCTGCATCGCCGCCAAACCCGACCTCGTCATCCTGCCCAAGCGGGGCAAGGATTACGCCGCCACCCTTGCGGAGATGGACGTCCCCGTGCTCGTCGTCAATCCCGAGAACCACCGCCGCCTCGTCGAGATGATCACGCTCATCGGCCGGGCGACCGGAACCGCCGATGCAGCCAAAAAGCTGATCGCCCGTTACGACGAGATCAGCGCCAAGGTCAAGAAGCTGACCGCCGCGATTCCCGACGGCCAGAAACCCTCGGTCTATCTCTGCAGCCCCGCTTCGTACCTGAGCACCGCCCCGCGCGACATGTACCAGGCTTCGCTGATCGCCTCGGCTGGCGGGAAAAACGCAGGCAGCGTCCTCGACGGCGACTCGTGGACCAAAGTGTCCTACGAGCAGATCCTCGCTATGAATCCCGATGTCATTATCATCCCGACCAACAACATGGCCAGCGGACAGCCTGGCTTCACGGCCGCAGAGATTTCCGCGGACGAACACCTCGCCGAGGTCAAGGCCGTCAAGAACGGCATGGTGTACAACATGCCGACAGGCTTCGAGGCCTGGGACTCGCCTGTACCGTCGGGCGTGCTTGGCATGCTCTGGATGGTTTCGGCGCTGCACCCCAAGCTTTATTCCGCGGCTGAGTTTGCGGCGGACGCGGCCAATTTCTACAAGACCTTCTACGGCTTCGACATGGACGCCTCGAACCTCGCGCCCCGAAAACAGGACGCACCCGTCGCCTTCCTCGGCATGCGGGGCGCAGGGCGCAACGTCGCTTGATGAACGCTTCCGAACCTCTGGAAAGGCCGGTCGCGCCATTCTTCATCCTGACGCTTCTGGCGATTCTGGTCGCGGCGGCGACCTCGATCTGCGTGGGGAAATACCGCATCTTTCCCGGCGAGATACTCGCCATGTTCCGTGGCAGCGCCGACGTACCCGCGATGACCCGCAAGGTGTTTTTCACGCTGCGCCTGCCGCGGACGCTGATGGCCATGCTGGCCGGAGTCGGGCTCGGCTTCGCCGGCAGCGTCTACCAGACGATTTTCAAAAACCCGCTGGCCTCGCCCGACATCATCGGCGTGGCCGGCGGCGCGAATCTCGGCGCTGCGGCGGCCATTGTCGCCATGTCGGCCCTCAGCGTGCCCGCCATCGCCGTCGGCGCGTTCACCGGCGGATTTGCCGCCGTCGCGGGCGTCATGCTGCTGGTCAGGGTGACGCGCTCGCACTCCACCTCCACCTACGTTCTCGCGGGCATCGTGATCAACGCTCTGTCGCGCGCCATGATCATGGCGCTGAAATACTTCGCCGACCCGGAAAACGAGCTGGCAGCCATGGAGTACTGGGAGATGGGGACCTTCGGCAACATCACCCGCGCCAAGCTGCTGGCAGTGCTGCCGATGTTCGCGGCCGGGCTCGCCGGGCTGATCCTGCTGCGGCGTCAGATCGACCTGATGGGACTGAGCGAGGACGAATGCCGCGCGCTGGGTGTGCGCCTGAAGCCCACGCGAATCGCCGTACTGATCCTCTCCACACTGCTGGTGGCGTCGATCGTCAGCGTGACGGGACTGGTCGCTTTCGCCGGGCTGATCGCGCCGCACACCGCGCGGCTTATGCTCAGGCGGAACAACTCGACGACGCTCTGCATGAGCGGCGCAACGGGCGCTTTCATCGTACTCGCCGCGGACATCCTCGCGCGCGTGCTCTACAGTGCCGAGCTGCCCATCTCCATCCTCACCACGGTAATCGGCGTGCCGCTGCTGCTCTACTTCATGTGCATCGGAAGAGAGCGTCTGCTGTGAGCAGGATCTTTTCCCTGCGCGGGCTGCGCATCGCCTACGCCCGCGACGAGATCATCCACAGCGTGAGCTTCGACATTCGCGCCGGCGAGTTCTGCGCGCTGCTCGGACTCAACGGCAGCGGCAAGACGACGATCCTGCACGCTTCCTGCGGCCTACTGCCGATGTCCGGAAGCTGCGCTGTGAACGGGCAGGATTGCTCCGCCATGAACGAGAGAGAACGCGCGCGGCTGATCGCCTTTATCCCGCAGAACTGCGGCGTCATGGCCGGCAAAACGGCGCTCGAAATCGTCATGATGGGTTTTAACACGCAGCTGGGACTGTTCGAATCTCCCTCGAAAGCACAGAAGCAGGCCGCGCTAGTCACTCTGGACCGTCTCGGCTGCGCCGCGTTCGCGCGCCGGGATTTCGCCGCGCTGAGCCAGGGACAGCGGCAGATCGTAATCCTCGCCCGCTGCCTCGTTCAGAACACGCCGGTGATGCTCATGGACGAACCCGACAGCGCTCTGGACTTTCTGAACCGCCAGATGGTACTGGAAAAGATCCGATCGGTCATCCACAGCGAACGCAAAGCGGGACTGATCACCCTACACGACCCCAACTTCGCCATGCGCTACTGCGACCGCTTGCTGCTGCTCAAAGCGGGCGCTCTGACCGGCGAGATCACCATGAAGGACGCTTCGCGCGAGG
This sequence comes from Pyramidobacter sp. YE332, assembly GCF_033060595.1. Taxonomy (NCBI): domain Bacteria; kingdom Thermotogati; phylum Synergistota; class Synergistia; order Synergistales; family Dethiosulfovibrionaceae; genus Pyramidobacter; species Pyramidobacter sp. YE332. The sequence continues at coordinate 2,631,924 of NZ_CP133038.1, read as the reverse complement.
AACTCAGAGAAAAACTGTCCCTCGTCTACGGAGACATTGAGCTGTTCCCCTGCAGCCACGGCTTCTTCATGGCCCCCAATACCACACGAAAAGAGTGAACGTCCGTGGAAAAAATCTATACCGTAGACCTCTCGACGGGACGCATCGAACACAGAGAATACGACATCCGCAGGGAAAAGCTCTACGGCCGCGGGCTGGCAGTGGCACTGCTGGCCGCGGAGACACCGCTGAAAACGGGCCGCTATGCGCCGGAGAATGCGCTGGTTTTCGCGCCGGGGCTGTTCGCCGGCTGCCGCGCCCCCAGCGCCGGGCGGATGACCGTTCTCGCCAAAGGCGGCGAGACCTCGATCCAGGTCTGCAACGTGACGGGCAACATGCCGCAGAAACTTGGCTCGCTGAATGTCTGCGCGGTAGTCATCAAGGGCGCGGACCGCGACGGCAATGCCGTGCTGCACATCGGCGAAGACGGGGCAGAACTGCTTCATATGCCCGAGCTTGGTGCTCTCTACACCGACGACCTCGTCACCGCGCTCAAATCCCGTTTCGGCCGCGAAGCGGCCATCGTCGGCACGGGAATGGCCGGTGACATGAGAATGCCGCTTTCCACCTTTTTCTGCACGTACCCCGACGGTGAACCCGAGTACAGCTGCCCGCGCAGCGGCTTCGGAGACATCCCGGGAAGCAAGGGACTGCGCGCGGTCGTCGTCACCGGCAGCGCCTACTTTTCGCGCGAATGCGCCGCGCCGGAGGAGTTCGCCCGCACCGGAAAAGAGTTGGCTTCGCTCATCGTCCGCAACGAAATCTGCGGTTCCGCTCTACCCGCACACGGTTCGATCACGCTGCTGCGCCTGCTCAAAAGCGGCGGCGCGATGGAGAAATCGCCTCCCCCGCCGCGCGTCGCCGCGTCTGAAAAGCGCCCGTCGTCCCGAAAGAAAAATTACTGCTGCGCCCCCATGTGCGTGATCGGCTGCCTCAACCGGCACAGCGCTGCCGACGGCGCGACCTACGACGCGCCGGATCAGAGCGAACTCGTCGCCGCCCTCAAAAACTGCTTCGGGATCGACGACGAAGATTTCACGCGGCGGCTCCAGCGACGGCTCCGCAGCCTGTGCCTAGTGCTTCCCGAGTTCGTTACGGCCGCCAGAAGCTACTTCGCCGCCAAGGGACTCGCTCCCAGCCAGCCGGCGCTGCTCGCGCTCGTCGACGAGATCGAACGCGGCAGCAAAGCCGGGCGTCTAATCGGTTCCCGCACGGAAGGTATCGCCGCCGCCTTTCCCGATAACCCGGCGCTGCGCAAGCTGACGGATCGGCCGGCCATCACCGACGAGAAAAGCTTCACCGTGAAAATGGACCTCGCCTACGAAGAACTCACCGGAGTCGACGACATGACACTGATGTACCGTCAGATCTTCGTCCTCGAGAACCTCGGCATCTGCATGTTCGCCGCCTTCGCCCTCGTGAGCAGCATGGAAGCCGTCGAGCTGCTGGCCCGCCTCTTCCGTTGCAAAACGGGGCTTTCCGGCGTCACTGGCGCAACACTGATCGCCGATGCCGCGAACTGCCTCGCCGCGGAGAGCGCCTACACCGCCGCCAACGGCGCCGCAGCGCCCCAGACCAACATTCCTTCGTTCACCAAAGTGCTGTACCGGTATTTTTCCAGATAAAAAACGGCCGGACGACGTTTTCAGAAAGGCTCGCAAGAGGAGGTGAACGCTTTTCCCTCGCTGGCCAGCGCCTCGGACGGCTCGGAAGCGCCGCCGTCATCGAACGGCAGCCGCTAGTTTTGTATTGATCGATCATCAAGGAGGAAATCCAAATGGGTCGCAAAAAAATGGTCGCGGTGCTGGCTCTGTTAATGGGAGCCCTCGTGTGCGAAAACGCGGAAGCCGCTTTGGCGAAAAAGGATCTCGGTATCGTCCGGGCCGGCATCGACGGAGCGTATCCCCCGTATTGCTACCTGAACAACAAAGACGAAGTGGACGGTTTTGAAGTCGCCGTCATGAAAGAAATCGCCAAAAGAAACGGTCTCGACATCCAGTGCCAGGTCACCGCATGGAACAGCATGTTCGGCCAGCTGGACTCGGGACGCATCGATACCGTCGCCGAAACGATCACGATCACCGAGGAGAGGCAGGCGAAATACGTTTTTTCGAAAAGCTATATCGAGGATAGCAACCGCTTCCTGGTCAGGGCGGGAAAAGAGGATTCCATCTCTTCCTTCAAGGATCTGGCGGGAAAGAAAATCGGCGTTGCCAGCGGCCAGTCCGCTTACAATCAGCTGCTGGCCATTCAGAAGGAACAGGGCGTGCAGTTTGAGATCGCGCCCTACGAAACGTCTACCAACGCCTACGACGTTTCTATTGGGAGAATTGACGCGTCTTACATGAATCCCGTCGCCGGCATGGATATGAGCAATAAGGGCAACATGAACCTCGCCGTCGCGTCTTGCCCCGCCTTTATGGCGGCTCGATGCGCCTACCCCTTCCGCAAGGATACGGAGCGCGGTCGGCTGCTGGCGCAGATTTTTTCGGACACTCTGGCGGAGATGGCCAAAGACGGCACGCTGAAAGCGCTGTGCGTCAAGTGGCTCGGCGTCGACATCTCCCGCGTCGAATAGAAGGACGTATCGCGTATCGTACGCCGCAGGAAGGTACAACGTACAGCGGGGCTCCGAGGAGTCCCGCTTTTTTACGGGACCAGAGATTCAGGAGAATTGATAAATCATGAATTTTAATTCGGCTTATGCCATTCGACAATTCCCGACCATCTTCAAATACGCAGGCATGACGTTCAAGATTGCCGTTGTCTCCATGCTGTGTACTCTGGCGCTTTCACTGGTGATCACCCTCGTCCGTTATTATCGAATTCGGGGATGGTGCACCGTCGTCGACGTTTACGTCGATCTGTTCCGCGACACGCCGCTTTTAGTGCAGCTGTTTTTCATCTATTATGGCCTCCCGCAGATCTTCCCAGTCTTCGTGAAGCTCTCCGGTTATACGGCGGCCGTTATCGGCCTGACGCTGAACGCGGCGTCGTACATGACCGAAGACATGCGCGGCGCGCTCGAGTCCGTACCACAGGGCCAGATCGACGGCGGGCTTTCCGTCGGCATGACAGATCTGCAAGTAATGCGCCATATCATCTTGCCGCAGGCCGCCAAAGTCGCCCTTCCCGTCCTGGGCAACGAGTTCGTTTCCCTCGTGAAAAACTCGTCGATGGCCTTTACCCTCGGCGTGCGGGAAATCATGGCCGAAGCCTCGCTGCTGGGCACTTCCAGCAGTCGTTACATGGAGACCTATATGGACGCCTTCATCATCTACTTCATTCTGTGCAAGCTGATTTCCCTCGCGCAGAAAAGGCTGGAAAGGCGTCTGAACAGGCAGAGAGGCGGCGTGTGATGATCAGCATCCGAGGGCTTCGCAAGCAGTTTGGCCCGTTGGAGATCCTGAAGGGGATCGATCTGGACGTCGCGAAAGGCGAAGTCATCGCGATCATCGGCCCATCGGGAACGGGCAAGACCACGCTTCTGCGGTGCATCAACTTTCTGGACGAGCCGACGGCCGGTTCCGTCGCCATCGACGGCCTGGAGCTCCAAGCCGGAGACCATACCCGCCAGCAAGTCTATGAACTGCGGAAGCGCGCCGCCATGATTTTCCAAAACTTCAATTTGTTCAGCAACATGACGGTCCTGCAAAATATCACGCTGGCGCTGAAGGTCGTTCAGAAGCTCGGCCGCGATCAGGCGATCCGGCGCGCGGAAGACGTTCTGGGCCAGGTCGGCCTAAGCGGCAAGAGGGACAGCTATCCCTCGACGCTCTCCGGCGGTCAGCAGCAGCGGGCCGCCATCGGACGGGCAATGGCGCTGGGCACGAAAGTGATGCTCTTCGACGAGCCGACCTCCGCTCTGGATCCCTGTTTGGTGGAAGAAGTCCTCGCCGTCATCAAACGCCTCGCCATGAAGCACAGCGTCGCCATGCTGATCGTCACTCACGAGATGCAGTTTGCACGCGACGTGGCGGACAGAGTTCTTTATATGGACGACGGGATCATCGTGGAAGACGCGCCTCCGAAGAAACTTTTTCATTGTCCGGAAGACGCGCGAACGCGTCAGTTCCTGCAATACTATCGGGGAACGGGAGGCGGTGAACGCTGTGAAGAGCTCGACTGACGACGCTCCGGCAACACATACGGAACGGCTGCAAAATCTGCTGCACGGAAAATCGTTGGATCGCCCGCTCTTTTCCGCGTGGGGACACGTAATGAACTTCTGCGACCGAAACGCCAAAGATTTTGCCAAGGCGACGATTGACTTTCAAGACGCCAACGATTTCGACTTCATCAAAATCATGTCAAACCCCTATTACCTGCTGGAGGACATGGGGATTCTTCTGAATGCCCCAGAGCGCTACGACCAGTGCGTCACACGTTCGAACCGGCTGCTTGTCCCTTCTCCGAAAGACTGGGGGACCATCGCATTTCCGGACGTGAACGCCGGCAGCCTGGCGCGGGAGAGGGAAGCGATCCGCCGCGTGATCGGGCATTATCAAGGCACGGTCCCCGTCCTCGCGACCATCTTCACTCCCGCCATGTGGATCGCGTACTCGTCGCTGCGGAGCGAGGATATGGATCAGTTCGGTTCCTATATCCCGCTTTTGGAACGATATCTGACGGGTCATGAACGCCACGTTCGCCCCGCGCTTGACCGCTTTGCGGAGCTCAACCAACGATACATGGAGGCGCTGCTGTCCGACGGCGTTTCGGGATTTTTCTACTGTACCGAGTACGCCAGGGATCTGTGGACCGACCGAACCGTTTTCGAAGATTTCGAGAAAAGGTACGACCTTCGGATCCTGGATTCCGTGCGCAAGGACTCGCTGTTCAACATCCTCCACGTGTGCGGCGTCGGCAAACTCCGCATGGACTGGGTGCTTGACTATCCCGTCGACGCCTTCAACTGGGACGACCGGCAGCCGGGCAATCCTTCGCTGGCCGACGTCAGAGCGGCAACCGAAAAGATCCTCGTTGGCGGTCTGGATCGTTTCCGAGACCTCGCGGGCGCGTCCCGCGAAGAAATCAAAACCCGCCTGCTGGAAAAAATCCGCCGCGCGACGGAGCAGGCGGGGCGGGACCTCATCGTCTCCGGCGGATGCGACTGGACGATCGGCGCGAGCCACCGCTTTTACATTTGGCGGGAAGTCATGGAGGAACTGAGAACAACGGGACAGGGAAGCGAAACGTTTAAGCTGTACCAGTAATTTTTCCAGATAAGAACCGGCCGGAAATCTTCACCTAAAAGAGATGACAATATCATACTATTTCTCGATAAAAAGCACTAACATAATTTGCAAGGCGCTGCGAGGGAGTTCAGCCGCTCAGAGCTACTTCGACTGCTGCGCAGTCTGCGCACCTCGCTTTGTGAATCTCCCTCGCAGCGCCTCTGTGTTCGGTATTTTAATTAAGAAATAGTATAACAATCGTTAAATCTATAGCTATAACAGAATAAAAGCCGCCGAGATAAAAATTCCTACCAACAATGCGATCGACAAGCAATATCCCATGATATCCCGTACGCCCAATCCCGCAATGGCAAGGATTGTCAAAGCCCAGAACGGCTGAATCTGGTTCGTCCAGCTGTCTCCCCAGCACAGAGCCATCGCGACTTTTGCTCCGTCGGCGTTCAGTGCCCGTGCCGCCTCCATCATGATCGGCCCCTGAACAGCCCATTGACCGCCGCCGGACGGGATAAAGACGTTGATCAGACCGCCGCTCCAGAACGTAAATAACGGAAGCGTCTTAGCCGAAGAGATACTCACAAAGAAATTGGCGATCGCTACTGTCAGACCGGAATCTCTCATCATTCCCATCATGCCCGCATAAAACGGGAACTGCAGGATGATGCCGCCGACGCTTTTCACCGCTTCGCCGACTGCTTCGGAATATCTCGCGGGCGAACCGTGCACCAGCAGTCCGAGCATCATGAACGCAAAGTTGATGGTATTCAGGTTGAGATTGAATTTCTGCTGGCCGGCAAAGAAATTATACAGATACCAGAAGCCTGCAGCGACAAGAAGAATCATGATAATGACACTATTATCAAGACGTTCGGCCGGACTTCTGTCCGCTTTCTTGATACGCCCAGCCCGCTCTTTTTCCTGGCGTTTTAACTCTGCCTCAATGATGGCGGAATCGAGTTCCACAGGCGGATACTTGTCATTTTTGCTCGGAGACAACAGGGCACACAGCCCGGGGATGATGAAAAACAGCACTACCGTAATAAACATGTTCCAGCTGCTGAACAACGTATCGGAAACAGGGATGATGCCGCACACTTTCTCCAGGAAATGTCCAGGTGTCGCGATCGACAGGGGGATTGCCGATGAGGGGCCGCGAAGCACATTGCCGCCGTAGACCGCAGCGATCATAAGCGGATAATGGATGCCCATGCCGCGTTTCTTGATTGCCACTTCCTTGGCGATAAGAGCTCCAATCACCAGTCCGAAACCCCAGTTGATATAACTGACAAGGCAGGAAATAAAACCGACAATGAAGATTGCAGATTTTGGCCCGCGCGGTACGGAGGCGAGAGCGCCAAGCATACTCTGCACAACCGGCGCGCTTGCCAGTGCGTGCCCTGTTACGACGATCAGCACCATCTGCATAGTAAAGGGGAACAGTCCAAAAAAGCCCTTACCCCAGTAATTTACCATATCAGCTGCGGACTTGCCGCAAATCATCATCCCCAGCACGCCGACAAGTCCGCTGAGGATAATGGAAAGGGTAAATGGGCGGGGAAGCCAGCGCTGGACTAAGCTAATAAACACATTGGTCATTGCCTGCAGAAACTTTCTCACTATTGTTTTCTCCTTCTGTGGGGGAACCGAAACAATTTTTATTCTGATGCCGTCACAAAGACGGCATCAGAAAAGAGCATCTTACAGTTTGCGCACCACCATAGCCACGCCCTGGCCGCCGCCGATGCAGGCGGAAGCGATGCCGAGCTCCTTGCCCCGCTGACCGAGCGCGTTGATCAGCGTGGTCGCGATCTTGGCGCCGGTCGCGCCGATGGGGTGACCGAGGGCGATCGCGCCGCCGTGGACGTTCAGCTTTTCCATGTCGAACGGCATTTCGCGGTGACAGGCGATGACCTGAGCCGCGAACGCTTCGTTGATCTCGATCAGTTCCATGTCGCTCAGTTTCAGTCCGGCTTTGGACAGCGCCTTGGGCATGGCGACGACGGGGCCAAGCGGGAAACGCTCGGCGTCGAGCGCTGCGGCGCTGTAGCCAAGGATCTCGGCCAGCGGCTTGAGCCCGCGTTCTTTCGCCCATTCGCGGTCGGCAACGATGACGATCGCGCCGTTGTCGCACAGGGCCGAACTGCTGCCGGCGGTGATGGTGCCGCCGTCTTTTTTGTAGATGGGAGGGAGTTTGGCGAGTTTCTCCAGCGAGGTATCGGTGCGGAAGATCTCGTCGGTGTCGCAGACGATCTCGCCCATCTTTTTGTCCTTGACGGCGACGGGGACGATCTCGTTCTTGAAAAGCCCGGCTGCCGTCGCGGCGGCGGCCTTTTGATGAGAGGCGAGCGCGAACTCGTCCTGTTCCCGGCGCGAGATTTCGTACTCGGCGGCGATTTCTTCGCAGAGTTCTCCCATCAGGTGCTGAGCGACGGGGCAGAAGAAGCCGTCTTTGTGCAGGGCGTCGAGGACTTTCTGTTCGCCCATGCGATAGCCCCAGCGCGCCTTGGGCAAAAGGTAGGGGACGTTCGAGGCGCTCTCCATGCCGCCGGCGACGATGACTTTGGCGTCGCCGAGGCGGATGCGGTCGGCCGCCAGCATGATGGCGCGCAGGCCGGAACCGCAGCGGATGTTCACGGTGAACGCGGGAACGGAGCTGGGGATGCCGGCGCCGTACATGGCGATACGGGCGGGGTTGGCGCCGACGCCGGCCTGCCAGCCGGTGCCGAGGATCACCTCGTCGACGTCTTCGCCTTTGACGCCGGCACGCTGAACGGCCGCTTTCAGTGCGACGGCTCCCAACTCGGGGCCGCTCAGCTTGGAAAGCGTGCCGCCGAACTTTCCCCCGGCCGTACGCGCTGCGCTGATAATGACAGGGTTGCTCATTTTATTTCACCGCCTCCGTTTCTGACACTTCCGTGCCTTTCATCTGCGTGATATTTTCAGCCTCGACATAGTTCGCTTCGGTGTGAGAGCGAACGTCTTCCTTGGTCACTTCGGGCGCGATCTCCAGCAAGGTCATCGTGCCGTCCTCGATGGAGAACACGGCGAACTCCGTGACGATCAGGGAAACCACGCCTACTGCCGTCAGGGGCAGGCGGCACTTTTTGAGGATCTTGGGATGGCCTTTTTTATCGCAGTGGGTGGTGGCGACGATAACGCGTTTGGCGCCGACGACGAGATCCATCGCGCCGCCCATGCCGGGCAGCAGTTTGCCGGGGATGATCCAGTTGGCGAGATTGCCTTCCTGATCGACTTCCAGCGTGCCGAGCACGGTGGCATCGACGTGTCCGCCGCGGATCAGGCCGAAGCTCATGTCGCTGCCGAAGAACGAGCAGCCGGGCAGCGGCGTGATAAAACGTCCGCCGGCGCCGATGAAGCGGTAATCTTTCTGCTCGGGTTCGGGGCCGGCGCCGAGACAGCCGTTTTCGGTCTGGATGACGAGGCGGCGCCCTTCGGGCACAAAGTTGGAAACCAGCGTGGGGATGCCGATGCCGAGATTGACCACGTCGCCGTCTTCAAACTCCAGCGCGATGCGTTTGGCGATGCGATTGCGGACGACGTCTTCGTTAAGTACGGGCAGCATAGTAGTTGTCTCCCTTCACGACCAGAATATCCACCAGGATGCCGGGGGTCACGACGTTGTCGGGGTCGAGCTCGCCCACGTCGACGATCGAATCGACTTCGGCAATCACCAGATCGGCCGCGGTGGCCATGGTGGGATTGAAGTTGCGGTTCGTGCCGAAATAGGTCAGGTTGCCCATGCGATCGGCCCTGTGGCCCCGGATCAACGCCACGTCGGCGCGCAGCGGCAGTTCGAGCAGATATTTTTTGCCGTTCACTTCAATGACTTGCTTGCCCTCCTCCACTTTGGTGCCGACGCCGGTAGGCGTCAGGAATCCGCCCAGACCGAAGCCGCCGGCGCGGATGCGCTCGACGAAAGTCCCCTGGGGAACGAGTTCCAGTTCGAGCGTGCCGGCGTTGTACTGCTCGCCGGTCTTCTTGTTGATGCCGATATGCGAGGCGATGACTTTTTTGATCTGCCCCGCGGCCACGAGCCGGCCGTGGCCGACGTCGGCGTAACTCGTGTCGTTGGAGATCATGGTCAATCCGCCGGTGCCGGCTTTTTCAAGCGCTTCGACGAGCGTGTAAGGAACGCCGCCGAAGTTGAATCCTCCGATCATGACGGACATGCCGTCTTTGACGTTTTTAACGGCTTCATTGGCCGACATGACCGGCTTGATCACATTTCGTGCCATATTCTTCCTCCTTAGTCCGATCTTTGAGAACCCCTTATTTTTCCACTGCAAGATTTACACGCTGGCGGTACTTCTGCCACAGGAAGAGGGTGGCGATAATGGCGCAGCCTATGACATTGCTGGTCAGCGTGGGATAGATGATAAAAAACGGCACGGAGACAAGAGCCATTCGCTGCAAAACGTTCAGATCGTCAACCAAAAAACCTTGGACGCCCGCTGAAAGTCCTACAATGCCAACCAAGGCGGTACCGCAACCGATAATGATGTGCCAAATATCACCCTGGAGCAGTAAATAGGGATTGTAGACAAACATATAGGGAACCAAAAAACCTGCCACCGCAGTCACCAAGGCAGTATAACCCGTTTTCATGGGGTTTGACTTCGCTATGCCGGCTGCCGCGTAGGTAGCGAGCGCCACAGGAGGCGACACATCGGCCAAAACGCCAAAATAGAGACAGAACAAGTGGGCCGATATCATCGGAACTCCCATCTCGTAGAGCGCCGGAGCTGCCAACGTAGAGGTGATGATATACTGCGCCGTGGTTGGGATGCCCATGCCCAGTATGATGGAGCCTATCATGGTAAGAAATAGCGCCAGCGGCAGGATACCGCGGGAAAGACTCAGCACGTAGGACGAAAAAGCCAGTCCCACGCCAGTAATGGAGATCACGCCTATGACAATGCCGGAACACGCACAGGCCGCCGCCACCTCGATTGCGCCGAGACCTCCCGCAATGAGAGCCTGAAGTATCCGGGCAGGCGTCAGACGGTGTTCAGGCTTGCCGAACCAGGATACGACAATGAGCATCACGATGGACCAGAACACAGCCTTGACAGGCGAGAACCCCTTGCCAAGAAACATGACCAGTACGATGATGGGCGCCAGCAGAAACCATCCTTCCTTAAGGGGTTTCAGGATGCTGGGCACTTCGTCGGCATTAAGGCTTGCCATACGTTGTTTGCCGGCACGAAAGTGCACCATGGCAATGATGGAGATGAAGTAAAGCGTAGCAGGAATGGCTGCCGCCACCACGATATCCCAATAAGCGATTCCCAAAAATTGAGCCATGATGAAGGCAGCCGCGCCCATGACCGGTGGCATGACTTGCCCTCCCGTGGAGGCCGCCGCTACGATAGCCCCTGCGAAATTAGACTTATAGCCCGACTGTTTCATCAAAGGGATGGTAAAAGCGCCGGTGGTCACTGTATTGGCGCAAGAACTCCCCGATACCATGCCCATAAGGCCGGAGGCAATTACCGCGGCCTTGCCGGAACCGCCACGACTGCGTCCCGCTACCGCTACGGCCAAATCGATGAAGAATTGCCCGGCTCCGGACAAGTTCAAAAACGCTCCGAAAAGCACGAACAGAAAGATGAACGAGGCCGATACGCCTAAGGGAGTGCCAAAAATCCCATCGGTTCTCAGATAGAGGAAGGGGGCTATTTCCTCCAGGGGAAACCCCCCGTGGGCCAGCATACCCGGGAAATAGGGGCCCCAAAATGCATAGGCCAAAGCCACAGCAGCCATGATGGGCAGAGGCCAGCCCATGGAACGCCGAGCGCCATCAAGCACCAACAGCGTCATGATTGTGCCTATCCAGATATCCGAAGGAATCGCCATTCCCTCGCGCATGGCGATATCCTCAAAATTGAGGAGGATATTGAGGCATCCTGCGATGGAAAGGGCGATCAGCACCCAATCCCAAAGGTCGACCTTGTTCTTGGGGCGACTCTTCGTACAGGGATAGCGCAAAAAGAGCATGGCGCTGATGAACATCCAGTGCCACCCTCGTTGATACATGGCCGAAAGCTGGCCAAAATAGGCCGTATAAAGGTGAAAACAGGACGCACAAAGAGCTAACCCGCACAGCAAGTAGTTTTGCCAGCCCGACAGAATTCGAAACTTGGCTTCCTCGGGGTTGTCTATTTTTACCCTCTCGGCCTTTGGAGGATCGATTTGAGACTCCCTCTCCTGCAAACGCGGTTCTACCATGAAATGCCTCCTTAAAAAATTAAGAGGGGGCCGGGAGAGTTTTCCAGCCCCCTTCCGGGACACCGAATCTTGCTCACTTGCGAAGGCTGGCACGTTTTATTTGAGAGTGTCAAACCCCTGCTCTTTGAAATACTTTACGGCGCCAGAAGCGAAGCGAATGATACCCACGCTGGCCTCTTTGGGATTGAAGTGCTCCGCCTGGGTCGTTACCTTTTTAAAAGCCTCGCGGTTTTCCACGATGGTCTTGACGAGACGATAGGAGAGGTCTTCCTTCATTTTGCCGTTGACCACCAGGAAGTTGCCATCTGCCACGGTCAGGCAGTCTTCTGCCTGATTGTATATATTCTTGTCAATAGTGTAAGAAAACAGGAAAGGATTCGCCTCGCATACTTTCTTGACCACGTCCTCAGGAATCGGAATCAATACTACGTCGCGTACCGCTGCCACTTCGAGCACCGCCGAACCGGGAGCCGCGAAGTTCCAGAATACCGCATCGATGTTGCCATCTACCAAAGCGGTAGCGCCCTCGGGTTGGGTCAGCTGCTCCCGCTTGATATCCTTCTCTGGATCCCATCCAGCCGCTGCAAGAATGAGGTTGGTCAACACCTGATCTCCGCCGCCGGGGGCACCTACAGAGACCCTCTTGCCTCTCAGGTCTTCGAAGGTTTTGATGCCCGTCCTGCCGGTAGTAACAATATGCTGGGGGGCCGCGTACATATTCATGAGGATGTAGAGATCCAGCTTGCCATCCTTTTCGAAGGCTTCAGTGCCCGTATAGGCCTGCCACAGCGTGGAGCCCATAACCATACCTATCTGCACGGCGTCGCGAGCCAGCAGGCGGCAGTTTTCGCGAGAGGCTGAAGTGGCCCGGGAAGTCGCTTTTACGTCAATTTTGGCGTTGTTCAAGATCTCCGCCATGGAACCGCCCAGTGGATAATACGTGCCGCCCACGCCGCCGGAGCCAATGGTGACGAAGTCAAGAGCGAGGGCAGAATTTACGATGGCAAAAAACAATGCACACGCCATCAACGTAATCTTCGTCTTTCTCATGGATAGTATGCCTCCTTCAAAAATGGAATAAATGGACGATACTCTCGAACTCATGGACCATCAAGCGCAAAAAAATGCCTCTTGTCTCTTGTGCATAAGACTAATCCTTGATAGAAAGTATTAGCATAGTTTTCTGGGCGCTGCGGGGGAGTTCAGTCGCTCAGGACTATTTCGACCGCAGCTCGCTTTGTGAATCTCCCCCGCAGCGCCTCTGTATTCGGCATTTTAATTGAGAAATAGTATAAGACATCTTCCCCGATTCCTTTCGGCGCTGGGAAAGACTTTAGCTATGCCAGCTTCGCTGCGGCGGCCGCAAGTCCCATTTCAAGTTTTTCAAGCAGCTCGTCAATCTGCTCTGACGTGGTGATCAGCGGCGGAGCTACCAGGAAATTGTCGCCGTCAATGTAGTCGACCATGCCACCGCCGGGATAGATGACCAGCCCGCGGGCAAGGCATTCTTTCATTGCCACGTTAGCAGCGCCGACATTCTTTGCAAACGGCGTCTTTGCAGCCTTGTCCTGAACCAGTTCAAAGCCCCACATGAAACCTTTGCCGCGGACATCGCCCACGATAGGATTGCTTTCGCCAATTTTCTTGAGCCCCTCGCCAAATTTGATCCCCAATGTAGCTACGTTCTCCACAAGCTTATGTTTCTTCATGTACTTGATCACGGCCGCAGTGGCAGCTCCGCTCAACGGATTACCCGTGTAGGTGTGTCCATGAGTAAAAGCCCCGGTACCTTTCTGGATCTCTTCAGCAATCCAGTTCGAGGCAATCACGCCGCCGGTAGGAATGTAACCTGCCGCCATGCCTTTTGCGGTCGCAATGATGTCGGGCTTCACTCCCCAGTGATTGACGCAGAAATTTTTCCCCGTGCGTCCCATGCCCGTCATCACTTCGTCGGCAATAAGCAAAATGTCATATTTGGTACAGATCTCGCGCACCAAAGGCCAATATTCGCCCGGCGGCACCAAGGCCCCCACAGAGGAGCCCACGATAGGCTCAGCAATAAACGCCATGACATTGCCGGGGCCTACGCGCTTGATGACCTCCTCGAGCTGACGGGCACAGCGCATATCGCAGGAAGGATGCGCCAGACCGAAAGGACAGCGGTAGCAATAGTGAGGCACAATATGGGGATTCTCTTTGAAGAGAGGGGCGTAGATGCGCCGCCTGGGAATTGAGCCGCCGATGGCCATAGTGCCCAGAGTACTCCCGTGATAAGCGTTCCACCGAGATATTATCGTCGACTTGCTGGAGTACCCTCCGTCCCGTTCGATGTAGTATTGGCGCGCTAGCTTGACTGCCGCCTCGATAGCCTCGGAACCTCCGCAGGTAAACCACACATACTCCATACCCTCCGGTGCCAGCGAAGCCATTTCTTCTGCCGCCTCCGAGACGCTGTCCAGACGCCAGCGTGACGTGTGGGCGAACTCTATTTTGTGCATTTGCGCCACTACAGCTTCGATAACTTCTTCGTTGCAGTGTCCCAAATTGCAGATCAGAGCTCCGCTGCATCCATCCAGATATTTCTTTCCTTCCTTGTCATAAATATAAATACCCTCGCCTTGGACCGCCGTGAGATATTCCGTCTTAAAACTCCGCGGAAACAACTTGCCAGTCATCTTCGCTCCAACTCCTTTCCAAGACTTATGATTTATGGCCCCCTGCAAAGAATGCGCTTTATGGTGATGCAGGACAAACTCGCCTCTCGTTTGAGAGTTCTTTCACACCTCGTGACATCCTTCAAAACCAAAAGCTTCGCTGTTCATCGTCATCGGGAAATCAGCCATTTAGCGAGAGAGACTTCTTGGCGCTACAAATAATACTATAATTCATATTTAATCAACAAAACCGACAAACATTTTCTCTCTCCAAGATACTCAAAGCAGAGCCACAAACAATTTTATGGTACGCTTACCGCTTTCTTTCTACATGACCCATACTCATTTCATTACTTAGATAGCTGGTTTAATATTAATAGAAAACACAACTGCAGTCTTTATTCAAACAAACAGAAATAATAAACAAATTTTGTAGAAAACAACAAGAGGTCACTTCGAGAATAAACCGAAGTGACCTCTTTAATTACCATCTCAAGAATACCAGACGCACATCATAGGTAAAAAAATGAAAGTAATCTCTCCTGTTTTCAAAGGCTGTCTTCATCGTCTGAAATGAACGTCGGTCATTCTCGGCTCATTTCAAAACAGAACAGCGCGCGGGCCAGCATCGCCCGGTCTCTGTAGCGGAACAAATCGAGCCCCGTCAAATCCTTCATGCGCTGCACGCGGTAACGAAGCGTGTTTTCATGCACGTGAAGAACCCCTGCAGCCTCGCTGAGGTTCTCCGTTCGGTTCATTGCCCTCAACGTATCCTGAAAAGCGGTATTGCCGTGGTCGCGGTCATACCGAAGCAGAGGATCAAGAACTTTCTTCACGAGCAGGCGGCTCTCCAGCGTATCCGCCCCTTCGATCTGGGACAGTTCGAAGAGCCAATCGTCACAGCAAAGGAGCGATTCCGGCCTGTCATATCGGCTGCAGACCGCGCGGAAACAGTTTTTCGCCATACGGTAGCTGTCGCGGATCTCTTCGATCCTCCTTACCGACGGTCCGACCGATAAAACGGCCGATGGATCGGGGGCCAGCAGTTCTTTGGCCTTGATCATATACTGAGGCAGTTTCTGCCCGCCGGTCGACGAACACAGCAGCACGCATTCCGATGGGGTCACCCAGAGCAATATCTTATGCGGGATCAGACGTCCAAGGCTCCCCATGGTAAACTGCGCTCCCCGCCGAAACGCCTCGTCCAGTCCCGGACGGGCCGAGAACACCAGCACGCGGAACGCTTGTTCGGCGTCCAGTCCGCAACGTTCCAGCGTATGGCTGATGAACTCTCTTTTATCTTTGGGATTGTAGAGCAGGCTGTTCCACAGGCTCATCAGCGTCCGGCGCGTATCCTCGAAGCGCTCGTTCCACTTCATCGTCAGTCTCATCTGCAGCTGTTGGATCATCAAACGTTCCTTGTCGCCCAGAGCCGGCTTATGATGCACGACCAGATAACCAAGACAATAGTTCTTGCCTGTCAGCGGGAAGATATGCCACGGAGGTTCATGAAACTCTCCCTGCGTCACGCAGGCCTTGCGAAAGACTTCGTGCGCTCCCTGCAAAAGCGTGTTTTCAGCTCGCCCGATCTGCCGTTTTTGCGGCCATATGGGCCCCTGCAAGTCGGGAGGAAGAAGAAAGCAGAGCGCGCGAATCCGCTCGGAGAGCTGCGACAAAAGGACGGAATCCCGGCTGTCTTTCATCGCCAGTTCGTAGAGGTCGTGAAAATACTGGTTCACCTCCATCAAAACGCTGGCCTGGTAGAGATTGATCTCGGCCATGATGGACTGGATGAGCCACCTGAACTGACAGTCTGCGCGAATCTCGAACAGAGGGACGTTTTTCTCGTCGGCGATCTTGATGAACTCAGCGGGGATTTTGTCGATATGCGGCCCGAGTTTGAACCCCATCGCCGATACAACGTTCGTCAACGCCCGAAAACCTTCCAGCGCCAGAGGCGGATTGGTTCGCGCCAAATAGCCCACGCTGAAGACAAACTCCTGCCCTTCGAGGCGGCTCGCCAGTTCCGGCGATTCCCAGACAGTGGTATATGCTACCGTGCGGTCGAGCCCTTTCTCGCCGGCGACAAGGCGCGTGTATTTCTTGAAATTGTGCAGCCGCGCGATCTGCCGCACCGTCACCGCCTGCGGAGCTCCAAGCGTTTTCACATGATGTTCCCCCTTTCCTTGAAGGCAAATTCGCCCGCGTCTCAGCATCATCATACAAAAAAACAACGAAATTGAAAGGCCCTGCCCCGTTTTTATGCCGCAGCGCCGTTACTCCAGAGCGAGAAACGCGGCGGCCCGCGTTTTCGCCGGACGGTTTTCGGCGCGGAGTACGTCGCCCGTCCCAAAAGCCCCATTCCCAGACGGCGCCGTTCATCATATAATGGACGGGAAGCGCTCCCGGAAGAGATTCACGCGGCGCAATCCCACGAAAGCGGGGGATCCGATGGACATACAAATTCTCGAACTGCTCGACGGCGCGCGGCGGGCCCGCGGGCTGACGGTCGTCATCGACGTGTTCCGCGCTTTTTCGCTGGAAGCCTGGCTGTTCGCGCGCGGCGCGGCGTCGATCTTCGCCGTCGGCGCGGAATACGAAGCCCGGCGCCTCAAAGCAGAACATCCCGGCGCCGTGCTGATCGGCGAGCGCGGCGGCGCGATCCTGCCGGGGTTCGACTTCGGCAACTCGCCGTCGCAGACGCGCGGCGCGGATTTTCGCGGAAAGACCGTGATCCACACCACCAGCGCCGGCACGCAGGGGCTGGCGGCCGCTTCCGGCGCGGCCGAGATCGTGGCCGGCAGCCTCGTCAACGCCGCGGCCACGGCGCGCTATATCCGCAGCCGCGATCCCGAGCGGGTGTCGCTGGTGGCGATGGGCCTGGCGGGCGTCTCCGGCACGCCGGAAGACCGCCTGTGCGCGCGCTGCATCGCGGCGCGGCTCAGGGGGGAAACGCTGGACATGGAACGCGAACTGGCCGCCGTGCGCGCCGACCCGGAGGGGCGGAAGTTCTTCGATCCCGCCCGGCAGGACGTGTTCCCCGAGGACGACTTCTGGATGTGCGTCGACGCGGACCGCTTCGACTTCGTGATCCGCGCGCAGCGCCTCGGCGACGGGCTGTTCCGCATGAGCGCGCTCGCGTGCTGATACTATTTCTCAATTAAAATACCGAACGCAGAGGCGCTGAGAGGAAGATTCATAAGGCGAGCTGCGCAGCAGTCGAGCTCCTTCTGAGCGACTGAACTCCCTCGCAGCGCCCTGCAAACTATATTAGTGCTTTTTATCAAGAAATAGTATGATACTATTTCATTATAGTATAGCCAAAGTATCCGTACCTCAGTTATAATGCACCCGAGGTGATGGAGAATGCCCGTAAAATACGAGATCACATCGGAACAGCAGGCGGAAATCGAAGCAGCGCGGAAAAAGAATCGCAACAAGAAGATCGAAGCCAAACTGAGAATCCTCAGCTTGCGCGCCGAAGGGAAAACCCTGAAAGAAATCAGCGAAATCACGGAATACCACTTCACGAACGTCAGCAAGATCATCTCGCAGTTTATCCATCGCGGTCTCTCGTATGTGCTGCAATGCCATTACCTCGGCAACCATCGGAACATGACCTATGAGCAGGAAGAAGCCGTACTTGCTCCTTACCTGGAGAAAGCCGGGAAAGGAGAAATCGTTTCGGTGGCGGAAATAGCCCAAGCCTATCAGACCGCGGTGGGACATACTATCAGTCCGACTCAGATTTACGCGGTCCTGAAACGTCATGGCTGGAGAAAAGTCATGCCGCGCAGCCGTCACCCCAGGAAAGCGAACGAGGAGGCCATCGAGGCCTCAAAAAATTAACGCTCAAGTTCAGGAATTAAAAGAGTTATCCACAACAGGGAACGTCAGACTGATGTTTCAGGACGAAGCCGGCTTCGGCAGAATCAACACGCCCAAATACTGCTGGTGCAGGAAAGGCATTCGACCGAACGTTCCCTGCCTTCACATCCGCGAATACCGCTATGCTTACGGTGCCGTAGAGCCGCTTACGGGAGAAAGCCTCTTTCTGATCATGCCCAACTGCGACAGCGATTGCATGAACGTTTTCCTGCGGGAACTTTCACACCGATTTCCGGAAGACCATATTCTGCTCTGCTGTGACGGAGCTGCCTGGCACAAGTCCAAAGCGCTTCAGGTTCCTGCCAACATCACCCTGTTCCATATTCCCCCTATACCCCCGAGATGAACCCCATTGAGCAGATCTGGAGAGAGCTGCGCTGTCAGGGCTTTCGAAACGAGATTTTTTCGACGCTTGAGAACGTTGTCGAGCGTCTGTGCCGCACGATCAGAAATCTCACCGCTCAGACCATAAGGAGTATTACCGCAAGACAATGGATTGTTAGGTGCTTTAAATGAGAAATAGTATGAAACACCCGCGTTCCACGCGGAACAAAAAACGGCCGGAAGCCGACGAATGGGCGTTCGTCAGCTTCCGGCCGTTTTCACTTTTCCGCCTTTTCCCTAGTAGTTCTCGGCGTGGATCTCGAAGTAGCTCTGCGGATGGGCGCAGGCGGGGCACACGGCGGGCGCCTTGACGCCGACGACGATGTGGCCGCAGTTGCGGCACTCCCAGATCTTCACTTCCCCCCTCTGGAAGACCTCGCCGCTTTCCACGTTCTTGAGCAGGGCGCGGTAGCGCTCCTCGTGATGCTTTTCGATGACGGCGACAAGGCGGAACTTGGCGGCCAGCGCGGGGAACCCCTCTTCCTCCGCGGTCTTGGCGAAGCCGTCGTACATGTCGGTCCACTCGTAGTTCTCCCCCGCGGCGGCCGCGGCCAGATTGGCCTTGGTGTCGCCGATGCCGTCCAGCTCCTTGAACCACATCTTGGCGTGCTCCTTCTCGTTGTCGGCCGTCTTCTGGAACAGCGCCGAGATCTGCTCGTAACCTTCCTTCCTGGCGACCGAGGCGAAATAGGTGTACTTGTTGCGCGCCTGCGATTCGCCGGCGAACGCCGCCTGCAGGTTCTTGAGCGTCTGGGTGCCTTCATACTTGTTCTGCGCCATTTCCAATGATCCCCCTGATCTTTTCAAAACATGTCTTCCTCCGTCCCCCCGGACGGAGGAAAATTTCCCCCTGGCTGCCGGCAGGACCGCCAGCCTTCCCACACACGCGCTTACGGCGCCGTCCCCTCCGCCTTGCGGCGGCATTCGGGGCAGACGTAAAAGACTTTGAGGTCATAGGACGTGACACGTTCCCCCAGCTGCTCTTCCAGCCCCCCGGTCAGGTCGGCCAGCGTCACGTCCGCCAGCTTGCCGCATTTCTGGCAGATCAGATGATCGTGCTTCTCGATCCGGTCGTAACGCTCTGGCGACCCCTCGACGTGAACGCGGCGGATCAGCTTTTGCGCGCAGAGCGCGTTGAGATTGTTGTACACCGTCGCCAGAACGACCTTCGGCTGCGTCTTTTTCAGCTCCCAGAAAATCTGTTCCGCCGTCAGGTGGCTGCGCGAAGCGTTCACGATGTCGAGAATTCCCCGAGCGTATTTTGTCATGGCCTCGCCTCTTTTCTAGAATTATTCTAATTCTATTTTTTGATCTGTCAAGCGCCTCTTTTTTTCCGCCCGGCGCAAAAAAACGTCGGCTCGGTTTCGTCAGCCACTCCGGAACGAAACTGCGCCGACGGCGTATTTTTCCTCTCACGCCGCAGTAATATAACCCGTGGATTTCAGCCGTTCAATCGCGGCGTCAATCTCCTCGTCAGAATATTTGCTCCCCTTGATCTTTTTGACGCCGGCCGAGATCTTTTGAGGATTTTTATGTACCTGAAGGTAAACATAAAGCGCCGTTGCGATCAGTTCAAGCCTGCTGGGCGTTTCTTTAGCAAACTCGTCGACGATTTCGTTAACGGTTTCATCGTTATAGTCGTTGCCAAATGAACTCTTTCTCACGGAAATCCGGTGCTCTGTCGGCGTATAGTCGATCTTCAAAATACCTTCATCGCTCAGTTCCCTGACCGCAAAATCGAGATCCGCACTGTAAGGCCCATAGAAATGAATGCCGTAATCACAGCCGACATCTATTCCTTTCATTTCAACAAGGAATACGATTTTCTGGAGCTTTTTTTTGCAGGGATTCTCGCTCTTACAAGAAATCCTGTCGATGATTTTTACGACAGCCGCTTCGTTAACCATGGGCTCCCCTCCATTTCACATTATTTACTCGCTTCGAATCTTTTGTATTTCCTTCCTAACCTCAGCAGCTATATTTTTATCTGCATAGATCCGATTGATGCTGATCGGTTTTACAATGGACTCCCAAATAATGGACTCCTCCATAATGTTTTTGACATCTCCCGTCCCCTCGTCAAGGATCATGATTCCCCTACCGCTGTCATCCTGTGGGGCCAATAGTGCCGGCGCTAGTCTGTGCGCCGCTTTATCGACGCTGTCATAGAGCACGCGACCGCCGTACTTCCTTTTTAGCTGATTAAAGATCAGCTTTGTGTTCTGTTTATCGACCTGGTCGGCATGGGTTTTGGATTCAAATACACAGGTCATGATCCCCCGGTTCTTAAAGGGCACGACGTCGCTATCTTCCGATCTCGCAATCAGATCGAGTATTCGCGCGTCATTCCATCTCAGGTATTCTGAAACGTCGTCGGGATATTTTCCTCCCGGCAAGACAGCTTTCAAACTCTTAACAAGAACCTTGTCCAAATAACGGCGCGTCTTATGGAAATAAACCTGGATAAACATGAAATACCTGGCGAGTATAAATTCTTCAAGAGCCTGAACGCCGCCCCTTTCGATGGCGAGCTGAAGCTGATTATTCTGTTTATACGCCGTCAGGGTCGATATGAACCTGTCCAGATCGTAAGTGCCGTACGTAACGCCGCAATACAAAGAGTCGCGCAGCAGGTAATCCATCTTGTCACAATCGAGTTCGCCGTCCATGAAATTTTTCAAAAAAAGAAATCCGGAACAATGAATTCTTCGTTCAGAATATCTTTTCCCTCGTAGATCATCCACACAAGTTCCGGTGTTATATCATAACGGTCACCGTGCTGCTTTTTGAATTTCGCGCCGATCTCGCGGATGTACCCCGAAATTTCCGTCCCACAGATCACAAGCTTTGTAAAATCCTCATGCTCCTTGCCGGGCTCGAACAGCTCTTCCGATACGTGAGAAAAGGGTGCGTGCCCCAAATCGTGGGTCAAGCCGATAAGCCGCAGCAACTGACGGTACCATGCTGTTTTATGTGCGTTTTCCTCTTCGTCGTCAGAAAAGAGATTCGGCACTTTTCGCGTCACGGAATCGAAAACTCGCGAAGTCAGGTGCATCACGCCGATAGAATGTCCAAAACGGGAATGTTCGGCTCCATGATATACCAAATACGTGGTCGCCAACTGGCGTATGTTTCGGAGACGCTGAAAAGGAGCGGAATCTATAATTTTCAGTTCATCGTCGGAAATGTCAATAAAACCATGGATCGGGTCTCTGAATTGGTACATCACTGTTTCTCCTGTTTTTATTTTTAGAGAAGGAACATTCTGAGCCTATAAGCTTCCATATATACTCTTATATATTTGCTTTCAGTTTATCAAAACCCGATTCAGAATTCAACCATCCGCCGGAATCTGTGTCGTTGCTCAGTGATAAAGTCACCCATAACTGTTCCAAGAAAATGTCACTCTGAGATAATACCGTTCATGAAACAGGAGCGAATGACATTGTCACAAAAGGAACTGGATCGTATCAGGATTATCGGAGCGCTTGTCGAGGGACGCATGACGAACAGGGAGGCGGCGGAAAAGCTGGGGCTCTGTCAACGGCAAATCATCAGGATCAAGAAGAGGTTCGCCGCTCAAGGGGCGGCAGGGCTTGTTCATGGCAACCGCGGCAGAACGTCTCGGCGCAGGATCGGAGATGAGGTTCGGGAGTCGGTGCTGAAGGCGTATGAGGAGGTCTATTACGATTTCAACTTCTCTCACTTTGCGGAATGCCTGAACGAACGGGAGGGGATCGGGATCAGCCGTTCGAGTGTCGTCCGCATTCTGAAGGACGAGGGGATCAGGAGCAAGAAGAGTGCGCGGCGGCGGCCGAAGCTTCACCGTTCCCGACCGCGGAAGGTGGCCGCGGGGATGTTGTGGCAGACTGACGCCACGTCGTTTGAATGGTTTGGCAGGGGGAACGGGCGCGCGACGCTGCACGCTTATATTGACGATGCGACGGGGATCGTGACTGGCGCCTGTTTCACTGAGAACGAATGTATGGCGGGCTATGTCGCCGCGCTGGGGATGGGGATCGAGGGGTATGGGCTGCCGATGGCGATTTACAGCGACCGGCATACGATTTTCCGCTCTCCAAAGGCACGGGCGCAGGATGATGAGGATCGGATCGAAGGGAATGAAGAAAATGAAGGGAATGAGGCGGGGAAGGAGGAGCCGTTAAGTTGTTTCGGACGGGGGCTGAAGGATCTTGGGATCGGGCAGATCTTTGCCTTGACGCCGGAGGCGAAGGGGCGTGTCGAACGTCTTTGGAACACGATGCAGGACAGGCTGCCGGGGAGCTGAGGCTGCTTGGCGTCTCGGATATCACGGCGGCCAACGAGGTTTTGCCCAAGCTCATCGCCAGGCACAATCGGAAGTTTGCCGTCACGCCGGCTGAGGGAGAGGACGTTTATGTGAAGCCGGAAGGAAAAGTCGATTTGGATTTTCTCTTTGCGCGTCGCGAATCTCGCAGGACGGATCACGGCGGCATGATCTCCTACGGAGGTCGTCGGTACGTTCCGGCGGCGGACGATTGCCTCGGGATGGCCCAAACGACGGTTGAGGTGCGTGAAACGTCGACCGGGCGGATCTGGGGTGTTTCCAAGGGCAGACGGATCGAGATGAAGGAGGTTGAAAGTCAAAAACGAGTCGACTCCGATGAGGCATCGGCAAAGAAACGGAAAAGCGGGCTTGTGAAAGCGCACAAGCCCGCTCCGGACCACCCATGGCGGCGTGGCGTCGTCAAAAGGCAGGGATATCATAGCACATGTCGGGATAAATGTACGTTCGCGTAGACGTTGTTATGGCGGCACGATGGGGAGTTCTTTCGAGGTGTCTTGCTGTGATGAGAGTGTGATGGGGTGACTTTTTCAATGAGCAGTTATGGTGACTTTTTTATTGGCTATTGACATTGACGACAAAGAAGAGATCGTCGCGTGTCCGGCGCGGGACGTTTTCGCCGGAAAGACGCTGGCGGATCTCCGTTACGCGCGGCGCGCTTCTCCGGGCGCTACTTTTTCAGCACCATCAGGCCGTAGGGCATGCGGCGTTCGCGCCCGTCGCTGACGGCGTTGACGACGTGACCGTCCCACCACATTTCCGACGAGCCGCCGCCGTCGAGATTGAGCAGGGCGGTCAGTCCCAGCTGACGACCGAGCTGTTCGGCCTCGTTCAGGAACAGGCCGCGGCTGTGCCACGACGAGCGGCCGTCGACTACGATCCAGACCATGCGCTTGCCGTCCCAGCCAAGCAGCGTGCGCGGATGGCGCAGCGTGAGGATGCTCAGGCTCAGCATTTCGTCCCAGAACTGGTGCCCGGGCGCGTACAGCAGCGGCCCCGCCTGCACGGCGCTGGCGACGTCGATGGGCGGAGTCTCGCGCCACTGCGTTTCGAGCGCAACGCGGTCGCCTTTCTGCAGCGTGAACCTGGGATCGCGGCTGACGATCAGCCACTCGTCGGGCCCCATGTCGCGGCTGAATTGGAGCGCCGGCACCGCCTCCTGCACCAGTCCGTCGTGCACGCGGGCCACGAAGCCGTTGTTGCCGGCGCGGGCCTCGGACGCGCCCAGCGCGGGCGTGAGGATCGCCGTGGAGCCATAATCGACCTTGGAATTGAGCAGCACGGGCACAAACGGGCCGCCGTTGACCGACAGGCGCATGCGGAATTCGCCGCCGCCGAAGTACATCTTGCCCCGTTTGTCCCATGCCGCCATGGAGCGGTTGTAATAGGGCAGCGTCACCGGCAGTCCGCCGGCGAACAGCGTGCCGATGGGGCCGTTGCCGCCGAAATAGCCGCCGTTCACAGCCGCGAGCGCCTTGTGGGCGGCGGCGATCTCCGACAGCTTGGCGAGCGTTTGGGAACTGACGGCGCGGTTCATGCCGATCACGGCGTCGGCCGGATCAGCCGGCGTGAAAGACGTCCAGAACAGGGCGCTGCTGTCGCCGGACTCCGGCAGGATCACGGCGCTGAATCCCTTGCCGAGGCGAGTCGCCCATTCGTAGGCCTGGCTGCGGTCGGCCACCAACGGCGTGAAAACGCCGTAGCTGAAATCGACTTCCTGCACGCTCAGCGGACAGGCTTCGCTCGTCTTTTTCCGCGCGAAAGCGCTGGCCTGCGCCTCCGTGTCGAAGATGCCCAGCTGCACGCGCCAGCCCTGCGGCGGGCGGCCGACGTTTTCGCGATGGATGCGCAGCGCGCCTTCGGGGCGTTTGATCTCGTGGTCCCAGACCAGACTGGCGCGGCAGCGCCCCGCCCATTCCAGAACTTCGCTCAGCTGCGCCTCGGTGATGCTGTCCCACGGTTTGGAAAACACGCTCCGCGGTGCCGCCGGCCGGACCGACTTGGCCAGCGCTACGTAGCCGGAAATGTAGGCCGGCAGACTTTTATCCTCCGGCGGCAGCGCCCAGGCCGCCGTTTCCGCCTCGTGGCGGAATCCCATGGCCTGAAACGCGAACATCAGCGCTTCGGCGTTCGTGCAGGCGATCTCCGGCGAAAAATCGTCGGCCGGGTAGAGGATCCCCAGCGAAAGCGCCGACAGCAGCGCCGGCCCGTAAGGCGTCGTCTCGTCCACGTCGCCGAAGGTCTTGCCCGTCTTCAGCGGCAGGTCGAGGACCTGCATCAGCTCGCCCAGCACCTTCCCGCGCGGCACCTCCGCGCCGGCCGTCCCCGCGGCCGCGAGCAGCAAAGCCAGAGCCGGAACGGCGATCTTTTTCAACGACATGAATGACATGTTCTCAGTCTCCTTTTTCTAAAACAGATGACGCCTTATTTTATCATCTCCCGGATATTTCGTCGGAACCCGAACGTCGTCAGCGTGGCGGCGAAATACGGCACGTTGTATCGACGCGGCATCGCCAGCTTCCAGGCGGCTGAAAACCGGACATGCGGCATGAAAGAGCGAAGAGATTCTTCTGCCTCCGTTATATGAACGCCGCCAACCGTCGGCCGCAGCATAGAGTTCCCCGCCAGCGGACAACCTCCGGGAAACTCCGATACGGAAAAAGTCTCCGGAGCTTCGGCTCCGGAGACTTACACAAAAGAACGTGCCTGATCATCGTTACGTCGCGATGCAGTTTTCCTCCCGATGTCTCTCGTCTCCGCGTAGAAGAAGGTTTGGACTCCGCAGCGGCTCAAGCTGCGGGCAAAAGAGGTCCATCTCCGCGTAAGCGGAGTTTTATCTTCGGTTTGTAAGCTGAAGGATATGATGCCCCGCTTCTTTCGGAGAGTGCTCCCTGGAGAAAGTAAAAAATTCAAGACTCTGTCGGATCGTATTGACGCGTGTCTCTATCTTTGTTTGTTGTTTTGTTTTCGTTGCGGCGGCATGGAACTGCCGATCGCTCTGTTACAGAGAGGAAAAAATAACAGCCACTCTGTGTATTTGTCGTTCGTGTGGGAAGCGTAATATCTGAATATTTCGAAATGGATCTTCTCCGTTGCCTTGCCGCATTTTGAGCTTCAAACTGTCTGCCTCAGCGGGGCTGCAGAGGACGGGAATCTGGTGGCAGTGATTCCTTTTGCCTGCGGAAAGCGCTGTTTCCGTTGGAACTCTTTTTCAGGCGCCACGCCCGTCACGGCCGCTGTATCAGTGGCCGATGCCGACGGCGAAGCGGTCGATGACCCATTTTCGACGGTCTTGTTCGTAATGACAGAAGGCGCGCCAGCCGTTTTGCGTGCTCCATATGTTGAATTCGTGCGTGGACGGAGGCTTGGGATTCCCTTTCAGTGCGCGGAAGTCGAGTCTTTGCAGATTTTGTCCCGTTTCCAGACAGGCGCCGAAGTTGTCGATGGCGTCATTCAGCCTTCTTCTTTGCTGCGGATCGAGCTTTTCGGCGTCATTTTTCGCCCCGGGGGAGAACTCGAACGAATCGATCATTGGCGGCTGCAGTTTCTCTTGGTACAGTTCTTTCTTGACCTCGTCGAAGATCACTTTGCCCCATACCGACAGAATACATTGTCCGTCCATGACAGTCAGCATGGTTTCCGGCAGGCCGGCGCACTCTGCGGCGGGCAGATCGCGGTAATTCATGCGGCGTACGACGGCAAGGTGGGTGCGGATCGCCTTTTGGGCCGCGGAGGAGATGTCGAGCGGCAGACGGGGGATGGTGATGATCTCGTGCCCTGATTCAAAAATGTAGAAGATCTCGTCAGCATAGATCATTCCCAGCGTCTGCATGTATCCCTGCAGCGTTTTGAAACCGCCGATCAGGTTGAAAACGATGCGGGAGCCGCTCTCCCGGGCTGCAGACAGCGTGGTGCGGCACCATTCGATGAGGTTGTTGACGCCGCGGTGAAACGATTCGACGGAAGCGGTATTCAGGTCCTCGACTTTTACGACGTCGGCTGCCATTCCGCGTTTTCTGCTCCAGTCGGCGAGGATTCGAGCGGTCAGTTTGCCCTGAAACGTGTCGGTACAGACGAAGTACGCCATGTCTCCGGCGCTGTTCTGCGCTG
This sequence comes from Pyramidobacter sp. YE332, assembly GCF_033060595.1. Classification (NCBI taxonomy): domain Bacteria; kingdom Thermotogati; phylum Synergistota; class Synergistia; order Synergistales; family Dethiosulfovibrionaceae; genus Pyramidobacter; species Pyramidobacter sp. YE332. The sequence continues at coordinate 2,605,081 of NZ_CP133038.1, read as the reverse complement.
CGGGACTGGTGCGGCGGTAGTTGAGGAAGCCGTTCAGTTCGGCGGAACAGCGGCATATCCGGGCTTCGTCGCTTTCCCCGAGCAGAGTCTCGCGCCGCGAAGCGGCGATATTTTCAAGCCGGTCGCGCTCCTCCGGGGAATAGTCCTGTTCAAGCTTGTTGGCGTTTTCGCGCAGAAAAATCCGATCGGTCTCCGACGCCCCGTTAGTAAGAATGCTTGTGCCGCAGGTTACCACATAAATTGTTCTCATGAGCACGATCCTTTCGAACGCGATGAAAATTTTTTCTTGAGAAAAGTTTGGACGCATAGTATTATACTAACATATATTAGGTATAACTGCTTAAGATTGAAAAATCACGAAAAAACAACCTTTTGTCTGTTGAAGCGGCGTAACTGTAAAAGTTTTCGACGGCATGAAACGGGCAGTCGTCGGACGGCTGGCTCGTCGAGGAAGAAGGGCAGCGTATGAAGCGCGTTACGGTGATTTGCACGGTGGGAATGTCCGCTGCATTCTGGCTGGACAAGAATCTGAGTGCGGAAAAAAAGGAGCAGGAGGCGAAACGCCTTTGCGACGCTTCTGAGAAAGGCGTCAGGGAACTTATCGGAGGTTCGGCGTCTCCCAAGACGGAGCTTTTGATGAAGATACTGGATTCTTCATCGTTGTCTGGCGAGGAAAAAAAGGCGCTGGACAAACGGGATTTTCGTTTCCCTTCGGCGGAAGTGCAGACGCTGTACCGCTGGCTGCGGCGCATCCTTGAGAGGGATGGCGAAGCTGCGTTCGAGCGGCTGCACGTCCTTCTGCTTCCCTCGGAAACGGCGGTGTCGAAACTGACGGCGCTCTGTGTTCGGGTATTTCTCGAAAGACTGGTCAGACTCTGCTTTAAAGGAAGAATCAAGAAGCTGGTCTGCGAAGAGGGGAAAAAGGGCGAAAAGGGAGGTATACGTCCGGTCGCCATCGACGTTCGGGACAAGGAGAGCTTCAACCAGTCTGTTGTCGATCTCTATCGTGAATTTGACGAATGTCTTGAGAAGAAGGAGAACGGGGAAGAGGTCGTGATCTGTTCCACAGGCGGCTACAAGGCGATTTCCGCGTTTGCCGCCGCATACGCGCAGCTTCATGGGCTGCCTTGTCTGTATACGTTTGAAGATTCTCCCGAGGCGTATGAGCTGATGAGCATGCCGCTGGGATATGCTTACGCCGCGCTGGACGAGGAGATCAATATGCTCAGAGCGCTCGACAGAAACCCGGAGATGATGCAGGCGCCCTCTTTGCCGCAGTGGGTGCGGGATTCTGGGAAAATGGCGGGGGCCCTAATTAAAAGTTATGATGCGATGCGCAAAAGGCCGTTCGGCACGGGGCAGGCTCTGTTCGAGCGGCTGCGGCGCTGCGGCGGCGAAGGCAGGAAATGGGCGGAATATCTCGAAAATCTTTTGGTCTGCAAGTGGGAACACCTGTGGCTGGGCGACCAGATCCCGGAAACGGTCGAGCACAGCCGCCGGCATTCCAAACGTCTGATGGAGTTCACCGTCAATCTGTTTCGCTGCGCGGAAGAACCTCTGAAAAAAGCTGGTTTCGACGACGAGCATCCCGAGATGTTGGCGCTGCTGATCGCGTCGATTTACCTGCATGACATCGGCCACACGGCTCTGACCTACGCGGGGGCCTCGGAGCGCGGATGCGACAAAGATTTTCCGCTCGGCCTGTTTCCCTCGGCGGTGCGCGAGATGCACCATCTGCTGACGGCGTCGCTGCTGCGCGAGGAGCCCGATCGCTATTTCAGACCGGGCGGAGCGCCTGGAAGACCGCTTGACGAGAACGGGGAAAAGCAGGCGTTTCTGGCCCGTTATGTCCCGCTGGTAGCCGAATATCACCGTCATTACACGAAACTGTGCTGCGCCGACGGCACAGCGCAGGCGAATGAGGTCGTTGAACCGGTTGGCGAAACGCTGTGTCCGGACGACTTTAAACAGACGCTGGAACCGCTTGAAGAGAGGCTTGACAAGATTTTGCGCGTGGAGGATTTTCGACATGTCCGGACCGGGGAAACGCGGGATGCGATAATTCAGCGTTTTCTGCGGCTGACGGCGCTGATGCGTATTATCGACGCCTGCGACGTGCAGGCCGACCGCACGGTCAGTCAGGAGTACATGGAAGCGCGGCATCGGCGCACGGAAAACGAAGCGAATTTTGTCGGCCGCCAGCTTGAAGGGTACGCGGATGCGCTGCCTAAGGGTCTGAAAGTCAATGTGCAGAAATTGACGCAGGAAAAAAGCGACGTGGACAGAATGAAATACCTGTGCAAAGAAATTTACAAAGGCGTTTTCCGGACGCTGGGAGGTATGAAAAAAACGGAAGGCTGGCTGGCCGTGCAGCGTGATCCTCAGTCGTTGCGGCGCTTTCTGGCGCTGTCGCTGGCGAACCGTTACGCGTTCAAGCGCGAACAGGCGCTTCATTTCGACAAACACCGTCAGGTGGGCTTTGTGCTGCCGGTGTGGGATTCAGGCGACTGCGTGAGAATCGACATTTACGGCCTGGATGGAAACGCTGAAAACGGCACGCTGCCAGAAATCGAAAAAGACATTCGAAAAGAATATCGAAGCGTCGAGAAACTGCTGAAAGACGTGCTGCGGTTCAAGGCTCACGTTGTCGAGCGAACGGGCTCTTGATCGATGAGCGCCCCAGACGGCAGGCGCGCAGGCAACGCCGCGTCGAGGCGCGGATTCGGCGTGGCGCCTCCGGGGATCAAGCGGAATGCGCATGGTATTTGCGGGAGCATGGACGCGGTGGGCTCAAAAATTTTTAATATGTTAGAGTATATTTGACTTGCTGAAATGAAATACGGCAGGACAAGGTCGAAAGGTGTCGGGCGCAGCGCGCCGTCCGCGGTGTGCGCGGTTGTTTTGTCTGTTTGGGAGGAGGCGGCAGAGTGAGGAGTATGGCGGAAAAACTTGGCGGAGCGCTTCGATTGGGGGCCTTGCCCGCGCGGGAATGCAAGGTTTACGCGTGCAGCGTCATCACGCCCATGTTCGGCGGCGGCGCCAAGGCCGGAGAGGTTGGCAGAGAATTTCCCGTGCGGGCGCCTTCCATACGGGGGCAGCTGCGCTTTTGGTGGCGGTTGCTGCACGGCGTTCGCGGCCTGCGGGGCAACGCGTTGAAAGAAAAGGAATGCGCGCTCTGGGGCGGAGTGTTCGCGGCGTCATCCGACGGGGACAAAGCCGCTTTGCAGCATACCAGCCGCGTCGGAGTGTTCATAAAAGAGGGGGCAGGCCAGTCTGTCGTATTGAAACCGGTGAAGGACGCTCAGTACGCCCTCTTCCCGTTTAGGGATAAATCAGGAGTCCTTCCCGAGTTTAATTTTGATCTGGGCGTCGTCTGCGAGCCGCAGCTGTGCTCCGAGCTCAAGGAACAGTTGGAACGCAGTCTGCGCGCCTGGGCCAATTTCGGCGGCGTCGGCGCGCGCACGCGGCGTGGCTGCGGGGCGGTTTTCTGCCCTGAACTGGCTTTTGAGAACGAAGAAGAAGCGCGCGCTTTGGCCGTCTCGTGCGGACTGCGCGTGTGGACGAAAGAGTGCGACTCCAAGCAAAGCATTGTCGCTTGGAAGGAGGCTGTCGGGTGTTTGCGCGAGTTTAGGCAGGGAAAAGACGTAGGGCGAAACGGGACACGCGGCCGCTCGCGCTGGCCCGAGGCGGACACGATCCGTAAGCTGACGGGCCAGCGCGATCCCAGACATGAGGCTGTTTATCCACCGGATCATCCGTACGGTTTCCCCCGCGCGGTCTTCGGCATGCCGATCGGCTTTAGATTTAAGACGTCGGGCGATCCGAAGTCGTGCCAGCAGCTGCTCCCTGTCGGTGCGCAGCGCATGAGCAGCCCGGTGATTCTGCGTCCGCTGCGCTTGAAGGATGGCCGTGTTCTGAGCATGGCTGTCTTTCTGCCCGAACCGGATCTTTCCTGTGGTCTGAGGTTGAGCGGAAACAAACTTGGGGGAAGACTGAATAAACTGGATAAAGAATGCAGCGACTACCAGGGGGCAAAGTTCGCGAATTACAAGGGTTCTCCGATGGAAAATCGTTCCAGCACCGGCAACGCGTTGGAGGCGTTCCGCGCCTATTTAAGAGAAAAAGGTTTTAAGGAGGTGACGGGGAAGTGAGCGAACGGAACTATTTACTGCAGATCGCCATCGGCCCCGTGCAGGATTTTATCGCCGCCGCGCGCCGCACGCACGACCTCTGGATGGGGTCGCGGATGCTTTCCGAGCTGAGCAAGGCCGTGGCCTGCTGCGTGAGGGATCTGGGCGGATCTCTGATTTTTCCCGACGCTGTGCAAGACTCGTCCTTGTCGGACGGCATCGCCAACGTGATCCTTGCCAAAGTGACTGCCGCCGACGCCGAGGAACTGGGGCGCATCAAAAACGAGGCAAAGAAGGCCGCGGAGGCGCGGCTGGCTGAGTACGGGCGCGAAGCGCTCGACACGCCGCTTGGCAAAGAGGGCGGAAAAGTCGGAGATCTCGTCGTCATGGAGCGCTGGAACGGGCAGCTGGACGATATTATCGAATTTTACTGCGTCTGGACGCCTCTCGACGGACGTCCGTACGACGAAGCACGCAGAACCGCGGCCAAACTTCTGGCCGCGCGCAAGAACATCCGTGACTTTAGCCCTTCCCCGTGCGCGGATCGCGTGGCCAAAAGCTCGCTGGACGGACTGCGCGAGAGCGTGTTCAAAGATGGCAAGAGTCTTTCCGACGCGCAGCAGCGCGCCATGACCCGCACGCTGCGCCTCAAGCGGAACGAGGCGCTCGACGCCATCGGCGTGATCAAGCGCATCTCCGACGCGAAGAATTTTCCTCCTGTTTCCCGCGTTGCCGTCGATCCCTGGGTGCGCGGCGTGTTTGCCGCGGCTGGCAAGATGAAAGAAGCGGACCGCAAGACGATCCTCGAGGCATGCGAGGAACTGAATTTGTGCGGCGTTCTCTCCGCGGTGGGGGCGGATTTTTACGAGAAATTCCCTTACGGCGGCGAAGCGCTGATGCGCGGACGCTATGCCGGCATGAAAAAGGATGCCGAAAACGAAGGGAAGGACGTAGCTGAGAGAGTTGCGGAGCAGTGCCGTAAAATTGTCGGCGTGCTGTCGAAACTGAAGCCCTGCGACCGCCCCTGCGAGCCGTATCTTGCCGTGCTCAGCGCCGACGGAGACCGCATGGGAGCGATTCTGGACAACATGAAAGACGCCGAATCGCACCGTTGCTTTTCAAAAAAGCTTGCCGATTTTGCCTGTCGGGCCAGAAACGTCATCAAGGGACATTACGGCGTTACCGTTTACACCGGAGGAGATGACGTGCTTGCCTTCCTGCCGTTGGATACCGCTCTTGACTGCGCCAGGGAACTGCGGTCCGAATTCGGCATATCATGAGTTCCGACGTTCCTTTCGGCTGCCGGCCGACGCTTTCCATCGGCGTTTCCATCGCTCATGCTCTGGAAGATCTGGAGTTGCTGCTCAAGTTTGCCCGCCGCGCCGAGAGCGACGCCAAGAACGGGCTCCACGGCGAAGCCGCCGTCGGCAGGGATCGGAACGGACTGGCCGTTGCCGTCCGCGCTCGCGGCAACATTGCCGTAACGGTGCGCGAGCAGTGGCCCGCTGCCAGCGAAAACGACGGACGAGAGAAGCCTTTGGTTCAGCGTTCTCTGGCCGAACGGCTTGACTGGTGGGGCGACCGCTTTGCCGGAGGCGAGATTCCCGATAAGTTCCCGCACGAACTGCTCGAGACGGCCCGCTTTTACGAGAACTGGGACGACAGAGAGTCGCTGGCCGAAGCTGTGAAAGCCGACGTCATGCGCATTTTCGCGCGCAAGGACACGGACCTTTCCGCCGAAAACGAGGCGGAAATCGCCCGCTACATCGGACGCAAGCTCGGGGATGGCGCGGGGGTCAAAGAACTCGCCGATGAGCTTGTCGTCGGCCAGTGGATTGCGTTTGCCCGCCGCTATACGCGGAAGCCGACTCCGCAGAAGGAGGCCGAACGATGAAATACCGGATGATTCCCATCGAGCCGCTGATTGCTCGCGATGCGCGCACCTTCGGCTCCGGAGGCGGCGGCGCGCGCGTCCGTTCCCTTGACTGGCTGACGCAGACGGTGGCCGCCGGTTCCGTGCGCACCGCGCTCTGGAAGCTGACCGGGGAGACTCCGTCATATCTGCGCTCGATCGCTGTGCGCGGTCCGTTTCCCGAGATCGGTGGCAAATTTTATTTTCCCCGGCCTCTGGATTTCGTCCAGACTCAGGAAGGCAAGCCGTACCAGCTCCTTCCTGCGGAGTTAGAAGACGAGCAGTCTGCGGACATGCCGCTTGAAGGGCTTTTGCTGCCGTCGCCCGATACCGAGGAAAACTTCAAGCCCCAAAAACGGGGCGGATACTGGTCGCTGGATCTTTACGCCCGCTGGCTGTGCGAGGGAAAAAGAGGACTGACGGAGCGCTACGGGCGCGACGGGCGCGTTGATTTCGGCGACGACTGGCTCGACGACATTCCCAAGGACGAACGTACTCACGTCAGCATCGCGCCGGAAACGGGCGCTGCCGGCGACGGGAAGATCTTTTCTTCCACGGGACTCGATTTCGTGCACCGGACGGCGGAGAGAACATACGCCTCCATTGCGGCGGCACTGGAGATCGACGAACGAGCGGCCCGCTTGCTTGGAGATTTTACCGCTCCCGTCGGCGGGATGCGTCGTCTTGCCGATTTTCGGCAGACAGATGACGACGCGGCATGGCGCTGCCCCCCCTGCCTGGACTGTCTGCGCGGTGGTGACCGGATCCGCATGATCTTGGCGACGCCGGCGCTGTTTGCGAACGGCTGGTATCCCGGCTGGATCGGCGGGGATAAGACCCCGCCTCGCGAAGGAATTTTGCCTGGTACGGATGTGCGGGTGCGGCTGGTATCCGCCGTTGTCGGTCGCTGGCAGCCTCTTTCCGGCTGGTGTCACGAAAAGGGCAGAACCGGCCCCAAGCCCATGCGGCGCATGGTCCCGGCCGGCAGCGTCTATTTTTTCGAAGTTGTTGCGGGGAACTTTGTCCCTGATCGGGTCTGGCTCCGTTCCGTCTGCGACGAGCCGCAGGATCGGCTCGACGGATTCGGCCTGGCGTTGTGGGGCGGCTGGCGAGAACATAAATAGGGGAGAGGACGAACATGGGAGAAAAAACTTTCGTTGAAAAAAGTTATTGGCTTCATGCGCTCAGCCCGATTCATATCGGCGCGGGACGCGGACTTGGCTATATCGATCTGCCGGTCGTGCGCGAGAAGGTGACCAACTGGCCCTATATCCCCGGCAGCAGCGTCAAAGGCGTGATTGCCGCCCATCACAACGTTTCCAACAATTCGGAAAAACGAGAAGGCGATGCCAGGATCGCTTTCGGCGCGACGGGCGATGATTGCAGCAATTCCGGTTCGCTCGTCTTCACTGACGCGCATATCCTCTGCCTGCCCGTGCGCAGCTTTTACGGCACCTTCGCCTGGATAACGTCGCCCTTCTGCCTGGAGCGCTGTGCCCGCGACGTCAAAGAGCGCTCCGCGCCGCCCGTGATTCTTCCTGACGAATTTCAGGCTTTTACGGCTCAAGACACGGCGCTTACCAAAGAGCCGGGCGGGAAGATGTATCTTGAAGAGCTTGACCTTGCCTCGGCTTTTAACGAAAACGCCGAAAACTGGGCGGAAAAAATCGCCCAGACACTGTTCGGCGATGACGAAGGCTGGAAAAAAACTTTTAAAGCGCGCTTCGCCGTCGTCCACGACGACATCTTTACCTTCCTGTGCGAAGCCGGGACGGAAGTGACGCCGCACATCAAGGTCGACCAGGAAACCGGCGCGGCTGCCGACGGGGCGCTGTGGTATGAGGAAACGCTGCCGGTCGAGACGCTCCTTGTCGGCCGGGTCTGGTGCGATAAAATTTACGGCGCGCCGGAGGACGAAACGCCCACGAGCGGGGAGCTTTTAAAGCAATTCTGCGGTTCCGAGCTCTCCCTGCAGCTGGGCGGCAAAGCGACTACCGGCAAGGGGCACGTCCGCTGCCTGTTCAAGGACATCGAAAAGGCCGGTGAGCTTCATGAGTGAAAAAGATGAAGTTATGCTGACCAACGGGCAAAAAATGGCGCGGGCCGCTTTTACCGCCGTGAAAAAAGTTTGCGCAGGCGGGAAATATGAAGACTATAAACGCTTTGCCCTTTCGTTCCCGTGCTTGATCCACAGCTGCGGCCTCGTCCAGGCGGCGACGTTTGCCGACGCGAAGGGACAGACCAAGTACCTTGAAGGTTTGCAGGAAGTTTTGCAAAACGTCGAAACGGGATGTTCCGACGACTTGGTCGCGAGCGCCAGAGAAGCCGATTTGAAGGAGTACATGCGTCTGAGCCGCCGGGCATTGGAAGCTGCCGCCTGGATCAAACGCTGCTGCGAAAGCCTTGACGGCGCGGAAAACGGAGGCCCCCGATGAACAGTTGCCGAAAAGCGCTTGATTGCTTGTGCAAGGATGACGGCGCTTCAAATGCTTCGCTGGTCATGGAGCGTTTTCTGGCAGAAATAGAAGACGCGAGCAAAGATGCCCGCGGCGGGGATAGCGCGATCATGGCTCGTACGAGGCTTTACGAGCAGATGAAAAAGGCGCTGAAATGTGCGAAAGACGTTTATGAAACGTCCTATCGGCGGCGTGAAAACGCCTTTAAGGCCGCTGGAGCTATGCTGCTCGAGTTCCGCACGACGGCGCCTCTGGCCGTCGGCCTGGGCGGAAAAAACGTGTTGGAAAACGGACTTTCCCTGGAACACACGTATGGCGTTCCCATCATTCCCGCCAGCTCTCTGAAGGGCGTTCTTGCCGCTTACTGCGCCGAGGCGCTGAAAAACGCTGCGCCCGGCGGGGAGGCCGCCGCCGCGTGGCTCGAAAACAGCAAAGTTATCTTCGGAAGCGCCGCCGCGGACGGAGCGTCGGCGAAGGGATACGTGCGCTTTCACGACGCCTGGATCACCCCCGAGAGCCTTGAAAACTGTCTTCACGACGACGTCGTCACGTGCCATCACAGCGGCTATTACAGCAAGCAAGAGCCTGCTGTCCCCAGCGATTTTGACGACCCCGTTCCCGTCAGCTTCGTTTCCGTCAGAGGTACGTTTCTGGTCGGTTGCGACTGCGAAGAACCCGACGCCGGCAGGAAAAAAGACCTTCTGGCGGGAATCGAGAAACTGTTCGAGCATGTCTTGGGCGAACGCGGCGTTGGCGCGAAGCGCAGTTCCGGATACGGACGGCTGAACCGTCAGCAGTCAGCGCAGGAAGCAAGCCGGGAGACTCTGCGGGAAATGGCCCGAAAGGGCGGCATGAGGTATATCGAGGGCGACATCGTTGAAGCAATGTGCTGCGGTTCCCGTAAAGTCAAAGGGAAGATTAAGCCTCGATATAAACTTGTCGACGAAGACAGCGCGCAGAACGTCAGCTTTTCTCCGGGAATTCCCCACGCTCGTGAGGGGGAAACTTTTCGGGCTGAAGTCATCGCGTGTGATCTCGAAAAAAAGATTTACACCCTGAAGCTCATCGAAGAACCATAATTTCTTCTATTGGCGCGAAGGAGTTTGACATCCGTATCTCTGCCGATGGACAGCGCGTTTTTTGCCCGCACTGCAAACATGTTGTTTCCGTCGTAAGAGCGGAGCTCCTTGAGACTCGTTGGCGTTAAAAATATAGGCTTGCCTTGACGGCGAAATGTTATGCGAGAATCGTACGTGGATAGTTGATGAACGCCGTCACGCGTTTGGAAGAAGAAATGGATGACGACAGCTCTAAGTGCAGACGGCCCGTCTTGTAGAAAGAATAGTTGCCCAAATTATGCGGCGGAACATTCAGATAATTTCAGGGCCAGACGACACAGATAACACACAGTGTCTGTCGATATGAACATCGTGTTTCCGAAGGAAGCCCTCCGATGTGCTTTGCGCAAACAGCGCTGCACTTTTTATATATGTGGTGAATGCTGTTGCTGTCCATGGTGCAGATCTGTGCCCTATCGTACGGCGACCAGGAAATTCCTTGGGAACTGCGTTGAAGAGATAAGTTGAACATGATACACACTGAAGACAAACCTCCGCTCATGCGGAGATGGACCTTTGATCGATTATCTGCAGCGGCAGGGGCTCTGCAAACCTCCGCTCATGCGGAGATGGACCTGAGCGAGCTTGAAAAAGCGCAGGCCGCTCTGGCAAACCTCCGCTCATGCGGAGATGGACCTCCAGTTGATGTTGTTTTCGGAGGCTTCCCGTGCAAAACTCCGCTCACGCGGAGATGGACCTTGCCGTTTTCTTCCGCGTTTGTCCTTGATGTACAAACCTCCGCTCACGCGGAGATGGGCTCCTAAAAGCGACGGCCGCACGTGCGGCCTAACCCTTTGCACATATCCGCCAGTGGTCGTAAGCTATGACTCATCCTTGAACGTTGACGTTGGCACAGATGCCCCTGGCAACGGAAGTGGATCCGCAACCGGGGGCAATTATCACAAGCTCATTTTTGTGAACTTCTCGCTGATGTCTGACGTTCAGGGCTGAAATAATCAATTCATAACCGTCGATGAAGCAAATTAGATGATAATCTCTGATTCGATGCCGTTATTGTCCTTTGCGATTGCCTGCAGGCTCTTTCCCATGGATCCTTAGGTCTCCGCATTCAACAAGTTTTTTTGATCCATGACCTGATCATGAGCTGCATATATTTGTCGAGTTTTTAACTCCCGGTCGAATTGGGGAATTGTTTAGACGTCGTATCTCATAAAATTGACTTCTTTCCAGAGCCTCTGATCGGCCGACTCTTTTTGCCGCTTTTTATGTATTCATCGTAAGCATCTTTGACGACGGTAATATCGTATTCCTCGATGCGGTCAAACAGGGCCCTTTTAACCTGGATTCCCGAAACACCACCCTAGGAGTTCATCGTTAACTCAACTTTCTGGTTTAGCCAAGAGAGGTGTCACGCCCATCGCTCTGTAGATCTCTTCCTGTTTCATGAGCACTTCTCCTGGTATAGGGCCTTCCCGGGCTCTGTAAAGCACTCAATGACATCCAGTTCGTCGAGTAACTCGTGCATGGTGTAATCTGCATATAGTCCGTTTTCTTCCATTTTTTTCTTGAGGTAGGAAAGGTAAATAAGTGAGAGAAACTCGACAAAAAACTTGCCTTCAAGCGCTCTTTCGGAAGAAACCAGGGTTCTTCGCAGATTCAATCGTTCTTTCACGTTCCAGAATGCCTTTTCGACCACGTCGCGCATCCGGTAAAGCTGGATGGCTGTTACGGGATCTTTGACTTCGTTGCTAATGAGGGCGAAGAAACCGTAGCGCTCGCAGGCCGCGTCCATCGCTTCTTGCTTATAGTCAAGCGCAATGCCGCGTTTGGGAGTTTCTTTCACCTTGAAATATTTTCGGTAGTCCTTTTCGTGTTCCGGTTTTCGGTGACCGCTCAGCAGTTCCTCCTTGAGGCTGTCCAACCTGCGGTTCAAAGCTTTGCCGTCATCCGCCAGTTTGTCGGGATTGAAGTACAGGTGCAGATACATTCTTCTCTTTCCGCTCAGAACATCTCCCTTATACGGCCTTTCCTGTTCGTAGTCCCAGGCGATCGTCTTGCTGAACACATACAGTTCCAGCCTGCTGTTGTAGGCGGCGTAACGGTCCTTTTGGGATCCAAGCTCACGGATGAAATCTTTGGCAAAGCTCAGAGCGGTTGAGATTCCACACAAAAATTTCACATGCGCTTTGTATAAGGCATTAATGTTGTCCGCACTGTAATACCCCCTGTCCATGACGAGCTTCACCTTGGAGTAACCAAGAATGTCCAGTTCCCTCAGCAGCTCGCGAATGGTCTTCACATCCGGAATGTTTCCGGCCAGTTTCCGGTAATAGAAGGGCAAGCCGGACTTTTCGCCAAACAGTAGAGCCAGATTCACCTGCGGCAGTTTCTCACCGTCCTTGTTGTTCCCGTACCGGACTTCTCTCAGGGCTTCGGAATAGCTGGAAATAGAGGTGCTGTCATAAGCCCAGTACTCTTTTTCCACACGCCTTTTCCCTTGGAGACGGAAGAACTTCATCTTGCCTTCTTCCGTTATGGACTGGAATAATTCAGAACTCCGCTGGGAAGGGATATCCTTGCCGTAAGGATGGCGGTGGAGCTTGCCCCACTTCTTAAAACGAAAGAGCGGATTCTGGTCTTCCAGGATAAGGTAGTAGGCGATGGAGAGGAGTTGCTTGTACTGCCCGGGGAAGCAGGCCTTGAGATCTTCCGTCACTCCGGTCACTTCCCCGATCTGGTCAAACAGGTAGGTCGCTCCGAAGAAGAGTCGATCGGGTGTCGACACGGGAACCGCCCCTTGCTTGGCAGGAGGATCCGCTGCCTGTGTGCTGCGACGTTTCCCACGACCATCTGTCGCTACGACTTCACCCGTTTGGAGATCTAATCTGCCTACCAACCTTCGCTTGGAGCGCCCTTGCTTCTTCTCCTTGTCCCAATACGATACCGATTCGTAAACATACGTGATCCCGCTTCTTTTATCTAGCTGCTTCACCAAAGCCATCTTCCTGCCTCCTTATCTAGTTACGTATGATAATACGTAACGATGAAAAAGACAAGAATTAACCCGCCAAAACTCAGTGTCTTAGCGGGATTCAGCTGGGCTGGTTGTCTTTTTCTAGTGTGGGGTTACGGGAATCTAGGTTTTAAAGACTTCTCCGATGAACATCGAATGCAGCTTCACGTAGCTGGCGGCAAGATGTTTTTTTTCATCGGTCAGCCGAATGAAAAAGCCATATCTTTTTCATCTCCTTTTCTACAGTTCGTTGCACTATCAAAAGAGGCTGCGCGTTCAGCATCGCCAAGTTTTTCTTGGATGAGAAGATGGGCCTGAAACGGTAATTGTCTCTTTGTCCTCGACTTATCTTCGACACCACGTGCCGTTACAACGGGCTGCCGCCGGGGTATCCATAACGGCGAGAAACAGCTGGCACTGAAGGTCTGACGGGGGCTTCCTTCATGGCGTTCTTCCACGGAAAACTTATTTGACAGCGTCTTGCCGTAAGTTATAATTTATGTACAAATTGAGTCGTATATGGAGGGCTGTTTTGCGGACGCGCGTTTTTGCGGGGCGCGGATATATTCGAAGGAGGCTGGACAACATGGGGTTGCGCTTTAAAAAGAGCATCAAAATTCTGCCCGGCATCAGCATCAACATCAGCAAAACCGGCGTCAGCGCCACGATCGGGCCGAAGGGGAAGAGCATCAACGTCGGCACGAACGGCATCTTCGGAAATCTCGGCCTGGGCAAGGGCGTTTCTTATCGCAAGAAGTTGGGCGACGTGATGCCCAAGAACGCGGGAACCGCCGGTTTCAAGCGGGTTCTCAAGATCGTCATGCTGATCGTGATCGCGGTTTATCTGATCTGGCAGTATGCGGGGCCGTTCCTCGGTGGATTTTTGGGCGGCGCGAAATGATTTTTTCGGAGAGACGGGTTCCGGTTCGAAAGAGCCGGAACTTTTTTGTCCGGAGCCGGCGATTGAACTGCAAAAATGTTGGGCGGCGTTTGGATATCTATTCTTAAAAGAATAATATTTATAAGAGATTCATTGACAATCGGGTGAGGCGATGATAGTTTAATATTGATTTATGGTCAAAATAAAATCGAAGGAGGCTTTTTTATGAAATACGGCGTTCGCAACGACCTGATGGCGACGGTCCAGGCGGTGAAGAAGGGCGAGATTATGTCGCAGATCGAATGCACCCTTGATGCCGCAGGCAAACTCAGTTCCGTGCTGACAAGTGATTCAGTGGCCGAGCTGGATCTGAATCCCGGCGACAGGGTGCATTTGTTGATCAAGGCGATTCACGTGATTCCCGCCAAGGATTGATCTTTGGTTGATCTTCCCCGCAGCTGCGGTGGCGCGGCTGAATTCGCAAGGGAGTCCGACATTGCGCCGGGCTCTTTTTTGTTTTTGTCGGAATCAGGCGCGCTGCGGCATCTGCCGGGTGGGGCCGTAGTTTTTTGCCGAAGATTGCCTCTTTATGTTCAATATATTAAAATTACTCTGTGGCGCGGAGCAAAATTTATGGAAAGAGGTGGCGGAAGGTATGAGAAAATATTTTGCAGCGGCGTTGGTTCTGGGAGCGGCTTGGTGCTCGGGAACGGCTTTTGCGGCGGAGCCGGCGAAGTTCCACATCGGCGTCTGCACGGGAACCGTTTCGCAGTCGGAAGACGAATTGCGCGGCGCCGAAGCGCTGATCAGAAAATACGGCGACGTGATGCACGGCGGCATCGTCAATCACGTGACCTATCCCGACAATTTCATGACGGAGCAGGAGACGACGATCTCACAGATCGCTTCTTTCGCCGACGATCCGCTGATGAGGGCCGTCGTCGTCAATCAGGCCATTCCGGGCACGACGGAAGCGTTCCGGCGCATCCGCGAAAAGCGGCCGGATATTCTGCTGTTCAGCGGCGACCCGCAGGAGGATCCTCAGGTGATCGACAGCGTCGCCGATCTGTCTACGGGCAACGACATGATTTCGCGCGGCTATCTGAACGTGGTTCTCGCCAAGCGGCTGGGGTGCAAGCATTACGTGCATATCTCCTTCCCGCGTCATATGAGTTACGAGCTGCTTTCGCGCCGTCGTAAGATCATCGAGCAGACCTGCAGGGACATCGGCGTCGAGTTCCATTTCGAAACCGCTCCCGATCCTACCAGCGACGTGGGCGTGGCGGGCGCGCAGCAGTTCATTCTCGAAAAGATGCCCAGCTGGCTCGACAAATACGGCAAGGATACGGCGTTTTTCTGCACAAACGACGCGCAGTCGGAGCCGTTGCTCAAGTGCGTTCTCGAGCTCGGCGGCTATTTCATCGAGGGCGATTCGCCCCTGATCGGTTTTCCCGGCGCGCTGGGGCTCGACCTGTCCGACGCGGCGGGGGATTTCGACGCGATCCTGAAGCGCCTCGAGGATACTGTGGTGGCGCGCGGCGGAAAGGGCCGCATGGGATTGTGGCGCTATCCACTCGGCTTTTCCACGACGAAGGCGCTGGGCGAATTCGCGATCGACTGCGCCGATCGGGGCGTCACGCATCAGAAGTTCCGGCGTTACTTCACCGTTTCGAAAGTGATCGGTTTCTTCAACGAGGAATCGGGGAGCTCGTCATGGAAAGGGCGCTGCTATGCCGACGCCCAGACGGGCGTGGAGGCGAAAAATCACGTGCTGCTCCTTCAGGACACCTACACGCTTGGCGTCGGGCCGCAGCGCATGACCGAAGTCGAGATTCCCGAAAAATATCTGCAGATCCACTAGGCGCGCGGCAGCGGGGAGCGCTCTTTTTCGAATAAAGAGCGCTCCCCGTTTTTTTGTTCCACGGGATTTGTTTCGTTTTGGTCTTGCCGTATGGTTCGAGAAAAATCGGCTCGCTGCGGATGTGGCTTTGCATGTGCTTTGCGGCGTCGCTTGCGGCGGAAATATTTTATCGGTAAATTTTCAGAGTAAATGCAACCTCGTCAAAGTAAATGCGACAGGGTTGCATTTACTTTGACAGGACAAAAGCAGCAAGCAGTCATTACGAACACATAATAACGATCAAGATTGCGCTAACGGAACAAATTCAAGGGGATGAAAAGCTGTTACGAGGAAATTGTCCGAAAAAAGTGCATACAAAAGTGATCCTCAACTGAAAGCAAAATTTTCAGTTCAGAGTTAATGCAATCAAGAAATTAAAAAGGAGCCGTTATTTACCGGCGAGAAGAGTCCGCTTTAAACAGATATCCTGTGGCGGAATAAGTTCGAGTCCGAGTAAATGCAATACATCCTCGCCATACAGGTTGATAAAGATCTCTGCAGGAGATTTTCCGTTAAATTTTTTCCTCCCGTATGAGTTTATATGAGACATCATCAGGTTGATATCAGTTTGGGATAAATTGTCGAAAGTTGTTCCCTTGGGAAGGATCCTTCGAATGAGAGTATGATTATTTTCAACCTTCGTTTTTTCCTGCGGTGCTTGTGGATTGCAATAGAACATATATGATTTTCTTTCTCCGTCCGGACCTTTTTCGATAGCCGTCGGATTGGAAAACTCTGTACCGTTGTCAGCAAGAAGGACCTGAAACATGGACTTATAGCGTTTCCTGCCCAGAAGAGTGAAGAGCATTGTAAAAATCTGCTCAACAGATTGAGCAGTATTTTTATCTCTCAAAAAAGCCAGCATAAAGTTGCAGTTTCTTAAGATGACAGTCAGAAGAACTTTTCCTCCTGTGGTGCCAACGACACTGTCGATTTCGGTAATAAGCATGTCCGGATGTTTCTCCGAAAAAGAGAGAAAATCATTGTAGGTACGGCCTTCACGACATTTTTTATCCACCTTCATGTTATTTCTTTTTCCCTTTCTCTTCTTAAAACGGACAGCTCGGGGCAAGTCTATTTTCCGTGCCTCTAAAATACCCGAAAGCAGGAGCCGTCTGGCGGTACTTTCAGAACAGGGAACAGTATCTCGATTATTACGGATAATATGATAGAGAGACTGCCCCTGTTTGATGAGAGGAGAGAAAAAAGAATCAATATCTGCAAGCTCGGCATCGGAGATATTGAAGCCTTCACGAGCCTCATGCAAAGTTTTCTCGTAAGAGTCATTTGCAGATTTAGCAGAATAGATCCGTTTTTTTAAAGTGCAGCGGTGACGGTTGGGGCAGCCGTTACAGACATACGGAGGAACCGAAAGCTGCGGGCAGACCTCCTCCTTAAAGTCAGGACACATCGTATTACATCTTGAGCACCGGAAACACAGTGAACGGCATTTCGGAGAGGTGTTACAAAGGGAAGTAACGGAGCAGTCATACCGGTGAAGGCAGCAGTTTACTGTCCGGCCATAACAGCCTTTGAAGACAGTCTCTGCATGTTTTCTGATCTCTCTGGAGATCGTACTCGGCGACTTCAGAACCGTTGAGGCAATACTTCTGAGAGATTCTCGCCGGTTGAGGGCGCTTTCAATGGCTTTTCTTTCAGCCAGAGTCAAATGTTTGTTCATGATGATGAACTCCTTTCCGAGATCTGTTGTCTCGTAAGAAAGTTCTTTCATCAATTCAGACTAGGGCTTGTTTAAAAAACATTTCAGCTTGTATTATTTCAATAAAATAACACTGGCAGCGACAAGAACAAAAGCGAAAAACGAAGCGTCAAGTTTGTCATAGCGGGTGAAAATTCTACGGAACCATTTGATTTTCTGAAAGAAACATTCAACCAAGTGTCGTTCCTTGTAAACATGCTCATCTATAAACCACGGTTCGGGATTATCGCTCTTCGGCGGGATAGTGTAACTTCCCTCCCGAGAAGTAATGTACTCTCTGATGGCTTGCGAACCGTAAGCCTTATCGCCGATGACGTTGCTCCCTCTGATTTCCGCTTGCCCGAGCAAGGACACGGCATGGCGGGAATCGTGGTCATTGCCGGGACTGAGCAGGAGCGCCAGCGGATTGCCTAAACCATCTACTATCGCATGAATTTTCGTATTCTTGCCGCCTCTGGACATGCCAATCGCTTGAGCCCCTTTTTTCCCCCTTCCGGGGTTTTCCCTCTCCCGTTGGCACTTTGATGTACTTTGCAGGACGTGGAGTCGATAGAGAGATTTTCCATGTCGGCATCAGCGCTTAGGGCGGCAAAGATCGCCTCGAATATTCCCCGCTGTTTCCACAGCCTGAAACGTGCGTAAACTGCCTGCCATTTGCCGTAACGCTCCGGAAGATCTCTCCATGGCGCTCCACTTCTGGCAAGCCACAGAATCCCATTGATGATCCTGCGGTTATCGTATTTTGCCGGGCGTCCACGTTGACCTGATTTCGGGTGTTCGGGCGGCAGCATTCTCTTGATTCGATTCCACTCGCTGGAGGTCAGTTCATATCTTCTCTCTTCCATGAGAAAAGTTTAAGCGATTGGATCGATTTAGGCAACTTTGACGTTTTTTAAACAAGCCCTAAATGCAAGCTCCTTTTAATTCAGATTTAATGCAACGGGGTACCGGATGTTGGGTTGCATTTACCTTGAAGAATTTCAATGAGTTTATATGAGACATCATCAGGTTGATATCAGTTTGGGATAAATTGTCGAAAGTTGTTCCCTTGGGAAGGATCCTTCGAATGAGAGTATGATTATTTTCAACCTTCGTTTTTTCCTGCGGTGCTTGTGGATTGCAATAGAACATATATGATTTTCTTTCTCCGTCCGGACCTTTTTCGATAGCCGTCGGATTGGAAAACTCTGTACCGTTGTCAGCAAGAAGGACCTGAAACATGGACTTATAGCGTTTCCTGCCCAGAAGAGTGAAGAGCATTGTAAAAATCTGCTCAACAGATTGAGCAGTATTTTTATCTCTCAAAAAAGCCAGCATAAAGTTGCAGTTTCTTAAGATGACAGTCAGAAGAACTTTTCCTCCTGCGGTGCCAACGACACTGTCGATTTCGGTAATAAGCATGTCCGGATGTTTCTCCGAAAAAGAGAGAAAATCATTGTAGGTACGGCCTTCACGACATTTTTTATCCACCTTCATGTTATTTCTTTTTCCCTTTCTCTTCTTAAAACGGACAGCTCGGGGCAAGTCTATTTTCCGTGCCTCTAAAATACCCGAAAGCAGGAGCCGTCTGGCGGTACTTTCAGAACAGGGAACAGTATCTCGATTATTACGGATAATATGATAGAGAGACTGCCCCTGTTTGATGAGAGGAGAGAAAAAAGAATCAATATCTGCAAGCTCGGCATCGGAGATATTGAAGCCTTCACGAGCCTCATGCAAAGTTTTCTCGTAAGAGTCATTTGCAGATTTAGCAGAATAGATCCGTTTTTTTAAAGTGCAGCGGTGACGGTTGGGGCAGCCGTTACAGACATACGGAGGAACCGAAAGCTGCGGGCAGACCTCCTCCTTAAAGTCAGGACACATCGTATTACATCTTGAGCACCGGAAACACAGTGAACGGCATTTCGGAGAGGTGTTACAAAGGGAAGTAACGGAGCAGTCATACCGGTGAAGGCAGCAGTTTGCTGTCCGGCCATAACAGCCTTTGAAGACAGTCTCTGCATGTTTTCTGATCTCTCTGGAGATCGTACTCGGCGACTTCAGAACTGTTGAGGCAATACTTCTGAGAGATTCTCGCCGGTTGAGGGCGCTTTCAATGGCTTTTCTTTCAGCCAGAGTCAAATGTTTGTTCATGATGATGAACTCCTTTCCGAGATCTGTTGTCTCGTAAGAAAGTTCTTTCATCAATTCAGACTAAATGCAAGCTCCTTTTAATTCAGATTTAATGCAACGGGGTACCGGATGTTGCGTTGCATTTACCTTGAAGAATTTCAGAAATATTTTATCGTAAAAATGTTTATGTCGCCCTTCTTGACCGTTAATTTAAAATAGATTAAAATTGCCACGTGGCTCGTAATTTATCTTTTAACAGTTGAAAGAGGGGGCAAAAAATATGAAAAAATACCATCTGGCAGCGGCGTTGCTTTTGGGCGCGGCGGTGTTCGCGGGGGCGGCCTGCGCGGCCGAGCCGGCGAAGTTCCACATCGGCATCTGCACGGGCACGGTCTCGCAATCGGAGGACGACCTTCGCGGCGCCGAAGCGCTGATCCAGAAATACGGCGACGTCACCGACGGCGGCATGATCAAGCACGTAACCTATCCCGACAGCTTCATGACCGAGCAGGAGACGACCATTTCCCAGATCGCGGCTTTTGCCGACGACCCGTTGATGAAGGCGGTCATCGTCAACCAGGGCATCCCCGGCACCACCGAGGCGTTCCGCCGTATCCGCGAGAAGCGTCCCGAGATGCTGCTCTTCGTCGGCGAAGCCCATGAGGATCCCAGCGTCATCGACAGCATCTCCGATCTCACCGTGGGCAACGACAACCTGTCGCGCGGCTATCTGAACATCGTCCTGGCCAAGCGCCTGGGGTGCAAGCACTTCGTGCACATCTCCTTCCCCCGCCACATGAGCTACGAGCTTCTTTCCCGCCGCCGCATGATCATGGAGCAGACCTGCAAGGACATCGGCCTCGGCTTCCACTTCGAGACCGCTCCCGATCCCACCAGCGACGTGGGCGTTGCCGGCGCGCAGCAGTTCATCCTCGAAAAGATGCCCACTTGGATCGACAAGTACGGCAAGGACACGGCCTTCTTCTGCACCAACGACGCGCAGACCGAACCGATGCTGAAGAGCATCGTCGAGCACGGCGGCTATTTCATCGAGGCCGACCTGCCCTCGCCGTTGATGGGCTATCCCGGCGCGCTGGGGCTCGATCTCGCCGACGTGAGCGGTAACTTCGAAGCGATCCTCAAGCGCGTCGAAGACACCGTGATCGCGCGCGGCGCCGGCGGACGCATGGGCGTCTGGGCCTACTCTCTGGGCTTCACCACCTCCAAGGCGCTGGGCGAATTCGCGATCGACTGCATCGAGCAGGGCGTCACGCACCAGAAGTTCCGCCGTTACTTCGAGATCCCCAAAGTCATCAAATTCTTCGACGCCGAGTCGCCGAACTCCTCGTGGAAGGGACGCTACTACGCCGACGCGCAGACCGACGTGGAGTCGAAAAACCATATCCTCATCCTTCAGGACACCTACATGCTCGGCGCCGGCCCGCAGCACATGACCGACATCGAAGTGCCCGAAAAGTACCTGAAGATCCATTAGGGAAAGACGCAGCGCCCCGTTCCGTTCGTTGAACCGCGATCCGTTGGGCGCGGGGGAATATTGTGCCCTCTTGCAATTTTGATGGAGTCGTGCTAATATGCACGAGTCATCCGGGACACGGGTGACGCATCTGGGGGTATAGCTCAGCTGGGAGAGCGTTTGAATGGCATTCAAAAGGTCAGGGGTTCGAATCCCCTTACCTCCACCAGACGAATGTACGGCGTCCGAAGCGATTCGGGCGCCGTTTTTTGTCGCTTCGTTCCGGTCTTGAAATCGGAGGCCGGCTGCCCCATAATGAAAGCCGAGCTGTTTTTCTTCACAAAATCGGTGCTGAAAGAGGCGATGTAGATGCGACTTTTGCGGGAACCTGTGACGATCAAAAACGTGACGCTGAAAAACCGTCTGGTGATGCCGCCCATGGCGACGGAAAAGGCCGATCGCGGCGCGGTGACGGCGGCGACGCTGGCCTGGTACGACGAGAAGTCCCGCGGCGGATTCATCGGCCTGGTCGAAACGGAGCACTGCTACGTCAGTCCGGAAGGGCAGGCGAGTCCGTGCCAGCTTTCGATCTCGCGCGACAGCGACGTTGAAGGGCTGAGCCGGCTGGTACGGACGGTGCACGCCAACGGCTCGCCGCTCGTGGCTCAGCTGAACCACGCCGGCAGCTTGGCGAAAGAAGAGGTGACGGGGCTGCCGGCGTACGGCGCTTCGGCGGTGACGAACCCGCGCCGCGGCACGCGCGTCCCCGTGGCGCTGGACGCGGCCGGGCTGGACAAAATCGTCCGCGATTTCGCCGCGGCCGCCCGCCGCGCGAAAGAGGCGGGCTTTGACGGCGTGGAGCTCCATTCGGCTCACGGCTATCTGCTCGACCAATTTTATTCGCCGTTGACGAACCGGCGCGGCGACGAATACGGCATTTCGCCGGAAAACCGCGTGCGCCTGCACGGCCGTGTGATCGCCGCGGTACGCGAGGCCGTCGGCGACGATTACCTCGTGGCGTTGCGCCTGGGCGCCGGCGATTACATGCCCGGCGGAGCGACAGCGGAGGACGGCGCGCGGGCGGCGGCATTCTTCGAGCGCTGCGGCGTCGACATGATCAGCCTGTCCGGCGGCATGTGCGGTTACATCGTGCCGGGGCTGGACGGCGAGGGCTATTTCAGCCGGCTTTCCGCGGCGGTGAAGGAAAAGGTTTCCGTCCCCGTGCTGCTGACCGGCGGCGTCGTCACCGGCGCCGGCGCGGAAAAACTGCTGTGGGAAGGGAAGGCCGACCTGATCGGCGTAGGGCGCGCGATCCTGCAGGACTCCGGCTGGGCGGCCCGCGTCATGAGCGGCGCATAAGAGGGAACGGTCCGTAAGAGCCGGCCGAAGCGCGCCCTGCTGGCGGGACAGGGCCGCCTCGTGGAAGAAGAAAGTAAAAATGCCGGAGCTTTGCCTTGTTCAGGTATTGACTTTTTAGTGTCCGGGTGTAAAAATATTTTCGTCGCGGTGCGCGGCGTTAACTGAGAAAGAAAGGAGCGTTCCCGCGTCATGAGAAGAATGAGCTCGCAGCAGTTCTACTTTAGCTTTTATTACGGCGTCCATGGCGTGGGAATCCCCTTGAGGTCCGACGTTTAACGCGTCGTGGCGCAAAGATCAAGGACCGGTCCCCATGCGGGAGCCGGTCTTTTTTTATTCTCCCGTTTTTACCGAAACGCCTTTTCCGGAGAGGCGTTTTGCGTAAAATAAGCGCTTGAAAAAATTTTCGTTGCCAATTCCCGAAAGGTGGGGTATTTATGGATCAGTTAAGCGCATTGACGGTCATCGCTCTCGTGTACGCTGCGGCGAACCTTCTGGCGATGAAGACCCGTGCCCGCGTGAGCATGATGTTCATCTGCTCGGTGATTTTCCTGGCTTTGTTCTGGAGCGGGGTGCCGACGACTCTTTTCGAGGACAGCAAGATGGTGCCGCTGGCCACGTCGTTCATCGCCCTGCTGATGGTGCAGATGGGCAGCATGATGGATGCCCGCAAGCTGCGGGAGGAGTGGAGGACGGTGGCGGTGTCGTTCCTCGGCATGTGCGCCGGCGCCGGCGCGATCCTACTGGCCGCGTCGCCTTTCATCGGCTGGGACTATGCCGTGGCGGCGACCGGCCCGGTGTCGGGCGGCGTCGTGGCCGGGCTGATCATGACCGAGGCGGCCGACGCCAAGGGGCTGACGGCGATCGGCGTGTTCGTGACGATGCTGCTGACGGTGCAGGGGTTCTTCGGCATTCCCATCGCTTCCAACTGCCTGCTGCACGAGGGCAAAAAGCTCAAGGCCCGTTTCGCCGCCGGCGAGCGCGCGCTGGCGGCGGGGCAGCCCGGCACGTCCAAGTGGGAGAAACTGATCCCGCCGATGCCCCAGCGCTGGCAGACCAGCTACGTTTACATCGCCAAAGCGTTCGCCGTCGCCTGGCTCAGCTTCAAGGCCGCGTCCTTGCTGGGCGACGCCGTGCATCCTTTTGTGATGGCGCTGCTTTTCGGCATCGTCTTTCACGAGCTGGGCTTCATCGAGACGAACATCATGACGCTGGGCAACGCGAACGGCATGGTCATGTTCGCGATCATGATCCCCATTTACATCAGGCTGGCCAAGGCGACGCCGCGCATGATCCTCGATCTGCTCGGGCCGCTGTTCATCGTTTTCGGTGCCACGGTCGCCGGCATCTTTATCGCTTCCATCCTTTTGAGTAAAATATTCAAGTACAGCTGGGGCCTTTCCGCGGCGCTGAGCGCCACGTGCATGATCGGTTTCCCCGGCACGCTGATCATCTCCGAGGAAGTCGCCGCTCAGCTGGGCGGCAGCGACGAAGAGCGGGAGTTCGTCCTCTCGCACGTGCTTCCCAAGATGCTCATCGCCGGATTCACCACGGTCACCATCGCCTCCGTGTTCCTGGCGGCGTTCCTCGTCAAGTTTTTCTAGTTTTGCGGCTGAAAGCGGCTCCGCGGCGCGGGGCCGACAATTCAAACGATTCGAAAGGAGTCTTTTATGATGGCAGACAGGCAGGACAGCGTCACACGCGCTTCCGAAGCGGCCGTGGCCTTGCGCCGCGAGCTTCACCGTCACCCGGAACTTTCCTGGCGCGAGGTGGAGACGACGAAAAAAATCACCGCCCGGATGGCGGAACTCGGCGTTTCCGTGATCAAAAAAGGATTCAAGGGCACTCAGTGCGGCCTCGTCGCCGAGATCAAGGGGGCCAAGCCCGGACCGACGCTGATGATCCGCGCCGACATCGACGCGCTGCCCGTCGCCGAGGATCCGTCCCACGACGTCGCGTCCGAATGCGCGGGCGTCATGCACGCCTGCGGGCACGACGCCCACGCGGCTATCCTCGCCGGCGTCGTTCAGGTGGTGCAGGAGCACCGGGACGAACTTTGCGGCGCGGTGAGGTTCCTG
Source organism: Pyramidobacter sp. YE332 (assembly GCF_033060595.1). Lineage (NCBI taxonomy): Bacteria > Thermotogati > Synergistota > Synergistia > Synergistales > Dethiosulfovibrionaceae > Pyramidobacter > Pyramidobacter sp. YE332. Next base: position 2,580,971 of record NZ_CP133038.1, on the reverse strand, counting down.
TTCCAGCCCGCCGAGGAAGCGGGCCCCGGCTCCGGCGCGCCCGCGGTGATCGCCGACGGCGCGCTCGAAGGCGTCGACGCGATCATCGGCGAGCACGTGCAGAGCCAGATGCCGGCCGGTAAAATCGGCTGGAAGAAAGGGCCGATGATGGCCTCCGCCGACATCTGGGACATCGTCATCCGTGGCAAGGGCGGCCACGGCGCCAGCCCCCACCGCGCCGTCAATCCGATGCTCTGCGCGGCGGCCCTGGTGCCGGCGCTGACGGCCATCGCGCCGCAGGAAGTGAGCGCGCTCGAACCCGTTGTCGTCGGCATCGGCGCCATCAAAGCCGGCGAAGCCCGCAACGTCATTCCCGATACCTGCACGATGTGCGGCACCGTGCGCTGCTCCGACATGGAAACGCGCGAAGCCATGCCCGAACGCTTCCACCGCATCGTCGACGGCATCGCCGCGGCGTGGAACTGCACGGCCGATCTGAAGTACGAAAAAGTCTATCCGGTCACCGTCAACGATCCCGACGTCACCGACTGGATCCTGGACGTGGCGAAAGCCGAAGGGCTTGAGGATCGTCTTGTGGAACGCGAGTTCGCCATGGGATCCGAGGATTTCAGCTACTACGGCGAAAAAATCCCCGCCGCGTACTTCAACCTCGGCATGGGCACCGACACGCCGCATCACAGCGCCGAGTTCCGCGTCGACGACGCCGTCGTGCCGTTGGGCGTGAAGCTGCTGTCGGCGCTGGCGCTCGATTACGGCAAAAGCCGCGGGAAATAGAAATTTTTCGCCTTTTGCCGCCGCGGGGCGCTTGTCAAATCGGCCGCGGCCTGCTAGACTGGTCCTGCATCAAACGAAGAGCGAACCGGGGAGCTTGCGTCACGCAGGCTGAGAGGGAACTGGCGTTCCGACCCGTGAACCTGTTGGGATAATGCCCGCGGAGGAAGACGCAGAAAAAAATGGAGGGAGCGGGCTCCGCACGAGGAGTCCGCTCCCTTGTTTTTCGTTCGGGCAAAAGCGCCGGTTCCGCGGAAAATCCGCTGTCCGCAGCGGAAGCAGGAAAGGAGTCCGTCATATGGAGCGAAATTACCACACGCAAATGGAAGCGGCGCGCCGCGGCATCGCCACGCCGGAGATGGAGATCGTCGCGAAAAAAGAACGCCGCAGCGTTCGGGAACTGATGGGCTGGATGGCCGAAGGCACAGCCGTGATCCCCGCCAACCGCGGGCATCGGGGCCTCGACCCTAACGGCGTCGGCAGCATGCTCAAAACCAAGATCAACGTCAATCTCGGCGTCAGCCGCGACTGCAAGGACTACGACGTGGAAATGCAGAAAGTCATGAGCGCCGTGAATATGGGCGCCGAAGCCATCATGGACCTGTCCAGCCACGGCGACACGCAGCCTTTCCGCCGCAAACTGTGCGGCGAGTGTCCCGCCATGATCGGCACCGTGCCCGTGTACGACGCGGTCATCCATTACCGGCGCGACCTCGCCACGCTCAGCGCTCAGGACTTCGTCGACGTGGTGCGCCTGCACGCGGAGGACGGCGTCGATTTCGTCACGCTCCACTGCGGCATCACGCGCAAGACCATCGAGCAGATCAGAAACTGCGGACGGGCGATGAACATCGTCAGCCGCGGCGGCAGCCTCGTTTTCGTCTGGATGAGCATGACCGGCGAGGAAAATCCGTTCTACTCACATTTCGACGAGATCCTCGACATCTGCCGCGAGCACGACGTCACCATCAGCCTCGGCGACGCCTGCCGCCCCGGCTGTCTTGCCGACGCCACCGACGTCTGCCAGATCGAGGAGCTCGTCCGCCTCGGTGAATTGACCCGCCGCGCTTGGGCGAAGGACGTTCAGGTCATGGTCGAAGGCCCGGGGCACGTGCCGCTGGATCAGATCGCCGCCAACATGAAAGTGCAACAGACCATCTGCCGGGGCGCGCCGTTCTACGTGCTCGGCCCCCTCGTCACCGACATCGCCCCCGGTTACGACCACATCACCGCCGCCATCGGCGGCGCGGTGGCGGCGGCCAACGGCGCGGCCTTCCTGTGCTACGTCACGCCCGCCGAACATCTGGCCCTGCCCAACGTGGACGACGTCAAACAGGGCATCATCGCCAGCCGCATCGCCGCCCACGCCGCCGACATCGCCAAGGGCATTCCCGGCGCGCGCGAGCAGGACGACCGCATGGCCGCGGCGCGGCGCAAGCTCGATTGGGACGCGCAGTGGCTGGAAGCCGTCGATCCGGAGACCGCCAAAGCCATCCGCGCAAGCCGGGCCCCCGAAGACGACCACAGCGAAACCTGCAGCATGTGCGGCAAATTCTGCGCCGTGCGCAGCATGAACAAGGCGCTGGCCGGCGAGTACATCGACATTCTGTAAAAACGAGCCGCCGCGGGGACGCAAAAAGATCCCCCGCGGCGGCTCGTTCGTTGTCGAAAAGCGACACCTTATTTTCAGTCAATAGTTTGCAAAGAAGCGTCATCCGTCATTCCAAACCGAGTGTTCCACGTGGAACATTTTGATTCGTCTTTGTCTGCGGCCAGTTTTACCCGAACCGCCGCGCGGTCTCGACGATCAGGGCCGCGGCGGCCTCGCAGCCGAAGGCGCTGCTGTTGAGTGTGAGGTGGTAGCGATGGATATGGCCCCATTTGCTGCCGGCGTAATACTGGTAGTGCTTGGAGCGGATCTTGTCGTTGCGCTGCACGGTTTTTTCGGCGCCCTCCGCGGGCAGACCGTATTCGCCGACGGCGCGGGCGACGCGGTCGGCCAGCGGCGCGTGGATGAACACGTTCAGGCAGTCGGTGCGGTCGCGCAGGATGTAATCGGCGCAGCGCCCGACGATGACGCAGGGAGCTTTCTCGGCCAGTTCGCGGATGATCTTGCTCTGCAGGATGAAGAGGTTGTCCGAGGCGGGCAGTCCGTCGTTGATGAACATCGAGTTGGCGTAATAGCCGTTGGCGGCCAGGTTGAACAAATAGTTGGGCGTGACCTGCTCTTCGGTGTTTCTGATGTAATCGATGGCAAAACCACTCTTCTTGGCGGCGAGGTCGATCAGGACCTTGTCGTAGAATCCGTACCCCAGCATTTGGGCAGTCCGTTCGCCGATGCTGCGTCCGCCGCTGCCGTATTCGCGACCGATGGTGATGATGCGTGCTGTCATGTGAATCAGTCCCTCCTGCCTCTTGAGAATGGATTTTTACGCAGATCGTCCGGGAAAAATGAGTGCAGCCACGGAATAAAGACCCTCTTCTTTATAATAAAATACCACAAACACCGCCTTTTTTCCAGTATCAGGCTGAAGCGACGGCGGTTTCGCCGCGGCGGCCGGGAAAAAACGCTTGCGAAAAATGGCTGTCGGAATTGACGGAACAGTGAAAAATTATTTCGATTTCGCCCTTGACAGACGGGAAACTGCGGTTATAATTTTCAGCAACAGATGAATAGGGATAAAGGCGATGAACCGGATCCCGTCGATTCGTCATTTTCACGGTGCCAGAGAGGAGATCCCACAGGCTGAAAGGGTTTCCGCGTGAAAGAATCCGGCGGGCAAGGCCCGGGGAGCTGGGATTGAAAAAGCGCATTCGACGCCGGAGTAGATTTCCCGGATTGACCCTCGTGATCGGGTCCGAGCGGGATGCAGCGATGCGTCCAAGAAGGGTGGTACCGCGAGACTGATTTCAGGCTCGTCCCTACAGCGCGGGGACGAGCCTTTTTGCTTCCCGCGCTGTCACGGTCCTCCCGGCAGGACGGCTGCGTTCAAGCAGGGTGGTACCGCGTGCCGAAAATGAGAAGCGCGTCCCTGTGTATTTGCGAAAAATACACAGGGACGCGCTTTTTTATGAACTTTTCCGAAGGGATGGGATGACGATGAATCATTTGATCTGGGGCGGCTGCGATACGGTGACGCTGGCCGAACGATACGGCACGCCGCTGTACGTGATGGACGAAACGATGCTGCGCGACCGCTGCCGGCGGCTGCGCGCCGCGGCAGCGGGGCGGAGCGCGCGCGTCTGCTACGCCGGCAAGGCTTTTCTGAACGCCGCCATGGCCCGCCTGATCGACGAAGAAGGGCTGTGCCTCGACACCGTGTCGCCGGGCGAGTTCCATATCGCCTGCGCGGCGGGCTTCCCGACGGAGCGCGTGACGCTGCACGGCAACGCCAAGACGGAAGAGTTCCTCGCCGCCGGGCTGGAACGCGGCGTCGGCGCGGTGGCGGTCGACAGCGAAGACGAGCTGGCGCTGCTGGCGCGCCTCTGCGCGAAACGCGGCGCCCGGCAGAAGATCCTGCTGCGCCTCAGCCCCGGCATCGAGGCGCGTACGCACCGTTCCATCCAGACGGCGCAGAAGGACTGCAAGTTCGGCGTGCCTCTGGCGCATCTGGAGCGCGCCGTGCGCTTCGCCCTCGGCGCGTCGGGGCTCGACCTGGCGGGGCTGCACGTCCACGTCGGCAGCCAGATCCGCGACGTCGAAACCTATCTGCGGGCGGCGGACCGCATGACGGAGATCATGCTGAAGCTGCGCGAAGCGACGGGCTTCGCGGCGCGCGAGCTCGACCTCGGCGGCGGCTTCGCCATTCCCGAGCGTCCCGGCGAGGCCGGAGCGCCGGCGGAACGCTTTGTCGCCGCCATCCTCGACCGCGTCGACGCGCGCTGCGCCGAGCTGGGTCTGGAGCGTCCCGAAGTCGCCTTCGAGCCGGGACGGTGGATAGCGGGCGAGGCGGGAATTACGCTCTACACGGTACAGGGCGTCAAGGAGATCCCCGGCGTGCGCACCTACGTGGCGGTGGACGGCGGCATGACGGACAACCCGCGCCCGCAGCTTTACCAGGCGGAATACGGGGTGCTCTTGGTCAACGACACGGAACGCCCCGCAGACCGCCGCGCCGCGATCGCCGGGCCGTGCTGCGAGACGGGCGACGTGCTGACGCTCGACACTCCCGTGCCGGAGCTGCGCCGCGGCGACGTGCTGGCCGTGCCGCTGACGGGCGCCTACAATTATTCCATGTTCAGCACCTACAACTGCGCCCTGCGCCCCGCCGTGATCTTCGCCCGCGACGGACAGGCCCGCGTGGCGGTGCGCCGGCAGACGCTCGACGAGCTGCTGAGCGGTCAGCTGGAGTGGGCGGGGAATTCGCGGCGGAACGCCGCCGCTGGATCCGGTAAAACGGTATGAGCCGATTTCGATTTTCGAGGAGGTCTTTGTGATGTCTCACCGTCGAATTTCTCTGGTGCTTTTCGTCGCGGCCGCTCTCGTGGCGGCGCTTTGCGGAACGGCGTGTGCCGCCGCGGACGAAGCGGCCTCGCCTTACTTCGGGGTTCTGTCGCTGCTGCCGCCTGTGGTCGCCATCGTGCTCTGCCTGACCACGCACGAGGTCATTCCCTCGCTGTTCGTCGGCAGCTGGATCGCCGGCACCATGGTCAACGGCTGGAATCCGATTTACGGTTTTGGCGCGGCCATCGAGAACATCTGGAACTCGCTCGGTGATCCGTGGGGCGCCCGCATCTTCATGACGTGCATCGTCATGAGCGGCATGGTCGGCGTCATGCAGGCGGGCGGCGGGGTGCGCGCCGCCGTCAACGCCCTGTCGCGCAAGGTCAGGAGCAGCCGCAGCGCCATGCTGTTCACCGAGCTGGCCGGGATCGTGATTTTTTTTGAGGACTACGTGACCGCCGCCGTGGTCGGCACGACGATGCGTCCCATTTCCGACAGCTACCGGGTGTCGAAGGAAAAACTGTCCTATCTCGTGGACAGCACGGCCGCTCCGGTGGCGGCCATCGCCGGCGTCTCGTCCTGGGTGGCCTATATGGTCGGCCAGATCGGCAAACAGTACGGCGAGCTCGGCATTCAGGGCAGCGCTTACAACACGTATCTTCGGTCCATCCCGTTCGTGTTCTACAATCTGATCGCTCTTCTGCTGGTGACGCTGGTGGTTCTGAGCCGCCGCGATTTTGGGCCGATGCTGGCCGCCGAGCGCCGCGCCCGCAGCACCGGCAAAGTCCTTCGCGACGGCGCCATGCCGTTGACGAGTGCGGCCGGAGATCCCGACCTCGAGCCGGCCGAAAACGCGCCCGACCGCGTCGTCAACTTCGTGCTGCCGGTCGTGTTTCTCGTGGTTTTCATCGTCGGCATGCTGCTGGTCACGGGAGGTTTTCCAAAAGCGGGGCTGAGCGAAGCCATGGCCAACTCCGACAGCTCGCTGGCGCTGATCTACGGTTCTTACGCCGCGGCGGTGATGACGCTGGCGCTGTTCCGTCTTCAGCGCGCGGCCAGCCTGAGCCGCCTGTTCCGCGGCTTTCTCAAGGGCGGCCAGGCGGTCTTCGTCGGTTCGATGATCCTCATCTACGCCTGGGGCATCAGCGCTTCGATCAAATCCGTCGGCACGGCGGCGTATCTCGTCTCGGTCACGAAGGACTTTCTCGCCCCCGGCTGGATCCCGCTGCTGACCTTCCTGACGGGCATGGTCATCTCCTTCTGCACAGGCACGTCCTACGGCACGATGGGAATCCTGATGCCTATCGTCGTGCCGCTGCTGGCCAAAGTTTCGGCCGCAGCCGGCATCGACGTGACGACCTACATGCTGCCCACCGTCGGCGCCGTGTTCGCCGGCGCCGTCTTCGGCGATCACTGCAGTCCCATCAGCGATACGACGATCATGTCGTCCATGTTCTGCGGCGCCGATCACATCGACCACGTCAAGACGCAGCTTCCTTACGCGCTTCTGGCGGGCGTGGGGGCGGCGGCAAGCTATCTCTGCATTGCCCTCGGCCTGAATCACTGGCTGTCGCTGGCAGTCGGGGCGGCGCTGGTCGCGGCGGCCTTCTTCGCCGTGTCCGGCCGCGTCGATGACTACGCTCCCGCCGGCGCCGAAACGCGGGATTGAAACGCGCGGCTCGCCCCAAGCGGACCGTAAGGACGCAGGAAACTGAATTTGACGAACGAACGATGATGTTCCACGTGGAACATTTTGCGCGTCCCCCGATGACGGCCGAACCATCGGGGGACGCGCTGTCGGCGGGATCTGCTCGGCATTCCGTTTTTTGGAACCGGCGCGGCGGACGCGCCGGGATCGCGGCGTGGTAAAATTGTCGGAAAGGACAATGTCCGTTTGCCGCCGTTCATTTAGAATCGGCCCGGAGAGAGGAAGATAGCCCATGGCCCTGATGTTCACGAAAAAATTCGCGGTCCCCCAGTCGGAGGTGACGCCCTGCCGCGCGCTGAAACCGTTTCACCTGCTGAACATGCTTCAGGACGCGGCGGACGGCGCCGTCGACGCCATGAATCCGCCGCCCGACTACTGGCGTTGCGGCTGCGCATGGATGCTGCACCAGTATTCGATCCGCCTCGACCGGCCGCTGATGAGCGGCGACGCGGGCGCGATCAACACAGGGCACATGCCGTTGCGCGATCTCTATTCGGTGCGCCGCTTCCGGCTGCTCGACGGGCGGGGAAAGCAGACCGGGCTCGCCGACAGCATGTGGATCTTCGTCGATCTGGCCTCGCGGCGTCCCGTGCGGTTGAGCCGCCGCCTGCCGGAGGTGTTCATGGAAAAGGCCGAGGAGACGCCGTTCGAGCCGGTCTTCGTGGCGCCGAAAAGGCTGGAGCGCGCCGATCGGTCCGTGCGGCTGCACGTGCGTCTCGGCGAGCTGGACGCAAACGGCCACGTCAACAACGCCTATTATCTGAGCTGGGCCGCCGAAGCCGTGCCGCGCGAGGTCTACATGAGCTGCGGCCTCGTCGAGGCCGACATCCTCTACAAGCATGAAGCCGTCTACGGCATGGACCTGACGGTGACGACGCAGCAGGACGGCCTGGACTTCCGTCACGAGATCCGCAGCGACGGCGGCGAGCTGATCGCCCAGTTCTCGACGCGCTGGGCCGAAGTGGGGAGCGCGCGGCCATGATCGCCGCGGCGGATCTTGGCGGGCACACGCTGACGGCCGGGCTGGTCGAAAGCGGGCGCGTGCTGCGCAAAAAGACCGTGCCGACGCCGCCGCCGCGCACGCCGTCAGCTGTCTGTGCGGCGCTGGCGGCGCTGCTGGCGGAACTGGAAGCCGGCGACGCGCCGCTGGTCATGGGCGTGCCGGGTATGGTGCTCGACGGCCGGAGCATCGGCTGCTGCCCGAACCTGAACGGCTGGGACGGGCTGACGGACTATGCCCTTGGCGAACTGACCGGGCGCGAAACGTCCCTCGCCAACGACTGCGACTGCGCGGCCTTAGGCGAGATGCGTGGCGGCGCGGCGCGGGGGCTGAAAGACTTCGTCTTCTGCGCGCTGGGCACCGGCGTGGGCGGCGCCGTGATCGTCGGCGGACGGCTCGTGCGCGGCCGGCTCGGCCGCACCGGCGAGATCGGCCACTTCCCGCTGCTGGAGGACCGCGGCTGCGGCTGCGGCGGGCGCGGCCACGTGGAAAGCTTTTTTTCCGCCGACGTTCTGGAACGCGCCGGCGAGAAATACGGCTATGGGGGCGACATGAGAACCCTCTGGGAACAGCGCGAGAACGCCTGGCTGGCTCGTCCTTTCGCCGAGGGACTGCGCGCGCTGGCCTGCGCCTTTACGACGCTGACCCATCTGCTCGACCCCGAGGCGATCGTCGTCGGCGGCGGCCTGTCGCATCTCGACGGTTTGCTCGACGACCTGCGCGACTACATGCAGCCGCTGCTCTCGCCCGTGTACCGCCCGGGGCCGGAGATACGGCTGGCGCTCCTCGGCGAGGACGCGCCGCTGCTCGGCGCCGAAGCTCTGTGGGCGGAAGTTCACCCGAACGGGTGATGAGATCTGCCGGGATTGGCTTTACAATCAGTTCAGTTTCACGTTCCGCGTCGTAAATCTAAAATCAAGGAAACGATCCGAAAGGAGAGATTGATTCATGAAAAAGCTTTGCGCTCTGTGTCTTTCCCTGTGCTCCGTCCTGACGGCCGCGGCCGCCTTTGCCGCCGTGCCGCCTGCGCCTCAGCAGGTCCAGCAGCGGCCGAACGAGATCCTGCCGCGCGACGGGAAGCTGCCCGAACTGTCCCACGATCACAGCGACAAATGTCCGCCGCTTGACAAGGACAAGGTGCACATCGTCTGCATCCTCGACCGTTCCGGCTCGATGCAGCACCTCACCGGCGACACCATCGGCGGCTACAACAGCTTCATCGACAAGCAGCGCCAGGAAGTCGCTTCGGCCGTGGTTACCACGGTGCTGTTCGACCACCAGTACGAGATCCTTTACAGCGACAAGCCGATCAAGGACGTGGCGGCGCTCACCGAGAAGGAGTACTTCGCCCGCGGCAGCACGGCGCTGCTCGACGCGGTGGGGCGGACGGTTTTGCAGGTGGACGGCGACTTCAAGAAAAACGGGACCTGTCCCAAGTCGGAGTTGGTGATCTTTATGATCATGACCGACGGGCTGGAAAACGCCAGCCGCGAGTTCAGCCGCGCCGCCGTCAAGAAGCTTGTCTCCGACGCGCAGGAAAAGTACGGCTGGCAGTTCATCTTCATGGGCGCCAACATCGATTCCGTGGCCGAAGCCGGTTCGCTGGGCATCCGCAAAGAAGCCGCCATGGACTACGCCGCCGATTCCAAGGGCGTGGGCGCCGTCTATGAGAGCGCCGGCGAAGCGGTGAAAATGCTTCGCGAGAAAGGGCAGCTCGACGGCAGCTGGAAAAAGGCTCCGGCGCCCGAAAAGAAATAACGTCGTGTAGAATAAGTGCCGGAGAACTCTTTCGCAAAGAGTTCTCCGGCACGTTTCATTCAAATCGGAGGAAGTCGAAAATGAAAAAGAAACTGATCGTTGCCGTCATTTTGTGCCTGACTTTCGCCCTGCCGGGAAGCAGCGCGCCGAGAGAGCGCTGGGAAGTCGGCGAAGTGGACACGGCTTTCAAACTGGTGGGGCCAAATCACAAAGTCGTCGTCGAAGCGTTCCGCGATCCTGATTTTCCCTCGATCGTGTGCTACGTCTCCTACGCCAAGTCCGGCGGCGTCTCGGGCGCCCTGGGGCTGGCCGAGGATCCGGCGCGGTTCTCGCTCTCCATCGTGCGGACCGGGCGCGAGCCCATCGTTCCCGACACACGCCAGAAAAAGGAGACGCAGGTGTTCAAGTCCCGCTCGGCCATCTTCCGCAAGATGAAGGTCGTGCGCTTTTACGACGGCGAGACCGACTGCTTCGTCTATCTCGCCACCTCCACGCTGCTGCTCGACGGCAGCCCTTTCAACGCCATCGCCGTGATCCCTCTGAGGGCGTCCGTAAGCGCGAAATGACGGGCTTATGACGTGCTGCGCACAGTTTTGCCGTCGGGCGCTTGACAAATACCTTATATGGGTATATTGTGTGTCTGAAATGAAACAAGGAGGGAATTGAAGACATGAAAGAAAACAACTGCGAAAACGTCCGCCGTACCAAGGAGCGCTCGCCCGAAGAGTACCGCAAGCTGATCAACCGCCTCAGCCGCATCGAGGGACAGATCCGCGGCATCAAGGGCATGGTGGAAAAGAGCGCCTATTGTCCGGAGATCCTGATCCAGTGTTCGGCCGTCACGGCGGCGATGAACGCCTTCAACCGCGAGCTGTTGGCGAACCACATCCGTTCCTGCGTGCTCGACGACATCCGGGCAGGGCGGGAGAAAACGATCGACGAGCTGCTGGCGACGCTGCAGAAGCTGATGAAGTGACGGCGATTTTTTTTGCGGGAAAAGAGGTTTTCGCGATGGAGCAATACAACGTCACGGGCATGAGCTGCGCGGCCTGCAGCGCCCGCGTGGAAAAGGCCGTGTCGAAGGTGCCCGGCGTCAGCTCCGTTTCCGTCAGCCTGCTGACCAACTCCATGGGCGTGGAGGGAACGGCGTCCGAAGCGGCGATCGTCAGAGCCGTGGAAGAGGCGGGCTACGGCGCCTCGCTCAAGGGCGCCGCGAAGCCCTCCGCCGCGGCGAAGCTGGCCGAAGACGAGGAGGCGCTGAAAGACCGCGAGACGCCGGCGCTCAAACGCCGCCTTTTCGCGTCGCTGGGCTTCCTGGGGGCGCTGATGTACCTTTCCATGGGACATTCGATGTGGGGCTGGCCGCTGCCGCAGTTCTTCGACGGCAATCCCGTCGCCGCGGGACTGGCGCAGATGATCCTGGCGGCCGTCGTCATGCTCGTCAACAAGAAGTTTTTCACCAGCGGCTTCAAGGGGCTGATGCACGGCGCGCCCAACATGGACACGCTGGTGGCGCTCGGTTCGGCGGCGTCGTTCGCCTACAGCGTCGCGGCTTTGTTCCTGATGACCGGCGCGCAGGCGCGGGGCGACGCGGCCGCGGCGGCGCGCTATCTGCACGAGTTCTATTTCGAGTCGGCGGCCATGATCCTGACGCTGATCACCGTCGGCAAAATGCTCGAGGCCCGCTCCAAGGGACGCACCACCGACGCCCTCAAAGGGCTGATGAAACTGGCTCCCCAAACCGCCACGCTGCTTCGAGACGGCGCCGAGACTGTCGTGCCGATCGACCGCGTGCAGGTCGGCGACGAGTTCGCCGTCCATCCCGGCGAGAACGTGCCCGTCGACGGCGTGATCCTCGACGGCCATTCCGCCGTCAACGAAGCGGCGCTCACCGGCGAAAGCGTTCCCGTCGACAAGGCTCCCGGCGACAAAGTCAGCGCCGCCACGGTGAACCAGTCCGGCTACCTCCGCTGCCGCGCCGCCCGCGTCGGCGAGGACACCACGCTGTCGCAGATCATCCGCATGGTCAGCGACGCCGCGGCCACCAAAGCGCCGATTGCCAAAGTTGCCGACAAGGTGTCGGGCGTCTTCGTCCCCGCCGTGATCGCCGTTGCCCTGTTGACCGTCGCCGTGTGGTGGCTGCTGGGCGAAGAGTTCGGTTTCGCTCTGGCCCGCGGCATTTCCGTGCTGGTCATCTCCTGCCCTTGCGCGCTGGGGCTGGCCACGCCCGTGGCGATCATGGTCGGCAACGGCATGGGCGCGCGCCACGGGATCCTCTTCAAGACCGCCGCCTCGCTCGAGGCCGCCGGCCGCGTGCAGATCGTGGCGCTCGACAAGACCGGCACCATCACCAGCGGCGAGCCGGAAGTGACCGACCTTCTGCCCGCCGGGGGCGCGAGCGAACGGGAACTGCTCGAGCTGGCCTGCGCGCTGGAAAGCAAGAGCGAGCACCCGCTGGCCCGCGCCGTGATGCGGAAAAGCTGCGACGAAGGCCTGACCGCGGCGGAGGTGGGCGACTTCCGCGCCCTGCCCGGCAACGGCCTGACCGCCACGTTGAACGGCGAAGAACTGCTCGGCGGCAGCCTCGCATTTATCGCCGGCCGCGCCGCCGTGCCCGAAGAGATGAATGCCAAGGCCGAAGCGCTGGCGGGACAGGGCAAGACACCGCTGCTTTTCACGCGCGGCGGAAGGTTCATGGGCGTCATCGCCGTGGCCGATACCATCAAGGAAGACAGCCCGCAGGCCGTGAAGGAACTTCAGGACATGGGCATCCGCGTCGTCATGCTCACCGGCGACAACGAACGCACCGCTCGCGCCATCGGCGCGCAGGCCGGCGTCGATCAGGTCGTGGCGGGCGTGCTGCCCGACGGTAAGGAAGCCGTGATCCGCGAGCTGCAGAAACGCGGCAAGACCGCCATGGTCGGCGACGGCATCAACGACGCCCCCGCCCTCACCCGCGCCGACACCGGCATCGCCATCGGCGCCGGCACCGACGTCGCCATCGACGCCGCCGACGTCGTACTGATGAACAGCCGCCTCAGCGACGTTCCCGCCGCCGTGCGCCTGAGCCGCGCCACGCTGCGCAACATCCACGAGAACCTGTTCTGGGCTTTCTTCTACAACGTCGTCGGCATCCCGCTGGCGGCCGGCGCCTGGATCTCCCTGCTGGGCTGGAAGATGAGCCCCATGTTCGGCGCCGCGGCCATGAGCCTGTCGAGCTTCTGCGTCGTATCCAACGCGCTCCGGCTGAACTTCTTCGACCTGCGCAGCGCGAAAAAGGATAAAAAAATCCGGCCCGTGGGGCTGGATCAGATCGAATCGGAAAAGGAGAATGGACCAATGACCAAGACACTGAACGTTGAAGGCATGATGTGCGGACACTGCGAAGCCCGCGTCAAAAAGGCCCTGGAAGCCGTGGAAGGCGTCGCCTCCGCCGAAGTCAGCCACGAAAAAGGCACCGCCGTCGTCACGCTGAGCAAGGACGTCCCCGACGCCGTGTTGAAAAAAGCCGTCGAGGACCAGGACTACGCCGTTACCGCGGTGAAGTGAACTTTTCACAAAAAAGAACGGATAAAAAATGGCCGGATCTCGATGAACTTGGGGCATTGCGATCTGGCCATGTCTGGCGTACTCTCCAGCGGCCTGAGGAACGAAAACGCTGCCTGTCACCGCTTCGGGCTTCTGCGTCTTAAGAAAACGTCAAGAACAAGAGAGGGCGAAGTCCGTACGGACTTCGCCCTCTCTTGTTCTTGACGTCTCAGCGTCAACGGACGATGGGCTTTCATGCCGAAATGTCACGGGGCGCCCTTCTTGGTCTGATGCATCTCTGGGTAGCTGATTTTTTTTCAGTCTTAACTTGGTCCTTTTATATCAATTGTTCTTGTATGCCAGTTTAATTTTCGCTTTTTTGTTCTCAGTAATTTTCATGTTTTAAGCCATTTTAGATCAATTTAGACATGTTATAAGCTGCGGTAATATTAGCTTGTTTTGCCAAGAAACAATATTAGGCGTTAGTATTGAAGAGAACTTTTGAGGTGCGCCTTTTTATTGAAGATAATTACAATGCATGAAAATCTTTTCTTGACAAAGAACGTATGCCGTGATATTGTCTGACTGTCAGACAATATCACGGCATAAATAACTTTTATAGGCCGCGACTTCTCAAAGAACATGACTTACGGCAGCCATGTTCCTGTGATTCTCGGCGTTTTGTAGTCGCATGGCAGTTTGTTCTATATTTTTAGCGAGGAGGATTGGATATGTTGAGATTTGCAATGCTTGGCAGCGGCAACGGGGCACGTGCATGGTGCGCTCAGATTAGCGCCGCTGGTTATCCGATTGTCATGTGGGAGCCGCTTGATAATGTGCCGGATTTCCCGACACTACACGAGAAAAAAACGATTTCCCTCGTCGGAGACATTCAGGTCACAGGACACCTTCACGCTGTGACGCGCGATATCAAAGAAGCTATGGATGGCGCTTCGATTGTCGTTGTGAACGTACCCTCGTTCGCTCACGGGCCTATCTTTGAAAAGATGATTCCGTTCCTCAAGGACGGTCAGCATATCGTCATCGTGCCGGGCAACTTCGGTGCGTACCGTCTCAAGACGATGATGAGCAAAATGGGCTGCAAGGCTCGAATCTCGATTTCTACGGTAGAGACTCAGCCCTACGCCTGCCGCATTTGTGCTGTTGACAAGGTAAACATCAACAAGCGCAAGACGGCTATCTACCTCGCTACGTCGCCGGCTTCAGCGGCCCCGGAAATACTTGACATCCTGAACTCTGCATTTGCCGGATACGTCAAGTACAAGAAGGCCGATCACATCCTTGCACTCGACATGTCCAACATCAATTTTACAATGCATCCGTATCCCGTGATTCTGAACTGGGGTGCGATTGAGCAGCGCGGTGACACATGGCGTCACTACATCGACGGGATCACGCCACTCATCAGCGAGCAAATGCACGAACTGGACAAGGAACGTGTCGCAATTGGTGCGGCCTGCGGTTTTAAGCTTGATGGTTTTCTTGAGCTGATGAAGATGTACTACGGCAACAATAGCAGCAAGAATATTTTCGAGTATGTGCACAGCCCTGAGACGCCGTATTCTGATCTCGTTGGTCAGAGCGTTCGTAGCCGTTATATTACAGAAGACGTGCCGGGGGTCATCATGCCGATCGCCTGCATCGCGCGCAAGGCAGGAACGAGGTCACCGAGGGCGGAGTTGATTGTTAACTTCTGTTCGCAGCTGCATGGTACCGATTACTGGCATCAAGGCACAACGCTCGAGTCTATAGGCATTGCCGACAAGTCTATCGACGAAATCATCAATATGCTGACATAGGCTAATTCTGTAGGTTCTGCACTTGTTTCAAGTCTGAAATAGTTTTTCAATTCAAGCGCATGGTACTTGAGGAAGCATGTGGGCGTCGGAAAACATATATTTTGGGTTTCGTCATTTTTGCAGCTCAGTGGTTTTGTGTCCATTATTCTATCCTGTTGCGACTTTCATGGGCTTAAAAATAGAAGAGCGTTCACGACATAAGGAGGGGAAACATGAAAAGTATGACAATTGTTCGAGCAAAATGGATTCGTGGGCTTGACCATGTCATTGATGCGGTTATTGTCATCGCTCTGCTCGCGGTTACGGCGCTCATGTTTGTCCAGGTTGTTATGAGATATGTTCTGCGCTCGCCGCTTATGGGCATCGAAGAGCTTAACAACTTTCCAACGACATGGTTGTACTTGATGGCCGCCGTGAAAGCCTCTTCCGAAAAGGGGCAGCTTGTTGCGAGAGTACTAGAGATCTTTTGCAAGAGGGTACGTAGTATTTACGCTATTCGTATCATTGCCTCTATTGCTTCGACAGTTATCCTGTGCTGGCTCACGTGGTGGGGCTGGGATTACCTCAAGTATGCTCTCCGCGTCGGTAAGAAGACGGATATCCTATTTATCCCAATGATCTACTATGAAGTGACGGTATTCATTGCGTTTGCTCTTATGCTGTTCTACACAATCGTCGAAATGCAGGAGTGCGTTCAGCAGTACCGGATGACGCCTACGGACGCCCTTGTCCCGAAACATCAGGAGGTGGCCTAAATGGACGGCGTGACTCTTTCGATTATTTCCCTTTTAATCCTGATGATCCTGCTGTCTTTGGGCGTGCCGATCGCATTTTGTTTTAGCGGAGCGTTGTTGTTCATGGTTACATTTGGTGATATCTCGATGAAGGGTATGATGATGTGGGGGCTCCAGCAGATTTTAAGCCCGTCGTTGCTGTGTGTGCCGCTGTTCATCTATGCAGGCTCGCTAATGAGCGGGTCAGGCATAGCAAAATACCTGCTTGACTTCGTTGATGTTTTCGTTGGTCGCGTCAAGGGCGGTCTCGGCATCGTTGCGATTGTTACTTGCGGCATCATGGGCGCCATTTCCGGCAGCGCATTCACTGGTCTTGCCGCGACGGGTAGCATGTTGATTCCCGAGATGGTGAAGCGAGGTTATCCACGTTCTTGCGCTACGGCGCTGATTACAGCTTCGTCGATTCTCGGCACGCTGATCCCACCCTCAACGCCAATGATCATCTTCGGTTGGGTTACTAACACGAACGTCCTTGCCTGTTTCCTGTCCACTGTAGGCCCCGGAATCCTGACAATCATCATTTTCTGTGCAATCAACATGCTTATCTGTCACAAACTTGATATGAAGCTTCTTCCTCCGCTTTCTAAACAGGAGAAACGTCGCCAAATTATCAGTAAAGGCTGGAAGGCTCTGCCGGCCATTCTAATGCCCCTTATTATTCTCGGCGGTATCTATTCCGGCGCGACGACGCCAACCGAAGCGGCGGCCGTCGCTACAGTTTACTGCTTCCCTGTCGGCTTTTTGATTTACAAGGGTTTGAAACCAAAGAATACATTCCAAATCACGAAGGACTCTGCTGTATCGGCGGGCACAATCATGGTCATGATTATGTGTTCGATGATGTTGAGCCAGACGTATGTTAGGCTTCAGGTTCCTCAGGCCATCATGGGGTCAATTTTCGGCATCACGCAGAACAAGTTTCTAATACTTCTCCTCATCAATGCCCTGTTGCTCTTTGTTGGCATGATTGTCAATGACACGACAGGCATCATTCTTGTGGCGCCGTTGCTCCAGCCGCTGGCGATGTCAATTGGTATCCACCCCGTGCATTACGCGGCTATCTTTGGCGTTAACCTCGGCATTGGCTGCCTGACTCCGCCTTACGCCTCGTTGTTGTATCTCGGCATGCGCGTCGGCAAGGTTGAGTTTTCTGATATCCTGCCGTACGTCTGTCTGTTCCTGCTAGGCTACCTGCCGGTCATGCTTGCTACGACCTACTGGCCGGCACTGTCCCTTTTCCTCCCGCGTGTTTTTGGTTACGTGTAAAAAAATAAAACTGTCGCGAGGCACGTTTTTCTTGTCCTCGTAACGTCGGGCTGTTCAGTTCCAATATTTTTACTGGCTTCAATGTACCGTGCGTAACGCACATATTCTATTTTTGTTGAGGAGGGTTTTACATGAAAAAGTTGAACGTTCTGTTTGCTGCTTTCGCTGTTTTCTACATGGGTACAGCCGCAGTTGCCGCGCCGTGGAAGCTTGCCACGATTCGTCCCGAAGGTTCAGCGATTGATATCGCGGTTCATAAGTTCGTTGACGACGTGAAGAAGGGCACCGACGGCCGCATTGATATCCAGATTTATCCGAACAGCGTTCTCGGCGACTACACGACAGTGCAGGAGCTTGTCTCTCTCGGCTCGGTCGAGATGCAGTGTGGTTCCATGAGCTGGCAGGTCGACAAACGTCTGTCCGCCTTCATTCAACCTTACCTTGTCAAGGACTGGGAGACAGCGAAGAAGAACTACAGCAAGGGAGCAAAGTTCACAGCTTTCTGCGAAGAGATTCTCGAGAAACAGAATGTTAAGGTCCTTGCCTATTGGCCGATTTACTTTGGCGGTATCGCTCTGACCAAAGATGTCGCCAATCCGCTTGATACCGAGAAGAAGAACCTGAAGGTTCGTGTGCCGAGCACGAAGCAGTGGGAAGCGCTTGCTGACGCCTTTGGTTTTCAGGCCACGCCACTTCCATTCTCCGAGTTCTTTACTGCGGCTCAGACTGGCATGGTTGAGGGCATCTTCGGTGCCGGTGCTGAAAACCACTACGTGAACTTCAAGGACATAATGAAGGCTGAGATTCCCATCAACACGCACTTTGAGTGTTGGCCGCTCATCATTAACAAGGAGCTGTACGACGGACTGTCCGATGCTGATCGTGCCACTCTTGACAAGGCTGCTGCGGACTTCGAAGCTGAGCGTTGGGCCGTTGCCCCGCCTGAGACTGAAAGCTATCTCAAGAAGCTTGAAGAAAAAGGCATTAAGGTTTACCGTCCGACGCCCGAACAGCTTGAGCACTTTTCCGAGGTCGGACGCAAGGCGACATTTCCGGTCCTTGAGCAAATCTGTGGCAAGAAGGGCTATGAAGAAATCCTTGCAACGATCGTTGACTAACATCTTTTTATCTGAATTGAATTGTTGATGAAATCGAGATTCATAAGAATAAGCGCGCTCTCAAATTGAGGGCGCGCTCTTAGAAAACAACGTGTTGATTAGTGCGTTTATTGTTCTTGTGTCTCTTCTGTCGCAGGAGCGTGCTTGTACCCCTTTTTCCAGAAGACCTCGACGTGCTTCACCATGACGCGGCGGGCCAGAGATGGATCGCCGGACTTGATCGCCTCAAGAACTTTCCAGTGCTCCTTGCGGTCTTCTCGTGGCAACATCTTGAAATTCACCTCTTTCTGGCGCTTGATTTCACCGTTCAGTGAGTCGATCATGCGCGTCAGGTACGGATTGTCGGCTAGCCTGGCAATCGCGGCGTGGAACTTCATATGTGCCACGTTAAGTGCGGCGTCCCCGTCCTCCTCTCCTTCGCGGAGGATAGCTTCAAGTTTCTGAATCTGTTGTGGCGTGGCGCGCTGTACGCACCAGTACGCGGCCTGTCCCTCAATAAGCTTGCGGACTTCAATGAGCTTCGCGTAAGCACTGTCGTCGAAGTCGTCCGCTTCAGGAGCATCGAGTACGTGGAGTAGAAATGTGCCTCGCCCGGGTTTTGATTCGACGATGCCAGCGTAAGCCAGAGCTTTAAGTGCCTCGCGGATGCTACTGCGGCTCACATTGAACTGCTTCGCGAGGGCGAGCTCTCCAGGCAAGCGTTCGCCAAGTTTCCACGTGCCGTTTGCAATCTCTTTTTTCAGCTGGGCAATAATTTCAGTGTAATAGGTACCTTTCTCCAGCGGTCGAATCATAAAAACACGCTCCATCAGATTTGCATTTAAAATGTGTTATTGATTATTCTCTTTTTGCACTGTTTCGTTCTGTAAGTAGATTATAATCGTAGCACACATCAAAAACTCACGCAAGGCATCGAAACGTTGTGAAATATATTATTAATCACTGTGCAGAATAATATCGAGCTAATATCAAACTAACAAAAAGGCTGGGAACATATTCCCTAAGCTTTCATGTGTCAGTGGCAGCACAAATTGAATAATTTTGTACATTTTATAGGAAAGGGATTTTTGTCGATGGTAAATCGTCAAAGTATTCTACTTACCATTCTCAACAAGGAAGTCAGACCGGCCCTTGGCTGTACGGGACCTGTAGCTGTTGCGTTTGCTGCGGCTGCCGCAAAGGATACTGTAGGCGGCGAACCGAAAAAGGTTCGCATTGTTATGGACAAAGACTCGTACATCAAGAACGTTGCCGTCGGTATCCCAGGTATTGACATGCGTGGTATTGAGATCGCCGCATCGTTGGGCGCTATCGCCGGCGTTTCATCGGCGGGGCTTGAAGTACTCAAGGATGTGACGCCGTCCGATGCAGCAAAAGCCAAGGCCTTCCTGCCGAACGTTGACGTCAAGATTCAGTGGGATTTTGACAGCGTTGGCCTCTATATTGAAGCATGGGTTGCGACAGACAAGGGCGAAGGACACGTGCTTGTCGGCAAAACGCACACGAATATCATTTTCCGCGAATTGAACGGCAAGCTCATTGAAGGACAGTACGAGAAGAACTTTGATTCTGTTGTTGACCGTTCGCATGACACGATCCTTGACTATAAAATCAGCGAGATCATTGACTTCGCGAAACAGGTCCCGATTGAGGAAATCAGCATCTGCCGCGAGGCCATCGGAATGAACAAGATTATCGCCGAGCAGGGGTATAAGCCGGGTGTTGGCGAAAATTTCGGCAACGGAATTCTCGAGATCCCGTGGCCTTCCCCAATTACGAAAGCTAAGAGCTATGCGGCGGCGGCTTCTGATGCTCGCATGCAGGGACTTGAATATCCGACGATGAGTTGCGCAACGAGTGGTAATGTCGGTATCACATGTTCTATGCCGTTAATTTCCATGGGGGAGAGTCTTGGCAAATCGGAAGAAGAGATCATGCGCGCTCTTGCAGCGAGTTTCCTGCTCTGTGTACAGATGAAGAGTCTGATTGGTCGTCTCTCAATGTTCTGCGCGTGCGCGCTGGCGTCGAGTGTCGGTATCGCAGGCGGCATGGTGATGTTGCTAGGCGGTGGCACGAAAGAAGTTGATGGCGCGATACGTAACGTCGTAGGTTCTGTGTTTGGCATTTTGTGTGACGGTGCGAAGCATGGTTGTGCGCTGAAGTTGTCCATGTCCTCCGGCGTCGCGATTGAGAGCTCCTACATGGCGATGAACGGTCACTTTGTCAAGGGCGGCGATGGTTTTGTCTGCAACACAGCGGATGAGACTGTCCACCTTGTGGGGCGCATGGCCAAGGAAGGCACAGCGGGTGCCGATCAGACGATGTGTCGCCTGCTCTACGAGCGCAACAAGATTGACTCAGCCAAGCCGTCGTAGATGCGTTGCGTCTAAAGTCTTTCCGCTGGCTGGGCGTTGTGCTAGGCCTGCGGTCCCGTTGCGTTGCCGTAACGTTCAAACGTTTTACTCTATTTTGCGTCTATATGGTTTTCAGTTTGACGGTCTTACTTTTCCGCAAGGAGGAATCTGTGCATGAAAACGTTGTTGCTGAGCCAGAAGGAAGCCATGAGCTTGATTACAATGAAAGATGTTGTCGAAATCGTGGAAAAGAACTTCCGCGGCATGGGCGAAGGAAACGTCATCAACCCGACCAAGGTCAACCTTGACCTTGGCGAGACCAGCCCATACCCGCCCTATGCGGGCTACATGAACGCCATGCCGGCCTACATCGGCTGGGAGAACGTTGCCGGCATCAAGTGGGCTGGCGGCGCGCTCGGTAAACGAAAAGCCCTCGGACTGCCCTACATTTCTTCGATGATGTTCCTCGTTGACCCCGTGACGCTCCAGTTCAAGTCCGTCATGGATAGCGCGATGATTACGAATTACCGTACTGGCGCTCAATCTGCCGTTGCAATGAAGTACCTCACGAAGAAGCGGAACATCACGTTCGGTCTGTACGGCGCTGGAATGCAGGCTCGTACGCAGGTTATGGCATTTGCTGAAATCTTTACGCTCAACAAGATCAAGGTGTATGATGTTTACACACCGGCTGCCGAGAAGTTCAAGAAAGATGTTGCTCAGTACGTGAAGAATGGCAACATTGAGATCTGCTCTGTTCCGCGTGACGTGGTCGAAGACTGTGATGCTATTGTCGCTGTCACCCAGGCCCAGAAACCGATCGTCGAAGACAGTTGGATTAGGCCGAAGCAAGTCTTCTTCCCGATGGGCAGCTGGCAGGAGTGTACGGACGAGTTCATTCTCAACGCTGACAAGATCGTCGTTGACCACATCGGCCAGTGCCTACACCGCGGTGCCTTGAAACACGTGGTGTCCGAGGGCAAGTTTTCCGAGAAGGACATCTACTGTACGATCGGCGAACTTGTTGCTGGCAAAAAGAAACTCGCATACGTCGAAGACCGCCCTGCTGAGCGCACGATTTGTATCCCGATTGGCACCGGCGCTCAGGATGTAGCTGTCGGCGGCGTCATCTACCAGCGCGCCATCGCGAAGGGTATCGGTGGCAGCTTCCAGTTCGTGTAAAACCGCTGGACTGAAAAGAGTGATTTCCCGGGCCGCTGCCGGATTCTTGTCCAACCGCCGTGATCAGCGTGGCGCTTCGGCCCCTGCCAAAAGCCTTTAGAACCTGCTGTCGCGCAGGTTTCCCCATAAGGAGGAACGTTTCACATGAAAACCCGTCTGCTGAGCCAGGATATGATCAAGAGCCTCATCACGATGAAAGACGTCGTGGACGTCGTCGAGAAGACATACCACGGCATGGGCGAAGGTACCGTTATTAACCCCGCCAAGGTGAACCTTGACCTTGGCGAAACTGCCGAATACCCGCCGTACAAGGGCTTCATGAACGCCATGCCCGCGTTCATCGGCTTCGAGGACATTGCGGGCCTGAAGTGGGCTGGCGGCAACCTCGGCATGCGTCCGCTCATGGACCTGCCCTATGTCTCTGCCCTGCTTATGCTGGTCGACGCTCCGACGCTCCAGTTTATCGGCGTCATGGACAGCGCTCACATCACGAACTTGCGCACCGGCGCCCAGTCTGCCGTCGCTTCGTGCTATCTCACGAAGAAGCGCAATATTACGCTGGGGCTTTACGGCGCCGGCATGCAGGGGCACACCCAGACCATGGCGTTCGCCGAGCGCTTTACGCTGAACAAGGTCGTCGTGTACGACGTGTTCCCCGCTGCGTCTGAGAAGTATAAGGCCGACTGCGCGCACCTTGTGAAGGACGGCAACATCGTCATCGCGAAGACGCCGGAAGAGGTCTGCAAAGATGCAGACATCATTGTCTGCGTCACCCAGTCCAAGGACAAGTACGTCAAGGACGAGTGGATCAAGCCCGGCCAGATCCTGTTCCCGATGGGCTCCTACCAGGAGTGCGAGGACAAGTTTATCAAGAACGCCGACAAAATCATTGTCGACCACATCGAACAGTGCATGCACCGCGGTGCTCTGAGCGGCCTTTATGAGAAGGGCGAGCTCAAGGAGAGCGACGTGTATGCTACGATCGGTGAAGTCGTCGCCAACAAGAAGAGTGTCGTCCCGGTCGAAGAGAGCCATGAGCGCATTCTCTGCCTGCCGATCGGCACCGGTTCGATGGACGTTGCTGTCGGCGGCATCGTGCTTGAGCGTGCCAAGGAAAAGGGCGTTGGCGGAGAGTACGAGTTCGTATAACAACGCAGCGCACTACTCTTCCGGAGCTTCACCCCGAGGTTTCCAACGCGAATCGCAGTTGATTTGAACTCTGGAAGGTCGTCTGCAGGGTGCCAGGCTTGCGATGATCTGGGGCTGTCGCGCGATATTTCGTGCCGCAGCCCTTTTTCAGCGCTGTTTTATATATATTATTAGATAAATTTATGTTATGCTTTTCACTTCGTTTAAGTCATTTTGGAGGAATATCCATGCCTGATTGCAGCACTTGCGGCGCGTGCATCAACAGTGATCGCGGCGGTGCAGACCGACTGCCAAGCCTCTTCGATTCCATTGGACCTGTCATGACCGGTTCGTCCAGCTCCGCCACAGCGGGCGTCCTGCGTATCGGGCGTATGGGACGATTGCTGATCGGAGGCAATCCGGACGCGATCGATCTGTATTTCTACGGCGCGCTCTCGACAACGTACAAAGGCCATGCGAGCGACGGCGCGGTTGTTGCTGGTCTGCTCGGTGAGCTCGAAGACTCCGGCCTGATTGGGAAGATGCTCAGGATTGCCGCCGAACGCGGCATTCCGGTTCACGATCATGCCGACCCCGAATCGACGCGCAACTCGATGACCGTCGACATGGCGCTTGTGCGGAACGGCGTCCATTACCGCATCTCCGGCGTGTCCATAGGCGGCGGCGAGATCGAGATGCAGGAGGTGGACGGCTGGCCCGTCCTGCTCCATGGTTTTGAAGACGGCGCGCTGTTCCTTGCGGACCGCCGTTTCAGCCAAAGCGAAGTCGAAGCGTTCCTCGGCCGTTCCGTCCAGTCCGTGACGGCCACGGAGTACGACGGTAAAGCATTCCACACCGTTCTGACCGAGACGGCCCTGACAGAGCCGCAGATAAACGCCCTTCGCGGCGCGTCGATCCGCGTTTACCCTCTGCGCAACCTGTGGGATTTTAAACTGAAAGACCCGGTTCCTCTGTTCGACACCTTCGCCAGCTGGCTCGCCCTTGCTGAGAAGACGTCAGCCCCCTCTGCCGCGGAGGCGTATGAAGAGCGCCGGAGCGGCGTGAGCCGCGAGTGGGTGCGCAAAAAGACGCTGACCGCCTGGAATGCCATGAAGGTGGCAGTCGAGAACGGCCTCGCTGGTCATAACCGTCTGCTGGGCGGCCTGACTCCTGGCGACGACGGCGCGAGGCTCAAGAATCTCGTTGACGTGCATCAGAATCTTTCCGGCCCCGTCGTGGGTACAGCAATCGCACGTGCGCTTGCTGTCATGGAGAGTAACGGTTCCATGCGTCAGGTCGTCGCCTGTCCGACGGCAGGCTCCTGCGGCATCATGCCTGGCTGCTTGATGACCGCGGCAGAAAAGCTTGGTTCGAGCGACGACCAGATTATCGACGCTCTCCTGGCCGGCGCAATGACCGGCGTCCTTATCGCAAAACGCGCTCCCGTTTCCGGTGCCCTTGGCGGGTGCCAGTCCGAGATCGGCGTTTCGTCCGCTATGGCAGCAGCCGCACTGGTTCAGCTGGCCGGCGGATCGGCAAAGCAGGTCCAGGAGGCGTATGCTCTCGCGCTGAAAAATGTCCTTGGGCTCGTGTGCGATCCGGTCGCCGGTCCTGTCGAAGTGCCGTGCATCAAGCGCAACGCTATCGGCGTCGCGAATGCGTTCGCCGCGGCCGACATGGCCCTTGCCGGCATTGAGAGCATCATCCCGCCTGACGAGGTCCTTGACGCCCTGATCAACACACAACAGTATCTGCCCCGTGAGCTTCGCGGCATGATGAGCGGCGGGCTGTGCGCGACGAAAAAAGCTCACGAGCTCAAAGACTGGTGGTACAAAAAGCTCGCGACGATGTAGCGGAGCCAGGCGATTGAAATTTACGATCGAAATTCAGCGTGAAACAGAAAACGTTTTCAACATACGACCGCCCCGCGTGGTTTATTACAAAATATGGAGGAATACATATGAGCATCTGTACCCAGTGTGGTATGTGCACGAACAGCGGCGGCAATACCGACCGTCTTCCGAGCCTTTTTGACTCCATCGGCCCGATCATGACGGGGCCATCCAGCTCGCATACGGCAGGCATGGTGCGTATCGGGCGCATGTGCCGCCAATTGATTGGCGGCGCACCGGACACGATCGACCTTTACTTCTACGGCGCGCTCTCGATGACGTACAAGGGCCACGCCAGTGACTCCGGCGTTGTTGCGGGCCTGCTGGGCCAGCTTGAGGATTCTCCGGGAATCAAAACGGCGCTCCAGACAGCCAAGGCGCAAGGGATCCCTGTCGTCGTCCATCGTTACCCAGACGACACAAGCCACAGCCCGGCAACTGTCGACACAGAACTGACCCGGAACGGGGAGCGTTATCGGATTGTCGGCCTGACGATCGGCGGCGGCGAAATCCAGATGAGCGAGGTCGACGGTTTTCCTGTCGAACTCCATGGCAGCGAGGACGGCGTTTTGTTCTCCACCTCCAAAGCCTACACCGCTGCCGAGCTCTCTGCCGCAGTCGGCGCAACCTTCCAGTCCTGCGTGTCGACCGTGAAGGACGGCGTCTATTTCCACACGGCGATCTCGGACAAGTCCCTGAGCGAGGACGCCATGGCGAAGCTGAAGCTCCTTGCTTCAAAGGTCTATCCTCTGGCTGGCCTGTGGAACTTCAAGCTTGTCAACGCTGAACCGATCGTGAATAGCTTCGATGAGCTTCTTGCCCGCGCAAAGGCTTCCTCGATCCCCGCGGTGGCCGAGGAATTTGAAGCGCAGCGCAGCGGCGTCACGCGCGAGTGGATCCGCAAAAAGACGCTCGAGGCATGGAAAACCATGAAGGCGTCCGTCGTCGCCGGCCTTGGCAAAAACAACCTTGTGGCCGGCTTCATGCCCGGCGACGACGGTGCGAAGCTCATGAAGCTTGTGAACGAAGGCAAAAATCTCTCAGGCCCCATCGTCGGCACGGCTGTCGCGCGCGCGATCGGCGTCATGGAGGCCAACGGCAGCATGTGCTGTGTCTGCGCTTCGCCAACGGCGGGTTCGTGCGGCGTCATTCCCGGCTGCCTCCTGACCTCTGCCGAGCAGCTCCACTCCAGCGAGGACCAAATCATTGACGCCCTGCTCGTCGCGGCCATGACGGGCGTGCTCATCGCCAAGCGCGCGCCGGTATCGGGCGCTCTTGGCGGTTGTCAGTCTGAAATCGGCGTCGCCAGCGCGATGGCTGCGGCAGGCCTTGTCCAACTTGCCGGAGGAACCCCTTTGCAGTGTTGTGAGGCAATGGCGCTTGCCCTCAAGAACATCCTGGGGCTTATCTGTGACCCCGTGGCAGGACCTGTCGAAATTCCCTGTATCAAGCGCAACGCGATTGGCGTTGGGAATGCCTACGTTGCAGCCGATATGGCACTTGCTGGCATCAGGAGTGTCATTCCACCGGACGAAGTCGTGGATGCCCTGATCAACACACAGCAGCTTCTGCCTCGCGAGCTTCGGGGCACTCTGGTTGGCGGACTTGCCTCGACGAAGACTGCGCGTCAGCTGAAGGACGTATGGTATAAGCGCATGGAAGAGATGGGGTAACAAAAATTGTCTCAATAATACTGGGCCTTGTTTAAAAAACAATGTGATTTGTACTCCTTCAACAAAACAACAATGGCGGCAAGATGAAGTTGAAAGCTCGCTGAAGCTGCATGGGCGGCTCTGAAATTCTTCTTGACCGGCAGGGGCGCAGAATAAAGAGACTGTCTCCAAACTGCAGAACTGTCTTTAAAGACGAAGGATACCATTTCGTTCCGCTTACATGCAGTGCTTCAACACTGGATAAATTTCATCACAGAAAAGCAAAGGGCCGCCTTAATTGGCTTTTGAGATGGCCTCTTGCTGTGCGGGAAGCGACAGGAGGAACTATCCGTAAAATTTGCGGTTGAAAAAAACGCGCTCACTCTTGATGCTGCATGGGGTTGTCTTCGTTTCCCTTGTAAAAGTCGGGACTTCAGGCAGTGGTCTCCCGAACAGATCGCTACACGCTTGAAAGAAGAGAAAAAACTCTATCTCCATCAGCTATGCGACGATTTACCGCTGCATCTCCAGCGGCGCTTTTGTCTGTACGTACCTCAAGAGCGTCGCCAGGACCGTCATCGATATGCTGAAAGATCTGCCCCATGAAAGCGTCACTCCGGATCGTGGCTGCGAGTTCTACAATTTCGAACAGATTGGCGCCGGTCTGGGCGGAACGAAACTCTATTATCCGAAACCACACCAGCCATGGCAGCGGGGTACGAACGAAAACACCAACGGATTGTTACGGGAATGTTTTCCAAAGAAGAAGGATGTCACGGATATACCTAATGAAGTTATCCAGATGTATGTCAGACGCTTGAACTCTCGACCTCGTAAATGTCTTCACTGGAAATCTCCTTACGAAGTTTTCTACTCTGCCTCGTTGCGCTTGGTTTGACTATTTGCCTTCTAAAAGTTGGAAAAAAGCCGTCGAGGATCAGGACTACGCCGTCACCGCGATCGAATAAAAGCTTTTATCGATACGAGATACGACAAAGCCCATGTTGGATCATGTCGAACATTTAGTTCGCCACGATCCAACCCGGGCTTTGTTAATTTTCAATCATCTTAAAGAGCTATCACTATGGAAGCATATGATGCGCTGGATGGATTAATCATTATGAATTAAGGAGTCGCTGATTAAATCAGCGACTCCCCAGAGAATGTGCGTGTGTTGGAGTTTCCTTTTGACGGGAGATTTTTCTTCTTTATAACGTTCAGATTCCATTCAATGTGTCTTGACGTTTATATCGAATTCTCGGGCTTACGGCTCGTAAAAAGTTTCGTAGTCAGAATAAAACTGTTCAAGTTGACTTAAAGATTTCACGTAGCTTTTGTAATGTGAAATACCATAAGCAAAAATTGAATTGAGGAGCGACATGCAGCCTACATAGGACGCTACGTAATTCTGTGTCCGTGTCGAACATGTAAAAACTAAATCTGCATAAACATATGACGGTGAAAGCTTGTCATCCGTCACTAAAACGATAGGAATTTTTCTGTCATGCAGCGTTTTGAGCATCTTGACCACGTCTTTTGAATAACGATTGAATGAAAAGGCCATAACTAAATCGTCAGAATGAACCGTAAGCATTTTGTCGATATAATCGCCAATTCCGGGCGTAATCGGAAAAACCGTAAGTCCTTGCATACGCAACAATAAACTTGTGTAGGTTGCAAAGATTGCCGAGGTTCGGAATCCCATCGTATAGATAATATGAGCTTTTTCAGCTAGGTGAAAAAATTTCTTTATATTTTCTTGATTAATCGGGTTATTCATTGTCCTGTGAATATTCTCGATATCTAGTCTTGTTACTTCATCCAAAACGCTCTGTTGGTGTGCCTCGGTGAAATTATCGTCGTTGATATTGTAGTGACTAATCAAAGTTTGCTGAATATGATCCCGCATTGCCTGTTTGAACTCCGAAAATGCGGAATACTGCATTTCAGTGCAAAACTTTATCACCGATGTCACGCTTACGCCGGCAGCTGTCGCTACATCAGTAATCGTACAAAAAGGAATGTCACTGTAATGCTCCATGATGTAGGTTGCAACTTTTCTCACTGCGGGAGAAAAAGCAGATTGTCTCTTTTGAATTTTTTCCAAGAAATTTTGCATTACAGCCCCACCTCGATTTATGTCCATCATAACAAATTTCCGCTTGAATCACATCATGAATATCTCAGAAGATGAAGATCTCAAGGTTTTCAACAAAGTTTTTTCCATTCAGTCGAAAAATCTTTGTCTATGTATACAAAATAATTTTATTTTTTGTTGCAAGAAAAAATTTTTATGCTAATATTGAATTACATCGTACGATGCTGCAGGGACAGTTCGGCAAATTTTATTCCAAAAGGAGCGCGACGCAATGAGTACTTCGCATCTTGAAATTCTATTTTTGAACAATAAGGAGGTCAATTCTCTCGCGGGCAATTCTATGCCGGATGTTATTCACGATATCGAACGAGTTCTCTCGATGCTTGACAAGGGAGAAGCGATCAATGCCGGTAAAATCGTTCTTCATTGGGGAAAAACCATCGAAGAAGAAAACATTTACGGGCGCATCAATGCCATGCCAGGTTTTGTCGGTGGCGAATACAACATGTCTGGCATTAAATGGATTGGCAGCAATCCCAACAACTACAAACAAGGACTGCCACGTGCAACCGTAACCGTGATTCTGAATGATCCAATATCGAAAGTGCCGGTATGTATTTCTGACGCGACTACGGTCAGCGCCAAGCGTACTGGCGCCGTTGCCGGATTGGCGATGAAGTACCTCGCGGTGCAAAACGCACAAACAATGACGATATTCGGTGCGGGAGCACAGTCGCGTACGCAGCTCGAAGCCGCTATGGTCGTTCGTCCGTCCATCAAGGAAGTTTATATTACTGACATTGTATTTGAACGTGCCGAAAGCTACGCCGCGGAAATGACCGCAAAGTATCCCGGTCTTAAAGTTACGGCAGTTCAAGACGCTTCCGGTGCCTGCAGGAAGAGCGATATTATCAGCACCGTAACTATTGCGACAGAGCCCGTTGTGCAGGCGGAATGGATTAAAAAAGGCGCTCTCATGATCAATAATGCTGATTATGAATACACATATGACTGCGTCAGGCTGGCCGACAAGGTTTTCGTTGATACGTGGGAAACTATCAAACATCGTATGATTAGCACTGTAGCGCTGATGTGGCGAGATGGTCTGTTTAAGGATGAACAGATCACGGCTGAGCTTGGTGAGATCATCAACGGTAAAAAGAAAGGGCGTGAGAATGACGAAGAAACAATCTACTTTAACGCCGTCGGTATGGGGGTTGAAGATATTGCAGTAGTTTCCCGTGCCTACCATAAAGCAGTGGAAAAAGGCATAGGAACCAAGGTTCCTTATTGGGTGTAGGCTGCTTGTCAATTTCCCCTTGCAAATAAAATAGGTCCTTTAATATCGCTCAGGATATTAAAAGAATGAGGCCGCTGCAAGTGAAAGAATGAGGTTTTGCATAGAAATAGTTCTGTTCTCTCTCTAAGCGGCCTTTTATTTAGGAGCGTTTTGTAAGTAAATATACGATGATATTGGTTTTTATAGGTGCAAAGTGACATAAAAATTGTATTTTTTGCCGTATTTCAGGAAAGGAGCTCAAAACATGTTCCCTTTGGAAAAAATTACGAGCGGCACTATTAATAATCTGCTCCTATATATCAGTATTGTTGGTCTGTTACTTGTCGTTGCCAGTCTTATCCGACTCAAAGTACATTTTTTACGCAAAGCCTTTATTCCTGCTTCGCTACTGGCTGGAGTTATTGGTTTGGCTTTAGGCCCCTACGCGCTAAAAATTATCCCTGCTGCAATGATGACATCTATTGGTGCTTTACCAAGCTCAATGATCACGATTGTATTCTCTTGTATGTTGCTGGGAGTGAAAAAAGAGAAGACGGGAGAATATGCGCTGCATGACAGCGTCACGGGGCTTCTTTGGCTATGGTCGAATAGTTTTATGCAGGTGGGCGTCACCGCACTGTTGTGTGTCGTTTTGTTTACTCCGTTTTTTGGTGTTAACCCGCTGTTTGGCTCCCTGTTTGAGATCGGCTTTGCTGGCGGACATGGAACGGCGGGTGGCATGGCCTCGCTTTTCGAAGATCCTAAGTTGCTTAACTGGATTGATGGTGCATCCTTGGCACCTACCGTAGCTACGATCGGCCTTCTTATCGGTATTTTCGGCGGTATGGGGGCTATCAACTATGGAGTTCGTAAGAGATACACAAAAGTTCTGACTGGGGCAACAAGCGGCGGAGACTCGCGGGAGATCTATCCTGAAGGTAATCGCGAGGCAAGTGCCAAGATGACGGTCAGTCAAGATGTTGTTGAACCTTTTGCCCTTCATTTAGGCGTTATTGGTATCGCTGTTATTGTTGGGCGCCTGATCGTGTGGAGTTTTGGCGCCATATTCAAGTACAAGGGATTGCCGCTTTTCCCTTTTGCCATGATTGGCGGGTGGTTGATCAACATTGTCATTCAGCATACGTCACTCCACGATCTTTTTGATCGTGCCACTTTTCAGCGTATCCAAGGCATGGCCCTTGAAATTCTGATCGTCGCAGCGATGGCTTCTATCAAGATTCCAGTTGTGGTCGAATATTGGATGCCGCTGCTGATTGCTACTGTCATTATTACAGTCTTCATGTATTTCTGGCTGTTCTGGCTGAGCCCGCGCGTTTTTTCCCATTGTTGGTTTGAGCAGGGCATCATTCGGTTCGGTGCATTTACTGGAGTAGCTGCCGTTGGCTATATGCTGCTTCGTACGTCCGATCCTAAGATGGAGACGGATGCTGGAACCATTTATGCTCTTGGGTGTCCTCTCATGAGCCCTTTTATCGGCGGTGGGCTAGTGACGACAATGTATCCGTACTTTATCAAAAACTTTGGCGCGTTGGCGACAGGGTTGACTCTCTGTACGGCTTCAATTGCCCTGATCGTTGTGATGCGTTTGTTCTTCTGGAATAGGGCCATTCAGAAACAACAGCGATAAGTCTATTTTATGCGAGAGGAAGCTTTTTTATGGAAGCGAGTGTTGCAGTTATTGGTGCAGGGAATGGCGGAACGGCAATCGCCGCATACCTTTCCAGCCAAGGCGTAAAAGTAAATCTATGTGACCCTTTTCCACAGTACATTGCCGGCATTCAACAAGCAAATGGCGTTAATCTAACCGTGAACGGGCGAACATCGCACTGTCAGTTGAATTTAGTGACGACTGATATTCCTCTTGCCATTCAGGATATTCATTTGATCATGGTTGTCACACCTTCTTTTACTCATCGGTTGATTGCAGAAGCTTGTTTCAATGCGTTGGAAGAGGGACAGACTGTTGTCTTGAATCCTGGACGTACTGGCGGAGCTTTGGATTTTCTCAATGTAATCCGTAGCCGGGGCTGCAAGGCTGACGTTACCATTGCGGAGGCACAGACACTGATCTATGCCTGTCGTAAGACGGGGCCCTCGTCTGTGGAAATCAGCGGTATAAAGAAAAAGATCCTTCTGGGAGCTCTTCCGGCAAACCGTACGGAACAGGTATTGGCAATGCTCAGGCCTTTTTATCCACAGTTCGTGGCAGCGAAGAACTGTCTGGAGACAAGTCTTTCTAACATTGGTGCGCTTTTCCATCCAACGCCGCTGTTGCTGAATATCGGTAGGGTTGAGAGTGAAACTGGTGGTTTTCGTTATTACCTTGATGGGATTTCCCCTTCCGTGACTGTTCTTGTCAAAGAGATTGACAATGAACGTATGGCCGTTGCCGCTGCTTATGGTGTGAGCGTCCTCAGTGCAGAAGAATGGCTGGTTGAATCGTATGATACTCATGGAGAGGATTTGTATCATTTGATTCAGAATAATGCCGCCTACAGCACAATCAAGGCACCAAAGACAATTGATGCCCGTTATATTACTGAGGATGTACCAATGAGCCTTGTGCCAATCTCCGAGCTGGGGCGTAAAGCGGGCGTTGCCACGCCCAATATCGACGCTGTTATCCAGCTGACAAGCGCAATCTATAAACGAGATTTCCGAGCGAGCGGTCGCTGTTTAAAGAATCTTAGCCTTGACAGTATGGAGAGGGAACAAATCATTCATTATTTTGAGACTGGCAGCCGTTGATCTGAATTGGTGTTAATAACTATTTCTTAATTGAAACGCTGAATAGCAATAGCGCTCCGAGGGAGATCCACAAAGCGAATTGCACGGACTGCGCAGCCGGCGAGACAGGCCCGAGCGACTGGACTCCCTTGGAGTGCTTCAGGACTGTCGTTAAACTATTCTATTAAGAATCAGTATTAGAATCCATGCTCGCTCTGATTACTGGTATGAGAATAACTGACCTTTCTCCATCGTACATGCCCCTATTATGGCCAGCACGGAGATATCCTCCCTTGTCATTGAACCGGAGCGTTCTAGACGTGTTAACCACTTTATGAATCTCGGCATCGATCCTTTCCACACCGTCAAATGAGCCATGGGCACCCTGGATTAGGTTAAGCACGAGACATGAAGCGCAGCTTACGCCGAGACTCTGTTGGCTGCACAGACTCATCCCAGAGATAAGGAATGCCTGACGAATGGCGATACGAAAGCTTGGCTTGTTGCGGCGACAAGAGGACGGGCGGAGAAAATCGAAAATGTAGCCTACACTCTTGACAAGGCACCAGAACATCAGCTGGAAAAGCAGCAGATCTGGATCGCCACAATTGCTGAGAATAGCAGCCATCTCTGTCGCGCATACCGTATGAAAGAAACGCTTCGACGGCTTCTAAAAATCGAAGACACCAACGAGGTAGAAGCAGATCTGAAAAGGTGGCTTTTGTGGACGGGCTACAGCAAAAATCCGGCTTTCAAAAAACTGTATCAGAAGGTCAAGTGCCACTAAAAATATATAGTCTTTATTATTTTAGGGGCTAGAACAGCTGCTTTGGCATGACCGGATGTTCATAATATAATTTAGGAGGCGTTAATATGAAATCTGTGGTTATTGTTTTTGCGATTCTTGCTACGCTTCTATTAACCTATGGATTGAGCATGCTGATGACAAGAAAGGCAGAAAAAAGAGTGTTAGTGTAGATGATTGGGAAGTCGGCGGCCGCGAGCTTCCTCTGTATGTCGTTGTAGGTACACAATTTGCTACAGCAATGGGAGGTGGAATTCTAGTCGGACAAGTTGGCAATGGATTCAGTAACGGATATTCAGTGATGCTTTACGGCATTCTGTGCCAGTTGTCTTTTGTTATTCTTATGTTCGTCGCTAAATGGTTGCGCGAACATAAGTTTGCGACTGTTCCTGAAATTTTACTGCACTATTCAGGTCCTAGCAAAACTGTGAGGATTCTGGCTGGCTTGATGACTATCGTTGTTCCATTTGGCTGGTGCTGTTCAAATTTAACAGCATTTGCAAAATTATATACGACAATTACAGGTATCCCCTTAAATATCTTGATTTGCGCTATGGCTGTCCTGTGTGTATTTTTTGTATTGCCTAGCGGACTTAAAACAGTAGCATGGACGGATTTTGTCTTTGGTTGTCTGATGTTTATCATCGGTACAACGATAGCAATTGCAACAGCGAGAATGGCTGGCGGCATGTCACATGTGATGAGGACAGTTCCTCAGGATATTGTACAGTTCCCGAGCTCATTATTCAGTGTCGGTTTATCTACGAGTATTTTATGGATTTTTTCACTCACTCCTGGTGGACTGACAAATCAGATGTATTATCAGCGTATCCTTGCTTGTAAAGAAACGAACAAGGTTATTAAAAGTCTAGCTATTTCTGCTTTCTGTGCACTGTTAGCCTATGTTTGGGCTATTGTCGTTGGACTGAGTGTTCGTTCCATGAACCCTGGACTTGAACGGGAAATGGCAACGGGATGGTTGATGAACGAATTACCTCTATGGGCGGTTGCGGTCTTTTCTGGATTGGTTGTATGCACGATTCTTTCCACAATCAGTTCTGGTATCCAATCGGTAGTTGTTAATTTGAATCGTGATATTTACCGTGTGCTGAATCCTCGAGTCTCGGAGAAATCCGCTGTACAGATAAACCGCGTTCTCTCTGTGATCGTGCTGGCGGCAGCGGCTTTGATTGCTATGTATTTTCCCCAGGTACTCAACCTCCTCGTGTTGACCTATTCGTATTCGGCTGCCGGGCTTGTTTGCCCGATCTTCCTCGGCTATATGCTACGCCGTAAGGGAATTATCACAAAGAATGGGCTCATCGCCGGCATGATCCTTGGTGTTGGAGTCTGTGCCTATTCTATGCACTTTAAGTCGGTCATTCCTTATGTGATCTGGGGTTGCCTTGCTTCTGGCGTGGCGATGATTGTTTTCAGTAAATTGGACAAGAAGAATCCCGCTTATCTGGAAGAAAAATAAGAGCGGGGGGATGATAATTATGAACGGTCAGTCGCCAGCAAGAATAGCTTGTGTACAGATGGATGTTGTACAGGGAAATATGGGACAGAATCTTGATACCGCCCAGCGAATGATCGAGCAAGCCTGTCAAAATGGGGCCAATCTGCTTGTTCTGCCTGAAATGTATAATACCGGTTGCGTGTTTGACAGGCGTTCCGACGTGTTTGCGCTTGCGGAAGCGGTGCCGAATGGAAGAAGCTCTCGGATGCTGGAGAATATAGCTCGTAAACATGGCATTTATATTGTCGCCTCATTGGTGGAGAAGGAAGAAAACGATCTCTTTAATACTGCAATATTAGTGGGACCTGACGGTTTTGTAGGCAAATATCGCAAGCTTCATCCCTGCGAAGATGAAGTCTATTGGGTTGAACCGGGAAATCTCGGTCTGCCAGTGTTTCATACGCGTATAGGTCGCATTGGTGTAATTATTTGTCTTGATGCATATTACCCAGAGACGTTTCGCATACTTGCATTGCAGGGCGCAGACATTGTCTGTGTCCCATCCAACTGGAGTGACGTCAAGGAAACACGCGCTTTACCGGATCCTTATTGGACAATGGCTCCTGTACTGTGCATGGCGAATGCTCTCTCCAACCACATCATTGTTGCTGGCACGAACCGCGTGGGACAAACAGGAAAGATGAAATTCCCCGGACAGAGTATTATTGTCGGACCATGGGGAAATCCAATTGCGGGGCCCGGGCTCATGAAAGAAGGAGTTATCTACGCTGACGTTGATCTGTGTGACAGTAGGCGCAAATATTTCCATCCGACAAACAGCCGTCTCGCGAACCGTCGGATTGACGTGTACAGTTATGACCTAGGTTATCGTCCTGAAAAATATATGTAGCGGAAGCATCGTTGATTAACAAAATATTATTCAAGGAGACCTCGAATAACTCTTTTTATCGGACGACATAAAGCATTCATCAGTTTTATGACACATGCTATTTGGCTCAGTTATTCTTCCCACTTCTGGAATCCCTTGCCCAGCACTTCCGAGGCGACGGAAAGGCGCAGGAAGGCGTTGGGGTCGTGTTCTTTGAGGAACAGCTTCAGCAGGATCTCTTGGCGCGGGGCGAGCAGGGTGATCAGCACGTGACGGGGGGCGGCGTTGAAGCCGCCGCGGGCATCGAAGATCGTCACGCCGCGGTGCAGCGTGTAGACGATGTAGTTGCGCACCAGTTCCGCTTCGCTGGTGATGATCATGGCTTCCTTGCGCGAGGAAAAGGCCCGCAGGTCGCCGTTCATGACCAGCGACGTGATGTAGGACAGCAGCAGTCCGTAGACGACGTTCTCGACCGAGACGACCCAGAAGAACAGCAGGATCACGGCGAAGTTCAGCAGCATCGAAATGTTGCCTAGCTCCACGCCCGTTTTGCGCCGTACCGCGACGCACACGATGTCGATGCCGCCGGTGGAGCCGCCGCCTGAAAACACCGTCGCCAGCGCGATGCCGTGCAGCACGGCCGCGACGACGACCAGTAGCATACGGTCGGCGATGACCGGCGCGGGGAAACGCGCAAAAAATTCCATGCCCAGCGACATCAGGACGGTAGAGTAGAGCGTCCAGTAGAAGAAGCGCTTGGGGAGCATCTTGTAAGCGAAAAGGAAAAGCGCGAAGTTGAACACGGCGTTGCTGAGCCCCAGCGGAATGTCACTGAGGTAGTTGAGGAACAGGCAAACGCCCATGACGCCCGTGTTGGGTAGCATTGCCGGTTTGATGAAGAAAACGGTGCCGACGCAGTAGAGCAGGGTGCCGACAGTGGTGACGAAAAAAGTCCGCAGTTCCTCTTTCAGCGCTTCGGGGGTGACGCGCAGACGCGCTGCGATGTTTTCAAGCATGGATCGATCCGCTCCTTATCATGATGTTTATTTTGCCGCGATCTCGCTTATCATACCTGATAAAACCTTAAAAGAGAATTCCCAGCGTCGGAAAGTCCGGCGAGACGTATAGTTTCCTTACGGAACAAACGGCCGCTCCCGACGAAAAATACGAAAAAGCCCCGCCGTGCAGACGGCAGGGCTTTCATTCTTAATGGAGCGGAAGACGGGATTTGAACCCGCGACCCCAACCTTGGCAAGGTTGTGCTCTACCCCTGAGCTACTTCCGCGTGGAAAATGGCGGGGCTGAAGAGACTCGAACTCTCGACCTTCGGCGTGACAGGCCGACGCTCTAACCGACTGAGCTACAACCCCATCCACGAACGCGACACGTAATATACCAGACTTGGATTCCTTTGTCAAAGGGCAATTTAAAGCTCTGTCTTTTATCAACCGTTCTTCCTGTGACCATAAGCCTGAGTCTTGTAGATTTTGCGATTGGGCCATTTTAAACAGTGAAAGAACAATATATAATGAAAAATGCCACACAGAATGGCGCAGCTCTCAAAGGGGCATGGACTGGGGATGGTCGCCGCGGGTCCCAACGCCGTCGAGCTGAGCGGCGGCGACAGCTACCGGCCCCGCGTGGGAAAGCGCATCTTCCTCCGGCGGAACGGTCGAAAAGGGGCGCTTGAGACGGCGGCTGGTGTGATTCGGACTGACCGTCGCTCGTTTTCAGGAAAAAATCCAGTTTTCGAGAACGGAGGGGATCACGTGAAAGTGCAGATTTCATTGACTGTCGAAGCGGGCAAGCGTTTGATCGCCAAAGCGATATCGACGCTGCCCGCCGTTCGGAGGGCGCTGGCGGAGGGGCGGCTGCTCCTTAAGGGCGGCACGACCGTTTCGCTGATTTCCGAAGCGGTCTGCGGCGTTCCGCTGAAGATCTGCGGGCGCATCGACCGCCGCGGCGCCGGTTCCTGCGCCGGAAACTGCGCGGCCCCTCACAGCCTTCTGCTGCATCGGGGCGTTCCTGCGCCGCTGGACGCCGAGCTTTGGTCCTCCGGAAAATTGAGATTTTCGCCGGGCGACGCCTGCGTGATCGGCGCCAACCTCGTGGATCGTCACGGACGCGCGGCGATGCTGGCCGGAAGCCCTTTCGGCGGAGCGCTGCACTTTTTTACGAGCCTTCCCGCCGAAGGCGTGGAGATGATCGTTGCGGCCGGACTCGAAAAATACGCGCCCTGTTCGCTGGACGACGCCGTGGCCGCCGCGTCGCGTCTCGCCCCCGATCTGTCCATGGGCATGGCGGCAGGTCTGATTCCCATCCCCGGCCGCGTAATCAACGAAGCGGAAGCCTGCAAGATCCTCGGCGCCGCGGAAGTGCAGATTGTCGCGCGGGGCGGCATCCAGGGCGCGGAAGGCGGCTGCACGCTGCTGGCGAGCTTTGACGAACGCCCTCAGGGCGAGGCGTTCTTCAACGAAATTCTGGCGTTGTCCGGCACGGTTTTTCAAAAAAGCGCGGGCGACGCAAAGTCGCTGAAAAGCTGTCTTGACACCGCTTGCGGCCCGACCGGCGCGGAGCACCGCGGCTGCTGGTACCGAAGCCGCCGCAGAGAACTTCCGGTCTAGGATGGCCGTCATGTTTACCGTTGCCGACATGCTCGAGCTGCCCGTTTTCGCCGGCCATGAAATCGCTGCGGGCAAAAAAGGGACGGGAAACCGCGTCCGCTTCATCGATTTCATCGAGATCCCCGACCCTTCCGGCTGGTGCCGCCCCGACACGTTCTCCTTCACGACCGGTTACGCCTTCCGCAACAATCCCGAGCAGATCTGCCGCATCATCCGCGTCTTGAGCGCAGGCAGAGCCGCCGGGCTGGGCGTCAAGCTGGGACGTTTCATCAGCGCGATCCCGCCGCAGGCGTTCAGCCTCGCCGACGAGCTGGACTTTCCCCTGGTCATCCTGCCCAAAGGACTGGCTTATGCCGTTGTCTCGCGCACGGTCATGCGCGAGATATTCCGTACTGAACGGAGCTGTCGCGACGACGCCGGCGAGCCTCTCAGCCTTTTTCAGCTGGAGCAGGATCCCGTCGGCCTGCTCGAGTCGCTGAAACGGCAGGGCTGGGAAAGCTCCCGGAGCGTATGGAGCCTGCAATGGGAGAATCTGCCGCCGCAGCGGCCTTCCCTGCCGCCGCCGCGCGCTTTCCAGTACAGCGCCAACAGCTCCCTGCGCATGCTCGTCGCTCAGCTGCCCGGCGAGCGGGCGGATCACTTCGTCGAATTTCTGAAATGCTGCCTGCCGCAGCAGATGGAACGCCAAAGCCTGGGCATCTCCGGCCCCGCGCCGCTGAAAAATATCGTCCAGAGCTTCGCGGAAGCGAGAGCGGCCCTGCAGCTCGGCGCACAGCTCGGCTTCGACGAAGGCGTCTTCGTCTACTCGGAGCTGGAACTTCTGGATCTCCTCAAAAAGAACCGGCCGCCGGCCGAGCTTCAGGAGGCCGCCTCGCGCTGTCTGCGTCCCCTCCTCGACGAAGACGTGAAAAAGCATTCCAGTCTCGCGCAGACCCTTCGCGTCTGGTTCGCCTGCGACGGTTCCTCCGAAAAAGCCGCTCAACGGCTGC
The DNA here is from genome assembly GCF_033060595.1 of Pyramidobacter sp. YE332. Taxonomy (NCBI): domain Bacteria; kingdom Thermotogati; phylum Synergistota; class Synergistia; order Synergistales; family Dethiosulfovibrionaceae; genus Pyramidobacter; species Pyramidobacter sp. YE332. The sequence goes on along the minus strand of NZ_CP133038.1, from coordinate 2,541,665 downwards.
ACATCCATCGCAACACCCTGCTTTACCGCCACAAGCGGATCATGGAACTTCTCCCCCTGAACCGATACGGCTCAACGCCGTTCCGTCTGGCGCTGTTTTTTCTGTACGCGAAAAACGACGCCGGCGGAGAATCGTAAAAGCTCCCTGAAGGAACGCGTTTTGAAAGGACGCTCCTTCAGGGGGCTTTATTTTTAGAATTGTGCGCCTGCATAATTTGATACTGTATTTTTATGCAAAAATATATTTATTATATTATTTAGCATGATAAAATTCAATAAGATCTCTAAAAACTGTCGTTGTTCAGTGATAAAGTCACCCATAACTGTTCCAAGAAAATGTCACTCTGAGATAATACCGTTCATGAAACAGGAGCGAATGACATTGTCACAAAAGGAACTGGATCGTATCAGGATTATCGGAGCGCTTGTCGAGGGACGCATGACGAACAGGGAGGCGGCGGAAAAGCTGGGGCTCTGTCAACGGCAAATCATCAGGATCAAGAAGAGGTTCGCCGCTCAAGGGGCGGCAGGGCTTGTTCATGGCAACCGCGGCAGAACGTCTCGGCGCAGGATCGGAGATGAGGTTCGGGAGTCGGTGCTGAAGGCGTATGAGGAGGTCTATTACGATTTCAACTTCTCTCACTTTGCGGAATGCCTGAACGAACGGGAGGGGATCGGGATCAGCCGTTCGAGTGTCGTCCGCATTCTGAAGGACGAGGGGATCAGGAGCAAGAAGAGTGCGCGGCGGCGGCCGAAGCTTCACCGTTCCCGACCGCGGAAGGTGGCCGCGGGGATGTTGTGGCAGACTGACGCCACGTCGTTTGAATGGTTTGGCAGGGGGAACGGGCGCGCGACGCTGCACGCTTATATTGACGATGCGACGGGGATCGTGACTGGCGCCTGTTTCACTGAGAACGAATGTATGGCGGGCTATGTCGCCGCGCTGGGGATGGGGATCGAGGGGTATGGGCTGCCGATGGCGATTTACAGCGACCGGCATACGATTTTCCGCTCTCCAAAGGCACGGGCGCAGGATGATGAGGATCGGATCGAAGGGAATGAAGAAAATGAAGGGAATGAGGCGGGGAAGGAGGAGCCGTTAAGTTGTTTCGGACGGGGGCTGAAGGATCTTGGGATCGGGCAGATCTTTGCCTTGACGCCGGAGGCGAAGGGGCGTGTCGAACGTCTTTGGAACACGATGCAGGACAGGCTGCCGGGGAGCTGAGGCTGCTTGGCGTCTCGGATATCACGGCGGCCAACGAGGTTTTGCCCAAGCTCATCGCCAGGCACAATCGGAAGTTTGCCGTCACGCCGGCTGAGGGAGAGGACGTTTATGTGAAGCCGGAAGGAAAAGTCGATTTGGATTTTCTCTTTGCGCGTCGCGAATCTCGCAGGACGGATCACGGCGGCATGATCTCCTACGGAGGTCGTCGGTACGTTCCGGCGGCGGACGATTGCCTCGGGATGGCCCAAACGACGGTTGAGGTGCGTGAAACGTCGACCGGGCGGATCTGGGGTGTTTCCAAGGGCAGACGGATCGAGATGAAGGAGGTTGAAAGTCAAAAACGAGTCGACTCCGATGAGGCATCGGCAAAGAAACGGAAAAGCGGGCTTGTGAAAGCGCACAAGCCCGCTCCGGACCACCCATGGCGGCGTGGCGTCGTCAAAAGGCAGGGATATCATAGCACATGTCGGGATAAATGTACGTTCGCGTAGACGTTGTTATGGCGGCACGATGGGGAGTTCTTTCGAGGTGTCTTGCTGTGATGAGAGTGTGAGGGGGTGACTTTTTTAATGAGCAGTTATGGTGACTTTTTTATTGGCTATTGACATAAGATCTCTAAAAACTTTATCGACGGGAGGGTTATGTACAGGCATTTCTTTTGAGAAGGTCTTACCATTTTCGACGAAGGTCAGGAGGTCAGTCACATGTCAGAAGAGAAAAAAGTTCCGCACGTCAAGGCTTTCGAAGGGCAAACGTTTGTCATCAGCGCGCTGGTTTCCGTCTTTTCGGCGGTCATCTGTATGCAGATCATCTCCCGCATCGGAACGACGCCGAACACATCCGTCATCGGCGCGCTGTTCGCCATGGCGCTTGCCAGAATCCCCTTCGCCAGTCTGAGCCGATTCCGCAGCCTGGACCGACAGAATCTGGTGCAGACGATGGCTTCGGCCGCCGGATTCGGCGCGGCCAATTGCTGCCTGCTTGCCGTGGGGATCCTCTACGTTTTCGGCGATCCTTCCCTGATCGTGCCGATGCTTATCGGATCCGGTATGGCGACGCTGATCGGCATGCATCTCGTTTATTCGCTGTTCGATTCCGAGATGTTCCCCGCCCGGGAATCGTGGGCGCCGGGGATCGCCACCGCGGAAGCGCTGATCGCTGGAGACGAAGGCGGTAAAAAAGGACGTACGCTTTTGAGCGGCATCGTTTTAGGCGCGGCAGGCGCCGGATGCCGGATCAAGCCTTTTCTTTCCGGCGGTCTTCCCATGGCCGGCGTGGGCATCGCGTTTATCGCCAACCCATGGGCCATGTCGGCTCTGGCCGCGGGGCTTTTGATCCGCGGCTATTATCCGAGCCTTGTCCCTTGGCTCAGTTCTCTTGGACTGACGAATCTCCCGGCAGATCTCGGAAAAACGTACATCCCGCACGGTTTTATGATCGGCGCCGGGCTGATCTCGCTGATCCAGGCGCTCGTCATGATCTTCAAAAAATCCGTCCGCGAGTTCTCGTCCGAAAGCGCGCCCACGGTGACTCACGCGGCGGCTAAGAAAGCCATCGCCGCCCATATTGGATATTTCGCCGTGGCGGCTGTCATTTTGGCGGCCATTACCGGGTTCATGACTTCCATGGAGACACCCAAGCTCATTCTCTGGGGTGTCTGGTGCACGTTTTCGTCGATCTCCGCCGCAATCCTGGTCGGGCTGTGCGCCATGTTCTCGGGCTGGTTCCCCGGTTTTGCCGTGACCGTGATTTTCGTCAGCCTCGGCCTGTTCATGAACTTTCCGCCGGCGGCGCTGGCGGTGCTGGCAGGCTTCGTTTCCAGCACGGGCCCATGTTTTGCCGACATGGGATACGATCTGAAGACGGGCTGGGTCATCAGAGGAAGCGGGAAGAATCGCGAGTACGAACTGGACGGACGTCGCCAGCAGATGTTTTCCGAACTCTTCGGCGGCCTGATCGCTGCTGTGGTGGTCGGACTTTTGATGAAGATGCATTTCAATCTCAATCTGCTTCCACCCGTCAGCCGGGTTTTCGCGGCCACGGTCCAGGCGGGTTCCGATTATGCGATCCTTCTTGAAATGCTGTGCTGGGCCGTCCCCGGCGCGCTTCTGCAGGTCGCCGGCGGTTCGAAAAAGGCGCTGGGCATTCTCTGCGCCACGGGACTGCTGATCCGCAACCCCATTTACGGCGTCGGCCTGGTGGTCGCCCTGATCCTGCGGGCGCTCTTCATCAAAAACCACGAAGAGGCGATGCAGCTCTACGGCGCGGGTTTCGTGGCCGGCGACGGGCTTTTCGGTTTCTTCAACGCCATCGGGCGTTCCTTCGGTTGGTGGTAAGCGCATTGTATCTTCGACGTGACCGGCAGCGCCGTGCTTCCATAAAAACGGCGCTGCCGTGAAAGGGTGTGAAAATTCGATGTCGGAGAAGAAAAAAATCGGTCTGATCCGCGTCCTGACGACGCCGGATCAGGAGTTGCTCCAGCTTCACGGACGCATGATCGAATCGTGTTTTCCCGGTCTGTCCGTCGAATCGCGGTGCATCGCCGATCAGGACGAAGGGATCCATGACGAGGCAAGTCATGCGAAGGCGTTGCCCAAGGTGCTGGCGCTGGGGCGCGCTTTCGCGGACGAAAACGTCGACGCCGTCTATATCAGCTGCGCCGGCGATCCCGGCGTCGGCATCCTTCAACGGGAGCTCAACGTCCCGGTCATCGGCGCCGGCACGGCGATGGCGCACGTGGCCAGCGCCTACGGGGTTCCCGTGGGAGTGCTGGGGATCACGGACAACGTGCCGGAAGAGATCGCAAAAATTTTAGGCGGCCGTATCGTCGGTTCTCTGCGCCCGCCGCAGATCCATACGACGCTGGATCTGTTCCGCCCCGACGCGATGGACGCGCTCGCGGAAGCCGGCTGTGCGCTGAAAAGCAAGGGCGCCAAGCTGCTCCTTCTGGCCTGCACGGGGTTGGCGACGATCAACGCCGCTCCGGAGCTGCGCCGCCGCGTCGGCTTGCCGGTGCTGGATCCGTTGCGCTGCGCGGCTGCCTGCCTGTGGACGGCCTTGTGTTGAAGGAGGTCTTTGCATGTCTCGGCTGAAACTGACTCAGGAACACGTGGAAGCCGCGCTGCTGGGCGGCTGTTTTCTCGGCGGTGGCGGCGGCGGTTCGATGGCCAAGGGGCGCGCGCTCGGCGAAGCGGCTCTTTCCGCCGGTCCGTTGGAACTGGTCTCGCTGGACGAGATCGATCCCGAAGCGGTCGTCGTCACCTGTTCGGCGGTGGGGGCGCCGGCCTCGAAAGAAGCGATGGCCAAGCCCGAAGCGGCCATGCGTGTCATTGAATTGATGGCAAAACTGGACGTGTCGCCTCCGGCCGGACTGATCACCAACGAAAATGGCGGCGGCTCGACGTTCAACGGCTGGCTGCCGGCCGCCATGAGCGGACTGCCCCTGATCGACGCGCCGTGCAACGGACGCGCGCATCCCACCGGCGTCATGGGATCCATGGCGCTGCACCGCGACAATCGTTACGTTTCGAAGCAGACGGCGGCGGGAGGAAATCCCGAGACGGGGCGCTACCTCGAAGCGGCTTTCAGCGGCCCCATGGAGGCCGTAGCGGCGCTTGTGCGGCAGTGCGCCGTTCAGGCCGGAGGACTGGTTGCGGTGGCCCGTAATCCGGTCAAAGCCCATTATTTGAAAGAACATGCCGCGCCGGGAGCCGTGATGCTGGCCATCGAAACTGGGACGAAAATGCTTGAAGCCCGTTCCCGCGGAGCCGAAGCTGTTGTCCAGGCGGCGGTCGGCTTTCTCGGCGGCCGCGTCGTTACGGCGGGCACGGTGGACGCTATCGACCTGATTACCGAAGGCGGGTTCGACCATGGCGTCGTTTCCGCAGGCGGGTGCGAACTCGCGTTCTGGAACGAATTCATGACGCTGGACCGCGGCGGCGAACGGCTGGGGACCTTCCCCGATCTGATCATGACCACGGACGCAGAAACCGGACTTCCCGTCACCACGGCGGAGCTCGCAAAGGGGCGGCGCGTTTTCGTGACGCTGGTCCCTGCGGACAGGATCCCTCTTGGCGCAGGCATGTTCTGCCGGGAACTTTTGGAACCTATCGAGAAGGTCGTCGGCAGGGACGTGCTGCCCTACGTCACGCTGAAGTAGCGCAGCCGCCGCGTTCGCAATGACCGAAGAGAAAAAATAGACGTAGAAAATCAAGGAGGTACCAATCATGTCTCTTTTTTATACGATAAACGCGCTTGAACTGCTCGACTCGCCGTCCGTAAGCGGCGAGAGCGTCAAACAAGCGCTGATGGCCGCCGGCGTGCCGGAAGAACAGATCTCCGTCAAAACTGTTCACGGCCCCAAAGGCAGCACTGATTTCGTCAAAACGTGGTTCTACGGCTCCGAAGGCAAACATAACGGCGGCACAGCCCCCACCATCGGTATCGTCGGCCGTCTCGGCGGCATCGGCGCGCGCCCCGAACGGATCGGGCTCGTTTCCGACGGCGACGGCGCCGTGTCGGCCGTGGCCGTCGCCATGAAACTGGGCGACATGGCGAAAAAGGGCGACGCGCTCAAAGGCGACGTGTTCGTCTCCACTCACATCTGCCCCAATTCTCCTACACGCCCTCACGATCCCGTGCCGTTCATGGGTTCTCCCATCAACATGACCATCGCCAACCGCGAAGAAATGGGCGAGGAGCTGGACGCCGTCCTGTCCATCGACACGACGCGCGGCAACCGGATCGTCAACGCCCGCGGCTTTGCCATCTCGCCGACGGCCAAGGAGGGCTGGATCCTGCGCGTCAGCGAAGATTTGCTCGAGATCATGAGCTCCGTCACGGGGGAGCTGCCCAAGGTTTTTCCCCTCAGCATGACCGACATCACGCCCTACGGCAACGGGCTCTATCACCTGAACAGCATCCTCCAGCCCTGCACGGCCACCAAAGCGCCGGTCGTCGGCGTGGCGCTGACGTCGCAGACGACGGTCCCCGGCTGTGCTACGGGAAGCTCGCAACCGATAGACATCGAGGCGGCCGTGCGCTTCGCCATCGAAACGGCGAAAGCGTTCGGCGAGGGCAAGTGCAAGTTTTACAGCGAGGAAGAATTCGATCTGACCCTCAAACGTTACGGGGCCATGAACAAACTTCAAAGCATGGGCGATCTGCCGCCGGCGGATCCTCAGGCGTAAGAGGCCCGGCCATGACTTTGCGCGTAGGGACCGTCACCATTGGGCAGGCGCCAAGAACAGACGTCACGCCTGACCTTATGAAGATCCTCGGGGCGGAAGTGGAACTGATCGAAGCGGGAGCGCTGGACGGCCTGAGTTCCGAACAGATTGCCGCCATGGCGCCGCGCCCGGGCGATTATGTGCTGGTCACGAGAATGGCCGACGGCACGTCTGTGAAAATCTGCGAACGTGCAGTGACACCTCTGGTGCGTCAGAAGATCGCCGCCCACCTCGCCGCGGGGATCCCCGCCGTCCTGCTGCTCTGCACGGGCGAGTTCCCCGACTTTCCAACCGGCGGGCTGCTGCTGAGGCCGCAGAAAATCCTGTTCAACATGGTTCAGGCCGTCGTGCCGGCCGGCGCGAAACTCGGCGTCTTCATGCCGTCGCCGGATCAGCTGGAACAGTCGTCGCGCCGCTGGTCGCAGATCACCGAGCAAAATCGTTCCATTGGCGCATCGCCCTACGTCCGTCCCGAAGAAACGATCCCCGCCGCGGCGGAAGAACTCGCCCGTTGGGGCGCCGACGCTCTCGTCATGGACTGCATGGGCTACACGCTGGCGATGAAGGAACAGGTTCGCCGAATCACCGGCAAGCCCGTGGTCCTCGCCCGTTCCATCGCCGCGCGGTTCCTGCGCGAGCTTGTGTAGGCGACGAAGCTGGAGTAGTGTCAGCAGATGCTATTCCAAACACCTATACGAAATGTTCCACGTGGAACATTTCTCGCAAACGCAGTCATTATAATGAGTTAATTTACATGCACTAAAATAAATAATCGTTCCGCCCGTTCCAGTTTCGCGCGAAACCGGAACGGGCGGAACGTCGTTTGACGGCTTTCGTCGGCAAGGGAGCACGTTTTCGGCATGGACTGGGGTTACAGTCAGATACCTGCCGCGGTCCCAAAATATCGCATGGGAAACGCGCGAAATGAAGTTTGCGCTTTGCAAGTGCGAAAAGGCTACCGTCCGTGCTTGACGGCGTCGGAGATCGGCTGAAGTCTTCCCTCCGGGGACAAAGGCGCCCAGCCTCCTCCGAGGGCCTTGTAAAGTCTGATCAGAGCGCCGGTCATGTTGCCGGCGTTTGCCGCCAGTCCGTCCTCCAGAGACAGGAGCGCGCCCTGTGCTCCCAGCACTTCGCTGAAATCGGACAGCCCTTGACGATAGCGGTCTTCGGCAAGTTCAAGCGCGCGCCGGGCTGCTGAACGCCCGGCTTCCAGGGACTGCCGGCGCAAATTTTCCTGCCCGTAGGCCGCAAGGGCGTCGCGCACTTCGGCGGCAGCCTTCAGCACGGTCTTTTCATAGGCGGCCAGCAGCGCCTTTTCACGCGCACCCTGGGCCCGAACGTTGCGGCGCAGGGCTCCCGCGTTGAAGAGCGGCCAACTGAAGATCAGGGGGCCGATCGAAAATCCCTGCGATCCGGGCGAGAAAAGGTTTCCTGAATTCAGTGATTCGAAACCGACGGAACCCGACAGGCGCAGTTGAGGGGCAAGCTCGGCAGCGGCCTTTTTTTTCCGCGCCGCCTGCGCAGCCAGACGACGTTCGGCTATGCGGATATCCGGGCGTTGGCGCAGCGTCTCGGCGGGGATTCCCGTCACAAGAGCGGCCTTCGGTCGGGGGACCGGAGCAGGGGAAGCCAGCGCGTCGTTCAGAGAACCGGGGATCTCTCCGATCAAAATGGAGAGGGCGTTGCTCTTCGCTTCCAGAGCAGACCTCAGCGGCGGAATACCGGCGCGGGTCGACTCCAGGCCGTACCGCGCCTGCTGTTCCGCCAGTCCGTCGCTCAGGCCGGCTGCGCGGCGCGAGGCGACGAGACGAAGCATGTCCTCCTGACGCAGGACATTCCGTTCCATTATGTCGATCCTGGCTTGGAGCGAACGGTAATCGGCATAGTTCAGCGCCACCTCGGCGGCGATCGAGACCCAGACGTTCTGCAGTCCGGCGACCTCGGCTTCCAGGTCGGCGCGTCGCGCCGAAGCGCCCCGGCGCAGCCGGCCGAACAGATCGATCTCCCATGAAGCGTCGAACCCCAAACGGTGTCCGCTGCGTTCTCCCGTTCCTCCCGTGTTGTCGGAAATCCGGCTTCTGTGGGTTTTCCCGCCCAAGCTGACGGTCGGCGAGAGACTGGCCTCGGCAATGCCCAGCGCTGCCCGCGCTTCGTATACCCGCGCCAGCGCGGCGTCCATATCTTTATTATGTTTCAGGGCGCGAACGATCAGTTCCGGCAGAAGCTCATCGTCCAGCGCGTCCCACCATCTGGCCAGAACCGATGCGGAGAGCCGTTCTCCGTTTGCCGAAGAAGCCGTCAAAGGATATCGTTCCGCCAGACGCAGCCAGTCGCCTTCATTTGCCTTTTCCGTCCTCCGCGCGGCGCGTCCCTGCGGACAAACCAGTGCCGTCAGCGCCGCTGTCGCCAGCGCGGCAAGCGCAAATTTTTTCCCGTTCATCGCGTCGGTCTCACCTCGTCTTCTTCGGCGTGACGGCGGGAGCGCCGCCGCTTTTTGCACGTCTTTCGAACAGGACAAACAGCCCGGGGATCAGGAAAACGCCCAATACCGTAGCGATCGCCATCCCGAACACCATGACGCTGCCGACGGCCCTTCGGCTGGCCGACGACGCGCCTGCGGCAAAAAGCATGGGCAGGATGCCGAAGACACAGGTCAGACCCGTCATCAGCACGGCGCGATATCGTTCATGGGCGGCCTGCGAGGCCGCGTCGAGGATCGACAGTCCGTTTCGTTCCCGCAGCGCTTTGGCGAATTCGACGATGAGGATGGCGTTCTTCGAGGCCAGTCCCACGAGCAGAAGGATCCCCAGCTGGGCATAGACGCTCAGCGACAGCTTCATGATCCACACGCCAGCCAGAGCGCCGCCGAAAGCCGTTACCAGCGACAGGAGCACCGACAGGGGCAGCGTCCAACTCTCGTATTGAGCCACCAGGAAAAGATAGCTGAAGAGCAGCGCCAGCAACAGCACGCGGCTCAGTTCGCCGGATTCGCCGGTGCGCTTTTCCTGAAAGCTCATGCCGGACCATTCGTAGCCATAGCCTTCGGGCAGTTCTTTTGCCAGTTCTTCAAGGAGAGCCATCCCCCGCCCGGTGCTGACGCCGGGTTTGAGTCTTACGGTAACGGCGGCTGCGGGATAGAGGTTGTAGCGATCCACTTCGCTCGGCCCCAAGCTTTTTTCCGTCGCCGCCAAAGCGCTCAGGGGCACCTGCCGTCCGGTCCTGCCGCGGACATGGATCCGCGCCATCCCGTCGACGTTCTGCCGAAACGGCGCGTCCGCTCCCAGAAGGACCTTGTTGGTCTGGTTCCCAAGGTTGACGTCGTTCACGTAGTAAGTGCCGAAATAGCACTGGAGCGTCGAAAAAACCGACGAGATCGGTACGTTCAGGTCTTCCGCTTTGGCGCGGTCGACGTTGAGACGCATATGAGGCACGCTGGCGGTGTAAGGACTGTAACTGAACAGCACTTCCGGACACCGGGCGAGACGTCCCTGAAAATCCAGGAGCACCTGATACAGTTCGGCGGGATCGAATCCCCGGCGCGACTGGAGACGGAAGTCAAGTCCTCCGCTCAGACTGACGCCGAGGATGGGCGGCAACGTGAACACCATCACCCGCGCTTCCGCAACCGAAGCGGCGATGCCGCGCAGTTTCGCCATGACGGAGTTCAGATCCTGCCCCTCGCGCGCGTAGCGTTCCGACCAGTCCTCGAGAGTCGCCCAGACAGAGCCCACGCTCTCGTCCGCTCCGAATCCGCCGATGAAATTGTTGCCCGGGAAACCCAGGACCCACTCGATCCCCGGCACGTCTTCCACCCTACGGCACAGCCTTTCGATCAAAGGGACCGTCCGGCTCCTGGTAGCCCCTTCGGGCAGCTGAGCGACGAGAAAAGCGCAGCCCTGATCCTCGTCGGGCAGAAACGACGTGGGGATCTTCCTCCGCATGAACCATCCCGCGCAGCCGATCAGAAGGAACAGCAGCAGCGTTACGGCGGAACGGCGGGCGATCCATACCGATCCCCTCACATAGCTTGAACGGGTTCGTTCCAGCAGACGGTTGAACCATGCGAGCGGGCCTTTCGCCGTCGGTGCGGCGGCGGAAAGCAGGGATGCGCACATCACGGGGCTGAGCGTCAGCGCGACGACCAGCGAAGACAAAACGGCGAGGGCGATGGTGACCGCGAACTGCCGGTAGATGATGCCGGTCATCCCCTTCATGAAAGCCACGGGGACGAAGATAGCCAGGAACACCATCGTTGTGGCGACCATAGGCGTCGTGATATCCTTCATGGCGCGGACCGTTGCCGAGCGGGCATCGGCGCCGTCCCGTTCCATGACGAACTGCACCCGCTCCACCACGAGAATGGCGTCGTCCACCACCGTGCCGATCACCAGGATGAACCCGAACAGCGTCAGGATATTGAGACTGTACCCGAGGGCGGACAGCCCGGCGAGCGCGAACAGCAAGGATACGGGGATGGCCGCCACGGGCACCAGAGTCGTTCTCCAGCTCTGCAGGAACAGGTAACATACGACGACAACCAGCAGACAGGTGAGCCCCAGCGTCGCGAGGATCTCCACGAAAGACGCTCTGACGAAAGCCGTCGCATCGTAGACGATCGCCATTTCCATGTCGTTCGGGAAATCCCGTTCCAGACGGGCTATCTGAGTCCTGATCGCCGCCATGACCTCCAAGGCGTTGGAACCCGGCGACTGGCTGATCTTCAAGCTGGACGAGGGAGCCCCGTTGACAAACCCTTCGAAGCCGTAACTCTCGGCTCCAATCTCGATGCGGGCGATCTGACCGAGAGTGACGCGACTGCCGTCGGAATCCGTACGCACGATCACGTTTCTAAAATCCTCCGCGTCGTTCAGACGTCCTTTCGTTTCGAGGGAATAAGCTATCGGAGTCCCTTCGTTGCCCGGAGCCATCCCCACGGCTCCGATAGCCGCCTGCCGGTTCTGGCTCCGTATCGCCGCTACCACGTCGTCGACGGAAAGTCCCAGGTTGGCGATGCGTTCCGGATTCAGCCAGACTCTGAGACTTCGCCCCGAACCGATGAGGAACGAGTCTCCCACGCCGTCGACGCGATCGATGGCGTCTTTGACGTTGTTTTTCATGTAATCGTTCAGCGCCAGCAGGTCGTGAGTCCCCCCGGGAGAGACTAAACTCAGCTGAGCGATGGGCGACATGAATACCGGCAACGCCGAGAGTCCGCGGGCGACCACTTCGACGGGCAACTGAGGCAAGGCGAGCTGCATTCGATTCTGCACCCGGACCAGCGCCATATCCGGATCGGTGCCGAGCTCGAAAGTCACGCTCATGACGTACGCCCCGGAATCCGAAGCCGACGACGACAGATACATCATACCTTCGACGCCGTTGACGGCTTTTTCCAGCGGCGCTCCTACCGTGTCGGACACGACCCGAGCCGACGCGCCGGGATAAACGGTCGAGACGCGTATCGTCGGCGGCGCGATCTCGGGGTACTGGGCGACGGGAAGCAGAAAGAGCGCCAGCGCTCCGACGACGGACATGAGAAGAGAAAGAACGACAGCGAAACGCGGACGATCGATGAAGAACTTCGAGATCATGACGTCGTCACCGTTCCTCAGGCGGCGCTATTGCCGTTACGGCGCTGCCGTGCCGCACGCGCTGCATCCCCCGGCGCACGATGCGGTCGCCGGGGGCCAGGCCTTCGACGATCTCGGCAAGCCCGTCCACAGTCTGACCGACGACGACGGAACGGCGAGAGACGATCCCGCCGTCGTCGACGAACCAGACGAAATCGCCCTGCCGGTCGGAAACGACCGTTTCCTGCGGCACAGTCAGGACCGGCCCCGCAGAACGGAGTACCCGGAGCGTCACCAGCCCTCCCGGTACCAACAATCCGTCCGGATTGTCGAAGCGGCAACGCGCGAGGATGGCTCCTGTCCCGGGATTCATGCGGTTATCGATAAAATCCGGACGCCCTTGGCCGGGAAGTTCCACTCCGCCAGGTAGGACGGCGCGAACTGAGAATGTACCGGCGCCCTTCGTGCCGCCGGCGAAAAACGCCCGGCCGGCGAGATACTCGCGGTCGGACAGAGCGAATGAGACGCGTATGGGATCGGTCTGCACCACCCGTGCGAGCGGGGTCGCCGAAGTCACGTAATTGCCGCGGGTGACCAGCGCCGCCCCGATGCGGCCGTCGATCGGCGAACAGATTTTCGTTCGTTCCAGGTCGATCTCGGCCATCCTCAGAGCCGCCGTCGCCCTCCGTACTTTGGCCCGGGCGTCGAGCACGGCGCAACGAGCGTCGTCAAGGGCCGACGCCGTGACCGAACGTTTATCGGCGGCCTCCATGCGTTTGAGGAGGCGCCGCGCTCTGTCCCTGTCGGCCTGGGCCTGAGCGAGTTCCGCCCTGCGCAGTTCCGCCGCCGCGGAGAAAGAACGTCGATCCAGAGTGAAGAGCAGCTGTCCCTCTTTCACTTCGGCCCCCTCCGGGAATTCGACCTTTTCAATGACGGCCGACACCTGCGGACGAAGCTCGACGGCCTGAACGGCTTCCACGTGCCCGATATACTCTCGGGCCAGCGCCATATCCTTTTCCTTCGCCACGAAGAGCTCCACGGGGACGGGGCGGTTCGGAGGCGGAGCCGCTTTCGCCGCGGGCAGGTTCGCCGAAACAATATGGACGAACAGGACGGCGAAAAGGGAAAGCCGCGTCACCCTCCGCCCCTGCAAACAAGAGGACCGCGCCGCGCACAGATATGATCTCCTTGTACAGTTCATCTGAACTACTCCTTCCTTCAGAGCCTTTCGGCGTTTCGCGGGCATCTTCGATTGCGGGACGGGACAAAGCTTTACCTGCCGAAAAAATCTCTGTAATGGGGCGAAAGAGTATAGCTACTATACTCTTTCGCTAAAAACAATCGCTCTCTGCTTTTCAAAAAGTTTTTCGGAAAGCGGAAACTTCCGCTTCTTCATTCCATAAACTTGTCAAGCTTTTCCTCGAGCATACTGAAAAAGCTCCGCAAAAAAGCTTTGTTCGCCTCCGGATAATCCGCAAGGATATCGCTGAACACTTTCTCGTATTTCCGATGGAGCTCTTCGTGGCTCAGGTAAGCCGTCTTTCCTTTCTGCGTCAATTTGAGAGTCAGCCGCGACAGATTGGCGGGATCCGTTTCCTTGACGATCATCCCCTTGCGTTGCAACTTCATCAGAGTCTGAGAAACAGCGCCCTTGGTGACGCCCAGCATATCGGCCAGCCCCGTGACATGGATCCCCTCGTTTTCCTTGACCGCCTTCAGCATGTGGATCTCGGCTTCGTAGAGAGGCTGGTCGGTCCCGAAATATCGGGCTTTCTTGTCGATATCCATGGTTTTGCTCACAATCCGCAGAAAAACATAACTGAGTCTTGACTTGTTTTTAAATTTCATGTCCATCATGGCGAAAGTATATAGCCACTATACACTCATGTCAACCTTTTTTCCGCACTCCGGGCCCCGTATCCCTTACGGCCGAAAAACACTCCTCAACGCCGCGTCTTTTCACATAGCTCATCCTATGCGGAACAATCTGCGCGGACGAAGTTACCGCAGGCAATTCAAACGCTTATTGGTAAGAGTAAACGATCCGCCCCTCTCGATTTCGCACGAAACCAAGAGGGGCGGCGCTTTTCTCCGTCGGGAAGGTTCCTATCGCGCCCGGCTGCCGTAGATGGAGTCCAAGCGGGCCTGAAAGCGGGCGATGAATTTTTTCTCGCGCGGGTTCAACGGATAGGAAATCTGGTGCAGCATGTAAATGCTGGACATGGGGCCGTTGGAGATGCGGCGCATGACGATGTTGGGGATGCTCTGTTCTAGATCGGGATCCATGGGCAGGATGGCGATGTAGTTATGGCGGATGGCGTCCTGCAGGGCGCCGCGGTCGAAGATGTTGAGTATCTCGCAGCTGCTGTCGAGTCCGAAAGCGCCAAGCCAGTCATCGCTGTTGAAGGTGTCGTAAGCGACGATAGGGCAGGTTTTGAGCTGAGCGGTGGTGACGGCACGGAAACGGCTCAGGTAATGGTTCATGGAAACGACGGCTACGGGAGGTACATTGACGGCCAAAGGCGTCATCTTGATATGATACTTCTGCATTTCCAAGTGATAGAGGCTGCGGCGGCTGTCGAGGCAGGAAACGATGGAGAGGCGGTAGGTCTGGTCCATCACGTCGCGAATGGCCTGGCGGATGCTGGTCTCTTTGATGTTGTCCTGCAGAGAGGCTTCGGGGAATTCGTTGCGGAACTGCATGAAGCTGCACATGAGCAGCGACGACCACGTGCCGCAGATGGAGAAGTTCTTCTGGCTGTCGAAAAGAAGGGGAATGCGTCGGATGCGCTCTGCCTCAGAGATGATGAGTTTGGCCGACAGCAGCAGCATTTTGCCTTCGGATGTAAGCTCTATGCCAGAGTTCTTGCGCCGAAATACGTTGAATTTCAGTTCCTGTTCCAGCTGCTTGATAGAGGTGCTTAGCGACGGCTGTGCCACGTAAAGGTTTTGGGCGGCCTTGTTGATGGAACCGCACTTGCTGATTTCGATCACGTATTCCAGTTGCTTCAGGTTCATTCTGTCACCTCCTTTTGCGTTTGAGCCGCAACATACCGCCGGTGAATACGATTTCTCTCATAAAAGCAGTTTATCATTTTAATAAGAAGAAAGGGACATATGAATTAGCTGATAAATTATAACGTTTTCAGGATAGATCGTCCGGCACTTTGTCTATTGAGGCACATCTTTTTTCGATAATATGACGTAAATCTATAAATGACTTTTTTATAAATAATTTTAAGACTGGTGAGCGATATAGGTCATTATTTTTTCGGTATAAGTACAAAAACGAAGACCCATGATATCGTGAAGACACAGAGAGACCGGTACTCTGAGCGTCAGTGAAACCCATCCAAAAATCATAGGGGGAATATTTTATGTCCAATCAGCCTGCAAGCGCGCTCTCTTCGCCTCGTTTCTGCAACATGGGAACTTTTATGCGCATGGCCCGCGTCCAGAACGCCAAGGGACTCGACTTCGCCGTCGCCGGCGCTCCTTTCGACACCGCCAGCTCCTTCCGATCGGGCTCCCGTTTCGGGCCTTCGGCGATCCGCAACATCTCCTGCATGATGAAGCCCAATAATGTGATACAGCAGGTGAACATCATGGATTCCCTGACCGGCGGCGATCTGGGGGATTTTCCCATCGTGCCCGGTTACATCCATCCTTCCTACGCGGCGATCGAGGCGGGCGTCGCCGGGATCCTGAACGACGGGGCCCTGCCGATCGTGCTCGGGGGCGATCACTCCATCACTCTGGCCGAGCTTCGCGCCGTCGCAAAGAAATACGGCCCCGTAGGATTGATCCATTTCGATTCGCATTCGGACCTTTGCGACGAAGTTTTCGGCGAGAAATACAACCACGGCACGCCGTTCCGCCGTGCTCTCGAAGAGGGGCTCATCGAGCCTTCGCGCTGCATCCAGGTCGGCATGCGCGGCTCGCTTTACGATCCCAACGAGCATAAGATGGCCGCCGATCTCGGCATGAAACTGATCCCCGCCCACAAGATCCGCGAGATGGGGCTGGATGCGCTGATCGACGCCATCAAGGAGCGCGTCGGTGACAAGCCCGCGTTCCTCACTTTCGACATCGACTTCGTCGATCCCGCTTACGCGCCGGGGACGGGCACGCCGGAAGTGGGCGGATTCACGTCGCTGGAAGCCCTGACGCTGATGCGGGCGCTGACGACGGTCAACTTCGCGGGATTCGACATCGTCGAAGTGCTTCCCGCCTACGATCACGGCGAGATCACGGCCTACCTGGCGGCCAACATCGTCTTCGAGTTCCTCTCCATCCTCGCTCTTCAGAAAAATCGGAAGGAAGGCAAATAAGTCGGGAGGGAGGAATCCATGAACTCTGACAAGATCCTCTACGACAAACTCTCCGCGGAAGAACGCGCGTCGCTGAACCTCAACGACATCTTGCTGGTGGACCGGCTGGAACTTTCCTTGCGGAGCAAAGCGGTCGGCGCGCTGAAAGCCGTTCTTTTTTCGGCGGTCGCCATTTTCGTCTTCTTCGTCAACATCACCGTCAACGGCAAGAGCGACGTGCCCTTCGGCCATATCTACAACTACTTCATCAGCGCGCTGGGCAGCGCGGGGCTCTGGGGCATCACGATCATCATCGCGCTCAATGGTATCCTCAGCGTTTACGGCAAGTTCTTCGCGCCCGAAGGCTCGAGGCTGCGCAGGTATTACGGCAGCGAATCCTTCATCTATCCCGTGTTTTACCTGATGGGCGGCGTGTTTACGCTGATCTACACGATGGACGCCACGATCCCCGGCTTCGCGGGGCCGGAGTTCATCGTCGGCTCCGCCACCGGCGGCACCGCCGTGCCCGCCATCGTCGTCGGCGTGGCGTGGATCATTCCGGTGAGCTGCGTGTTTCTGCCGTTCCTGCTGAACTACGGTCTGGTGGACATGGTGGGAACGCTCATGGAGCCGTTGATGCGCCCCGTGTTCAAGGTTCCCGGATACGCCGCGGTGAACTGTATCGCTTCCTTCGTCAGTTCCTCGTCGGTGGGCGTGCTCATCACCAACCGGCAGTACCGCAAAGGCATGTACACCGAGAAAGAAGCCGACCTGATCGCCACCGGCTTTTCCGCCGTGAGCGTGGGGTTCGCCTACATGGTCATTAAAACTGCCGGGCTGGGCGACTACTTCCTGCGCGTCTATTTCTGCTCACTGGTCATCACGTTGATGATCAGCGCCGTCATCTGCCGCCTGCCGCCGTTGCGGAACAAACGCAGCGTTTACGCCGATGGGTGCGCCCAGACCGAGGAGGAGATCCTGGCCCAGCGCGGCACGGGCAACCTGATCGCCAAAGGCTTCGAGCGCGCCGAGAAAAAAGCCTATACGGCCGGAAAACTTCTGCCGGAAATAAGGGACAGCGTCCTCGACGCCATGACGGTGTATCCCAAAGTCCTGACGCTTCTGGCCGGCGTGGGCATCCTCGGGCTGATCGTCGCCACCTACACGCCGGTGTTTCAGTGGATCGGCAAGATCTTCGTTCCCGTTCTCAAACTCTGTGCCGTTCCCGACGCCGAAGCCATTGCGCCTTCGCTGCCCGTAGGCATCGCCGAGATGTTCCTGCCCGTCATGCTCATCGCCGACAAGGCAGGCGAGCTTTCCATCAAGGCGCGCTATATGGTCACCACGGTTTCCATCTGCCAGATCATCTTCTTCTCGGAGACCATCATGGTCATGCTGGCTTCCAAACTGCCTCTCAAGCTGAGCGATCTCGTAATCTGCTTCTTTGAGCGCACCTTCATCGCCATCCCCATCACGGCGGCGTTCATGCACCTGATGTTCTGATCCGAGCCGCATCTCGCTTTACGGAAAAGCAACCCATCGGCAGCACTGTCCATCGGCAGCACTGTCCTTGTGAATACTTCGTCCTCACTCGAGGTTCAATGTTTCTTTTATTTCCCGTTGCACTTGGATTGTATACCTAAGAACAAAAAGACCTCCTGCAGTAGAATGAAATCTACGGCAGAAGGTCTTTCGTATTAACAAGAAAATATTCAAATGCAGAATATCTGGTAAAAGGGGATGAATATATGCACCGTCATTGACCTCTGCGGCAAGATAGTAGGGGGTACAGAATCAGCACGAACATGACGGCTTCTCCTGTGACCGATACGATCTGCGAAGCTTAAAAAACGAAAAGGTCACTGATAGACTCGCACTCCACAGTGACCAGGAGTCGCGGTACAATATTAGAACTTGGATCAAGAATGCCACTTTCAGCCGTCAATGCCCAATAGAAACAGTTCCTACGATAATTCATCGATGGGAAACTTCTTCGGAACGCTTAAATCACGTACCTAAACCGCATGAAATTTGCGAACGGAATGCAACTGGCAGCCTGCGGAGTATGAAATGCAGCGCGGAATCAGAATGCGTCAGGATAACTCATAGCTGTTCTCCACTTTGACCTTGCCGCTCTTGTAGCGGAGACTGCCGAAGAGAAAGGCGAAGGCGACCACGCCCAGGTTGCCTAACAACAGAGACAAGGGCAGCTTAAAGGACGAAGTGACGCCGGAGACAACAATGACCAGAAGATCTACGATGCATAGCGTTTTCAATGCACCGTCGCTGATATGGAAGTCGGACTTTTTCCAGACTTCCGGCAGCACCTTGGGCATTCTCCATAGGCACAGCACGATCATGGATTTGGTGATGGCACCTACGGTAATAGTGATATTGCTGATGATGCCGATATTAATATTGAAAGCGATGGGCACAAAGCCAACCACATAATAGAAAGCCAGCAAAATCAAGGGAGTTCGGTACTTGGGATGCAAACGGGCCAGAGAGCGGGGATACCAGCCGTCGTTGCAGGCCTGCATCAGGGGC
The DNA here is from genome assembly GCF_033060595.1 of Pyramidobacter sp. YE332. NCBI lineage: Bacteria > Thermotogati > Synergistota > Synergistia > Synergistales > Dethiosulfovibrionaceae > Pyramidobacter > Pyramidobacter sp. YE332. The sequence continues at coordinate 2,522,786 of NZ_CP133038.1, read as the reverse complement.
TTGGTACAGGTAGCGATGGAACTGTTCAGGGTGGTCAGCAGGGCCATCCAACCGCCGCCGATGCAGAACAAGTAGTATAGGGGCTTGGACAGAATCGCAGAAGCCACGACGCTCAGAGGTTGACCGGCAACCTGATTGATAGGCAGCACTCCGGCGGCCACAATGCCAATCAAACCGTAGAACACGGAAACACCCAGAGTGGAGAACAGCATGACCCGGGGAATGTCGCGAGTGGGATTCCTGGCTTCGCCGCTCATCTGAGTGACAAACTGGGCGCCGTCACAGGTGTAGCTCATGAGGACAGAAGCCTGCCACAGCCCCATAAATCCGCGGGTCATAAAGCTGGCGGGGTCGAAGTAGTTGCCGTCCAGCTTAGTGAGCCCGACAGCCGTGAAGATGGTCAGGGAAATGACCAGAAATATCACGGCCAGATTCTGGACTTTAGCAAATGCATTGATGCCGAAAGTGTTGGTGATAAAAAGCAGTGTCAGTATGCCCAATGCAATAGTTTTTCGGGTGAGGGCAGGCAGGAAGGGCATGGCGTAGTCTGCGAAGGAAAGGGCGTACATGGACAGTGTAACACTGGTCAGCAGGGCAATCATAGAGTAGGTACCGGTCCAGCGGGGCCCCAGGAAGGTGCCGACCATAGAATAGTCGCCGCCTCTGTAACGAGCCACCGAGTTCAAAAAGATCTGAGGGGAGCGGGCCAAAATGGCGATGAGACCGCCAACGACGAAAGCGATGCAGATGCTTCGGCCGGTGTCATCAATGCCCCAGCCGGTCAGAGACATGATACCTGAACCAATGATGGAACCGATGCCGACTGCCATCAGGTCCCAGAAGCCAAGGACACGCTTCAGTTCTTTTGTGGACGATAGATTTTTCATATTATCTGACATATGTTACTCTCTCCTTTCGTAATTTGACATTTTGGCATTTACTTTAGACGGAGAACTCTGGATTACCGCTTGACTCAAAGGAGATCACTCGCGGTAGTTTTGGGCGAACTCGGCTTTCAGATGCGCCAGCTTCTTTGGGTCGCCAGCCACCCGCAGGCCCGTCAGGGCCATCAGTTTACCGGCCAGCATGCACTGATCAATAGGATACTCATTGCAGGTCAGAAGAGCCGTCTCGTCCGCATGTCCCACGGGGACAGGCTCACCGTCATGCACAATGGGGAAGGTAATTTCCACCGTAGGGATCTTATAGGCCACACACCCCAAGTCAGAGGAAGCCTTGGGCAGATTACCGAACGTAAAGCGCGAGGAATCAATTCCCAAATCGGCAGCGTACTCCGCCGCGTAATGGTATAGAGAAGGAACGGGAGTGGCGCAGTACCACGGGGCGTCCCACTTGTAAACGGCAGTGGTATCCGTCATCAGTTCGGCACCCTTGATAATGTTGTCTACCCGTCGCATCAGGGAGTTCAATTCGGCGGAGTCGTTGCTCCGCAGTTCCACATTCAGCGTGGCCAGATCGGGAACAGAGTTGGCTGCCGTGCCGCCCTTGGAGATGATATAGTGGATGCGATTGGTTTCCAACATGTGTTCCCGCAGGAATTCCAAGCCCACAGTGGTCAGAATCACTGCATCCAAAGCACTGCGGCCCTTTTGGGGAGCGGAGGAGGCATGGGCAGTACGGCCTTTGAAGGTAAGCCAGTTATCATGGGTTGGCCAGACGATGGCCTTGCCGGTCACTTCCGAGCACCAGTCGGCGCCATAGTGGTTGGCCAGCATTAGATCCACCTCGTCCATGTAGCCGCCTTCCAGAATGTAATGCTTGGAACCCTCCAATTCCTCGGCGGGGGTGCCGTAGACGATGACAGATCCGACGGGGGCGAATGCCTCTTTCAGGCCCAATGCGGCGGAGAAGCCGGCGGCGGCGATCAGATTATGACCGCAGGCGTGCCCGTTGGGCAGAGCGTCGTACTCCAGCATCAGACCGATGGCGGGGCCTTCTTCCTTCCCCTTGAACACGGCCTTGAAGGCGGTAGGCATGTCCACGTCCTGATTGAATTTTGGATGCTTTCCAGTGAGGCCCCGTTGAACTTCAAAGCCCTCTTTTTCCAGCGCGTTCATCAACAGGGTGGATGACTGGAATTCTTCCCAGCCGACTTCCTTGAATTCCCAGATCTTTTTGGCAATCTTGTGAATTTTGTCCCTGTTCTCATCAATGATTTCCAGCATTCGTTTTTCTTCAGGGGTCATTTTAGTTCCTCCTCCTTTTCAAGAATTTAAGGATATTGTTTGGTGCCAAACGCATTTTCAGTGTAGCGTTGAAGCGTTAAAATTACGTTAATTTCTACGTTTGTTTTCTGACAATGTAATAAAAAGTCCACAGGCTCTTATAATGAAAAAGCCTGTGGACGGTTTGTTCAGAGACAATAATTATTCACAGATGGATTCAGAGGATTTATGATTTCCGCTCATTCTGGAGTTTTTGCAGAGCCTCTGCCCGCTTCGGATTCCCGCCGTATTCATAATGCCGAATGGCATAAGGAAGCAAGATCCACCAACGGTCGCCGGTTTTCTGCTTGTCATAGAATTCTGCGACAGTAGCGTGCCATAGCCGACGTTTTCCCATGGAGAGATTCTGGTAAACATAGTCCTTGTAAAACTGGTGCTTGAATTTATAAACAATACCGCTGCCCCAGGGTTGCTCCACGATGAACCCGGCGGCCAGCAACTGGTCCAACAATTCGATCTGCTCTTTAGAGGAAATGCCGGTCAGAAGTTCCAGGTCTTCCAGATTTGCATGCTCAAAGTGGATGGACAGAGCATCCAGAACCCGGCGCTGCTGGGCATCAAGACGGTTCAGCCGCAGTTGGATCAGCATGTCAAGCCGGGGCAGGGGCAATCCTTTTTTCCACCCTTCCTGGCGGATGACGCTCAGAGTCTCCATCAGCACCAGAGGATTTCCTTCTGAGCGAAGAAACAGTTCGTGAGTATCAGGGGTATTGGATGTGCCGGGGTTCTGTAGAGCTTCACAGATGACAGCAGCGGTTTCTTCCTCCGTAAAAGGGGAAAGAGGCAGAGAGGTAATGATATTCCGCTCCCGCAGCGCCAGCAACAGCCCGAGAATGTTCTTCTGCTCGTCAGTGCGACAGGTGGCAATAAGAAGTACTTGATCGTTGCCGAATTCAATCATAATTCGCTGCAGAAGCTGTTGACTGACAGAATCCATCCATTGGAGACTGTCAAAATACAGAATGACCTTTCGCTGACTTACCAGTTCTTTGAACAGTCCCAATACGCCGTTGATCAGTGCAGCGGAAGTCCAGGCGCTGTTGTCGTCTTCTTCGCTGATTCGTCCGGAGAGCAGAAGCGGCAACAACTGAAGACTGCGCGCGGATAATTGGAGCGTCCCGGCGATACACAGACTTTCCAACTGAACAAACAGGTTCCTCCAAGCGCTCAGGGAAATTTCCTCCTCCACGCTATAACAATGGGAGGACAGTTGCAGTACGTCGAAACCGTGGTTCATCTCTAAAATCTGCCGCATCAGCGCAGTTTTGCCTACGCCGACTTCCCCCTCAATAACCACGGAGACGGTGGATTCCTCGTTCAAAAACCAGAAGATCCGTTCATCGATATACTGCAGTTCTGCCAAACGGCCAAAAAAATTATCATGGGCGCGAGGTCTGCGGAGAAAGGAAACTTTCTTCCGGTGGAGCAGCGTCCGGTACAGCAGTTCCACCGCGTGGGAGGGGGATTCAGACAGATCATCCCGAAGACACTTGACAAACTCCTGATACAGCTGAAGTCCCAGATCGTATTTTTCTGCCTGAGCAAAACGCTTCATGCCGGTGAGAACCATTTCCTCGTCCCATGGCTTCCAGAACTGCCAGATACCGATCAGCTCCTGCAGCCGGGCAACGTCCTCGCAAACGGCGGGGTTCTTCAGTTGATTTCCGATGTAGGACAGACTACGGGAAATTTGCAGATCCCGTTTGCGTTCTACCCAAGCCTCAAATTCCGGACAGCCTTTCAGATAGAAGAAGTCCAGAAATCGCTCCTGACACAGAGCAAATTCCGGATCCGGCGCGTCCCAGTCCGTCCGGACGCCGCACCGTTGGTTCAGCTTCAGCCCATTCCGTCCTTGAAGAATAATAACATTCCCCCCAGACAGCGGCGGATCTGGAACAGAGCCTGACGCAGATTTTTCCGGCCGGAGTCCTCGCCGCAGGATCCCCAGAAAAAAGAAACCAATTCGTCGCGGCTGGCGTTTTTCTCTACGCAGAGATAGTAGAAGATCCCCTCTGCTTTCCGGTAGGGGAAACAAACCAGCTCTTCGTTTCGATAAACACTGGGGGTACCCAGAAGCGTTACCTGATAATCTGACAAGGCAAATTCCTCCTTTCTCATACTAGGGCTTGTTTAAAAAACGTCAAAGTTGCCTAAATCGATCCAATCGCTTAAACTTTTCTCATGGAAGAGAGAAGATATGAACTGACCTCCAGCGAGTGGAATCGAATCAAGAGAATGCTGCCGCCCGAACACCCGAAATCAGGTCAACGTGGACGCCCGGCAAAATACGATAACCGCAGGATCATCAATGGGATTCTGTGGCTTGCCAGAAGTGGAGCGCCATGGAGAGATCTTCCGGAGCGTTACGGCAAATGGCAGGCAGTTTACGCACGTTTCAGGCTGTGGAAACAGCGGGGAATATTCGAGGCGATCTTTGCCGCCCTAAGCGCTGATGCCGACATGGAAAATCTCTCTATCGACTCCACGTCCTGCAAAGTACATCAAAGTGCCAACGGGAGAGGGAAAACCCCGGAAGGGGGAAAAAGGGGCTCAAGCGATTGGCATGTCCAGAGGCGGCAAGAATACGAAAATTCATGCGATAGTAGATGGTTTAGGCAATCCGCTGGCGCTCCTGCTCAGTCCCGGCAATGACCACGATTCCCGCCATGCCGTGTCCTTGCTCGGGCAAGCGGAAATCAGAGGGAGCAACGTCATCGGCGATAAGGCTTACGGTTCGCAAGCCATCAGAGAGTACATTACTTCTCGGGAGGGAAGTTACACTATCCCGCCGAAGAGCGATAATCCCGAACCGTGGTTTATAGATGAGCATGTTTACAAGGAACGACACTTGGTTGAATGTTTCTTTCAGAAAATCAAATGGTTCCGTAGAATTTTCACCCGCTATGACAAACTTGACGCTTCGTTTTTCGCTTTTGTTCTTGTCGCTGCCAGTGTTATTTTATTGAAATAATACAAGCTGAAATGTTTTTTAAACAAGCCCTAGATCTTGTTAAAATGCTGTATTATTTAAAGATCTAGAAGTATTTAAACTTATCTACAGGAGGGGAATAAGAGGATATGAACTGACCGACAACGAATGGGATTGGATCAAAGATATCTTGTTACCAGCCCCAAACAGGTCAACACGGACGTCCAAGCAAAACACGATCCACGGCAGGGTGATGATATGAATCGCTGGAAACGGGGCGCAGTGGAGAGAGTTTCCTGAAAGCGATGGCACATGGCAGGCAGTTTATGCGCACTTCAGGTTACAGAAATAACTTTAGATGTACGAGCCAAATGTAACACGAGAAGAGAATAAGCTGAGTCTTATAGTTTCTAATAAAACGATATTTACAACAACAATATTATAAGAATAGCCATAATATACAATTATTGATATGCTCCCTCCATAATTGACAGTGATTTATCCCACTGCCCCTCATGGGGGGAGCATATCAGTGCGAACCGGAACGGGCCGAGGCTTTGCGTTTTATCTACAATACAGCGCTACTGGATCCCTTGGGGGAACATCGCGTTCAGGCTTTTTTCCAGGTCGCCCATAGCCTGACCGTAGGCGTTCCAGTCGGCGCTTTTCAGGGCCTGCTGGGAGCGGTCCCAGGCGTTTTTCGCCTGACGCCCCAGGGCCTGGATTTCGCTGTCTCCGGCAGCGGGGAGCGCGGGCTGGGAGCCCGATTGCGGAGTCTGACCGGACGGGAGCGAGAGTGAGGCGTCCTGCTCGCCGGGCCGATAGTTGAGCAGTTTTTCCAGCGCGCCTTCGAACGTCTCGTCCCAGACGACGTGCCCGCCGCTGGAGAGGATGACTCGCTTGAGCTCGGGCAGGTCGCTCTGGCTGGCCTTGAGGTACAGCGGGCGCACGTAGAGCAGCGAGTTGTTGACGGGCACCACAAGCAGATGGCCGAGGATCACGTCGCTGCCGCGCTGCGACCACAGCGAGAGCTGGGCGCTGATCTCCGGCGTCTGGTTGATGAGGGCGCTGATCTGGTTGGGGCCGTAGATCAACGTCTGCTTGGGGAAGCGGTAGAGCACGAGCTTGCCGTAATTGGCGCCGTCGCAGCGGCCGGCCATCCAGGAGATCATGTTGTCGCGCCCCACGGGCGTGTACGGAGTCATCATCAGGAACTCGGGCTTGCTCTCGCCGATCAGCTTGTTCATCACGTAGTACGACGACAGCGTGCCCTCGTTTGCCTCGCCCTGCAGCGTGTTCCACACGTCTTCCTTGTTGTAGAAGGTGTTCGGGTCGGCCATGTGGTAGGTGCGGTAGATGTTGGCCTGCACGGAGAAGAGGTCGCGCGGATAGCGCAGGTGGGCGCGCAGCTCGGAACTCATCTCGCCGCCGGGCGTGAAGAGGCTGGGGAAGATGCGCCGCCAGCAGGCGATGATGGGATCCTGTTCGTCGATGACGTAAAACTTCATGTGGCCGTCGTAGGCGTCGACGGTGCACTTGACGCTGTTGCGGATGTAGTTGATGCCGCCGGTGAGCCGTCCGCGGCGGTAACGGTGGCCGACCGGCTCCGAGTAGGGATAGAGGCTCGACGTGGTGTACGCGTCGACGATCCAGACGATGCGGCCGCCGATCACGGCGATGTAGGGGTCGGAATCGTAGGTCAGAAACGGCGCGGCGCGGTTGAGGCGGGCGCGGACGTTGCGCTCGTAGATGACGCGGCTCTCGGGCGTGAACACGTCGGAGAAGAGGATCTTCGAGTCGCCGAACGCCAGCGTGTAGACGAGCCGCCGCCACAGCGAGCCGATGGGCACGCCGCCGTCGCCCTCGTAGGTGCTGCGCGCGTTGGATTCGCCCATGGGATAGTCGAATTCTTTCACCGACGTTTTGACGAAGGCGTAACTCATCGGGTTTTCGCCGAAATAGATCTGCGGCTGGCTGATGGGCAGATCCACAGCGCTGACCGGCGGCAGGTCCTTGATCCAGAGGTTGGGCTGCCCGTTCTGTCCCACTTCGCGCGCGCCGTTCATGACGATGCCGTAGCCGTGCGTGAACTCGAGATGCTGGTTGACCCAGGTGCGGTTCTGCATGCCGCTCAGGTCCAGTTCGCGCGGCGCCAGCATCACCTGGCGCATCTTGCCGCCGATGGTGTAGCGGTCGATGTCGATGGCCGAGAAATCGTAATAGCTGCGGATCTCCTGGAGCTGCTTGTAGCTGCGCAGCAACGCGCGGTAGTCCCACAGGCGCATGTTCTCCAGCGTCTCCGGATCGGCCGCCGCGTCTTCGACGGTCAGCCCCGCGTCGGGCGTGATCTCGCTGGTCTCGATCTTGTCCATGCCGTAGGCGTGGAGCGTGGCCTCGATGTTGTTGCTGATGTATTCCTTTTCCTTCTCGAACTCGTTGGGCACCACGATATAACGTTGCACCAGCTCGGGATAGAGCCCGCGCAGCGCCACGTTGCAGACGACGAAGATGCCGACGACGATGCCGATGAATTTCCAGCTGCGGTTGCTCCTGATCGCGAACAGCAGCAGCCCCGCCGCGGCGAAAGCCAGCGCGGCCAGCGCCGACAGCGCCAGCAGCGTGGCGTGGATGTCGGTATAGCCGGGGCCGAAAACGACGCCGTTGGGGTTATAGAGCAGCAGATAGCGCTGCAGCACATACGACAGCCCCCAGAGCGCGGTCAGCACGGCGCCGAGCGTCAGCGCATGGGCGCGCACGGGGCGGGGGATCTCGACGCTGCCGAGGCGCGCGCCGCTGAAAAGGCGGAAGGCGTACAGCGCGCCGCAGACGACCAACACGTTGAACAGCAGATCCATGAGCCAGTTCTGCAAAAAATTCCAGAACGGCAGCGAGAACACGTAGAATCCCACGTCGTTGCCGAAAATGGCGTCTTTCACGCCGAAGGCGCCGCCGTGCGCGAACTGAAGGATCATCTGCCACTGCCCCATGGAGTCGGAACCGGCGCTGACGGCCATGAAAAGCCCGACGGCCAGCGGCAGCCAGCGGCTCCATTTGTGGTTCAGGATCAGCGAAAGCACGTCGTTCGCGCCGGGGATGCCGCGGGCGATGCGCAGCGCTGCGCGCAGATTGGGATAGACGATCACGAAGGCGACGGCCGAAAAGACGCCCAGCAGCGCCCACTGCGGCAGCAGCCGCGTCCAGAAGACCGACGTGATGCGCTCGGCCTCGTACCAGTAATAATCGGCGAGGAACGAGGCGATCATCGGCAGCCCGACGGCGACGGCCAGCAGCAGCGCCAGCAAAAACAGCGTGCGCCTGCTGAAGGGCAGCGATACTTTGGGGAAAGAGGGGCGCTGTTCGCGGCGTTCCGAACCTCCGTTGCCGAAGGGGAACCCGCCGAAAGGAAAACCGCCGAAGGGGCCGTTTCCGTCCTGATTGTTCCAGTTCATGGGTTTAGACCTCCCTGCTCTATGTTTTTCAGCGGCGCGCGGCCGCGCCGTTTCAAGAAGCCCGCTTTTCCGCCGCGTTCTTTTCGGGCTGCGAAGCGGCGTAGTCCCACCGCAGGCCGCCGGGCAGCGGCTTGGGGAGGATGCGGCTGTGCACCGAGCATTGACCGTCGCGGAACTCGACCTTGCTCAGGTACAGCGGCAGATTGTACTTTTTCATGTCGATGAAGGGCTGGATCTTTTGCAGCGCCCGCTCGACCGTCCCCGCCGAAACTTCCTGATTGTTGACCTTGAGGCGGATGTCGTCGAGCCACAGCGCCGTGCCGCGGGGAACGATGCGGCAGGAAAGGTCGAGCCGGATCTTGAGGCGCATCAGGCGCAGGTCGGCGCGGTAATAGGCCGTGGCGTTGATGCGGCCGGCGCTCATCTTCACCCGGACGTTCTGCCACTCTTTTTCGTGGCCGAAAACGTGGCGGCGCAGAAAGTCGTTAACGTCGTCCTCGGTGAAGGTCGCCTCGGCGTGGCAGGCCAGCATGGAATCCACGCGCGGATGCTCCATGCCCGCCCACTGCGCCGGCGGCGTCACCTGGGCGTCGAAGCAGTCCATTCTCAGCGAACGGATGCGCATGCCGCGCACGTCGGCGTTGACGCATTCCAAATAGCCCCAGGGGATGTAACCGTTTTCGCGCGGCGCCGAGCTGAGCTGGAAATAGGCTTTTTCCGGCGCCAGGTTGCGCAGGAACACGCCGAACAGTTCCTGGCCGCGGTCGGGCGCGCCCCAGGCGGCCGAAGCGCCGAGAAGAAACAGCAGGACGAGGCATGATTTCAGATATTTCAAAGGAGCGGCTCCTTTCGGGGAAGTCGTGGCTTAGGCCAGCGCCGCGCGCTTGGCGGCGATGATGCCCATCATGTCGCGGAAGGACTGAGCGAACGAAGCCAGCCCGTCGGCCAGCAGCTTTTCAGTGACGGCGGCCAGATCGACGCCGAGCGCCGGCAGCGCCGCCAGCTCGTCGGCAAAGCCGGGAGTGCGCACGGTGGCACCGGGCGTCCCCTGCTTCATGAACGCTTCGAGGGCCGCCGGCGGCAGCGTGTTCACCGTGTCCCTGCCGATCAGGGAATCGGCGTAGAGCGTGGGCGAATAGACTTTGTTCTTCACGCCCGTGCTGGCCCAGAGCGGGCGCTGCACGCGCGCGCCCTGGGCGGCCAGCGCCTGCCAGCGCGGCGACGAGAACAGTTCCGCGAACTTGGCGTAAACGGCGCGGGCGTTGGCCACGGCGATGCGCCCGGCCAGTTCCGGAGCTTTTTCCGCCAGCACGGGATCGAGCGCCGTGTCGATGCGGCTGACGAAGACCGAGGCGACCGAAGCTTGCCCCAGCGGCAGCCCTTGAGCGGCGCGGCGCTCCAGCGCGCGGATATACGCTTCGGCGACGGCTGTGTACTGTTCCAGCGAGAAGATCAGCGTGGCGTTGACGTTCGCCCCCGCGGCGATCACGTCTTCCAACGCGGCGGCGCCCGCGGGCGTGGCAGGGATCTTGATCATGGCGTTGGGGCGGTCCAGAGCCTTCCACAGGCGCAGCGCTTCGGACACCGTGGTGTCGCGGTCGTCGGCGATGAGCGGGTTGACCTCGAGGCTGACGAAGCCGTCGCCGCCGCGCGATTCGTCCCACAGCGGGCGGAAGAGCGCGCAGGCTTCGCGCACCTCGCTCAGCGTCAGCGCGTCGTAGATCTCCGCGTCGCTTTTGCCGGCGGCGATCAGCGCTTTGACGTCGGCGTCGTAATCGGCGGAACCGGCCAGCGCCTTCTGGAAGATGGCGGGATTGGTGGTGACGCCGCGCACGCCGGCTTCCAACAGCTTCTTCAGCTCGCCGCCGCGGATCGCCCCGCGGCTGATGGAATCGTACCAGACGCTCTGTCCGAGCGCGTACGTTTGGTGCAGTATATCGTTCATGAAGAACGCTCCTTTTTGAAAAATTGGCGCCGTCACAGCAGCAGCGACAGGCCCGAGACGACGATCATCGTCATCACGAAAACGCGAAAGAGCTTTTCCGACACGCGCTGTGCCAGTTTCAGCCCGGTCAACGCGCCGGCCAGCACGGCCGGCACGAGCAGCAGCGCCTCTTCCAGCAGCGAGGGGGCGAGCAGCCGCTGTTGCGCCAGCCCGATCAGCGTGAACAGATTCAACATCAGGAAGAACGCCGAGATCGAGGCGCGGAACACGTCTTTCCTGACGCTGCCGGCAGTGAGGAAGATCGCGATCGGCGGCCCCGAGACCGCCAGAGCGCCGTTCAGCACGCCGCAGGCAAAGCCGACGCCCAGCTGCAGCGGCCGTTTTTCCACGGGACATTTCCAGCCCAGCCACAGCAACGCGCCCGCCAGCGCGATGAAAAGCCCCGCCGTCGTCTTGAACGGCCCTTCCGGTACCGTTTTCAGCGCCCAGATTCCCGGCATCACGCCCAGCGCCGCGCCCGCCAGGATCGGCAGGATCAGCTGCAGGCGGATGCTGCGCCGCAGGTTCCAGAGGAAAAAAGAGTTCATGAACGTCGCCGCGATCAGCGACAGCGGCGTCACCGCTGCCGGCGGCAGAAAGCGCAGCAGTACCGGCACGCTGATCATGCCCATGCCGAATCCGGCCACGCCCTGCACGGCGCCGCCGAAAAAGACGATGCCCGCTGCCGCGAGAAGATGCGCCCCATCCATTGCGGTTGCTCAGCCCTGCAGGGGCTCCGACGCGGCGCCCTCGGAACGGAACAGCGTCAGATTGGCCAGCGTGTCGTCAAAGCTGTCGAACGGTCCCTTGCGCACGTCGACCGAGCCCATCATCGGGCCGCTGAGCCCCCAACGTTCGCCCGTGTCGCCGCGCCATTTCACCCACCACCAGCCGCCGCCTTCGAGCTTGTAGGCCGCGTAGCCGTCGCGCCAGCGCACCAAATCTTCGGTGACGCTGTCGGGATCGACGACGCCGAAATTGAAATCCTGCTGTTCCGGCACGTTTTCGGCAGTTTCCCGCTTTTCAGCCTTGCCGTCTCGTGCCAGCGCCGCCGCGAGACGGGCGAGGATGCGGGCGCCCTCGGCGCGCGAAACGCCCGAATCGAATTTCACGGTCACGCCGCCGTGCCCCGTGCGGAAGATCATCACGCAGTCGTTTTCGTAAGGCAGGTCTTCTCCGGCCGCCAGGTCTCTGGTCACATCGTAGATCATGAAGATCGCTCCCCCTGTCGCAAGGCAAACACAATGCAACGGTCTCATTATATCCTGTCGCGCCGCTTTTGGCACTGATGCTCGCAGGCAATTGAAAGACCTTGTTGAAAGTCGTTCCCGGGGGGCGTTCGGCGCCGCTTAAACCATGCGCCGTTCGATCCCGTCCGCCGCGGAAAATGTTCCGCGTAGAACATCCGATCCGAAAATCGTCGGCCGAATGGCCGGCTGCAAGGGGATTCGTTCCGCACACCGAGCGGCGCGATTGGTTTTGCGCCGGGAATGTGGTAGGATATGAGTTCAACATCGGGCAGGCAAAGGAGTTTTTTCATGACCATCAGAGCGGTGCTCTTCGATTTCGACATGACCCTGATCGACACCAGCGGCGCGCTGCTGGCGAACGTCAACAAGATCGCCGATCATTTCGGCCGTCCCCGCTGCACGCGCGAGCGTCTGCTGGAGGTGATCGGCTACAATTCGCGCGATTTCTGGCGGGTGCTGCTCGGCGACGAGCGCCCCGAATACGGCGAATATTACGTCGAAGAATGCGCGCCTTACGAAGCGGCGATGATGACGCCCGCGGCGGGCGCCGTCGAATGCGTCGCGGAACTGCGCGCATTGGGCGTCAAAGTGGGCTGCGCTTCCAACCGCATCGCGCCGCTCCGCGTCATCCGCGTCAAGCATCTCGAACACCTGATGGACTGCGTGGTCGGCGCCGACGCGGTGGCGCGCCCCAAACCCGCGCCCGACGTGCTGCTCAGGGGAGCCGAGTTGCTGGGCTGCGCCCCCGCAGAGGCCCTTTACGTGGGCGACACGCCCATCGACGTGGAGGCCGCCCGTCGCGCCGGCATGCGCAGCGTCGCCGTGCTCGCCAGCAATTCCGCCGAGACGCTGAACCGGGCCGGAGCTTGGCGGATCGTCGCCGATCTTCGCGGATTCGTCCCGCTGCTCAAAGGCGAAGGACTGCTTTAAAAGACGAAAATCGCCGGAAACGGATCTCCCAAGGAGCCGTTTCCGGCGATTTTCATTTGGCTCGGCGCGTCTTCGGCGGCCGTTTCGGCTTTTTCCCCGCGGCGGACGGCGCTTCAGGATCCTCCGCTTCGAGGCGGTCGATCTCGCGCCGCAGCGCTTCGGGCATGCGGCGGGCGCTGCGCACGGCGCGGACGCCGAATTTTTTCATCAGCGCCATCGGCAGCAGTTCGCGGCCGTAGCGGCGCAGCATGGCCAGGCGCATGACCCTGCTCATGCGCACGGCACCGTCGTCGTAGTCGTAAGGGATGTCGGTCTCGAGGGCGCGGCACTTGCAGTAGATGGCCGACACGGGAGAACCGATGTACAGGTAGACGAGGTCGCCCGGGCGCACGCGGGCGGTCTGCTTCCACGTGTGCACGGGATTTTCGGCGAAGCCCTTTTCCACGTCGTAATATCTGTAGTTGGCGGGCACGAGCCAGGCCCCGTCGCTGAGCGCGGCGGAACTTTTGCCCGAACCGCGGGCCGCGAAAGCGTGGCTGGCCTCGATCAGTTCCATGACGCGCCCGTCGCCGAGCGAATCGTCGAGCGCGACGGTGACCCAGTATTTTTTGTTCATGTGGTAGCAGCGGAAAACGCCCCGTTCTTTCAGGAGCGCGGGCACGTCCGCGGCGTCGGCCTTGACGTTGAGCACGTCGACTTCGCCGTCTTTCCCGGGTTCGAGCTTGTCGCGGCCGATGCGCATGATCACGCCGTACCATTTGCGCGTGCGCGGCTCGCGGAACACGGCGGACGAATCGCTCTGCCACGGGAACTCGGGCGGATCGCCAAAGCGCTCGCGGATCAGCGCGGCGACTCGGTTTGACTGGTCGGCGACGAAATCGTGCGCGGTGAAACACTGCTGCGCCAGCTCGCGCAAAACGTCCGCGTAGGCCTGCCGCACCGAGGCCACGAAAGCTCCCGACTGGCTGGGGATGTGCACGGCCAGGTATTCGTCGCCGGTGTCGAGGTCGTAGACGCGCCCGCGCACCTCGCCTTTGGCGTCGACGCGGATGTCGGCGCGGAACTGCCCGTCCATGAAGACGCGCGAACAACGCCACTCCCGCCCGTCTTTCTTCAGGCCGGCGGCCTCGAAGCGGGAAAAGTCGGGCCGCCGCCGCTGGAAGATCTCGCTCTCGAGTGTCATTCCAGCGCCTCCGTTAAAGCTCGAGAGCCATCAGATACAAAGACTGGTACCCGCCGCCACGCAAACGGAAAGCTTTCTCGCGCACGCCATACGTAACGAAGCCGAAGCGCTGGTACATCGCGACGGCTCGCTCGTTACCCGTTACTACGTCCAGTTCCAGTTGTTCGAACTGGGCCGCGCGGGCACACTCGAGCAGTGATTCCATGAGCAGGGAGCCGATTCCCCACCCCCAAGAGGCGCGAAGCACGCACAATCCCGCGCTGGCGCGATGACGGCATTTTTCGCAGGGAACGGGCGGAGCAAAACCGGCGCTGGCAGTCAGCACGCCGTCGACTTCGGCTATCAGCAGCAATTCCGTGGGACTGACCTCCGACGCTTCGATAGAACGCCGCTGCGCTTCGACGTCGACGGCGATCTCGTCGGAGTAGCGCAACATGAAGTCTGTTTCCACCGCGGCGCACCGGCGCTGCTCCAGCAACGCGGCGGCATCTTCGGCGGCCGCGCTGCGCAGAACGCAGAGGCTTCCGTTTCTCAGCGTTGTTTTACGAAAATATTTCATCTTTTTACCTTTCTTTGCCGTGATTTCGATCGCGGTCCTTTCTTGGCGTCTCCGGGCTGTTCGCCGGAGACGCCGTGTCATACGCGGCTGATGAACGACGCCATCATGGCCACGCGGGGCACGAGCTGGTCGAGATAGACCTGCTCCTGCGGGTTGTGCATGAAGTCGCCGACCACGCCCATGCCGTCGATGGTGGGCACGCCGGCGGCGGAAATGTCGTTGCCGTCCGAGCAGCCGCCCACCATGGGCGACGCCTCGAGTTCCATGTCGAGGTCGGTGCCGACCTGTTGAAGCAGCGCGAAGAGCTTTCGGTTGCCCTCGCACTCGGCCAGCGGCGGGTGAGACAGTCTGATCTCGAACTCCACGCGCGCGCCGGGCAGCACGGCCCCGCGCCCGGCGAAAACGGCGCGGCCGCGTTCGACTTCCTCGGGCACGCACATGCGCCAGTCCACGACCGCTTCGGCGTAATCGCAGACCACGTTGTCCGCGGTTCCGCCGCGGATCACGTTGGCGCTGAACGTGCTGCCGCCGGGGCCGTAATCCGACCGGCTCTCGGCGAAGAGGATCTGATGCGCCAGCTCGATATTGGCGTTGACGCCGCCCCGCGGATCGTTGCCGGAGTGGGCCGCCTTGCCCCAGCATTTGATGAGGATCTGGCCGCCGCCCTTGCGGCTGACCTTGATCAGGCCGGTTTTCGCCACGGCCGGCTCGGCGACGATGCAGGCGTAAGCCTCTTTCGCCTTTTCCAGCAGCAGCGGACGGGAATGGAACGATCCCGTTTCCTCGTCGGAGTTGTTGACGACCAGAACTTTCTTGTCCAGCTTCACGCCCAGCTCCTGAAGCGCTTTTAGCGCCCAGATCACGGAGATGTCGCCGCCCTTCATGTCGACCACCCCGGGGCCGTAGAGGACGTCGCCTTCGCGGCGCACCGGCACCGTTCCCAAAGGGTGGACCGTGTCGTAGTGGCCGACGATCAGCAGCGTGCGGTCGCCCGAGCCGATCTCGGTGACGAGATGGTCGCCCACTTCCGTCTGCGGCACGAACTGCGTCGCGACGCCGAGGCGGTCTTTGTAGAGCGAGGCAAGCAGCCGCGCGCACGCGTCGGCGGCCGCCTTGTCCCCGGTCGGCGATTCGGCGCGGGCGAGCGCGGCGAGGTCGGCGACGATGTCTTCCCTGTGCGCTTCGAGATAATCGTAAATTTTCTTTTCCAGAGCTCTCATGAAGAAACCTCCTTGCACAAACGCCTCGTTTTTTTCTTCGCCGCCGGCCCGAAAGACCGCGGCGGAGCTCACGCGCGCTCCGCCTGCGATTGTCTCTGCGCGGCGAAGAACAGCGCCAGCCCGGCGAGGATGACGGCGATGCCTGCGGCCTGCCGCGCCGAGAGCGTTTCGCCGAGGAACAGCCAGGCGAGGAAGCAGGTGCCCACCGGTTCGCCGAGGATCCCCATGGTGACGGTGGTGGCCGTGATCCACTTGAGCAGCACGTTGAACACCATCTGCCCGCCGATCGTCGAAATCAGCGCCAGACCGAGGAACGCGCCCCACGTGCCGGGCGCGTAGCCGGTGAACGGATGCCCCATGAAGAGCGCGTAAAGCGCCAGCACGGCCGAACTGCTGCCGTAGCTGAGCACCGAATAGGGCACAGCCCCCATGCGGCGGCGCAGGATCTGCCCGCAGAAGAAGTACAGACTGATGACGCCGCCGGAAACGAGCGCCAGCAGGTCGCCCCACAGCGACTGGCTGCTGACGCTGAAATCGCTCCAGCCCACGACCGCCGAGCCGACGATGGCGATCGCGCCGCCGGTCAGCGCGCGGGCGCCCAGCCTTTCGCCGAGGAACAGCCGCCCCCAGATCACCGAAAACAGCGGCTGCAGCGCCGCCAGCACGGTGGAGCTGGCGACCGACGTGTAGCGCAGCGACTCGAACCACATCACGTAATGAACGGCGAGGAAAAAACCGGCCAGCGCGCCTTCCGCATATTGAATCGGAGAGAGCGAGCGCAGCTCGCGCCGGTCGTTTTTGTGGCTCAACAGCCACGGCAGCAGCGCCAGCGTGGCGAAAAAGAGCCGGTAGAAGGCGATGACGCCCGCCGGCGCGCGGGCGACCTTGGCGAAAACGCCCGACGCGGACAACATGAACACGCCGGCTGCCAGCGCCAGATAAATGACGGAACGAGATCTCACGGCGATTCCTCCTTGCCTTCTCAGTCACATCGGCGGATCGCTTTTGGCGACGATTGTAAAAGAACGCGGCGGCAAAATCCGGCGCGCCGGCGGCGCGTCCGACCGAACCGCGAAGGCTCCGCCTGTCCCGGTCCAAGCGAACTCCGGCGGGCGGAGCGTTCCGTTTTTTTAGGTGCGCTGTCAAGGCTTGCGGCAACTTTGTTTGTGTAAAATGTTCCACGTGGAACATCAAAAGCGGGGCGAAAAACGCGGCGCGTTCTCTTCGTTTGGGATCCTAGCCTTTCAGATGGCCGTCGAACCACGCGGCGATCTCGCGCAGGCGGGCGAGGCGGTTCTTGGGGCGGCCGGAGCGGCTCAGCTCGTGATTCTCGCCGTTGAACAGGCACATGCGGCATTCCACGCCCAGCACCTTGAGCGCGGTAAACATCTGGAACGACTGGTCGCGCTCGCAGCGGAAATCTTCCTGCGACTGGATCAGCAGCAGCGGCGTCTTGACGTTGGCGACGTGCTTGAGCGGCGATTCCTGCCAGGCCTGTTCGCGCGCGTCCCACGGGCGGCCGCCGTGCTGGTCTTCCACGTAGTAGTAGCCGATGTCGCAGCTGCCGAATTTCGACACCCAGTTGCTGATCGGTCGCTGCGCCGCGGCCGCTTTGAAAAAGTCCGTCTGCGTGACGATCCAGTTGGTCATGTAGCCGCCGTAGGAGCCGCCCGTGACGCCGACGTTCTTCTCGTCGACGAAGGGCAGGTTGGCGACGCACCATTTCGTGAACGCCATGATGTCGCTGTAATCCTTGACGCCGTAAAAGCCGCGGATGTCGTCGAAACCGCCGGGCCGTCCGTCGCCGCCGCGCGGGTTGCAGTAGATCACGGCGTAGCCGCGAGAAGCCCAGCACTGCATCTCGTGGAAATAGACGCCGCCGAAGGCGCTTTTGGGGCCGCCGTGGATGTGCAGGATCGTCGGATACTTCCTGCCTTCCTCATAGCCCACGGGCTTCATGTACCAGCCGTCGAGCTGCCAGCCCTCGTTTTCGTAGCTCACGTGTTCGGGCGCGGAGAGCTGAAGCTCCTTCGTAACGTCTTCGTTGTGGCGCGTCAGCTGACGCTCGCGGCCGTTTTCGAGCAGATAGAGCTCCTGCAGCTGCAGGCTCTTGAAGCCCGTCATGACCGCCGCGCCGTCTTTCCAGTCCCAGTTGTCCACCGTGTCGGTCCCGTTGGTGAGAGCGGAGATGGAGCCGTCGGCTTCGAGCGCGTAGAGTCGGCTCCGGAAGCCCTCGGTGGCGCAGTAGATCACGCGCCCGCCCTCGACGGCGAAGCCGCCCTCCTGATCAGCCGTGTTGTAGCGGCAGTCGCTGCCCACGGCGTTGCGCAGGCTGCTGTCGAGAGCGGGCGTGACGGCGTCGAGCTTTTTGCCCTTAAGGAAGAAGAACTGGATGTTCTGATTCACGCCGACAGTTTTTTGGTCGCTGCCCGTGACCAGCACGCCGTCCTTGTACCAGCCGGCGTCCTTGAAGCCGAACGTCAGCCCTTCGCTGAGGCAGGACAGTTCGCCCGTGCCCAGGTCGAGCTCGTAGACGTGGTTGGTCGTCGGCTTCACGTCCGTATACTCGACGGCGACGAGCAGGGCTTTGCGGCCGTCATCGCTGAGATGGCAGCGCGCCACTTCCATATGCTCGGGCGTGACGCGCGTGAAGCCGCCGCTGGCGGCGTCGTACACGGCCAGCCCCGTGCGGCGCTGGCAGACGAAGCCCTTGCCGTTGGCGGTGAAAGGGAGCTGCTCGATCACGTAGTAGTCGGCGCCTTCGGGATTGTCGTAGACGGGCTCGAACGTCGCCGTCACCAGCCAGCGGCCGCCGCCGAGGTCGGCGATGGCGCTGGCCGGGCGGTCGATCGTGAACAGTTCGCGCGCCTCGCCGCCGTCAAGCGGCAGCGCGTAAAAGCGCGTGCTGTCCTTGGGCACGTCGCCGCGCCCGGAAGCGAAGATCAGCTCGCGCCCGTCGCGGCTCCAGGCGAAGAACTTCTCGGAGTTCGTGAACGTCAGCTGCCGCCCGCTGTCCGCGGCGAGGTCGTAAAGCCACAGGGCGCTGTCGTAATTGTTCTTGTCGAAGTTCGCCGAGCTGACCACGTAGGCGATCTTGCCGCCGTCGGGCGAAAACGCGGGACGCGAGAGGAACTTGAACTTTAACAGGTCGTCGTGTTGTACCGGTCTCATATGAACGTTCTCCTTTATAAGTATGGGAATTGAAAAACGGCGCGCGCCGCTGTGTTTTAGCCGATTGTGCGCTCCAAAAAGTTCAGCAGGTTTTCGCCGAGCGCGCCGCGAACTTCGTCCTCGCTGAAGCCGCGGGCCAGAAGCCCGGCCGTCAGCCGCCAGCTCTCGTCGTAGAACGGCACCGCGTCCTTCGGTTCGCGGCTGTTGCCGATACGGAACTCGTCGCAGAAATCGAAGCCGAAGCACAGATGTTCCGCGCCGGCGATCTGTTTGACGTGCGCGCCGTGCGCCGCCAGCTCGTCGGGATCCGCGCGCCCCGCGCTGCCCGCGTCGAGCCGCACGAAGTCGCTGCAGGCGTTCATGCCCATGACGCCGCCGCGCTGCGCGAGCGCGGCGATCTGCTCGTCGGTCAGGTTGCGCGCCACCGGCGTCAGCGCGCGGCAGTTGGAGTGGGAAGCGATGAACGGACGTTTGGTGAGCGCGCAGAGATCCCAGAACCCCTCGTCGTTGAGGTGCGAAACGTCCAGATACATGCCCAACCGTTCCGCCTCGTCGGCCAGCCGCGCGCCGAAATCCGTCAGGCCGCCCTTGCGCCCTTCGCGCCGCGGCTGGAAGAAGCAGCCGTCGGCGGCGTAGTTGCGGCGGCTCCAGACGATGCCGATGCCGCGCACGCCCAGCTCGTAAAAGGCGCGCAGCAGATTGAGGTCGTTGCCCAGCGGTTCCACTCCTTCAAACGACAGGAGCAGGGCGATCTTCCCCGCCGCGCGGGCGGCGCGGATCTCCGCGACGCCGCGGCACAGGACCAGATCGGGACACTGCGCCAGCTCCTCGTGCATGCAGGCGATCTGGTCGAGGGCGCGGCGCAGCGCCATTTCCGGCACGTGCCGGTCGTCGATGAAGATCGACGAGATCAGCAGGTCGACGCCGCCGGCGCGGATCTTTTCCAGATAATCCGTCCTGAAAACGTCCGTCCTGCCACCCTCGAGGCGCTTGGCGGCGAGCAGGTTGAGCAGGTCGTAGTGCGCGTCGGCCACAAAGCAATCACGGTGCAGCGCCTGCGCCCGCTCCTTCAATTCCGGGGTGATGTCCATAAAGTTCCCTCCTTGGCGAAATACTGCCATGATTATAACGCGAAAGCTCTATCGCGTCCCCATGGTGAAGGAAAAAAACGGCGCTCCCGGGACGACCGCCCCGTTTCGCGGAAGCGCCTTTCACGAAAAGAGCCGCGGCGAACGAGAATCGATCGTTCGCCGCGGCTCTTCGGTGCGGTGCTTGTTTTTCCGCCGCGGAACGGCGGCGTGTATCGCGTTTTTTTGCTTTTCTTCGTCCGCGGCAGTTTGTTCCCCGCTTTTATCTGATCTTGCCCGAAGCGCGCAGCAGGCGCTCGAGGCGCTCCACGCGCGCCTCCATTTCCGCCTTGACCGCGGCGATCTCTCGCGCCTGATTGGCTTTGCTCTCGACGAGTTCGTGCTTGAGCGAAGACACCTCGGCCTGCAGCTCGGCGTTCTCCTTCTGCATCACGTAGACGCTGCTGATCGGGCCGGAGCGGTAGCGTTCGGGGATCTGGTCTTTGTCTTCCTTGCGGCCGATCTTCCACGTCAGGCCGGCGTTGGCCATCGACTCGCCGTGGTGCGTGACGGACACTCCGGCGTGGACCATGAAGTCTTCTTTCAGGTAGTGCGCGAAGCCGAGGGCCAGCGCGTACTCGCCTCTGTACGCTCCGAAGCCGGCCATGATCTGGCTGGGCTCGACGGGGTCGTACTGCATCGGTTTCAGTCCGGCGAGCGCGGAGCCGAGCGCGCCGGTGCTCTTGATTTCGCTTCTCAGTTCGCCCATCTGGTTGTAGACGCTGCCGAAGTTGTTGTAGATGTTGGTGAACTGGGTGTCGACGGCGCTGAGGGCGTCGCCGACGTTATGGTACGTGCCGCCGCGGATGACGTAGGTGGGGGCGGAGACGGAGCCGTCAGGGTTGACAGAGGAGCCGCCGCCGAGGTGATTGGAGACGCTCGACGACACGCCCCAGAGCTGCGAGCCGTTGACCGCGTCGGCGCTGGTCTGAGTGACGTCTCCCCTGGCGACGTTGACGATCTTGTTGCCGGTCGCGTCGAAGCCTTTGGCGGTGACTTTGCCGGCGAAGGTGGGCGCGTCGACGACGCGCACGGTCACGTCTCTTTCGTCGCGGGTAATTTCAATGTTGCTGCCGTTCTTGAACTGGACGGTATTGTTCTTGGCGACGACGATCGACGGTCCTCCATTGGTCTGAAGGTTCCATTTGCCGCCCTGCCCCGCGTCGGGATCGAGGCCGATCGTGACGACGCCGCCCGCGACGGTGGTAATGACGCCGTTGGCGCCGACGAACTTGATGTCCGGCGTCGCGCTTTGTCCGAGCGTGACCGTGTGCGCGGGAGACGTTGTGGAGTCGCTGAGGGTGAATTTGTAGGTCGCGGCCCCGCCTGCGGCGGAGACGGCCGCCCGAAGTTGGGCGACGTTGACGGCGTCGGTATCTTCAAAACCGGCTGCGACGTTGGTGATCTGGCGGGTGCGTCCTGTCGTCTTGTCGCCGATGGAAAGCGCGCCCAAGGTGGATTGCCACGCGCTGCCGCTCTCCGTGGACGCGGCTCCGGTGGAAGGATCATAGCCTTGCACGTTCGCAGCCGTATCCGCCACGCTGTAGGAGCCCAGCGCTACGCCAGCGTCCGTTGTAGCTTTCGCTCCATAGCCGCCGACAGCGGTAGCGGTCTGCGCGTTTGCCGCGCTGTCTGCGCCCAGCGCCATCGACCAGCCGCCGGAAGCGTTTGCATGCCAACCCATGGCGACATCCATGGTCTTTTTCGTTGCGCTTTCCGCTCCGATGGCAACGGTCCAGCCCCCTTCCGCCGTACTTTCATTGCCGACAGCCACTGCCATTTCGCCGGATACGGTCAGTTTATTCCCCAGCGCCACGCCCCACTGTCCGCCGCCGTGATTGTCATTTGAGCCGATGATTTTATTGGCAATGCCGAAAGAGGAGCCCAGATTTTCCGCTTCGGAGTCGGTACCGACGACGACGCTGCCGCCGTTTGCCGTATTCTTCATACCGACGGCCACGTTCTGGTCAGAACCTCTTCCCCCGCCGGTCTTGGTATATGTCCATGTGGTGCCGTTCCGTTCCGCCGTGTAGCCCACAAGGTTCCCCACGCCAAGGACCGTATTCTGTTCACCGGCCACATGGGTTATTTTATTGTCGTAATTCTCGTAATCCGTACCGAAGACTGCGTTATGCACGCCGTCCACGGTCAGGCTCTGGCCGACGACGATGCTGTTGTTCCTTCCATTCTTGACGCCCGCCAGCGTGTTGTTGTTGCCGAGGACGGTGCTGTTGTTGCCGGAAGACGAGGAGGAAATGCCGATGACCATGCTGTCCGTCCCGGTCGCTCCGTCGTTGGCATAGTTCGTCCCCGCTCCCTGTTTGTCGCTCTTCACGGAATAGTAGCGGACGGCGCCGTTTGCTATGGCCGTATTCAAAGCTTTCATCTGCGCCACGTTGACGGCGTCGGTGTCTTCCGTGCCGGCCGCCACGCCTGTGATCTGGCGAGTGACGCCTTTTGAAACGTCGCCTACGGAAACGGCGGCTGCGGTGGCTTTCCAGGTGCCGACAATCAGATTCCTTTCGCCGCGAGCGGTATCGTACTTTGTCTCCGCATCCGTATACCCGGTTTTAGCGGAATTCATGGCTGCCTGAGCCGTATCCATGGCCGCTTTGGCATCATCCATTTTTTTCTTGCGTGCCAAATCATATTGATTACCGGAATGCTCGTAGCTGTGATAAGTCTGATAAGCCTGTGTATATGCGGCGCTCTTCTCCAGGAAATCATTGACTTTTCCTTCGTAGTCCGCTTTCTTCGTGGTGTAATCGGATTCCAAACCGGGTAATGCTGCGTTCAGCTGTGTCAGTCTTTCTGTTTTTCCTGACAAAGTTGCTATTTCCGCGTCATTTTGGATGTTTTTCTTTGTGGCGGGGTTATAACCGTATACCCCGGCGTCCACGGAGGAAACAGACTCGCTGCCGAGGGCTACGCCGCCGTTTTTCTGCACATCCGTATTGTAGCCGAGCATGACGGCGTTGCTAACATTGGCGGTATGTGTCTTATCCGGGACAATAGCTTTCACATTGTATGGAATCGGTATGCCTGTATATCCTCCCGGCGTACCGGCAGAATTTCCCAAACTGGGCGTGTAGGTTTTGCTCACTACATCTTCCCTGGTTGCCATGGAGCCAAGAACGACATTATTCGCTCCGCCGGACAGTTGATGGTAATCGCCGATCACCACGTCAGCCGTTCCGTCAGACACACTGTTTCCCGTACCTACGACGGACACGCGGTTCACGTTGATTCCTGTGTTCTGGAACCCCGTCACTGTATTGTTGGAGCTGACGCCGTTTGTCGTACCGTTCAGGATATTTCCCGTTCCGATGATTTGAGAACGCCTTGCATAATCAGAGGTGTTGCCGTTACCCACAGCCAAGACAGAGCCGCCGCCGGTAGCCGCAAAATTACCCATTGCTTTTGCAGCCTGATCCGAATACCCTTCCTGATAACCGCTGCGGAAAAGCAATTCTGTCATAGCGCCTTGCCCGAATGTTCCCTCCAGTCCGCTTGACATGTCTCCTGTGGCGTGAGAAATGATATTTCCTGAACCGAATACCATGGAATTATCTGCATTATCCAGTTTGTTCCAGGTGCCGATTATACTGCCCGCCACGCCATTTGAGGTGTCACCGTCCGAGGTAATCTTATTATTTACCCCATAAATGGAAGACCAGATATTCGGAAAAAAGCCATCATTGCTTTCAATGACAGAATTGTGTCCTGTCACAGTTCCTTCGTGCCCCAGAGCCAGTGCGCTGTGTCCCACCGCCACGCTCAATCCCCGGGCGCTTTGCGCATTATACCCCACGACAACGCTGCCGCTGCCCTGTTCCCTTTTGCCGGACGCCTTTTCCTCCGGTGTCATGGAGCCGATGATTACCGATTCCTTGATTGTGCCAAATGTTTGATAATCGCCGATTACGATGCCCGAGTTGGGATTGGTCGTTTCGTTGTTGTTCCCGATGATGGTGAGGCTTTCCGTCCCCTTCATGTAGGTATCGTTGCCGGAAATTTTGTTGCCCATGCCGATGACCAGATCCGAGGTGCTGTTGCGCACGATGCCCTGATATCCGGAAACGGTGCCGGCATCCCGCTCCGTGATGCTGTTGTTGTCGCCGAACACGTTCTGGCGGTCGCTGTTCGTCACGGTATTCTTCTTGCCGATGACCCGTACGTCTTCGCTGTCTTTGACGTTGTTCTCCTCGCCCAGCACATACGTGTGTTTTACTTTTTCTCCGGTATTCTTGTACCCATTGATCATGTTGTAGCGGCTGGCATCGCTGTTTGTCCCCGTCAGCGTGTTATTGACGCCGATCAGCTGCGAGGTCATGGCGTAGTTCGCCTTGTTCCCGCCGCCGATGGCCAGCACCGCCCCGCCGCCTTCGGACGATTTGACGGCGCCGCGCAGCGTGTCGGCAAACTCTTTGGCCGAATTTCCGCCGCCGGTAAACATGCTGATGCCCGATATCGCGCCGATCGAATTTTCCACTTCGTTGCCGGTGCCGAAGATCAAGGCGCCGTTGGCGTTGTTCGTGCGGTTCGCCGTACCGACGACGCTGTTGGCGATCCCTGAAACTTCCGAAGAAGAGCTGTTCGATTCGATGCTGTTCAGGGAACCGACGATATTGGCCCCCATATTTTGTGTAACATAAGAAGACCAATTACTGCCATTATATTTTCCGGAAATGATGGAATACGTGCCGAGCACGGAGGAAAACGCTCCCTGATTGTAACTGTTCGCGCCGATGGTGGTGGCGTTGATGTTCACGTTTCTCGATTTGACGTTTAACACGTCGGAGCCGTCGACTTCCACGTCGCCGAGTTTCCCGACGTATTTGTGGTCCCCGATCATCGTGCTGCCGGAGCGGGCGTAGGCGTTCTGGCCGATGGCGACGCTGCTCGCCCATTTCTTCTCATCTGTCTGCCCGAATTTGAAGAATTTTTCCTGATTGCCGTACATGTTCTCGACGAAAGCGTTCTTGCCGATAGCGATGCTGCCTTCCTGCATGACGTAATCGTCGATCTGCGCGTGGTCGCCGATGACGACCGCGCCGTTGGTCGCCGCGTTGTTGCGAAGCTGCGTATCGTTGCCGATTCTGATGTTCTGGTTCCCCGGCTCGACGAATGTCGTCACGCCGTCCGGCGCCGCTGCTCCCGGCACGGGGCGCAGCAGCATCAGGCCGAGCGCCACGGCCGCCAGCGCGCCGCCTTTCAGGACGGCCGACGAATTCCTTTTCGTCCCGTGCGCCTCGGGAGCGGAGCGGTGCGGACCATGCGTGTTTCCCTTTTCCATCAAAAATTTCCTCCTTCCGGAACTTCAAAAAATATCCACGGAATTGTGGGGTGAAAACGTATTTTGCAGAAACAACAAAACAAATTCATGGTAACATGTTTATCTTTATAATAAACCTGATTATTAAGTTAATTTCGGCTCGGGGGGGGGGTAAGATAATTATTTCATATAAGATTATTTAAATTCATCGTCTCGATGAAAAATGGACGCCCGCGCGAAAGGTATCGCGAAGGCATGGAGGAATGCAAGAAGAAAGGTTTTGCGGCGCCCGGCGAAAAAAAATCTGCCGCGTCCTTCGCTCTTTCGCGAGGGACGCGGCAGATTTTTTTTCGGGAGTTCCAGTTTTCGGGGCTCGGGGGTGAAGTACGCAAACTTGGCGAAATGCCGCTCCGATTATGCTGCGAAAGCGGGAACAATCCCTCGCGGGGAGCGCGGCGCGTTACGATCTTTCGTACGGCTTGATCTCGCGCACGACGTCGAGGATCGTGCCGTCGCGGGCTTCGAGGATGGCGACGACTTTGTCGTTCCATTGCAGCGGATCGGGGCGGCCGACGAGCGCGTAGGCTTTTTCTTGGAGCTCTTTGATACTCACGTGCTTGACGCCGGCGCGGTCGAGGCAGTCGACGATGTCCTGCCGTCTGGGGTTGACGGCGACGCCGTAATCGGTGACGACGACGTCGACGCACTCGCCGGGGGTGGTGACGGTGACGACGCGCTCGCAGACGGTGGCCATGCGGCCGCGGGTCAGCGGCGTGACGATGACGGTGCATTTGGCGCCGGCGGCGGTGTCGGGATGGCCGCCGGGCGCGCCGCGCAGCACGCCGTCGGAGCCGGTGATGACGTTGACGTTGAAGTCGACGTCAACTTCCAGCGCGGCGAGGATGACGAAGTCGAGCTTGTTGACGAAGGCGCCTTTGTTGGCGGGGTTGGCGTATTCGCCGGCGCTGATCTCGTAATGGCGGGGATTGGTGCGGATGTCGTCGATGGCGCCGGTGTCGAAATCCTGCGTATCGACGACGCAGCCCACGAGCCCCTTGCGCTGCAGCTCGCAGATGGGGCCGGCGATGCCGCCGATGGCGAAGCTCATTTTGATGCCGCGCTCGCGCATGAGCGGCTCGATGAAACGGTTCACGGCCAGCGAGGGGCCGCCCGCGCCGGTCTGGAAGCTGAAGCCGTCTTTGAACCACGGCGTGGCGGCCATGACTTTGGCGGTGGCCTCGGCCATCATCAGATCGCGGGGATTTTGGGTCATGCGCGCGGCGGCGGAGGCGATCTTTTTCGGATCGCCGATCTCGTCGACTTTTACCACGTAGTCCACGTTGACGCCGTGGATCGAAGCGGGAAAGTTGGGGTAGGGCACGAGCGTGTCGGTGATGACGACGACCTTGTCGGCGTATTCCGAATCGACGACGGCGTAGGAGAGCACGCCGCAGTCGCTCTTGCCGCCGACGGCGCGGCAGTTGCCGTACTCGTCGGACGTGGGAGAACCGATGAAGGCCACGTCGATGTGCACGTCGCCCTCCTCGATGGCGCGCACGCGGCCGCCGTGGCTGCGCAGGATCGCGGGCGTCTTCAGCTTGCCGCGGGACACCACTTCGCCCATCCGCCCGCGGATGCCGCTGGTCTGAAGGCCGGTGACGACGCCGTCTTCGATGTAGCGGGCCACGGGATCGTGAGCCGAGCCCAGGCTGGAGGCGGCGATGGTGATGTCTTTGAGGCCGAGGGCGACGATCTCCTTCATGACCATGTTGACGACAAAGTCGCCGTCGCGGAAGTGGTGATGGAAGGAGACGGTCATGCCGTCCTTGAGCCCGCACGCTAGGATGGCCTCGCGGATGGAGGCGACGATTTTGCTTTCCCGCGGCTTTTCGCAGATGCGCGTGCGCGGGCCCTGTTTTTTTATGTACCGGCCGTCGCGGGCGTAAGCGCCCGCGTAAGGTTTCCAACCCTGAGCGATCAGTTCTTCGGGAATTTCCCGGCCGACTGCGTTCAGCATTTTACAGTTCCCCCTCGTAAACGCCGCTGGCCTTGGCGAGCGCGATGACGCGCTCGGCGCCGGGCACAAAGGCGATGTCGATCATTTTGCCGTTGATGGTGAACACGCCGACGCCTTTGGCGGCGTTTTCGCGATAGGCTTTGACGAGCGTCTCGGCGGCGGCGATCTCCTGCGGCGTCGGCGCCAGCATCTCGTGGACGATGCGGATCTGCCGGGGATTGATCAGCGACTTGCCGTCGAAGCCCATGTCCTTGTTCTGCTGCATTTCGGCGCGGAAGCCCGCCTCGTCGTCGAGATCGGTGAAGACGGTGTCGAAGCACTGCACGCCGGCGGCGCGGGCGGCGATCAGCATCTGGCCGCGGGCGGCGAGCATCTCGATACCGCCAGGGACCGGCTTGACCTGCATGCACTTGCGGTAGTCGCCGCCGGAAAGGGCGATGCCGAACAGGCGGGGCGAAGCGGTGCAGATCTCGTAAGCGTTGAGCACGCCCTTGGGGCTTTCGATGGCGGCCATCAGCAGCGTGCGTCCCTCTTCGACGCCGAACTCGCGCTCGGCTTCGGTCACGGCGGCGTCCACGGTTTGCACGTCGGCGGCGCTTTCGGTCTTGGCGATGCGGATGCCGTCGGCGCCTCCGGCCACAGCGACGCGCACGTCCTCGCGCCAGTGCGGCGTGTCGAGGCCGTTGATGCGCACGAGCACTTCCGTGTCGCCGTAATCGACGGTTTTCAGCGCGTGATAAAGCGAAAAGCGCGCCGCGTCCTTCTGGTTCTCGGCCACCGCGTCTTCGAGGTCGAGCATGATCGAGTCGGCTCCGTAAATATACGCGTCCTTGATCAGTCCGGGCTTCTGCGCGTTCATGAACATCATCGTGCGGCGCAGGCGGAACTTTTCCGGTTTCGGGCGGGGGATCATGCGATCTCGCCTCCCCAGGGATACGGTCCGTCGGCGTCGCGCTGACAGCCGCGGTAATAGGCGCACTCGACGCGCGCCGTGATGGTGCAGTCCAGCGCGCCGTGGTCGCTGACGGTGACGGCGGCGTTTTTCACGCCGAGGCGCGCCAGCGTGGCGAGCACGGTCTCTTTGATCTGGCGGCCGTACTGGTTGATGACGGTGCTTTCAAGGTTCAGGCTGATGCCCGACGGCGCCGGCTCGAGCGTAACCATCACGTCGCTCGATTCGAGCGTGCCGGCCACGCCGGTGGTTTTCAGTTCCATGGCTTTGACCTCCTGACAGGATTTCTACGATAATTCCAAGGAGAAAGCGCAGCCGGGAAAGCGCTGCGCTCGATCGGACAAAATCAGGCGTTCGCCGACGGTTTCTTTTTTCCGAAGAAAGAGGCGACGATGGGGTAGACCAAGAGGGCGACGCTGAGCACCATCAGGGAGCCGGCGATGGGGCGCGAGAACATGCTTACCAGGTCGGCGCGCGAGATCGTATAGGCGCGGCTGAAGTTGCTCTCGCAGATCTCGCCCAGCACCAGGCCGAGGATCATGGCGGCGCTGTTGAAGCGGCAGACGGCGAAGATCAGCCCGACGATGCCGGCGACGGCCATGATCTTCACGTCGGCGATGCTCATGTTGGTGGCGTAGGAACCGATGATGGCCAGCATGACGATGATCGGGCCGAGATAGCTGTAGGGGATGGCGAGGATCTTCGCGAAGACCTTGGCGATGCCCATGGCGACGATGACCATGAGGATGTTGGTGACGAGCATGGAGGCGAACGTGGCGCTCAGGTACTGGGGCTGGTTGGTGAGCAGCAGCGGCCCGAGCTGCACGCCCTTGAGCACCAGCGCGCTCATCATCACGGCCGCGGCGTTGCCGCCGGGGATGCCGAGCGAGAGCAAAGGCACCATAGCGCCGCCGGTGGCGGCGTTGTTGGCCGATTCGGATGCGGCGATGCCGTCGATGATGCCGGTGCCGAACTTCTCGGGATGCTTGGAGAGCTTCGTTTCCGTGGAGTAGCACAGGAACGAGGCGATCGTCGCGCCGGCGCCGGGAAGGATGCCGATGATCGTGCCGATAATGGAGCAGCGAAGCACGAGCCACTTGATCCTCAGCCACTCGGCCAGCGTGGGCATCTTCGTGTCCACGTGACCGCCGCCGACGCCTTCCTTGGCGTCGAGGCGGTCGCTCTTGCGCGTCTGCTTGAGCACCTCGGTGACGGCGAAAATACCGATCAGCACGGGGATCATTTCCAGACCGGCCAGCAGTTCTTTGGAGCCGAAGGTCATGCGCTGCACGGCGTACATCCTGTCCTGGCCGACGCAGGCCAGAAGCAGGCCGATCAGGCCGGAGATGATCGTGCGCAGGATGTTGGACGAGTCGAGACAGGCGAGGATCGACAGACCCATGAACGTGATCGCGAACAGGTCGGAAGGGCCGAACGACAGCGCCGCCTGCGTGAGCTGCGGCGAAAGCAGCAGCATGCAGAACGCCGAGACCAGGCCGCCGATCGCCGAAGCGCCGAGCGCCACTCCCAGAGCCTTGCCGGCTTCGCCGCGCTGCGCCATCGGGTAGCCGTCGAACGTCGTCGGCGCGCTGGAAGGTACGCCTGGAATCTTGAACAGGATCGCCGTGATCGAGCCGCCGGTGATGGCCGAGCAGTAAACGGCCACGAGGAAGACGATGGCCGGCACCGGCTCCATGCTGTACGTAAACGGCAGCCCGAGCGCCACGGCCATCGTGGAGCTGACGCCGGGCAGAGCGCCGAAGATCGTCCCCATCACGATGGCCATGACCACCATGAAAAACACTTGCGGCTCCATCAGCACGCTGAAGCCGCTTTGCAGCAATTCAAAAGTCGACATTCCGATTCACCGCCTCACGAGATAAGAGATTGGGCCTGAGACACCAGCGACTCCAGCCAGAGCGCGAAGTTGCGCGCCTGAGGAATGGTGCCGCGGGGCAGATTGACCGACAGCAGGACGCTGAAGACCACGTAGAGGAGCAGCGTGACCAGAATCGAGAAGACGAACAGGCGCGCGACTTTCCGTTCGCCCAGCAGCATGCCGTAGAAGAACAGCATCAGGAAACACGTGCCCATGAAGCCGAGCGGTTCGAGCACAAAGCAGGCCGCCACGACGATGACGATGCCGAGGAACAGACGGCTGGCGAAAAATCCGCCGATGGAAGCGAAAAAGGCGCCCAGCGAAAACTCCGCTTTGCCCCTGTTTTTCATGACGATGCGCGCGATGTTGATCGCCACGCAGATCAGAAGCAGAACGATGATGACGTTGGGCCACACGTCGGGCTTGAGGGCGTAGGGATTGCGCAGGACCTTGGCGGGAACGGGCGCCTCCAGCACGTGGAACGCGTACGTGTAGGCCAGGCCGAGCCACAACAGAACGTTGAGAATCAGTTCGAACACTGATCCGCACCACCTTTCAGGGATTGAGGAAGCTTGTGCTACAATAAACGTTGACAGAGTAAAGAAAAAAAGGGGAGCGGCAAAGCCCCCCTTTCGTGGTTGCGGCGCGCAGGAGGAACTACTTGGCGTAGTAATCCTTCTTCAAAACTTCCTCGGACTTCAGATACTCGGTGAACGTCTTGTACTCGCTCTCGAACAGCTCGGCGAACTCCTTGGGCGCGGCGAAGCCGGGGCGCTCGTCGTAAGCGCCGGCTACGAGGAAATCCTGCCATTCCTTGGTTTGAACGGCCTTCTCGATGGCGGCGACCAGCGCGTCGATCGCGGGCTGAGGCGTGCCGGCCTTGGCGAAAATGCCGCGCCAGGTGCCGATGAAGGAATCGATGCCCAGCTCGCCCGTGCTCTCCATGTTGGGATAGAGCTTCATGCGCTTTTCGCAGATGGCGCACAGCGGCACGATGTCGCCCGCCTGGATCAGCCCGGCGATCTCGTCGGTGCCGGTGATCATCATGTCGATGTGACCGCCCACCAGCGCGGAGTTCATCTCGGAACCGCCGGAGTAGGGCACTTCGTTCACGTCGAGCCCGGCCAGCGTCTGGCGCAGCGAAGCGCCGTCGGCGCCCGTGGCGGTGAGCATGCCCACGTTGATCTCGAACGGATGCTCCTTGGCGTACTTGATCATCTCGGAAAAGCTGTGATAGCCCTTCTGGTCCATGGCTTTCTTGGAGCCGGCGATGATGTTGATGGAGTGGACCAGTTTGGCGACGGGAATGAACTCGGAGCGGAAGTTCATCGAAGTGGCCCCCTGCAGGTCCTGCATGATCAGGCTCTGCGTGCCCAGCATGAAGGTGTAGCCGTCGGCGGGCTGCTTGTAGGTGTACTCCACGCCGTTGACGCCCGAGCCGCCGGAAACGTTGACGACCTCGACCTCGACGCCGAGAATGTCCTTGAGCAACTTGGCCATGGGGCGGATCGTGCTGTCGGCGCCGCCGCCCACGCCCCAGGGGCAGACCACGTCGATCTTGCGGGTGAACTTCCACTCTTCGGCCCCTGCGGAAACGGCCGCGGCGCCGAGCAGGGATACGGCCAACAGAGCATACACGAACTTTTTCACTTGCAATTCCTCCTTTAAACGTAAACGAGATTGAGTTAATGACGCTGATTTTATTATTCAACTTTTTAGGGAAAATGCCAATACTAAAAGTTTTATGCGCCCATAAGGTCACAATTATGGTCAAAGATATTTATACAGTATACATTTAAGGAGGCGGCGCGATTGAATTTGAAACACGCTTCTTACATCATGGCTATTCTCGAGGCGGGCAGCATCACGGCGGCCGCGAAAAAACTCCTCATTTCCCAGCCGTCGCTGTCGCAGACCGTCAAAGCCGTGGAAGACGAACTGGGGCTGCTGATCTTCGACCGCCACGCCAAGCGGTTGACGCTCACCTACGCCGGCCAGCGCTACGTCGAAAGCATGCGCGAGATCATGACGGCCGAGCGGAATCTCCTCAGCGAGATCGCCGAAATGAAAAACGATCACCGCGCCACGCTGCGCATCGGCATTTCGGCGCAGCGCAGCATCTCCCTGCTGCCGCAGATCCTGCCCGCCTTTCTCGCCCGCTATCCGCTCGTCACCGTCGAACTGAAAGAACTGCCTTCCGTCCGCCTCGAGGAGCTGCTCAGCAAGGGCGGCTGCGACGTGGCCTTCATCACCACCGCGTCGAAGCAGAACGACTTGGAATACCGCCTGCTGGAAAACGAACAGATCGTCCTCATGGCCTCCAAGCAGACGGCCATTTCCCGCCGCATCGGCCAGGGGACCGAAATCGAACTGAGCGAAGCGCGAGAGGAAAACTTCGTCAACCTCACCTCGGGGCACAGCGTGCGCACCATCCAGAACCACCTCGCTCAGCTGTGCCAGTTCGAGCCGCGCGTGCTGCTCGAACTGTTCAACATGGAAGCCGCCAAATTGGTCACCGCCCAGCTCAACGCCGTGATGGTCTGCCCTTACGGCTACATCCAGGGGGACACGCGCGTGGAAACACTGACTAAATGTTATCCGCTGCGCTGCCATGGCTTCGAGCGGCATTTCTACTTCTGTTATCGGAAAAAGCTGCGGCTTTCCAGTTATATGCGCGACCTCTTCGACATCGCCCGCAGCAAGTGTCAGTATCATACGATGTAGTCCGCGCCGATTGAAAGCGCGTGTCGAAGGCGAAAAAACCTTTCGGGCGGGAACGTTCCGTCCGAAAGGTTTTTTTGCAGCTGCGCCGTTTGCTCCCCGGCGCGCGGCGGCAAGGGCCCCGCAAACTATGTCAGCGCTTTTTATCAAGAAATAGCATAAGCGCGGCGAAGCTGGGAATCGGCGGCGGAATCTCACGAAAAACACAGCCCGCAGGCAGCTCTGGAATGTTCTCCGAAGACGCCGCGGGCTGTGTTGTCTTAGAAAGTCTGCGTTGTTAGTCCCTTTATGTTCAAGGGAAAAACTAGATTCCGCCCAGCTTCAGGAGCTTCTTGGGGGCGCGCACGCGGAACGTGTGCAAATCGTTGACTACCTGGCTGATCTGAATGTCACAGGTGGCGCTGAGAAGGCGGTACGCATCCTGAAATTCCAGTCCGGTTTTTTTCATCAGATAATTGACCATGTCTTCGACGGCGGCACGCACGCCGTCTTTGAATTCCTTTGCGGAAGCGATCGTGTACATGCTGTCCTTCGTCTCCACCATAGGACGTTCGAGGCGCGTTCCTTTGACCACGGTCGTTTTCATCAGGATCGTGCCGGCCGTTTCGATGCCGGTGCCGCTGAGTTCTCCGTCGCCCATGCAGGCGTGCAAGTCGCCGACGGCCAGCAATGCCCCTTTGACGGCGACAGGCAGATAGACTTTGGAACCGACGGTGATGACTTTCGTGTCCATGTTGGAACCATGATCGCCGGGCACGGCACAATGAATGTCGCCGCTGCGGGGCGCCACGCCGATCACGCCCACCATCGGCGTCAGCGGCAGGATGATATCCTTGCTGAAATGGGCATAGCCGTCCTCGATCGGAATGATTTTCGTATTGGCTTTTTTCGTCTTCCCGCCAAGCACGCCCAGTCCCGGCGACGTGACCATGACGCCCTGCGGCGCAAAATCAATGCCAAGGATCTCGACGCACAGCACATCGTCCGGCTCGGCGCCGTTAACGTAAATCGGGCCGACCGAACAGTCCATGATGGAAATGTCGATGTCGGGGCGCAGCACGCTGGAATCTTTGATCTGACCACTGTAGCAGTCGTCGGTTTCGACGGTGAAAACTTCGCCGTCGTCGACGAAATACGCCGGCTTGTTGTCTTGGTTAAAAGAGAAAATAACTTTGTCTTTTCCTAAAAACTGCATTCAGCACACCCGCTTTACCACGCGCTCGGAAGGATGCCCGCGAGGTCGAAAATCGCGTAGACGGCCGCACCGCAGAAGAGGACGATCAGCAGGCCCTGAACCCAGCCGGCGCTGTACCAGCCGCACTTCCAATGTGGCTCGACGTCGCCGCTTTTGCGCGAGCTGTTCAGCATCATCACGGGCAGGATGGACATGATCACGCCGCCGAATGTTCCGGCCAGATAAATTGCGTCGACGAAGCCGACCATGCCGCTGTAGGCCAGCAGAAATGGAGGCACGCAGACGCAGATCACCGAAACGAGCCGGGTCATGAAATCGGTCTCGGACTTGAAATGGAACATGTCGACGATGTTCGTCAGGAAGCTGCCGCCGACGGCCCAGTAAGAAGTCATCATAGCGCACAGGGCGAAGATGTTGGCGACGAAGAAAGCCCACTGGCCAAGGGCTTCACCCCAGGCGATCGTGGCGACCTGCGTGACTTTTTCGGGGCCGGTCAGAGAGATGACGGCCAGGGGCACAAGAGCCAACAGCACGGCGGTGAGAAACATGCCCGTGGTGATAGCCTTGGGCAGTTCCCGAGGATCATGGCGCAGGCCGCGGGCCATTTCGGGCACGGCGTACTGAGCGATGTAACAGAAAATCGCGACGTTAAACACGGGCACGGCGTACGTCCAGTTGGCGTAAAGAGCGCTGTTCACATTCGCCTTGTCGGAGAGAAACGAAGCCGCGATAATCACGCCGACCATGACCATCATGCCGGTGCTGATGATTTTTTCGGCGACGCCGGTAGCCTTCAGACCCAGCCAGACGACGATGACGGCAGGAACGGCGAACAGCAGACTGCCCATTTGATTGGGAATGTCGAACATTTTGGCAAGAATATTGCCGCTGCCGGTCATGTAGGCAATCATGCAGCCGATCGAGTTGGCTGCCACGGAGATGAAGATGAGCGCGGCTCCCAGTTTGCCGACATAACGCTCGGCCAGTCCGGGGAGCTGCAGAGGTTTTTCCGTGCGCAATGTCGTCTCGGCGACGTACAGCATCGAGAATGTCGTGAAAATGCCGGCGACAATCAGCCACAGCAACAGAACCGGCCAGCCGGCCTTACGGCTCGAATAGGCCAGCCCGAGAATGCCGGAACCGATATTCGCGCCGACGACGATCATCGTCGCTTCCCAGAACGTCAGCTTGTGAACTTTCAACGCGGAACTCTGTTCGTGAGTGCTCATCCATATTTCCTCCTTGAAAAGCATAATCTATCTTTATGACAGTATTTTTATAAAAGATAATATCATGATATAAGTCAGTATATCATGGAATGTCGAAGTGTCAAAATAACCGCAGCAGGGATTGGAGGAAGCACCGCATGTCATCCGAGGCGTCCGGAGAGAGTTTTTTATCGGGAGGTTTCAGTCTTTCGGAACTCTGCCTCTTTCAAGATAACGGGATCTTCCCATTCGAGCCGGAGCGCTTACCGTTGGCGGGACAGAGGACCGGGTTCCGGGAGGGGGTCTTAAGAATCGGCGCGATCTTCCGGTTCGGAGGCTTCAACATTTTCTTCGCCGCCGGGCTGAAAAGCGGTCATGTCAGTGAGGTGTTCCACGGCGTCGAGGCGGCGGCGCAGGACGCGGCTGCGGCGGCCGGTCTCCTCGATGGAGGCGGCGGCGGCGTTGAGCTGACGCCTCGCTTTGTCGAGGGCTTCGCCGAACTTGCCGAACTCGCCGCGCACGGAGGCGAGGAGTTCCCACACTTCGCCGCTGCGCCGCTGGATCGCCAGCGTGCGGAAGCCCATGCGCAGGCTGCTGAGCAGGGCCGCCAGCGTGGCGGGACCGGCGACGACGACGCGGTACTTGCGCTGCAGGCGTTCGGCCGCGGCGGGGTCGCGCAGCACTTCGGCGTACAATCCTTCGACGGGCAGGAAGATCAGGGCGAAGTCGGTGCTGTGCGGCGGCGCGATATACTTTTCGCAGACGTCTTTCGCCTCGCTTTCGAGCACTTTGAGCAGGCTTGCGCGCGCCGCGCCAGCGGCCTGTTCGTTGCCGCACTGCGAGGCGTCGCAGAGGCGGTGATAATCTTCCAGCGGGAACTTGCTGTCGATCGGCAGCCACACGGGACGCGCCTGCTCGCCGTCGCCCGGCAGGCGCACGGCGTACTCGACGCGCTCCTGCGAATCGGGGCGGATCGCCACGTTGGCGGCGTACTGCTCGGGCGAAAGGATCTGTTCGAGGATGGCGCGCAGCTGCACTTCGCCCCAGGAACCGCGCACCTTGACGTTGGTGAGCACGCGCTTGAGATCGCCGACGCTGCCGGCCAGGCTGCGCATCTCGCCCAGCCCCTTCTGCACGGCTTCGAGCTGCCGCTGCACGAGCGCGAAGGAACTGCCCAGACGCTTGTCGATGGTCTCCTGCAGGCGCTCTTCCACGCCGGCGCGGATCTTTTCCAGCTGTGACTGGTTTTCCCGACGCAGTCCGAGCAGGTCGGTCCGCAGCGATTCGAGGCGTTTGTCCACGGCGGCGTTGAGGTCGCCGCTGCGTTTTTCCAGCCGTTCGATGCGGTCGGCCTGCAGGTCGCCGATGACGCGCACCGACTCGGTGAGGCTCATCGAGCTGGCGCGCAGCGTTTCGTTCAGCTCGCGGCGCATTTCCGAATTTCGCCGCAGCGCCTCCTCGCTCTGGTCGGACAGTTCCTGCTGGAGCAGTTCCATGAGCAGGTCCTCCGTGGCGATGCGGCCGCGCTTCTGGACAAAGATGAAAACGACGCAGGCGACCGCCGCTCCCAGCGAGCAGACCGCCGTGATCCATGGCAGATAGTTTTCCATGTGTTCTCCCGATTTCGTAAAGATGGCGTTCTTTCCGTCATTGTAGCACAGAAATAAAATATCAGTTTCCATAGGTTATTGTTTGTTGACATATTTTGTCGTTCCGACCGTCAGGGGCGCCATCGGCGACGGGATGAGAAACACAGGAAACCGCCTCGGAAAAACGGCCGGAGCGGCTTCTTATACTAATTCTTGATAGAAAGTATTAACGTAATTTCCCGGGCGCTGTGGGGGAGTTCAGTCGCTCGGGACTGTCTCGACCGCCGCGCAATCCGCCCGTCCCGCTTTGTGGAGCTCCCTTGCCGCGTTATGCGGCGCGAGACGATTTTCGACAGCAGGAAAGATCCTGAGCGGGCGATGATCGCTGCCGCGAGAAAGAGCCCCGCCTGCGTTTTGTTCCGCAGCGTCGATTTTCATCCGCCGGGTTTTGAGGTATACTGAACGAAATTCGCCGGCAGAGGAGGTGGCATCGTGGTCAAAATTCTCGATTTCAGCGTGCGGGCCAATCCGCTCGGCACGCCGGAAGCCATCAAAACGGCGCTGACGGCCGCCATTCGCGAACAGTGCGACGCGCCCGTCGACCCCGACTTCACCGCGCTGCGCCAGACCATCGCGCTGCGCCACGGCGTGCAGAGCGGACAGATCGCCGTCTCGCAGCGCGAAGAGGAGCTGATCGCGCTGCTCGCCGCCAGCGCCGGCGGAGCGCGCCGCGCGCTGCTGCCCGTGCCGTGCCCGCGTTCGTACGAGCGCGTCCTGAAACGCTGCGGCCTGGACGTGAAAAGTTTCGCGCTGCCGCTCAAGCACAATTACCGCATTCCCCGCGGCGCGCTGGCCGAAGCGCTGGACGGCTGCGACCTGCTCATCCTCGGCAATCCCTCCTTTCCGTCCGCCGCCCTCATGCCGCCCGCCGAGCTGCTGTCCGAACTCGACCGCTGGCTGGCCGGCGGCGGCTGGCTGATCCTCGACGAACGGGCCGTCGATTTCACCTACGGCAGCATCACCAACTCGCTGTGGTCGGGCGTGCGCCGCGAACCGCGCGCCGCCCTGATCCGCTCCTTCACCGATTCTCTGGCGCTCTCGCTCTGTCCGCTCAGTTACGCCGTCGGCGGCGAAGGCTGGATCTCCGCCCTGCGCGCCCGCCAGTTCGCGCCCGCGCTCAGCCCGCTCGCCCATTATCTGGCGCCCGCGCTCGAACGCATCATGCCCTTCCGTTCCAGCACGGTCGACGTGGTCACGCGCCTGATGCCGCGCCTGATCGGGCGCCTGCGCCGCATCTCCGGGCTGCGCCCGCTGCCCAGCGACGCCAACTGGGTGCTCTGCCGCCTCGAACGCGACGACATCACCGCTCCCGAGCTGGCCGCTCAGCTGCGCCGGCGCTCCATCCTCATTCTGCCCTGTATCGACGAACGGCACTTCACGCTCGGCCTGCGCGTCCCCATCGAGACCGACCGTTTCATCAAGGCCGCGCGCGAGATCCTGATGCCGAAAACGAAAGCGTGATTCGAGAAAAGACGCGGCCGCCGGCCGGAAGAATTTTCCGACCGGCGGCCGCGCCGTATTTTATCCTCATGGACCTCGCACGAGTTCAAGGCGGAACGGGGATTATTTTATGGCT
The DNA here is from genome assembly GCF_033060595.1 of Pyramidobacter sp. YE332. Taxonomy (NCBI): domain Bacteria; kingdom Thermotogati; phylum Synergistota; class Synergistia; order Synergistales; family Dethiosulfovibrionaceae; genus Pyramidobacter; species Pyramidobacter sp. YE332. Next base: position 2,484,266 of record NZ_CP133038.1, on the reverse strand, counting down.
CTGCCGATTTTTTTGTCCAGCCGCCACTGCGGCGGCGCGCCGTCGTCGCCCCAGTACTCGTCGATGGAGACGATTTTGCCGTCTTGCACGCGGAAGAAAGAGACGACGTGAAAGGACGGGCCGCCTCCCGCGGCGAAGACGCGGAGCGCCGTGACGATCAGCCCGCCGATCCGTTCGACCCGTTCCACTTCGCCGTCCCACGCGCCGGGATATTCGCAGTTGACCTCGATGAACTCTTCGGCGCTGAACGCTTCGTTCGTGTTGTGCCAGAACACGCAGGCGCCGGGCGCGAAGAACCTCCGCATGGAGGCGGCGTCCTGCCCCAGCGTCGCCTTCCAGAAATCGCGTATTTCCATGTGGATTGCCTCCGGCAAGCTTGGATTTTATCGTTAAGAAACCGAGAGCTATTTCCCCACAACTCGGCAATTGTTGTCGATCACAATAATTGCCTCGCTGTTATTCAAAGGCTTCAGAGCCAATTTTTCTTTGTACGTGCGAAGTGTCAGTTCGGCCGATTCCTCGAACGGGAATTCCTTGTAGTGGGGAACCACATAGAAATTAACGATCCCCAATGACTCATAAGATTTCAGTTCATTGCCCTTTTCTTTATCATCCATCAGCTGATTGTATTCTATGTTCGGGGCAGTTATGATTGCTCCCGCTGATTCCCCAACGTAGGGGATTCCGTTCTCAATCATTCTACGCATCACTTCGACAAGATTCTTCCTTTTTATCTCCTGCAAGAGATAGAAGGTGTTACCGCCCGAGACATACAGGAAATGACTTTCCAAAATTCTGTTGGTGAGCGTTTTTTCGTCCAGACTGGAGATATCGAGAGAATCTACTTCATATCCCATCTTTGCGAGGAGCTCTCGAGCTTCTTCTATGTATCCCGTATATTCTTCGACATTACCTGCTGTCGGAATGAAAGTCACTTTTTTCCCCTCAACGTTGTCCTTCTCGAACTCCTTAAAGGCTTCAACTGTGCCGGCAAAATATGAAGTTAAAAACAGCTTCTTCATGAACATGCTCCTTTTGTGCATTCAAATGTTTTCCTGACGCAGCGCAGAGGCCTGCGACGCGCAACTGACGCCGTTTTTTCGAAATGTTCCTCTGACGCCAAAAGAACTGATTGCCTCATTTACGGGAGAGCCGGAAGGAGAAGACAAAGACTCAGCCCCGTTAGGGGCAGCTCGGCAGACTGTGGAAGTAAGTGGTGCGGTTGTCGGTTTTTCGGTGCCCTTGAAGGGAGCCGGTAGTGGACTCTTAATAAGGGCAAAGCAAGCCATCAGCTTAACCGATGGTTCCGACTTTCAGGCCTCTTCGGGGCTTCTTCACCGTTTGCGGTTGTCGCCGCGGCACTGGTCCGCCGGGTACTTGCGCGCGTTTTTCGCCATTTTGCGTTCCAGCGCGCGGCCGAGGTCGATGCCGTTCATCTGCGCGAAGCGCAGCACGAAAAAGAACACGTCGGCCAGCTCGTCCTCGATGTGCCCGCGCGTTTCGACTCCGGCCAGCAGCTCTGCCTGCTGCTCCGCGCTCATGAAGCGGAAGATCTCCAGCAGTTCGCCGGCCTCGGTGGCGATGCCGATGGCCAGGTCTTTGGGATTGTGGAACTGATCCCAGTCGCGTTCTTCGCAGAAACTGCGCAGCCGGTCGCTCAAGGCGCGCAGGCTGTCGTTGTCCGTCATGTTTTTCACCTCCGTGACGCTTTATTTTTATACGAGAGACGCCGTTTTGGCAAGACGCTCTTTCGCTCCATAAAAAAACGCCCCGATCCCGAAGGATCGAGGCGCTGAAAGGTCGCAGAGCCTTTTCCCCGCGCGGGGGAAAGGTCACTCGCCGAGCAGGGCGGTCCTGACGTAGCCGGTGGCATTGCGGACGAGCAGAAGCTTCTTCTCGCCGCAGCCGACGATCACGCGGTAACTGCCGTTGCGCTCGCAATACTTTGACGCTTTTCTCAGTCTTTCATTGTACGACATGTTTCTGTTGCTGACCTCCATATTTCTGTTACCTGTTACGGTACTGCTGCGCCGCCCGGAAGCATTGCGTTCCCGTGAGCCGAACGCTTTCGACCGGGGGCGGTTCTTTAATGCTCATAGCATTATCGTAATATTCTACCACAGATTTGTTTTTCCGCAAGGGGTGATATCGTTGCTGTGTCGTTGTTCAGTGATAATGTCACTCGTAACTGTTCAAAGAAAGTGTCACGCTGAGATAATACCGTTCATGAAACGGGAGCGAATGACATTGTCATGTCAAAAGCTGATACAGTTTCTCGATTAAAATATTAAATGGGCAGAGCGTCCCGAGGAAGATTCACGGCGCCTTTAAATTCAAACTTTTTATAAGGAATGCTCTGAGAGGACGCGGGAATTTTACGAAAAAGACGGGATTTCGATTGAGCAATATATACTAGGGCATCAGCAGATTGGGCAACCAGGTGGAAATCTGCGGCACCAGCGTCAGCACGATGAGCATGACGACCAGCGCGGGGAAGAAGGGCATGAAGCCTTCGAAAACCTCTTCGATCTTCTGGTGCGTGATGTCTGCAAGGATATACAGTCCCATGCCGACGGGCGGAGTGGCGATGCCGATAGTGAGGGCGAAACACATCAACACTCCCAGCTGGATCGTGCTGACGCCGAGTTTTTCCATCAAGGGCAGAAGGATGGGCGTGAGCAGGATCATGGCGCTGGAAGCGGACATGAAACAGCCCAGAACCAGAAGCAGCAGATCGATCAGAAAAAGCACGAGGTACTTGTTCTGCGTCAGGCTGAGGATCAGCGTCGCTAGTTTTGTGGGCAGCATCTCCATGGTGAGAATGTAGGACATGGTGGAGGCGAAACCGAACAGGATCAGGCTCGAGGCGGCCATGATCATCGAATCTCTGACGGCGTTCCACAGCGCGTTCCACTTCAGCGTGCGGTAAATGACGCCCAGCAGCAGCGAGTAAAGTACGGCCACGACGCCGGCTTCGGTGGGGCTGACGGAACCGGAGGTCATGCCGATGACGATAATAACGGGAGCCAGCAGCGACCATACCGATTTTTTGAAGATGCGCCAACGTTCCTTCATAGGGGTGTAACTGCCGCGCGGAAAAATGTCGGGCCGTCTGATGGAGATGCGCGCGCAGACAAGCATCAGCGCCAGGCTGATGACGACGCCGGGAACAATGCCGGCGATGAACAGTTTGGCGATGGACGTGTTGGTAACGACGCCGAACATGATAAAGAACACGCTGGGCGGGATGATCGGCCCGACCATGGATGACGCCAGCGTGATGCCGGTGCTGTATCTCAAGTCATATCCCTTGTCGGTCATGGACTTGATCTCGATCGGCCCGAGCGCGGCGCAGTCAGCGGCGGCCGCGCCGGAAATGCCGGCGAAGACCATGGAACACAGACAGTTGACGTGCGCCAGTCCGCCGGGCCAGTGCCCCACGCAGGCATTGGCGAAGCTGAAGATCTGATCGGCGACGCCGCAGACGCCCATGATGTTGCCGGCCATCATGAAGAAGAAAATGGACAGAAGGCTCCAGGACATGGAACCGTCGATGATGCCCTGCGCGATCAGATACAGCGGCAAGTCTCCCAGCCAACAGCCCACGGCGACCGACGTACCCATGGCGACAATGACCGGCGCTTTGAGGAACAGCATCATGATCAGCGTTGAAATAAGACCGACGGATACCATTTACCGCTCTCCTCCTTCGGGCGCAGGACCGGATTTTTCAATTTTACCGACGGCGATGCGGTGCAGGTTGTACAGGCCGTTCCAAATGACGGCAAAACTCAGCAGATAGACGGGCAGCAAGTTGGTCTCGGGCGGGAAGGGAAGGTACTGTTCGGGCGTGCCCATGCCGACAAGGCCGGTGTAGTCGTAGGTGGCGTACAGCAGGATAAAGCCGAAAACGACGCAGGCGGCGTTGATGGCAAATTCAGTAAGACGCCGCAGCGTACGGGGGAGATAGTCCACGATAATGCCGACCCGGGTCTCGGTGTTCTTGAGGAAATGCGAGGCGACGCCGGGAATGATGGAGAACAAACCCAAAAACGTCAGCAGTTCCACCGTCCACGCGACAGGACGCCCCATCATGCGTGAAACGATCTGGAGCGTGGCCGTTGCGATCATGAGGCAGCCGTTCAGGGCGAGAATCCAGTCGATGATTTTTGCGATCTTCTTAGCCACAGGGATCTCCCTCTCTCAAAAGATTCTCTCCAGATGTGGAGCAGAGGGTCCCCCCGGACCCTCTGCTCCACATCGTACAGATGGGAAAGCTGGCTTACTGGATGGCGCGGATACGTTCGGCAAATCCTTTGGGGATATAGTTGCTGTTCTCGAGTTCTTCGAGAAAGCCGTCCATCTTCGCTCTCCATGGGGCGAGATCGACTTCGATGATCTCGACGTTGTATTCTTTTTTCATGAGTTCGATGATCTCGGCGCTGCGTTTGTTGGCCTGTTCGGTCACGTAGTCGCCGGCTTTGTCGACTTCGTCGAGAAGGATTTCCTGCTGTTCCGCTGTCAAACGCTGGAATTTACGGTCGTTCATGACCACGGCGACCTGCTGAGGGTATTCGTTCGTGACGGTCAGGTAGGGAGCGACTTCGCAGAATTTTTGAAAATAGGCGTCGACGACCGGGCACGTGACGGCATCCACTGTTCCCTGTTTGAGGGCGAGATACGTCTCGGAATAAGGAATGACGGTGACGGCGCAGCCAAGGGCTTCCCATGCCTTGACGCTGGTGGGGTTGGAGTTCATGCGCAGTTTCAGTCCCTGAAGGTCTTCCAGCGAGCGGATCGGTTTGCGCGAGGCGATGACCCGGAAAGGACCGCGCAGCCAGTTGCGCTTCCTGTCGACGACGCGAAGTCCCGCTTTCTTGAGCAGGGGCTCCTCGATTTCTTTCTCGACGTCGCTGAGCAGAAAACGCCGATAGTGCTCGTTGTCGCGAAATAAGTAGGGCAGCGAGGACACGCGCACGAGGGGCGAGTACATATCGTAATAGCCGTAGCCGTCGGCGTAGAAATCCTGTACGCCGCGGACCATGTTCTCGATCTGTTTCTTGTTGTCGCCGAGAACTTCGCCGAAGTAACATTGAATCTCCACTTCGCCGTTGGTACGGGTTTTTACGTTCTCGGCCATCATCTTCAAAGCCTGGCTCTCGTAGTGATCCTCGATCATCTTGTTGCCGAGGCGAAGTTTCGTCGCGGCTTCGGAAGGAACGGCGTTCATGGCGGCGCAGACGCAAAGCAGGGACAGAGCGATACGTTTTAGCATCAGAATACTCTCCTTTTCGAAATTCACAGCGAATGGTTCGCTGTGTTCAGTGACAGAGAAAGGACTTTCGGTGGAAATCACTCAGCCGGCCATACGTAAGCGCCCGGCTGCCGGTTTTTGAGGCTGGGCAGCTGTTCGCGGATCTGATTTACATAATCGGGATCGATCTCGGCGTAGATGATCGTTTCGCGGTCTTCGGCGCAGGCGACCGTAACGCCCCAGGGATTGATGATCATGGAACGGCCGTAAGCCTGGAACGCCGGCTTCTTGCCGATCTGAGCGGGAGCGACCACGTAGCATTGATTCTCGATGGCGCGGGTTTTGAGGATGCATTCCCAGTGGTCCTTGCCCGTGAACAGCGTGTAGTTGGCTGGCACGAACATCACCTTCGCGCCTTGAAGGGCCATGATGCGGTACATTTCGGGGAAGCGCATGTCGTAGCAGATCGACAGCCCCACTTTGCAGAACTCGGTGTCGACGACGACGATCTTATGCCCCGGTTTTTTCGTGTCCGACTCGCGCGTGGAAGGCCCGTTCTCGATCTCCACGTCGTACATGTGGATCTTCTCGTAGCGGGCGGCCAGATCTCCCCGAGGATTGTAAAGCAGCGTCGTGTTGTAGAGCCTGCTCTCGCCGGGAACGACTTCGCCGATACTGCCGCAGTGCAGCCAGATCCTGTGCTGCTTGGCCTTGGCGGCGAAAAATTCGCTCATCGGCCCGGGAATCGGTTCGGCGCTGGCGAAGACGCCATCCTTTGGGCCGCAGTAGTGAATGTTCTCCGCCATGGCGACGAACCGCGCGCCATGAGACGCCGCTTCGTCGATAAAACGGCCGACCTTGTCGAGATTGGCTTTCTTATCGGCCTGCGAGTCGATCTGCAGCACGGCCATTAAAAATTTGCTCATGGTCGGTTCTCTCCTTATTTGGCGTTTTTCTCGAAATATTCTTTGATCAGAGCGCCGGCGCGAGTCACGTCGGCCATATGTTCGCCCTTGGCAATGCGATCCTTTTTGCCGGGCTCGGCGTTCTGAATCTCGATGGCTTTCTTGCAAACAGCCGCGGCCTCGCCGGCGGGAAGCGCCACGAAACCGTTTTCGTCGGCCACGATGATGTCGCCGGGATTGACCGTTACGCCGCAGCAACTGACGGTCGTGTTGATCTCGCCGTCAAGACCGAACAGGCGCGTGGTGATGGCTGACAGACGGCGATACAATACGACCAGCCCCATCTCGCGGATCTCTTCGATGTCGGTGGCGGCTCCGTCGACGATGACTCCTTCTACACCGCTGATGTGCAGCGCCCAGGAAACCACTCCGCCCAAAGCGGCGTACTGCTGGTCTCCGGCGCGGTCGATCACAAGCACGTCGCCGGGGCCGACCATTTCGGTGACTTTGTGCAGCAGGGTGGAATCATTGGACGCCAGCTTGACGGTCACGGCGCGCCCGGTAAACCTTTTGCCCGGGAGGGAGATAAAAAGCGGCGCAGTGTTAAAGCCGAAATTGCGGAAGTGCCCGATTGTCGCCGGTTCGGCCTCCTCGATGGCGGCAAGTTCCTCATTGGACAGAGTGACAACGCTGGGATTGATGATCATTGACGGTACGTCTCCTTTTATTGAGAATAAACGGAACGCGAACAGAAGAACCGGCCTTGCGCTGATAATAGATAACATTGTAAACAATACTCATGTGATGTCAATATTGCTGATTGATTCCGGATTCTGAATTGAAATGATTACTCCAGAAAATCGAGCCCCCCGAACTTCCATCAGTTCGGGGGACTCGGTCTTTATAAAGCGGATTGTGGCGCGCGGATTACTTTTTTCCCAGCTTCCACTTCTTGCGCAGGGCGGGGAGGGTGCCGTCGGCTTCCATGGCGGCGATGGCGCCGTCGAGTTCGTTTTTCAGCGCGGTGTTGCCGAGGTTGACGGCCAGCGCTTTGCCGGCGCCGGTGAGCTGGAAGGTGTAACCGCGCACGGCTTTGCCTTTGAAGCTGGGCAGTTCGAGGATCTTGTTGGCCACGGGCACGTCCATGAGGGTGAAGTCGCTGCGGCCGGTGACGATGTCCCATAGACACTCTTCGATCTTGGCGAAGTTCTTGATCTGAAAACCCAGTTTGCCCGCCAGCGGCGTGAGAAAAACGTCCTGCGTGGTGCCGACGGGCACGCAGCCGCGCAGGCCGCGCAGGTCTTCGAGCTTTTTCACGGCGACGTTGGGCGCGGTGACGAAGGAGGCCATGGTGGGCACGTAGGGAGTGGAGAAGAGCACGCGCTTGGCGCGGATGGGCGTGGCGCTCATGCCGGCGGCGATGACGTCGGCGCGGTCGGTGACCAGCGAGGGGATGACCATGTCGTAATGGCCCGTGTCGAGCCAGACGATCTTTTCGCCGAGACGGCGGCCGATCTCTTCCATCAAATCTTTGTCGAAGCCGTCCAGTTCGCCTTTTTCGTTGAGGAACTCGTAGGGCGGGTAGGTGCTGGCGGTGGCCACGCGCAAATCGGCGCGGGCCGCCAGCGGCACGATCACGAGCGCTGCAAGCGCGGCGACGGTTTTCCCGAAAAATTTCATCCTCATTGCCTCCTTGAAAATGACCGGCGTTGACGGCCGCTGTGTGATGAAAATGTTCCACGTGGAACATTTTCATCGCACGACAGTCGGCGGCTGGATCCCTTTTTCCGCGCCGCCGGCGCGGAAACGGTCTTTCGTTGCAGAACGTATTATAGAACAAAAAAATCGCCATGCAATAATAAAATTGCATGGCAAACGCTTTTGTTTTTGGACGGCTAATCGGCGATCAATTCGGCAAGGACGCGCAGCCCTTTTTCGAGTTGGTCGCGCGGCGGCGTGCAGAAGGCGACACGCACGGCGCGGGCGGGCGGCGTTTTGCCGACGGCGAAGCGTTCGGCGGCGGCGACGCGGACGCCCCGCGCCAGGGCCGCCTGCTCGAACTGGACGCTCGCGAAGCGTTCGGGCAGCGTCAGCCAACGGAAGATGTCGGCGTCGCCGCCGCGGCATGTCGCGTCGGGCAAAATCGCGCGCACGAGACGGCTGCGCTCGCCGGTGTGCCGCCGGTGCGCGGCGATGATACGCTCGAACTGGCCGGAGGCGATGACGCGGGCCGCCAGTTCGGCCATCATCGGCACGACGCCGACGTTGAGGCTGTACAGCGCGCCGGCGACGGCCTCTTTGCAGGCGTCGGGCACGGCCACGCAGGCGGCGCGCAGCCCCGGAGCGATCACTTTCGACATCGTGGCGATGTAGAGGCTGCGCTCCGGCGCGAAACTCGACACGGAGGGCACGCCGCGCTGCATGAGCTGGTTGGTGCCGTCCTCGATCAGCAGCGCGTCGTGGGCGCGCAAAACGGCGGCGATCTCGCGGCGGCGGTCTTCCGGGAGCGTGGCAGTGGTGGGGTTGTGGCAGGCGGAGATCAGGTAGACGCCGTGGATCTTTTCGCTGCGGCAAAGACGTTCGAGGTCGGCCGGTTCCATGCCCTCATCGCCGCTCCTGACGGGGACGAGTTTGACGCCGAACATGGCGGCGGCCGACTTGACGCCGGGATAAGTGTGGTCGTCCACGGCGATCTTTTCGCCGCGGCGGAACAGCGAGGCGAAGATGGCCGAGATCGCGTTCTGGGCGCCGTTGGCAAACAGGATCTGCTCGCGGTGCGCCTCATGTCCGCACAGGCGCATGAACGTAACGGCGGCGTCCTTCTGCCACTCGTCCTCGCCCTGGGCGTGGAAGCTGAACAGCGCGGCGGCCTCGTCGCTGCGGAAGAGCGAGCGGGCCATCTCCAGCAGCGCGGCGTTGGCAGAATCCTCCGGCTGGACGCTGCCCATGTCGATAACGTGCGCTCCTTCGGCGCGTTCGAGAAACCGTTTGTCGGTGAGCGCGCTGTACGCCACGAACGTGCCGCTGCCGACGGTGGCGGTGAGCAGCCCCTTGAGCTCGCAGAGCTTGAAGGCTTTGGCCACGGTACTGACGTTGACGTCGAGAAAGTCGGCCAGTTCGCGCTGCGGCGGCAGACGCGTGCCGGGCTTGAGCGCGCCCGACGCGATATCCTCCTCGAGCGTGCGCGCCAGCGTCAGATAGAGCGCGCGTTCGCTGCGGTCCAGCTTCGGCCGCCAGCTCATCGGATAGTCGTCGAAGGAATTGTAGGGCATGATCGTCACCTCGCCGTTCCATTATAGACGAGAGCCGCCGCCATTTCGCGTTTTGTTTTTGTTGTTTTCGCGGAAAGCAAGTTGACCGCGGTGTTATAATTTAACCGACGCACGATGAAGAGCCGCGTGTTTCGCTCTTTTGCCGCGCGTTTTTTATCGGCCGGCGCCGTGCCGAAGGCAGCGTGCGGGGCGGCCTGCCGTATCATGTGAAACAAGCGAGTTTGACAGTGCTAATACCGCTCTGTATAATGAAAAATAAGGGCTGGACGAATGCCCGGAGCCGCCGGCGGCAGTATGGACGGCGATTTTTTCGGACTGGAGGAGAGGCAGGCATGAAGAAAAAAGAATATTGAACCTCGTGGTCTGTCTTTTCCTGGCCCTTTCGGTGCTCTGTTCGGTGGCGTATCTGTTCATCGAGGCCGTTCACGACTGCCACGGGCACGGCTGTCCCATCTGCGCGCAGATGGACGAGTGCGTCAAGGCGCTGGCGGGCTTCGCCGTCGGCGTGGCGGGCGCGTACTTTTACGCCGCGCGGTATGTCGGTGCGGCCTGCGCTTCCGCGCAGAGGAAGAGTCTCCGGCGCGAAAATGTGACGCTGGTGGCTCTGAAGGTCAAGCTCTCCAATTAGACGGCGCGCGTTTTTTCATGCGCGTGTCGGTTTGCAAGTCGAATTTTTGAATAGAATTGGAGAGATCCCTTAGATGAAGAAAAAATTTTTCGCTCTGTGTGCCGCGATGGTTTTCGCTTGCGGCGCCGCTTTTGCCGCTCCGGCGGCGGACGCTGAAAAGCTCAGCGTCATTTGTTCCAACTTTGCCGAGTACGATTTCGTCCGTCAGATCACGGGCGACCTGGCCAACGTGAAGATGCTGCTGCGCCCGGGCATGGAAAGCCACAGCTTCGACCCGACGGTAAAAGACATTCTCGACCTGCAGAACTGCGGGCTGTTCGTTTACGTCGGCGGCGATTCCGATGCCTGGGTCGACAAGGTGCTGGCCTCTTTCGACAAGGGCAAAGGCCCCGCGTCGTGAAGCTGATGGACTTGGTGAAGACGGTTCCGGAGGAGATCGTCGAGGGCATGCAGCACGATCACGACCACGACGGCGGCAATGATCACGGTCATGCTCACCATGACCACGGTCCCGACTGTGACCACGGGCACGATCATGACGCCAAGGAAGAGGGGCATCATCACCACGACGGCGAGGAGCCGGAGCTGGACGAGCACGTGTGGACGGCGCCCGAAAACGCGATCCAGATCGTGAAGAAGCTCAGCGAAGTGGTTGCTGAGCTGGATCCCGGGAACAGGGGCCAGTACGCCAGCCGCGCCGCCGTGTATCTTGAGCAGTTGCGCCGGCTTGACGATGATTTCCGCAAATTGATCGAGGGCTCGAAGCGCCGCGAGATCATCGTCGGTGACCGCTTCCCCTTCCTGTACTTCTGCCGCGAATTTGGCCTGAAGTACTACGCTGCGTTCCCCGGCTGCTCGACCGAGACGGAACCGAATCCCGAGACGGTTGCTTTCCTGATCGACAAGGTGAAGCAGGACGGGATCCCCGTCGTGTTCCACATCGAGCTGTCGAACGGCCAGATGGCCCGCGCCATCGCCGACGCCACGGGCGCCCAGGTGCGGCTGCTGAACGCGGTGCACAACGTCAGCGCCGAGGATTTCGAAAAGGGGATCACCTACCTCGACCTGATGCGCCACAATCTGAACGTCCTCAAAGAGGCGCTGAACTAAAATGAGCCTCCTCGCGTGCCGTAATGCGAGCTTCGCCTACGACGGCAGGAAGGTCCTGGAGGACGTCAGCTTTGAGGTCTCCTCCGGCGGCTACCTTTGCATCGTCGGCGAAAACGGAGCCGGCAAGAGCACGCTGATGCAGGGACTGCTGGGCCTCGTCAAGCCGGTCGGCGGTTCTGTGGAAGTTGGCGCAGAGGCGCGCATGGGAGGCATCGGATATCTTCCCCAACAGACGGCGGTGCAGAAAGACTTTCCCGCCAGCGTCGAGGAAGTGGTGTTGTCGGGCCAGCTGCGGCGCTGCGGCCTGCGTCCCTTTTTCGGCAAGGGCGACCGTCGGGAAGCCGAGGCGAAGCTGCGGCTGGTGCGGATGCAGGATTTCAGAAAGAAATGTTTCCGCGATCTTTCCGGCGGCCAGCAGCGCCGGGTGCTGTTGGCCCGGGCCCTGTGCGCCACGCGTTCGCTCCTGCTGCTGGACGAACCGGCGGCGGGGCTGGATCCCCGCATGCAGGACGAAATGTACCAGATCCTGAACGAGCTGAACCGCGAGCAGGGCATGACGATCGTCATGATCACTCACGACGTGCGGAGCGCCCTGCGCTGCGCCCGGCAGATCCTTCATCTCAACGGCCGCCAGCTGTTTTTCGGCTCCGTTGAGGAATACTCGCAAAGCGCGGCCGGCCGCCGTTTTATCGACGGCGGCCCGTTCCGCGTCTTGAGCGGTGCGGCTGCGGAAGAGGGCGGGGCGAAGTTATGCTGAACGAACTTTTGCAGATGCTGTCCTATCCTTTCGTGGTCAACGCGCTGATCGTCGGCTGCCTGGTCTCGCTCTGCGCTTCGCTGCTGGGGACCAGCCTGGTCCTGAAGCGTTATTCGATGATCGGCGACGGTCTGGCTCACGTGGCCTTCGCGGCGCTGGCCCTGGCGAAAGCGCTCGACCTCGCGCCGCTGAGCCTGGCGATTCCCGCCTGCATTGTGGCGGCCTTCCTGCTGCTGCAGATCAAGAGCAGTTCGCGGATCCGCGGCGATTCGGCGACGGCCGTGCTGTGCAGCGGCGCGCTGGCGGTCGGCGTGGCGGCGGTCTCGCTTTCGACGGGAATGAACGTGGACGTGTGCAATTACATGTTCGGCAGCATTCTCGCCATGAGCCGTTCCGACGTGATCCTCTCGGCGGCGCTGAGCTGCGCGGTGCTGTTGCTCTACGTCTTGTTCTACAACCGCATCTTCGCCGTCACCTTCGACGAGACGTTCGCGCAGGCGGCGGGGATCCATACAGGGCGCTACAACATGATCATCGCCCTGCTCACGTCCGTAACGGTCGTTTTGGGAATGCGCATGATGGGGACGCTGCTGATCTCCAGCCTGATCGTTTTCCCGTCGTTGACGGCGATGCGGATCTGCCGCCGTTTCAGGAGCACGGTGCTGCTGTCGGCGGCGATCTCGGTCGGCTGTTTTTTCACGGGCATGTTCCTTTCCTATCTGTATTCGATTCCCACCGGATCGTGCATCGTGATCGTCAATATGGCGCTTTTCGCCGCCGCCGTCGCCGGCTCGCACTTTCACGGGTTCCGGCGGCCGCAGTGACGCAGGCGGGCTGAAAAGGACGATGAAAGAAATGATGAAATTCAGAGGAAAAAGCGCGTTTGGGGCGTTTCTGCTGGCGCTGCTCGCGCCGGCTCTTTTCGCCGCCGTGCCTCTGCCGGAAGAGGAGGCGGAGAAGCTGGAGGACTATCTGGCGGAGATCGACGCCCAGGCGGGGATGCTGATCCTCGAGGGGCCGGACATCTCGCTTTACAACTATCCTCACGACATCGAGAAGGACCGCGCCGCCTTCGATCCGCGTAAAATCGACATCGTCGTCGGCAACCGCCTCTACATGACCCAGATCAACGACTGGTTCCTGAACTTCGACAAATACGCGGGCAAGTCGGTGGAGATCGAGGGCTTTTACATGGACTTCGACGGCTTCACCTACGTGGGGCGCAAAGGGCCGATCTGCCCGTTCTGCACGGGCGGATACGTGAACTTCGAGTTCAAGTACGACCGCGACCTGTCGGCGCTCCAGTCCGAAAAGTCATGGGTCAAGGTGCGCGGTATCCTGCGCGAGGGCAGCGTGCCCTCCGTCTTCGAAAAGGACACGATGGAGCCTTTTTACTACATCGAGGCCATCACGGTCGAAAAGATGCCCAAAGTCGGCAAAGCGACCGTGCGCGACTGATACTATTTCTCAATTAAAAGGCTGAACCCAAGGGCGTTGCGAGGAAGATTCACAAAGCGAGCTGCGCAGACTGCGCAGCAGTCGAGGTAGTTCGAGCGACTGAACTCCCCCGCAGCGTCTTGAAACTATGTTAGTGCTTTTTATCAAGAAATAGTATGAGCGCCGCTGTAAAAGAACGGGAGCCTGAACCCTGCTCAAAGAGCAAGGGACAGGCTCCCGTTTTTCGTGGCGCGCCGCGTTTTTTATGGCTCAGCGTTCAAAGCCGAGCAGGCGAGCCGGCGTGTCGCGGAACATCATGCCCAGTTCGGCGTCGTTGAAGCCCTGCGCCGCGAGCAGATTCGCGTATTGTAAAAGTCCCTCGTCGGAGTAGGGCGATTGCGGTTGCCCGAAATCGGTGGAAAGGATCACCCGTTCCACGCCTACGGCCCGGATCTGCGCGGCGATCGTCTCGATGGGCGTGCGTTTGTAATAGGTCGTGAAGTAACAATGTTCGACGATCGCCCCCAGCGCCGCGGCCTCGCGCTGCTGGTCCGTTGTGTAAACGTCGGCAGGATTGTCGGCGTGCGTCAGGATCACCTGACAGCCCGTCTTTGCGCCGGCGCGTGCCAGCGCCAGTCCTTCCGCGGCGCTGACATGCCCCGTGCCGACCAGCATCCCGCAGCGTTTCGCCGTTTCCAGCACCGCGAGCGCTTCGGGAACCAAGTTTCCCCGACCGTCAAGGACGTCAATGCACCTGCTCGGATCCGCGCCGGGCGTTCCGTTTTGCTTGCGGAATTCCTGATAGCTGCGCGAGTCCATCGTCGGGAACCAGACGATTCGGCCGCCCATCTTGTCGCTGGCGGCGACTGCTTCGGGATTGAGCCCGCCGACTGAATTGTTCAGCGTCACGCCGCCGGCGAAATGCAGTTGCGCAAATTGCTCGTTCAGCAGCGCCGCGCGAGCCGCCGTGTCGGCGTAGTGGCATTTGATCAGAGCCCCCGCCAGCCCGGCGTCGCGAAAGCGCCGCGCCAGTTCGAGATCGCTGCATTTGCGTGCCGTCACGTCGGGCGAAGTGTGGACGTGCATCTCGTAAGCGCCGCGAAGACAGTCTCTCATGTGTTGTGCCTCCAGTTCGTCGCGAAAAAGCGCGCCCTCACAGCCCGCAGCGGGCGTACCGAGGGCGCGCTTTTTTCGGAAATTCAGTTTAATAGGGCAGATAGAAAGGGATGACGGCGACAATGACCAGATAGGTTACCAGCAGCATCGGCAGTCCTGCTTTGATGTAGTCCATGAAGCGGTACTGCGTCCAGCCGACGGTCATCATGTTCTGCGGGGCGGCGAAAGGCGTGGCGTAAGACGCGGCGCCGGCCAGCGTGATGATCATGCAGATGGGATAAGGACTGACGTTGATCGCTTTGGCGATGGAAACGCCGATGGGCATGAACAACATGATCGTGGGAATATTGGACATCACCTGAGTGAGAATTACGGCGGCGATGAAGATCACCGTCGTGATCATGAACGTACTGGGATGTTCGCCGAGGATCTGCAAAATCAGTTCAGCCATGGCGGCGCCGGCGCCGCTTTTCTGCACGCCTGTGGAAATGGCGGTCAACGAACCGACCAGCAGCATGCAATTCCAGTCGATGGCGGCGATGGCTTCCCGAACGGTCATGCACTTGGTGCCCATGATAACCAGCGAGCCGATCACCGCCGCCACGTGCATGGGCATCTTCTTGGGACTCAGCGCGATGACTACCAACACGGCGGCCATGGTGATGCAGGCGATGGCGGCCTTGTTTTTGTCGAAGGGTTTCTTCTCGACCTTGGCGAACTCGGGGACATATCCCGTGTCGGGCAGGAACTTCATGCCCACGAAAGTGAAGTACAGCGTGCCGAGAACGCAGATGCCGAGACCAAAGGGCGTGATGCCGAAGAACCCGAACGGCGTTAGGCCGAGGTCGGCCATGGCGTTGGCCGCGGAAGCGTTGGAACCGACGCCGACCAGCGTCACGAAGCCGCCGAATTGAGCGCCGAAAAGCAGCGCCATCAACGTGCGCGAAGGACCGCAGCCAGCGGAGAAACACATGGCCGTGACCAGCGGGGCCATGGCCGTCATCACGCCGATGTTGCTGCACACCGAACTGAGGGCGCAGGAAACGATCAGCGTGGCGAGGACGATGTTGCGCTCGCTTTTTCCCGTGATCTTCACCATCTTTTCGCCGATGATGTCGGTCAGGCCGGTGTGGAACAGCGACGATCCGACGATCATCATGCCGGCCAGCAACACGATGGTGTTGCTGTTGTAGCCCTTGAAGATGTCGCCGACGGGAATAATGCCCGCGTAGGCGTAAGCGATCGAAGCGCCGATGGCAGTGACGAGGATGGGCACCGGCTCCCAGATGAACAGAACGATCGTGGCGGCGAGAATGATCAGCGCGATTGCCATTTGGCTCATGATGGTGTCTCCTTTGGCGTTATTTGGCGAGCTTACGCGGGATACGCGCCGTCGATGATCTCGCAGCCTTTTTCTTCCAGCTTCTTGTCGACCCAGTCGCGCTTGGCGTGCCCCTCCTGCGCCGCCTTCAGCTTGCTTTGGTCCTGTTCCATGAACTTTCGCGCCGCTTCCAGCACCCTTTCGGCATCCTGACGGGGAATGACGATCACGCCGTCGGGATCGCCGACGATGATGTCGCCGGGATTGACCATGATGCCGCCGCAGGCGATGGGAACGTTGATCTCGCCGGGCCCCTCCTTGAAGGGGCCGCCGGGAGTGGTGCCCGTCGCGTAGAACGGCACGCCGCCGTCATAAAGGCTGTCGATGTCGCGCATCGGTCCGTCGAAGACGAAACCGGCCACGCCGCGCGATTTGGCGTAAGCGGCCATGACCTCGCCCATCAGGGACTGGCTGCGGTCACCCTCGTTGGAAACGACGACCACGTCGCCGGGTTCGATCATGTTCAGCGCCTTGTGCAGCATCAGATTGTCGCCGGGACGGGCCTTGATGGTCAGCGCCACGCCGACCATGTT
Source organism: Pyramidobacter sp. YE332 (assembly GCF_033060595.1). Classification (NCBI taxonomy): domain Bacteria; kingdom Thermotogati; phylum Synergistota; class Synergistia; order Synergistales; family Dethiosulfovibrionaceae; genus Pyramidobacter; species Pyramidobacter sp. YE332. The sequence goes on along the minus strand of NZ_CP133038.1, from coordinate 2,467,873 downwards.
GCCGTCGCCGGGCTTTGTCATCAGATGAATGTCGGAGTGGATGGCGCAGAGGCGGTTCATCGTATCGGCGATGTTGGAGGCGGGAATGTGACGGAACGCCTCGACGAGCTCTTGGGGCGGCAGGTTCCTTTTGGTGTACACGCGAAATCCTACGGACATGTGAAAAACTTCCTTTCCAAATAAGAGACAGATTTTAAGTGAGAAAACGCAGCCGAAAAAATGTTTACAGCTCTTCTTCCTCGGTATGGCTCTCCTCTTCGGCCAGGGAGGAGACGTTGCGGATTTTGCGCCAGCGGAAGATGAAGGGCGTCACGAAGGAGACGGCGGCGAGGATCAGAAAAACGCAGGAAATCGGCTTGCCGAAGAAGAACGACCATTTGCCGTCGCCGATCAGCATGGCTTGCTCGAAGTTGGCTTCGATCATCGGCCCGAGGATGAAGCCCAGCACGACGGGGGCCGTGGGCGTCCTGATCGTTTTCAGGAAATATCCCAGCAGGCCGAACGCCAGTACGACCCAAATGTCGAAAGGCTCGTTGCGCAGCGCATACGCTCCCACCGTACCGAGAATGAGGATGCCGCCGGAGAGCACCGTGGGCGAAATCTTCAGGATCCTGGGGAAAATCCTCACGCCGCCGAGGCCGATGGCGAGGAAGAAAAAGTGGGCGATGCCGAGGCTGAGGAACAAGCTGTAAATCAGCGGCGCCTGTTCCTGGAACAGGAACGGTCCGGGCTTCAGTCCCTGGATCGTCAGAGCGCCCAAGAAGATGGCCGACACCGCGTTGCCGGGGATTCCCAGCGTCAGCAGCGGCACCAGAGAACCGCCGACGACGGCGTTGTTCGAAGTTTCCGTGGCGACGACGCCGTCCATGCAGCCCGTGCCGAACTCTTCCTTGTGCTTGGAAAAGCGCATCGCTTCGTTGTAGGAGATGAACGTGGCGATGCTCGTTCCGGCGCCGGGAAGGATGCCGACGAACGTGCCGATCACCGCCGAACGCAGCAGATTCACCCAGCGTCTGGCAAACTCGCGCAGCGGCGGCACCTTGCCCGTCAAAGCGTTCATGCTCGACTCTTTCGCCTTTTTGACCACCATGTCGATCGCCTGTGGGAACGAGAACAGGCCGATCAGACAGGGTACGATCTCGATGCCGCCGTACAGGCCGGGAATGCCGTCGGCGAAACGCGGATAGCCTGTCAGCGGATCAGTGCCGAAGGTGCCGAGGAACATCCCCAGCAGCCCGGCAAAGAGCCCGCGCGACATGGACTTGCCCGAGATGCTGGAGATGATCGTGATGCCGAAAACCATCACCGCGAAGTACTCGGCCGGGCCGAAAGACAGCGCTACCTTGGCCAGCGCCGGCGCGCAGAAGCTCAATACTGCGACGCTGAACAGCCCGCCGATGAACGAACTGATCGCTGCGATGCCGAGAGCCTCCACGGCGCGTCCCTTCTGCGCCATCGGATAGCCGTCCAACGTCGTTGCCGCGCCGGCGGGCGTGCCCGGCGTGTTGATGAGGATGGCCGTGATGGCGCCGCCGTAGACTGAGCCGCAGTAAATGCCGCAGAGCATGGCGAATCCCGAGGCGGGCGCCATGCCGTAAGTGAGGGGCACCGCCAGCGCCACGCCCATCGTCGAGGTCAGACCGGGCAGCGCGCCGATCACGATGCCGACCGCCGTGCCGATAAAGTTTGAGAGCAGCACGCTGGGAACCAGGGCGAGTTTCAAAGCTTCGAGCCAATCTAACATATGCGTCGCTCCTTCCTAATCGGGCAGAACGTTTGCCAGCAGTCCGGCCGGCAGCAGGACCCCGAGAACGTTGTGGAACACGTAGTACAGCAATCCGGCAAAGACCGCCGCGATGAGGACGTGGCTGACCTTCAGCCTGCGCTCGATCACCGCCATCCAGATGCCATAGAAAAGAAACGTCGCCACGATGAAGCCGAGAGTGTGGAACGACAACAGATAGCAGAAGAACGAGCCGATGGAAAAGTACTTGTTGAAACGGATCTCGTCGGCGGAGCCCTGCGACGTGTTGCGGATCTTCCAGGCGTAATACAGCGAGGTCAAGGCGCACAGCCCCATCAGGACCAGCAGCGCCTGCGGATAAGCGCGCACTTCGGCGGGCTCGTACAGCGATCGCCATAAGAAAAACAGGACGAAAACGACCTCGAGGGAAAGCGTTCTGACAAGAAACACGGGATTTTCCTCCTTCGCTGTGAAAAAGAGGGTCCCTGCGGGAACGAGGAACCCTCTTCATCGGTCGAAAAACTACTTGTTCGTCTTCACGCCGGTCTCGGCGATCACTTCGGCGATGTCCACCTTCTGCTGATCGACCAGCGCCGTGAAGTCGGCGCGGTTCATCCACATGTTGGCGGGCAGCCCCGCTTTGCTGTAAGCGTCGACGAACTCAGGATCCGCAAACGCCTTCAGGAAAGCCGCTTCGATCGCGGCCACCACTTCTTCGGGCGTTCCCTTGGGAGCGACAAGACCGCGCCAGGGGCCGTCCACAACCTCGATGCCCTTTTCGGCGGCGATGGGCAGTTCGGGATACTCCCCGAGACGCTTGGGAGCCAGCGTCAGCAGATAGGCGACCTGGCCGCTGCGCACCTGCTCGGAAAGCTCGGAAGGCGAGACGATCGTCAGGTCGACGTGGCCGCCCAGCATGGCCGTGATGGCCTGAGAACTGCCGTTGGTGGGCACGCAGACCCACTTCAGTCCGCTCTTCTTGAGCACGCGGAGCACGGCGAGGTGGTCGCTGGCCATGGCGCCGGAGACGCTGATCTTGACGCCGCCGGGGTTGGCCTGCGAGGCGGCGACAAGCTCTTCCCATGTCTTGAAGCGATCGCTCAGGCAGGCGATCGTTTCCGGTTCGTACACCATATTGACGATGGGCGTAAAGGAATCGACCGTGAAATTGGTCTTCTTGGTCAGGGGCGCTATGACGACGCTGGGCCCCACTTCGCTGAGCGTATAACCGTCGGGGCGGGATTTGGCGACTTCGGCATAACCGGTCACGCCGCCGCCTCCGGGACGATTCTCGACCGCCATGGGCTGGCCGAGATATTTTTCGGCGACCTTTGCCGCCAGACGGGTGGTCATGTCGGCGGCGCCGCCGGCGGCGAAGGGAACGATGATCTTGACGGGCTTGGCGGGATAGTCGGCGGCGAAACCGCACGCGGGGATTAGAAACGCTGCTGTTGCGACAAGTAAAGCCGAAATGCGACGATTCATTTTCATTACGGGATCCTTCCTTTCGGTTTCAGATTTTAAAGCGGATCGGGATCATGTTCCGTGTCCGCCCAAAGCTGGAATTTATTTGTACTCCTTTTTCTCCCAAATGGAATAGATCGCTTCCATGGTTTGGGGCGCTACGCCGCTCAGTTCCTTGTTCATCCCAAGCGCCGCCGAACGGGCCAGACGCTCCTTGGCTCCGGCGGCGACCAACGGCTCGACGCCGACTTCTTTCATCAGTTCCATCGACTCGCCCACCTCGAAAGAACGCCGCTCCGAGTGGATCAGGTCGGCGCCGGCCATCCGTCGGGCAATGTCCTTGAACGACTCTTTGTCCATCGTGCCGGCGACGGAGTCCATGATGCGCTCCTCGACGCCGCATTTGCGGGCGAACAGGAACGTTTCGACAACCAGCGCTTCGAAGCCTTTCATGAAAACGCTGCGCACCAGCTTGATGCGCGAGGCTTCGCCGGCTTTCGAGCCGGCGCCGGCCAACGCGATCTTCATGCCGTAGGGCGTCATCGCCTCTTTCCAGCGTTCTGCGCCGTCGCCGGAGGCGAGCATCGGCACCTTGTGAGCGGAGACGACCAGCGAGCCGAGCATGGCCGAGTCCACGTACTGCGCTTTTTTCCCGGCGAACAGAGCCGCTTCCTTTTCTTTGACGTGGGGCAGCGCCGTGGTCACATCGACGAACAGCTGGCCTTCCTTCGCGAAAGGCAGCAGCCCCTCGGCCGTGGAGGCGGTGAAGCGCGCCGGCACGCAGATGACGACGATGTCGCAATTCTTCACGACCTCTTCGGCCGACGCCGCCGCCGCGACGCCGGCGTCGGCGCAGCGCTTGAGCACCGTGTCCTTGTACGCGCCGCCCATGTCGAGCGCCACGTCAAAGGCGCGAATGTCCCCGATCCCTTCGCTCTTCAGCCCCTTGCCCATGTGGTAGGCCGCTTCGCCGAAACCGATGTAGCCAAGTTTTACGCTCATCACATCGTCCTTCTTTCCTATATTTGAAAAAAAGATATTTAATAACTGAAATTATACTATCAGCAGATTATAGTCTTGTCAATCAAAAGAACGCTCTCCCATCGATTAATATACAGTATACATTCAAAGCCGCTGTTACCCGTACCGCCAGGCTAAATATAAGAGAAGAGCGTCAAAAAAAGAGAAGCGGGACGGCGCGCCGGAGACAATCTCAGCGTGCCGTCCCGCTTCTTTCGTGCGAGAGTCATGTTTTTCATTCGTATTTCCGCCGCGGATTTTTGGGGAACCAGCCTTTTCTGACGCGTTTCGCCTGAGCTTTCAGCTCGACGACGCTCCACAAATTGGTGGCGCCGAGAAAGGCGAGGATAGGCGAGGCGACGCCGCGCAGGCAGGCGGAAGCGGACAGGCAGATCAGCCCGGCCACGGCGAATAGCGGCCAGACGCGCGTCCCGAACCAATATTCCGCCTTGATCACGAGCGGATGGTAGGCGGCGATGATCAGCAGCGAAGCGGCGGCGAGAACGACGCCCTCATAGTTCAGATTCACCGCGCGGCGTCCTTCCACGACGTCGGAAACGCCCGCAACCCCTTGCCCGCGTAATAGGAAAGGAAAATGAACAGCGCCATGATGGAGAAATAGTTGAACAACACCGCGAGATCGCTCTGCGTTTCGTCGAAGAAAGCGAACTGGCTGCGTAGCGTCAGGAATCCCCACACGTTCATGCGTCCGAAGGCGCGCGCCCCGCAGACGGCCAGCGCCGCCGCGCCGAAACGCATCAGCCAAGCGGCCGCGCCGCGATGGCCCTTGACCTTGAAGACGGTGCGCGTCATGCCCATGACCATGCTCCAGTGCAGGCCAATGTGGACGCTCATGAGCACCATGCCCCAGTAGGACGCGGCCAGATGCAGCGTACGGGCCGCGCCGACGCCGCGGGTGATGTCGAGGAAGGCGAAAACCGTCCCCGAGATCATCACGCCCGTGATCATGATCACCGCGGCGTCGAGCAGCATCAGCAGGATCGCGAAGTCTTGCAGTACGCGCAGAAGCGTGTAACGCCCGCTGAAAAAGCGCGCGAACCAGTGCCGGTTGAGGACGGCGTGAACGATGAAAAGCACGCCGATAAGGGTGCCGAGGACCTCGTGGGCAACGTCGCCGACGACCTGATAGGCCATCAGCGCGACCATCAGCGCCGTCATCGCGAAATCCACGGCAAGGCGCGTAAGCGCGTTGGCGTTCATGAAATTTTCTCCTCCTAGAATAATGTAGTCGCACTTGTTGACAGATTATTGAACGGAACAATCTGCGATAATGTCAGCATGCAGTGTGAGCGTCGCCGTTTGTTTCCTTGGGGACATTTCCTCGTAAAGGAGAGTGGCGCCTCACCTCTTGCGGCAGTTCACGAATGAGCTGGATGTTGAGACCGAAAGTCTTCTCCGTCTGTCCAAGGAGGTTGTGAGCCGCAGGAAGCGTGAGAATTCACCTGCAAATACGTTGTGGTGAGGTGACTCATGTACTATCTTGGTATTGACATCGGGAAGAACAATCACGAAGCAGGGCTTATCAGGGAGGACGGCAGCCACGTCGGCAAGTCGCTGCGTTTCGCCAATGCGCAGGAGGGCTTTCAGCAGCTTCTGCTCTTTCTCGAACAGAGTCTTCCCGAGCGGGAGGCCTTCTGTATCGGCATGGAGGCGACCGGTCATTACTGGCTCGCGCTCTACTCCTTTCTGCGGGAGCAGGGTTTTGCTCTGCATGTGATCAACCCGATCCAATCCGACAGTCTGAGGAACTTCCACATCCGGAAGCAGAAAACGGATGCGGTCGACTGCTTTCTGGTGGCTGAGGTGATCCGTTTCGGCTCGTTCAGCGCAACTCATCTGGCTGATGAAGATATCATGGCGCTGCGCAATCTGGCCCGTTTCAGAGAGTCGCTCAAGGACTCCTGCGCCGACTACAAGCGACAGGTCGTCACCGTTCTGGATCAGGTGTTTCCGGAGTATGCCGCCTTGTTCTCCAACGTCTTTGGCGAGAGTTCAAAGGCATTTCTCAAGACGTACGGCACTCCGGAACAGGTGGTCGACGTGAACACGAAATCGCTGGCCGCTTTGCTCAGAAAAACCAGCCGGGGCCGGCACGGTACTGACAAAGCCCGTGAGCTCAAGTCTCTGGCGGCGCGTTCGGTCGGCCTGACTCTGTGTTCGGATGCCTTTGCCTTTCAAATCAGGATTCTCATCGAACAGATCGAATTCACGGAGAAGCAGATCGATGAGATCGACAAGAAGATCGCCCGGCAGCTGAGGAAGTTTAGCTCTGTCATCCTCACTGTCCCCGGCGTGGGGCCGGCGACGGGCGCCGTGATCCTCGGTGAGATCGGCGATATCAGTCGTTTCTCCAATCCCAAGAAACTCGTCGCCTTTGCCGGGATCGATCCGACTTCGTTTCAATCGGGGAACTATGTCGGCCAGCACAACCGCTTGTCCAAGAAAGGATCCCCCTACCTGAGACGAGCTGTCTGGATGTCGGCGCTGATAGCAGTCAGATGCGATCCTGTCTTCAAAGCGTTCTACGAAAAGAAGCGCGGTGAGGGGAAAGCGCATGGGACTGCATTGGGGGCTGTGTCGAGAAAACTGCTTTATACGATTTACGCTGTTCTGAAAGCCAACAAACCTTACGAGGTACGCCGCCAGGGCATAGAATGATCCTGTTCCCGCGGGGTTCCCTGCTCGTGTCGCTTCCGTGTGAGCTCGTTCGCGTGCTTGTTTTGTCTGAGTTCTGTCCAATATGCCGTTTTCAGGGGCGCTTTGGCTTTTTCACGCGGGCAACCGGCTAGAAATACTTCGGGCATGAGCTCGAATTTCCTACTTGACTTTTAATAGCTGGTCTCCTTGTGAATCAGAAGCCTGCGGTCAAAGATTCTGCGCCGGCAGATCGTCGCGGTCGCGCGTACGGTAATAGCGCAGCCGCGCAGAGGTCTGCTGGGCGATCTGTCCCGTCAGCGAACCGCAGACGATGCCGCTGACCAGCAGAAACGGCAGGTAGGAGAGCAGCCCCGCGGTCTGCGTCACGGCAATGGCGGCCGCCAGCTGCCCGACGTTGTGCAGCGCGCCGCCGGCGGCGCTGCACAGCCACAGGCGACGTTCCGGGATGACGCGGCGCAGCGGCAGCGTGCCGGCCAAACAGAGCATTCCGCCCGACAGGCTGAAGATCAGTGCGGCCGCATTGCCGGTGAGCAGCGCGCCGAGCAAAATGCGGGCCAGCAGCACCAGCAACGTTTCGCGAGCGGTGCAGTGGTAGAGCGCCCAGACAGTGACGACGTTGGCCAGCCCCAGCTTGGCGCCGGGCACGGGGATGGGCGCGGGCAGAGCCATCTCGGCGGCGAAGAGGATCAGCGACAGCGCCGTGAGCAGCGCCAGTCGGGCGAAGTTTTTCGTGTTCATCTTTCCCTCCTATTGCGACAGACTGTCGAGCTCGCCCTCGCTGCGCGGCGCGTAACGCACCGTCAGTCCGTGCGGCAGGCAGATCAGCGGCAGCGAGGCCGAGCGCAGCCAGCCCATTCTTACGCAGTCCTGTCCCGGACAGTCGGCGCACAGCACTTTGACGCGTCCCCGTTCGACGAGCAGGCGGTTATAACCGCCGCCGGGAGCGCGGATGTTGATGGTGCGCGAACCCGTTTCGCGGCTCAGGTCGAGGCGGGCGATCACTTTGCCGCGTTGCACGATCTCGACGATCCGGCCGGGCGGCGCGAACCAGCGCCACAGGCACCAGCCGATCAGGAGCAGCAGGGCGGCGGGGATGAATTTTTTCATCGCCGCACCACCGTTACTTTCGCGTCCGCGTAAGCGGGATCGACGGCGAAGCGCGCGTTCAGATCCTCGCTGACCCACAGTTCGCCGTCTTCGGCGAGCAGCACGAAGCCGGGACTGCCGTGTTCTTTCCAAAACGCGGCGGTTTTTTCCGCGCCCATGACGAAGTACGCCGTGGACATCGCGTCGCAGATTCTGCCTTCGGGGCCGACAGCCGTGGCGGAGATCACGCCGCTGCGCGCCGGGGCGCCCGTGCGCGGATCGAGGATGTGCCAGTAGATCTGGCCGTCGGGGCCGGTGAAGAAACGTTCGTAGCCGCCGGAAGTGACGACGGCCTCCGCCGCCGTGCGCAGCACGCCGATCAGGCCGCCGTCGGGGACTTGATGCCGATGCGCCATCTTTGGCCGTCGGGGCGCACCCCTAGCGTCTGCACGTTGCCGCCCAGGTTGACCAGCGCCGATTCAACGCCCGCGGCGGCCATGGCGGCCAGCGCTTCGTCGCCGGCGAATCCTTTGCCGACGGCGCCGAGGTCGAGCATGCTGCCTTCGTCGAGGCGCAGCGTTCGTCCAGAGAGGTGGACGCGCTCCGCGCCGGCGAGTTTGAGCAGTTCCGCCAATTCGGCGGCTTCGGGCACGCGGCGTTCCTCCGTCGTGAAGCCCCAGGCGCGCAGCGCGGGATAGAGCGTGGGGTCGAACGCGCCGTCCGTCAGGGCGTTCATGCGCAGCGCGAAGGCCGTCAGCGCTGCCGCGTCTTCGCCGACCTGTACCGGCGCGCCGCCGGCGGCGTTGAGGCGGCCGACGTCGCTGCGCGGATCGGTGACGGACAGCTTGCTTTCGATCTGTTTGACGCGCGCGCGGGCCAGCGACAGCGCCCTCTTGCCGCGGGGCCCGTACGCCGTCAGCGTGATCGGCGTGTCCATGGCGTAGAAGCTCACGCTGTGCTTCCGAGTTTTTGCGAATTGGTTCCAGCCGATCCATCCCCCCAGCGCCAATAGGGCGACGGCTGCAAAACTGAGAATTCTTTTCATGACGTTTCCGCCTTTTTGCGCCAGTCCTCGCCCGTGGAAAGCCGGAGCTGACGATTTTCTTCCGTGATTATGGTAGCACGCCGGCCGTTTTCCGAAAAGAGTCTTGCATTGTCCAAAACGGCGATTATAATAGAGGCATCTCAAAGCAGAGTAAAAACCGATGCGTCAAGTGCCGGCTGAACGGGGAGTTGACAGCTGGACGAAAAGCCTTCCGGGCTTGCGGTGTCGGGTTTTGCATCCCGCTGCTGCATATCGGGCGAGTCCGCCTCCTTATGTAGTAAGAGGAAATTACTGCGAAGGAGGCGCTTTTGTATGATGACATCAGGCAATCCGCGTTCGTTGGGCGCTGGCGAAAACCGTTGGCTCGCTTCGCTGCGCGAGTTCCGTTCCATCCGCGTGGTGGCGTTCTGCGGCGTCATGTGCGCGCTGGCCGTGATCCTCCGCGCCGTGGCCACCATTTCCCTTGGGCCGTATCTGAGGATCGGCCTGTCGGGCTTCCCGAACCAAGTGGTCGACTACCTCTTCGGCCCCGCCGCGGGGGCTTTGTTCTCCGGCGCGCTGGAAGTGATCAAGTTCATGATCAAACCCGAGGGCGTTTACTTTCCGGGTTTCACGCTCAGCGCCGTTCTGGCCGGCGTGATTTACGGCACGATACTGTACCGCCGCCCGCTCACGGTGACGCGCGTGTTCGTCGCCCATCTGCTCGTCAAGCTGATCGTCAACCTCGGCTGCAACACGCTGTGGCTCGTGATCCTCTACAAAAAAGCCGTGTGGGCCATTTTCCCCGCGCGCGCCATGACCAACCTGATCTGCCTGCCCGGCGACGTGCTGGTCACCTATCTGCTGCTGAAGACCGTCGAGCGCGCGATCCTGCCGCTTTTCGGCGGGCGTTTTTCAGGACGTACATAAAAAACCAGGCCGACCCTGCGGGGCCGGTCTGTTTTTTTGGGGGCTTTATCATTCTGATTCTTGATAGAAAGTATCGACATAGTTTGCCGGGTGCTGCGAGGGAGATCCGATAGAAGAGGCAGTGGGCCTGTTCATTCTTCTCTCCATTGATCCGGCGCTGAAAGCGAGATTCATAAACAAACGTGTTTGGTTCAATATCAAAACGGGGGTTTGAGCTGATGGTTTATGCCGCTTCTCAATTTGTTGCAGACATAGGACCGTTTCTGTTTTACGTGCAGCATAAACTTAATGTGAAATGTTATTAATTAAAGTATTTTATTCTGAAGGTAAATTTTCAGAGTAAATGCAACCTCGTCAAAGTAAATGCGACGGGGTTGCATTTACTTTGACAGGACAAAAGCAGCAAGCAGTCATTACGAACACATAATAACGATCAAGATTGCGCTAACGGAACAAATTCAAGGGGATGAAAAGCTGTTACGAGGAAATTGTCCGAAAAAAGAGCATACAAAAGTGACCCTCAACTGAAAGCAAAATTTTCAGTTCAGAGTTAATGCAATCAAGAAATTAAAAAGGAGCCGTTATTTACCGGCGAGAAGAGTCCGCTTTAAACAGATATCCTGTGGCGGAATAAGTTCGAGTCCGAGTAAATGCAATACGTCCTCGCCATACAGGTTGATAAAGATCTCTGCAGGAGATTTTCCGTTAAATTTTTTCCTCCCGTATGAGTTTATATGAGACATCATCAGGTTGATATCAGTTTGGGATAAATTGTCGAAAGTTGTTCCCTTGGGAAGGATCCTTCGAATGAGAGTATGATTATTTTCAACCTTCGGTTTTTCCTGCGGTGCTTGTGGATTGCAATAGAACATATATGATTTTCTTTCTCCGTCCGGACCTTTTTCGATAGCCGTCGGATTGGAAAACTCTGTACCGTTGTCAGCAAGAAGGACCTGAAACATGGACTTATAGCGTTTCCTGCCCAGAAGAGTGAAGAGCATTGTAAAAATCTGCTCAACAGATTGAGCAGTATTTTTATCTCTCAAAAAAGCCAGCATAAAGTTGCAGTTTCTTAAGATGACAGTCAGAAGAACTTTTCCTCCTGCGGTGCCAACGACACTGTCGATTTCGGTAATAAGCATGTCCGGATGTTTCTCCGAAAAAGAGAGAAAATCATTGTAGGTACGGCCTTCACGACATTTTTTATCCACCTTCATGTTATTTCTTTTTCCCTTTCTCTTCTTAAAACGGACAGCTCGGGGCAAGTCTATTTTCCGTGCCTCTAAAATACCCGAAAGCAGGAGCCGTCTGGCGGTACTTTCAGAACAGGGAACAGTATCTCGATTATTACGGATAATATGATAGAGAGACTGCCCCTGTTTGATGAGAGGAGAGAAAAAAGAATCAATATCTGCAAGCTCGGCATCGGAGATATTGAAGCCTTCACGAGCCTCATGCAAAGTTTTCTCGTAAGAGTCATTTGCAGATTTAGCAGAATAGATCCGTTTTTTTAAAGTGCAGCGGTGACGGTTGGGGCAGCCGTTACAGACATACGGAGGAACCGAAAGCTGCGGGCAGACCTCCTCCTTAAAGTCAGGACACATCGTATTACATCTTGAGCACCGGAAACACAGTGAACGGCATTTCGGAGAGGTGTTACAAAGGGAAGTAACGGAGCAGTCATACCGGTGAAGGCAGCAGTTTGCTGTCCGGCCATAACAGCCTTTGAAGACAGTCTCTGCATGTTTTCTGATCTCTCTGGAGATCGTACTCGGCGACTTCAGAACTGTTGAGGCAATACTTCTGAGAGATTCTCGCCGGTTGAGGGCGCTTTCAATGGCTTTTCTTTCAGCCAGAGTCAAATGTTTGTTCATGATGATGAACTCCTTTCCGAGATCTGTTGTCTCGTAAGAAAGGTCTTTCATCAATTCAGACTAGGGCTTGTTTAAAAAACGTCAAAGTTGCCTAAATCGATCCAATCGCTTAAACTTTTCTCATGGAAGAGAGAAGATATGAACTGACCTCCAGCGAGTGGAATCGAATCAAGAGAATGCTGCCGCCCGAACACCCGAAATCAGGTCAACGTGGACGCCCGGCAAAATACGATAACCGCAGGATCATCAATGGGATTCTGTGGCTTGCCAGAAGTGGAGCGCCATGGAGAGATCTTCCGGAGCGTTACGGCAAATGGCAGGCAGTTTACGCACGTTTCAGGCTGTGGAAACAGCGGGGAATATTCGAGGCGATCTTTGCCGCCCTAAGCGCTGATGCCGACATGGAAAATCTCTCTATCGACTCCACGTCCTGCAAAGTACATCAAAGTGCCAACGGGAGAGGGAAAACCCCGGAAGGGGGAAAAAAGGGGCTCAAGCGATTGGCATGTCCAGAGGCGGCAAGAATACGAAAATTCATGCGATAGTAGATGGTTTAGGCAATCCGCTGGCGCTCCTGCTCAGTCCCGGCAATGACCACGATTCCCGCCATGCCGTGTCCTTGCTCGGGCAAGCGGAAATCAGAGGGAGCAACGTCATCGGCGATAAGGCTTACGGTTCGCAAGCCATCAGAGAGTACATTACTTCTCGGGAGGGAAGTTACACTATCCCGCCGAAGAGCGATAATCCCGAACCGTGGTTTATAGATGAGCATGTTTACAAGGAACGACACTTGGTTGAATGTTTCTTTCAGAAAATCAAATGGTTCCGTAGAATTTTCACCCGCTATGACAAACTTGACGCTTCGTTTTTCGCTTTTGTTCTTGTCGCTGCCAGTGTTATTTTATTGAAATAATACAAGCTGAAATGTTTTTTAAACAAGCCCTAAATGCAAGCTCCTTTTAATTCAGATTTAATGCAACGGGGTACCGGATGTTGCGTTGCATTTACCTTGAAGAATTTCAATTATTCTGAATATAATTAAAAGGAAATGGTTGGTTTTTTTATATTCAGTTTGTATAATATGGTAGGATTTGTCCGTATAAAAAGGGCATCCGTAATTTCTTAAAAGGGAGATGAGAAAAATGTCACGTGAGAAGGATGTTGCAAGAGGGCAGTGGAAGTCCAAGTTCGGCTTCTTGATGGCGGCGATCGGTTCTGCCGTTGGCTTGGGCAACCTCTGGGGGTTCCCCTATAAGATGGGAAAAAGCGGCGGCGGGGCGTTCCTGGTCGTGTACCTGGCAGTGGTCCTGTTGGTCGGCGTTGTCATTATGCTTGGAGAGTTGGCCCTGGGACGCAAGACCGGTAAGGGCGCCGTGGAGGCCTATCAGGCTCTCTCGAAGAAGTTCGCCTGGGTGGGATATCTGGGCGTGGCTTCGCCGTTTATCATTCTCGCTTTTTACAACGTCTTGGGCGGCATGGTCTTGAAGTACATGGTCGCTTTCGTCGAATCGATGTTCTCGGGGGGCGCGAATTTCGCGAACATCAAAAGCGGCGCTTACTTCGGAGAGTTCATCTGCAGCGGCTCCGACATGCTCCTCTATCTGGCGATCTTCCAGGTCCTCAACATCGTGGTCGTCATGAGCGGCGTCGAAAGCGGCATCGAGCGCTTCAACAAGTACGCCATTCCCGCCCTTGCCATCATTCTCGTCGGGCTGGCCGCTTACGTCTACACCTTCCCAGGCGCTGAAAAGGGTTTGGACTTCATGTTCAAGCCGAACTTCGCGGTATTCTCGGATCCTGAGATCGGCTTTTTCAAGGTCTTGAAAACGGCGGCAGGGCAGATGTTCTTCTCTCTGTCTCTCGGCATGGGAGTCATGATCACCTACGGTTCCTACCTGTCGAAGGAGCAGGATCTCTCCCGGGAGATGTACATCATCCCGCTGGCCGACACCATCATCGCGGTCCTGGCCGGTATGGTCGTCATGCCGGCGTGCTTTGCCTTCGGCCTTGCCCCTGCCGGCGGCCCCTCGCTGCTCTTCGTGTCTCTGCACGAGGTCTTCGTGACCGGTATGGGAGGCTTCAGCGGTTCCTTTGTGGGATTCCTCTTCTATTTCCTGGTGTTCCTGGCCGCCATTTCCTCCTCGATGTCCCTGCTTGAAGTCTGCGTAGCCTACTTGCTTGACCGTCAGATCCGCAAGGGGAAGGCCCCCGCGCGCGCCACAACGACCATTGTCCTCGCGGCGGTGCTCTTCGTCGTGAGCTTCCCCGTCGCGCTGGACGGGCTGGGCAGCAACGTAGCCGGCGGCGCGGCGATGAACAGCCCCGGCGTGATGATGGGGCTCACGAAGGTTCCAGTGGCCTTCGACTGCTGGCTTGACTTCTACGATATGCTCTCCGAAGGCGTGATGATGCCTCTCGGCTCTCTGCTCATGAGCGTCATGTTCGGCTGGGTTGTGGGCACGAAGGTCATTGCCGACGAAGTGGCCCTCACGCCTGGCAAGAAACTCCGCTTTGAGTGGTTGGTAGATCTCTGCTTCAAGGTCATCGTGCCCGTTATCCTCGTCGTGGTGCTTCTGGCTCAGCTGCAGGACTTCGGGCTCATCTAGGGGATCTTCGAAAAACGTTCGGGTTCATATGGGGACCGGCATCGCGCACTCCAAGCGCGATGCCGGCCTTTTCTTTCCCCGCCCTTTTCGTTTTTTCAGTCATAGCGACGGCGGGGATTGCGCGGATATTTGCCGTCGCGGACGCGTCGCGCCTGTTCCTTGATCTCGGCGATGGCCCAGAGGTTGACGGCCCCCGTAAAAGCGGCCAGATAACAGCCCGTGCCGCTGAGAAACAGCGAAGCTCCGATCAGCGCCGCGCCGGCGAGTAGAAACAGCGGCCAGACGCGCTCGGAAAACCAGTATTCGCCCCAGATCACCACGGGATAATAGGCTCCCATGATGAACAGCGAGGCGGCGCCCAGCGCCGGGCCGGCCAAGTTCAGTTCCATGCCGCGTGCCTCCGTGGATTTTCGGCGCTTGAAAAACGCCGGAATTTTTTGTAGATTATGTGCGGAAACGTCATTATTGTATCACCCCAAGGAGGAGAAAAACGTGAAAATCGCCGCACTCGATACGCCGTCGCTGCTGATTGATCGCGAGATCATGCGGGACAACATGCGGTTCATGCTTGATTACGCCGCCTGCCACGGCGTCAGGCTGCGCCCGCACACAAAAACGCACAAGATGCCCGCCGTGGCGCGCCTGCAGGTGGAAATGGGCGCGAGCGGCATCGCCGTGGCCAAAGTCGGCGAAGCCGAAGCCATGGCCGCCGCGGGGCTGGACGATATCTTCATCGCCAACGAAATCGTCGGCGCGCGGAAATGGGAGCGCATCCGCGCCCTGGCGCAGCGCGGCGTGAAAGTCGGCTTCGGCGTCGACAGTCCCGAGACGCTGCCCGGCATCCAAAAAGTTTTCGCCGGCGCCGACCGTCCCGCCGAAGTGCTGATCGAGATCGAAGTGGGCGAGGGACGCTCGGGCGTCGTCGAGGAAAGCGATTTCGCCGCTTTGCTGGAGGAGATCCGCCGCTATCCTGCGGTGCGGTTCAAGGGGATCTTTTCGCACGACGGCAACAGTTATGGCGCCAAAGACCGCGAGGAACTGATCCGTATCGCCGTCGGCGCGCAGGAGCGCACGCTGCGCTTCGCCCGCCTCGCCGCGGCGGCCGGCATGCCCTGCGAGACCGTCAGTTACGGGGCCACGCCGACTTTTATGAACGAAGTGCCGATCCTCGGCGGCATCACCGAACTGCGCCCCGGCACGTTCATCTTCATGGACGCCTCGCAGGGGCACGCCATCGGCACGCTGGCGCGCTGCGCCGCCACCGTGCTGGCGACCGTGATCAGCCGCCCCACGGCGGAGCGCGTCATTCTCGACGTCGGCGCCAAGGGACTGACCATGCAGCGCCGCAGCGAAGGCGTCTGCGCCACGCCGGGACACGGCACGCTGCTCGAGCATCCCGGCGTGCACATCGACAAAGTCTTCGACGAACACGCCATCGTCAACGACGCGGCGTTCCGCGAAAAGGTGCGCGTCGGCGACCGCGTGCGCGTCATCCCCGTGCACATTTGTCCTGTGTGCAATCTGTATGAATATGCCTACCTGGTCAGCGGCGACGAGGTGATCGACCGTCTGCCCGTGAGCGCGCGCGGCAAACTGCAATAGAAGCGGAGCGGCGGAGCCGTTCTTCGGCAGAAGTCTTTTTGGAAACGGCAAAAATGAAGAGGCGCTGATGCGCGTCAGAGTCTGGATCGAAGACTGTTTCTTGAGGATAATGTTCCACGTGGAACAATGAAAACATTCGCCGGTCGATGAGTCGAATCTCATCGACCGGCGAACGCTTTTTCGTCTTTTGGAAAGTCTCCGTTTATTTGCTCCAGCGGATCAGCAGGCCGTCGCAGGGGAGTTTCTGCACGTCCTTGAGATGGTAATATTGCGGGAATCCCGTCAGGTCGTCCGTGCCGGCCATGGTCAGGGCGCCGCGCGTGCCGTCCACGGCGGGAGCGACGACGATGCTGATCTCGTCGGCGAGCCCGCGGCGGATGAACTCGCCGTTGATCTGCGAACCGCCGCCGATGACGAACGTTTCGACGCCGCAGAGCGACTTGATCTTTTGCAAAAACAGTTCGAGGTCGAGATCGTCTTTGCCGGCGACGATGTAGGGCATCTGCAGATCGTTCAGATAGGCGAGGAACTCGGGCGCGCATTTTTCGGTGATCACCTCGACGATGGGCATGCGGCGCCCGGCGTAGTCCATGACGTTGCTCGGCCACCTCAGCTTACCCCAACGGTCGAAGGCGACGCAGATGATCGTGCCCTCGGGATAGCGGTACGCCGTGTCCTCGTACGTCACCGGCACGCCTTTGTACTTGGAAAGGTCGACTTCAGTCTTGGAAAGATCGACTTCAAGCCCGCTCTGGCAGGTCGTGCGTCCCAGCCCGTAAGCCTGGCCGTAGCTGAGCAGCAGGCGGTCGTATTCATCGCCGACCTTGTCGTAGTCGGCGCTCGGCTCGAACTCGACGTCGATCTTGCCGTCGATGGTCGTCATCATGTGGCAGATCACTTTTGCCCGGTCTTTCATCAATAACAGCTCCTTTGCCGAAGATGTTCAAACCTGAAGCGGTTCGATTATAGCCGATACCTTGCCGCCGAAGGATGTTTTTTTATCGCTCCGGCCGTTTTTTGTCCTGCGGCCGGCAGCCGTCGCAACCGCGGCAGCTGCCGCAATCGCCGGAACGCCGCCGGGTTCGCAGGGCAAGGAAGACGGCGGCGCCGATAACGCCGAGCGTCAGCCAGCTGGCGGCGTTCATCACGCCCACCCCAGCAGCGCGCCGGCCAGCCTGACGGCGTAAGCGCACAGCCACGCCGCGGCGCACTGGCCGACGACGATGCCGGCTGCCCAGCGTCCGCCCAGTTCGCGCCTGATCGCGGCGACGGCGGCCACGCAGGGCGTATAAAGCAGGCAGAACACCAGCAGCGCCGCGGCCGAGAGCGGCGAGATCAGCGCCAGCAGACGCTCCGTGCTGCCGAGCATGACCGTCAGCGTGGCGACGACGCTCTCCTTGGCGATGAAGCCCGTCACCAGCGCCGCGGACACGCGCCAGTCGCCGAAGCCCAGCGGCGCGAACAGCGGCGCGACGAAGCCGGAGACGGAGGCGAGCATGCTGTCCTGCGAATCGGCGACCGCGTTCAGATGAAAGTCGAACGTTTGCAGGAACCAGATCGCGATCGTGGCCATGAAGATGATCGTGAAAGCGCGCTGCAGGAAGTCCTTCGCTTTGTCCCACATCAGCCGCAGCACGTTCTTCAGAGCGGGCAGGCGGTAGTTGGGCAGCTCCAGCACGAAGGGCACCGCCTCGCCCTTGAAGACCGTGTTCTTGCTCAGCAGAGCGGCGAGGACGGCGATGACGATGCCGAGCGCGTACAGCCCGATCATGATCAGGCCGCTGTGCCGCGGGAAGAACGCCGCCGTGAAGAAACCGTAGATCGGCAGCTTGGCCGAACAGCTCATGAACGGCGTCAGCATGACGGTCATGCGCCGGTCGCGCTCCGACGGCAGCGTGCGGCTGGCCATGACGGCCGGCACCGTGCAGCCGAAGCCGATCAGCATCGGCACGATGCTGCGTCCCGACAGGCCGATGCGGCGCAGCAGATGATCCATGACAAACGCCACGCGCGCCATGTAACCGCTGTCCTCCAGCATGGACAGGAAGAAAAACAGCACGACGATGATCGGCACGAAACTGACGACGCTGCCCACGCCGCCGAAAACGCCGTCGACCACCAGCGAGCGAACGGCCGGATTGACATCCAGCGACGCCAGCAGCGCTGAGACCTCTGCGGTCAGCGCGCCGATGCCCTGTTCGAGAAAGTCCTGCAGCCAGGCGCCGACGACGTTGAACGTCAGCCAGAACACGGTGCCCATGATGGCGGCGAAAGCGGGAATGGCCGTGAAGCGCCCGGTCAGAAGGCGGTCGATGCGGCGGCTGCGCTCGCGCTCTTTGCTCTGCCGCGGCTTCACGACCGTGCGCCGGCAGAGCTTGCGGATAAAGTCAAAGCGCATGTCGGCGATGGCGGCGGCGCGGTCGAGGCCGCGCTCCCGTTCCATCTGCGCGACGATGCGCTCGAGCATCTCCTTCTCGTTCTCCGTCAGATGCAGCGCTTCCAGCACGAACCGGTCGCCTTCGATCAGCTTGCTGGCGGCGAAACGCACGGGGAGGCCCGCGTCGCGGGCGTGATCCTCGATCAGATGCATAATGCCGTGGATGCAGCGGTGCACGGCGCCGCCGTCTTCGTTGCGGTCGCAGAAGTCCTGACGGCCGGGGCGCTCCTGATACTTCGCCACGTGCACGGCGTGATCCACCAGTTCGCGGAGTCCCTCGCCTTTGGACGCCGAGATCGGCACCACGGGAATGCCCAATTCCGCCTCGAGTTCGTTGATACGGATCGAACCGCCGTTGCCGCGCACCTCGTCCATCATGTTCAGCGCCAGCACCATGGGCACGTTCAGCTCCAGCAGCTGCATGGTCAGATACAGACTGCGTTCGATGCTGGTGGCGTCGACGATATTGATGATGCCGGCGGGGTGTTCGTCAAGGATAAAGCGGCGCGAGACGATCTCTTCGCTGGAATAGGGGGAGAGCGAGTAAATGCCCGGCAGATCCGTGACCCGCGTGCCAGGATGCCCTTTGATCACGCCGTCCTTGCGGTCGACCGTGACGCCGGGAAAATTGCCCACGTGCTGGTTGGCTCCCGTGAGCCGGTTGAACAGCGTCGTCTTGCCGCTGTTCTGGTTGCCGGCCAACGCAAAAGTCAGCGCTGCGCCCTCGGACAGCGGGTGTTCGTCGGCCTTCGCGTGATAGCGTCCGCCTTCGCCAAGGCCGGGGTGCTCCGGCTCTTTGCGGCCGGGCGCGGGCGTTTCGCCGCCGTTCCGTTCCGCTTCGGTCAGCCCGCGGATCTGGATCCGCGCCGCGTCGGCGAGACGAAGCGTGAGCTCGTAATCGTGGATCATCAGTTCCATTGGGTCGCCCATGGGCGCGAACTGGGTGACGCTCACCCGCGCGCCGGGAATAACCCCCATGTCGAGAAAATGCTGGCGCAGCGCCCCCGCGCCGCCCACGGAAACGACGACCGCCGACTGGCCGATTTTCAGTTCGTCCAAGGTCATGAAAGATTCCCCCTGCCCCCTATTAAAGAAAAATCCCCTCACGGCGTTCGATCCTTTCGAGGGGATTCCGTTTGCCGCTTATTATATGGTATCGGCAACGATTTACAAGGGCGGAGGGCGGACGTCCAACGGCGGCGAAAAAAATGATCGGACGGCGTTCGCAGGGGAGGGGAGACGCGAGGACGCGGACGGAATTCCCTCAGTCTGCGGACGGTTCTGCCGTCGTGAATATAAAGTCAGGAATAATCAATCTCTTTATTCTCATTTTGTGATGTTTCTCCGGCCGTCCGACGCGGCTTTCCGGCCGCGGTATAATAAAGCTCGGCGCCGTGATACGGCGCCGAGCGAGGAAAGGAAGGCGATACACCATGAACATGAAAAGACGCGCCGTCGCGCTGTGCTGCATCGTGCTGCTGGCGTTCGTCCCGGGATGTCCGGCGGCCGCCGAACCGTCGCGGGACGCTTCCGGCTTTGTGCTGGTGGCCGAGGCCGTTCCCGACGTGATCCAGGAGATCCGCTACGCCACGACCTTCAACTTCGTGGGGCGCCGCATCGACGGCTACGAGCAGCCCTGCGCGCTGCTCACCCGCGAGGCCGCCGAGGCGCTGAAAAACGTCAGCGACGACCTGATCCGTCAAGGTTACCGGCTCAAGATCTACGACGCTTACCGCCCCCAGCGCGCCGTCGACCATTTCGTGCGCTGGGCTCGGGACGCCGGAGACGACTCGATGAAGCCTTGGTTCTATCCGGCGCTGGACAAGAGCCAGATCTTCGAAAAAGGCTACGTCAGCGCCCGATCCGCGCACTGCCGCGGCAGCACCGTCGACGTGACGCTGTTCGAGATGAGCTCCGGGCGCGATGCCGATATGGGCAGCCCGTTCGACTTCTTCGGCGAGATCTCGCGCTTCGACGGCACGCCGGCGCTGACGAAGCGGCAGCGCGCCAACCGCCGCCTGCTGCGCGACGCCATGACGAAGCGCGGCTTCCGCGCCATTTCCGGCGAGTGGTGGCACTTCACGCTGAAAGACGAACCCTGCCCGACGACCGCCTTCGACTTCCCCGTCAGCGCCGAAAGCCTGCGCGGCGGATCAGCGTCGGACGCGTCGGCGGGGGAGCGCGATGAAAACGTGAAGGAGCCGGAAGAAATCCCCGAAAAATGAAAACGAGCCGCCGTGCGGGAATTTTAAGATCCCGCGCGGCGGCTTGCCGTTTCATTGTCATACTGATTCTTGATGAAAGTATCAGCATAGTTTTTGTGAATTTCGTCCGCAGCGCCTCTGTATTCGGCATTTTAATTGAGAAATTGTATGAGTCGTTTGCGCGGGCGTTTTCCGTTGAAGCTATTTTTCCGTGGCGGTCTTCTCCTTGCGGATCACGTCGTGCGCGCCGCCTTCGACGATGCTGGTGGCGCTGACGAGGGTGAGCTTGGCTTTTTTCTGGAGCTCGGCGATGGTGACGGCGCCGCAGTTGCACATCGTGGACTTGATCTTCAGGCAGGTGCGCTCCACGTTCTCCTTGAGCGGGCCGGCGTAGGGCACGTAGCTGTCCACGCCTTCCTCGAAGGAGAGCTTGCCGGCGCCGCCGAGGTCGTAGCGCTGCCAGTTGCGGGCGCGGTTGGAGCCTTCGCCCCAGTATTCCTTGACGAAGGTGCCGCCGACGAGCAGTTTTTCCGAGGGACTTTCGTCGAAGCGGGCGAAGTAGCGGCCGAGCATGACGAAGTCGGCGCCCATGGCGAGGGCGAGCGTGATGTGGTGGTCGTAGACGATGCCGCCGTCGGAGCAGACGGGGATGTAGACGCCGGTCTTGCGGTAATATTCGTCGCGGGCCTGACAGACTTCGATGACGGACGTGGCCTGGCCGCGGCCGATGCCCTTGGTCTCGCGGGTGATGCAGATGGAGCCGCCGCCGATGCCGACTTTGACGAAATCGGCGCCGCACTCGGCGAGGAAGAGGAAGCCTTCTCGGTCGACGACGTTGCCGGCGCCGACCTTGACGGTGTCGCCGTACTCTTTGCGGATCCATTCCAGCGTCAGTTTCTGCCACTCGGAAAAACCTTCGGACGAGTCGATGCAGAGCACGTCGGCTCCGGCCTTGACCAGCGCCGGCACGCGCTCCTTGTAGTCGCGGGAGTTGATGCCCGCGCCGACGACGTAGCGCTTGTGGTCGTCGAGCAGTTCGTTGGGGTTCTCCTTGTGCTCGGAGTAGTCCTTGCGGAACACGAAGGCGGTGAGGCGGCCGTCCTTGGCGACGATGGGCAGCGAGTTGAGTTTTTTGTCCCAGATGATGTCGTTGGCCTCGCTCAGCGAGGTGCCGTCGGGGGCGGTGATGAGGCGGGCGAGAGGGGTCATGAAGCCGGACACTTTGTCGGCGGGGTCCATGCGGCTGACGCGGTAATCGCGGCTGGAAACGATGCCCACGAGTTTGCCGTTGGCGGTGCCGTCGTCGGTGACGGCGACGGTGGAATGTCCGGTCTTCTCTTTCAGGGCGAGGATGTCGGCCAGCGTGGCGTCGGGGCGGATATTGGAGTCGCTGGGGACGAAGCCGGCTTTGTGGCTTTTGACTTTGGCGACCATGGCGGCTTCGCTCTCGATGGACTGCGAGCCGTAGATGAAGGACACGCCGCCGGCTTTGGCGAGGGCGATGCCCATGGTGTCGTTGGAAACGGACTGCATGATGGCGGAGACCATGGGGATGGAGAGCTTGATGGCGGGAGATTCGCCCTTTTTGAACTTGACCAGCGGGGTGTGCAGCGAGACGTTTTCCGGCCGGCATTCGCTGGACGAGTAGCCGGGGATCAGAAGATATTCGTTGAAAGTATGCGCCGGTTCGTTGATGTAGGTTGCCATTCTAAACCTCCTGAAAGATGGGAATTCGCTCGCCGGGTGTTCCCGTGCCGAGTGGAAATTATGCCGCAGTATAAACGCATCGGTATTTTTTTGCAACCGCCGTTTTCAAAAAAAACGGGACGCCGTCGCGACGAAAACCGACCGGCCCCGGGGCCGCGAAAATTCTGCTGCGCGGCCCCGGGCGAAAGGACTTTGCTTATTTTTTACATTCTACCAGAAATATGCAAGTTGAGCGCGCTCGGGCCAGGGCAATCGCTTACGAAATAAGCAAGCCCGTCGGCACCAGCCCCAGGATCTGCAGAGCCGTAGGAATGCCAAGCCCGCAGAGCTTGCGCTTGCTCCTCATCCCGCATTTGCATGTTTCACAGGTCTTCAGCATCTGCAAAGCGAGTTTTCGCAGAATGTTCATCACTTCCGCCGCGTTCTTCGCTCTCGCACGGCAGTCATCCTCCCTGAAGGCCATGTCTAGCATCCAGTGTAAGTTGTTCTCGATCGCCCAGTGCTCTCTCTTGATGCGCAGAAGGTCTTGCGCCCGGGCTCCTTTCAGGCTGTAGATGAAGTAATGGTCTTCAGTGCTGGTCTTGTTATCGACGTTCCGGGTGTTGTGGATCCAGGCGACGCCCGTGATGCCTCGCCAGTCTTCAAGTCCTTCGAACCAGCTCAGGTCGTTGGAAAGGTAACATTCTCTTCTCTCGATGCGCCCATGATCCTTCTCCAGGGTGCTGGCATACTGTCCTTTGGCTTTGAGTTCTCTTGTGCTTGTGTCCTGCGCTTCGCTGCGCAGGTGCCAGATGATGTCGTCGTGCAGTTTCTTCTGATTGCCTTTGACGGCGAGGACGTAATCTCCGCCCTTTTCGATGATCTTGGCGGCGATGTCCTTCTGCGTCCCCATGGCGTCGATGGTGACGACGGTGTCTTTGACCTGAAAGAGATCCAGCAGTTCGGGGATGGCCGTGATCTCGTTGCTCTTCTCGTCGGTCTTGATCTGACCGAGGACCAGCTGCGCCCGACTGGCAAAAGCGGTGAGCACGTGACTGGCTTTCCGTTCGGAACTGCCGCTGCGGCATATGGTCTTGCCGTCGATGGCGACGGTCATGCCTCTTGACTCCGCCAACTTGCCCAGGTGGACGTACAGCTCGCTCATCCAGGCGTTGAAGCGTTCGGACAACACGCGGGGATCGAGGCGGCTCAACACCTTGCCAAAGGTATCGTGAGAAGGGGTGCCGTGGCGGAAGTCGCAGAACGGCGCCAGATATTTCTTCTGATGATCGGCAAACATGGCCATTTCCGTATAGGTATCCATGTTGCAGATCACGGCCAGCACGCTGACCAGAAGGATATCCTGGAGCCGATAGTGGATCGCGTTGCCTGTGCGGAAATCTTCAATTTCTGCCAGCAGTTCCAGAAATGTCTGGTTCATTTTCGTGCCTCCTGTCGGTGTTTTGGGGCGTTTTCGGTGTTTCTTTGTATTCTACCGCAGGGAGGCTTTCTTGGGATGAACTTACTTTTCTGCGTTGCGGCTTTCTTCTTCTCGTGAGCTTAATGGCAATTTCCTCGAGTGGATTTTCGTAAGCGATTGCCCTGCGCTCGGGCGGCATTTTTTGAAGGGGCCCGGACCACGGGACAGGATCCGCCGCGGAACGCGGGGAAAACAAGGCGAAGACACGCAAAAAGCCTGACGGTCGCTCGATCGCCAGGCTTTTTGCGTATGGAATGTTCCACGTGGAACAATGCCAATTATATGCTTTTTTTTCGTGTCTCCGTGGTGGCTTTTTGTCCTGCCTTTCAGGCTCCACGCAGCGCTTCGAGCGTGGCGCCGATGTCGGCGGTCACGGCGATGGAGCGGGCGCGGATCTCCTCAGGGACGCTTTGCGGCCGCTCGTTGACGAGCGCGTACACGGCGTCGGGGTTCCGGAGCGTGCGGATCTGGAACGGGTACTTGATGATGCCCGGCGTGTTGGAGCCGACGCCGAGTTCGAGATAAAGCACTTTTCCCGTTTTGTGTTTTTTCAGGAATTCCTCGTAGCGTCGCGCCGCCGCGTGCCAGCCTTCGTCCTCGACGAACGCGTCGTCGGAGCGCAGGTTCATGGTCATCGGCTTGCCGCATTTCGGGCAGAGCGGGATCAGCTTCGAAGGCACGCGCATTTTCGGCTTTTCATGCAAAGGCGGTTCGAGCCGGCCGTCGGCGTCGATGGCGAAGCCCTGCGCCAGCACCATTTGCCGCACCGTTTCCCTATTGTCGTAGGTGAGTTGGTGGCACGGTATGGAGCATTGCCAGAGGCCGTAATCGCCCTGCGTGTAAAACAGGCGCTCCTTGTCGAAGCGCGCTTTCTGGAAGCAGTGATCGACGTTGGTGGTGACGACGAAATAATCCTTGCCGCGCAGCAGCGCGCGCAGATGGCGGTACGTCGGCCGGGGCGCGTCCATGTAGCGATTGACGTAGATGCAGCGGCTCCAGAACGCCCACTGCTCTTCGAGCGTCTCGTAACGGTAAAAACCGCCTGAATACATGTCGGAAAAACCGCAGCGCGCCGCAAAGTCGCCGAAGTATTTGCGGAACCGCTCGCCCTCGTAGTCGAAGCCCGCCGCCGTGGAAAGCCCCGCGCCCGCGCCGAGCACGACCGTCGGGCATTCGCGCAGCGCCGAGCGCAGCTTTTGGATTTCCTCACGGGAAACTTCAGCGGGCGCCGAGGAGACGGGAATATATTTTTCGATCCAGTTCTTTAAAGACATCGAAGACGACCTCCATCCCTTTGTGCTCGGCAAGAAAGCCTTTGACCGCGGCGACGGCGATGGCCGCCGCTTCCTCGTTGGGGAAGCGGAACTCGCCGGTGGAGACGCAGCAGAACGCGATCGAGCGCAGGTTCCTTTCCGCCGCCAGCGCCAGACAGGAGCGGTAGCACGACGCCAGCAGCCTGCGGTCCTCGTCCGTGACCGTGCCGCCGACGACCGGCCCGACGGTGTGAATCACGAAGCGGCAGGGCAGATTGTACGCGCCGGTGATCCGCGCGCGTCCCGGCGGCTCGCTGCCGCCCAGCCGCTCCATAAGCGCCGCGCATTCGTTCCGCAGCTGCACGCCCGCCGCCGAATGGATGGCGTTGTCGATGCAGCCGTGACAAGGGACGAAACAGCCCAGCAGCGAGCCGTTGGCGGCGTTGACGATGGCGTCGGCGGCCAGCCGTGTGATGTCGCCCTGCCACAGGAAGATCCCCGGCTCGGCGGGGGAGAGCGACGCGATCGTGACCACGCCTTTCAGCCGCGTCTCCTCCTGCAGATATTCGTCTTGGATCCGCAGAAATTCCTCGGCAACGGGGGCCGGCTGACGCACGTTCATCAGCGCGCGCAGCAGACGTTTCCGTTCCTCGGGCGCGGCGGGGATTTTTACGTCGGCATATTGCGACGGTTTTTCGGCGAGCAGCTTTTCGATGAGCCATAGGCAGCGTTCCGACTGGTTCATGACGGCACCTTCCTTTCCATTTGTACGAATCATATGTCCATTGTAGCGCCGCCGCGTTCTTTTGTCCGAAAACGGCGCTCGAAAAAGTGTCAGGGGACTGACTTTGTCTGATGAATTGCCGCCGTGCCGCCGAAAAAGAAGCGGCCGTTCGTTCCCGACGGCGCTATTTTAACCGCAGGACGTTTCCGAGCGGAAGAAGGCACAATACAGTGTCCGGGTCACCTCTTGGTAACGGAGGCTTCCGCGCCGGGCGTCGCGTTTTTGTTTATTGCGCTCTTGCCTTTGAAAAGATATAATCATTGAAGCCATGGCAAGCGGACAAAACCCCGCGGCGCGGAGCCGCCTCGCGCGTCCCCGGCGTGAAGTGGAACGGATGATCGCATGGGGAGGATCTGGAAAGGGAGGACCGATGAAAAAGAATTACTATGCCGAGAACCTCAATTCTCAGAAACTGTATCAGGTATATGAGACCTCTCTCCCGCGGATAAAGCAATATCTTGAAGCGGAGATCGAGTTTGTCAGAACGCGGCTGTCCGGGCGCGAGCGCGTTCTGGAGCTCGGCGCCGGGTATGGGCGAATTGTAAAAGAGCTTGCTCCTTGCTGCGCCTCTATCGTCGGTATGGATATCTCGGAAGAGAACGTCAAATTGGGAAAACGGTACGTGAAGGATTTCCCCAATGCGGACATGGTGGTGATGGACGTACACGACATGAGTTTCGACCGTCAGTTCGACGTCGTGCTCTGTTTGCAGAACGGCCTTTCCGCGATGAGAGCCGACGATAGGGTCATTAAGGATATCATCGGTTTGCTGGCTCCCGGAGGCGCGGCCTATTTCAGCAGCTACAGCGCGAAGTTCTGGGATTTCCGCCTGAAATGGTTTGAGGAGCAGGCTTCCAAAGGACTGCTGGGAGCGATCGATCCCGAAAGGACGAAAGACGGCGTTATCGTTTGCGCGGACGGATTCAAAGCGGTGACTCACACGCCCGATGATTTTGAGAGGATCGGAGCGGCTTCCGGCTTCCCCTATCAGGTGACGGAAGTGGACGATTCCAGCGTTTTTCTGATAATTCACAAGACGTCATAAAACTGCGGTGGCGGAAGCGGGCGTCTTTGTTTTGCCGTCGTCTATGACATGAGATTTTTATTTAATAAGGGGGAAGAAAAATGTTGATTACCAGCGGATTTACCTATGTGGCGTTCCTCGTGTTCTTCGCCGGACTGCTCGTGTGGTGCCAGAAAGCGACCAACTGGAAAATCTTCGATTTCGTGCCGCCGATCGTCATGGTCTATCTGTTCAACATGCTCTTCTGCACGGTCGGCCTGTGGGACATGAAGGCCACGGCGCCGGCCTACTCGGCGGTGAAGAACAATCTGCTGTACGGCATGATCTTCGTGATGCTGCTGCGCTGCGACATCCGCAAGATGGTCAAGATCGGGCCGCGCATGCTGGCGATCTTCTTCTGCTGCGCCTTTACGATCATGGCCGGCTTTGTGGCGGCGTACGTGATGTTCAAGAGCAGGATCGGTGCCGAATCCTGGCGCGCCATGGGCGCTCTGTGCGCCTCGTGGATCGGCGGCTCGGCCAACATGGCGGCGCTGCAGGGCGCGCTGGAGGTGCCGGAGGGCGATTACGCCTGCGCGCTGATCGTCGACACGATCTATTACTCGGTCTGGATCGCGCTGCTGCTGATGGCGGTGCCGCTCGAGAAGGCGTGGAACCGTTTCTGCAACGCGCGCACGGTGACGTTCGAAGAGGCGGAAGACGCTCAGAAGGCCGCCGAGGAAGGCACGGCGAAGATGAGCGGCGCCACGCTCACCATCCTGCTCGGCCTGTCGCTGATGGTTTCGGCGCTGTCGCAGGTGGCGGGCAAGTACGTGGCCGGCCTGATGCCCGGCATGCTCAAGGATGTGTTCAACGGCTCCACCTGCACGATGCTGATCGTCACGGCGTTCGGCCTGCTCGCGGCGCTGTCGCCGATCGGGCGCATCGCCGGCGCCGACGCGCTGTCGACGATGTACCTTTACGCCGTCATCTCGCTGCTGGCTTCCCGCGCCGGACTGAACGAACTGCTCGACGCGCCGATGTGGCTGATGGCCGGGCTGTTCGTGTTCATCGTCCACATCGTCGCCATGGTGATCTTCTCGAAGCTGTTCCACTTCGACCTGTGCATGGTCTCCACGGCGTCGCTGGCCAACATCGGCGGCGCGGCCTCGGCCCCGATCGTGGCGGCAGCCTACAATCCCGGCTATACCGCTATCGGCGTGGTCATGGGCGTGATCGGCGCCGCGGCGGGCAACATTCTCGGCTTTGCGGCCGCGTATCTGATGAAAATGTTCGCGTGATAACAGCGAAAAACGGCGCAGCCCCGTCCCCGCGGCGGGGCTGTTTTTGACGGAACGGAGGATCTGAATGGAACTGAACGGAAATTTTCGCGCGCTTCACGCCGGCCTGCCGGAGGATGTTCGGCGCATGAAGGAACACGGGGATTTCGAAGGCGCTCTGGCGGCGATCGAGCGGCGTCTGGCTTGCGGGAACATGCCGGCGGAGATGCGGTACGCCCTGACGGCGCAGGCGGAGATGATCCGCCGCCTGCCGGGGAACTTCCCTTACCGCCGCGACGAGGCGCTGGAGTTGGTGCGGGCGCATATCGCCGATTTCGGCGCTGACGAGTTCGATGAGATGGTCCGCGACGGGCGCGTCGAATGGATCTACGTGAACGGCGAACCGCGCTATTTCGGGCGTTTTTTCGAGACGCTCTGTAAGGTGGACGCGCGTTTTGCCGCGCGGGCGGGCGTCGTCCCCGCCGGAACCGAGCCGCCGGACGAAAACGGCGAGTCGCGGCTCGACCGCGCTGCGCGCCTGATGCGCGAGAAGGGGAGCATGGCGGTGCGCTTTCGCTGCCGCGCTTCGCTGCGCGTCAAAGACGAGCTGTTCCGCCCCGGCATGAAGGTGAGCGCGGCGCTGCCATTGCCCTGCGCCTGTCCTTCCCAGAGCGGCGTTGCGATCGACTTGGTCTCGCCGCAGCCGTCGCTGCTCGCGCCGGAGGACGCGCCGCAGCGCGTCGTCGTCTGGAACGAGACGATGGAGTGGAATCACGATTTTTCCGTGGAGTTCTCGTTCACGCGCCGTCAAAACTTTGTCGATCTGTCCCGGCCGCCGCAGCAGCCCCGCGGCGAGGCTCCGCAGCTGGACGACACGGCCGAACTGCCGCCGCACGTGCTCTTTACGCCTTTCATGAAGAGTCTGGCGCGCGAGATCGCCGGCGGCGCCGAAACGGCGCTGGAAAAAGCGCGGCGTTTTTACGATTTCATCACGCTGAACGTGAAGTATCGCTTCATGCCCGATTATTTCTGCCTTGAGGACATCGCCGCCAGCTGTGCCCGCAACCTGACGGGCGACTGCGGCGTGCAGGCGCTGCTGCTGATCGCCCTGTGCCGGGTGTCGGGCATACCGGCGCGCTGGGAAAGCGGCTGGGTGACGCGGCCGAACTTCTGCAGCGGACACGACTGGATGATGTTCTACGCGCCTCCGTTCGGCTGGCTGTACGCCGATCCGTCCTTCGGCGGCGGCGCGGCGCGCGACGGAAACGAGGCGCGGCGGCAGTTTTATTTCGGCCATCTCGACCCGTGGCGCATGGCGGCCAACACGGCCTTTCAGGCGGATTTTCCCGTGCCGTGGGAAGGCTGGCGCTGCGATCCGTACGACAACCAGTCGGGCGAAATGCTCTGCGACGGGCGCGGTCTGCGCTGGTATGAGTTCACG
Organism: Pyramidobacter sp. YE332; assembly: GCF_033060595.1. Lineage (NCBI taxonomy): Bacteria > Thermotogati > Synergistota > Synergistia > Synergistales > Dethiosulfovibrionaceae > Pyramidobacter > Pyramidobacter sp. YE332. Next base: position 2,438,276 of record NZ_CP133038.1, on the reverse strand, counting down.
AGCGCGAAAGAGGTCGTTTCCTGCGAGGAGTTGGAGTAACTCTGTTTCTTTGTTAAAAGACCACGCTCAGCAAAATGTGGTAATGCTTTCTATCGAAAATCAGTATAAAATAGATCGCGCGGACTTCATGCTCGTCCGCGCGATCCGTCTTTTAAAGGAGTTTTCGATCATGATGAGATTTGATATGCTTGGCGGCGTTTCGCTGCTGCTGGCTTTGCTGGCTGCGCCGGCGGCGGCGCGCCCGGCGCTGAACCTGACGGGCGAACGCATCGCCGATCTGGACGAACTTTCTCAGGTGCCGTCGTCGTATCTGCGCGGCGCGCTGAACGTGCGCTGGCTTGACGGAAAAAAACAGCACGAACTGGCCGCGGCGGCCATGGCGAAATTTTTTGCGCCGTGGCGCGGCGGCGCCGTGGACGATCCTCTCGTTTCCGGATGGGGCTTCGACGTGCTCGACGCGCCGCGCTGGGGCGAAAATCTGCGGCCGCTGACGGAGGAGAAAAAGATAGCCCTGCGCGGGCAGGCCGCCATGGATCGTTTCCCCTCCATGGACCGCGCCGCCGTCGCTGTCGTCAACACCAGCGCCCGGGCGCTGCCCACGGGACGTCCCGCTCTCGCCGATCCCGCCGCCGCCGGCGAAGGCTTCCCGTTCGATTACATGCAGTGCGGCGCCGTTTGGGCCGGCACGCCGCTGCGCGTGAAACACGCCGACCGCAGCGGCGCTTGGTATCTGTGCGAGTCCGGGCTGTTTTCCGGCTGGATCAGAGCCGCCGACGTGGCGCTGGCGGGGCGTTCGTTCATGGAGAAGTACGACACCGGCCGTTACGGCGTGATCGTGGCCGACGACACGCCGTTGCGCGACGCCAAGGGGCGCACTTTGGCCGTCGTTCACGCGGGCGCGATTTTCCCCGCGGCGGCGGAGCGCGACGGCATGCTGGTGCTGAACGTGCCCGTGCGCACCGCAAGCGGCACGGCAAGGATCGCTCATGCCTGTGCCGCCGCCGGAGCGGCGCAGCGTTGGCCGCTGCCGCTGGACGCCGCCGGCGTCGGCGCTCTGGCCGACCGCTTCATGGGCGTGAATTACGGCTGGGGCGGCCTGTTCGAAGACCGCGACTGCTCGGCCACCATGCACGATCTGTTCCTGCCCTTCGGCATTGGCCTGCCGCACCACAGTTCCTTGCAGGCGAAGTGCGGCGTTTTCGTCGATTTGACCGGAAAGAGCAACGAGGAAAAACTGAAGATCATCCGCGCGCGCGGCGTCCCCTTCCGCACGCTGGTCGGCATGAAAGGGCATGTGGCCCTGTTCGTCGGGCTGTCGCCCCAGGGCGAGCCGGCGATCCTGCACAACCTGTGGGGCGTGCGGCTGGCGTCGGAGGACGATCCCGATCTGAGCGGGCGCATCGTGGTCGGCCGCGTCGTCGTCACCACGCTCCGCCCCGGCGTCGAGCGCCGCGGCATGGTCGCGCCCGGCGGACTGCTCGACCGCGTCACCACGCTGACCTTCCTGCCGGGCTTCGAGCCGGCGGAGAAGGGCTTGGGGGACGATCTTCAAAAAGAAAAACGGCGGCTTTGATCGTTATTTCAAAACCGCCGTGAGGCTGCCGTATTTCGTTCAGGCGCCTAAACCGGCCGCCGCAACGACGGCTCTTTATAGATCCCTTTTCAAGTAAATCATATCGATCAGCTGTCGACCATCTTCATATATGGGGTGGTCATAATTCTCTACAAAGAAATTTTTGACGATGTGTGATCTTACAAATCCGCATCTTTCGTAGAAACGAAGTATCGCAGGAGTGTCGCCTGTCCCTGCGTATAACTCGCCGCCAGGCTCCTTGTAGTGATCAACGATAAAGGCAATGAGCTTTTGCCCATATCCTTTCCGTTGGTATTCAGGAACGGTAACGATATTTTTAAGCTCGTATCTCCCTGCGTGCTCTTGCGTAACGACACAGATCGCCCTTACGTCGTCGTCGCATAAAGCAAACATGTCGCCGCGCTGCAAATATTTTTCTATCATATGGATCTGTTCGTCCGCGATCAGCAGAAGTTCCATATACTTTGTTTTATCGCTATCATCGATTTTTACGATTTTCATGTGCCGTTTTCCCTTTCCGCTTCTCTGCTATCGTTGCAGATCCATTATATCATCTGCACTTTCATGAGAAATCCTCGTCTGGCAAACGTCTTGTATCGCCCGCATCTGATCGAAACCTGCGGCACGGGGCCGATGGAGAGCCGCGGATGTTACGCCGGCTTCACTCCCCCTCCCCCGATCGGGCCGACGCCCCCGCCGCAGCGAAAGGATCCGGCGTCAGTCGATCGTCGTCGTTTTTGAGGCAGCGGCCGCGGCGACGCGTTGGGAACTTCAGAGCGTTTTTGGAATTTCCGCGATTACCGCGGTCGCGACGCTGCGCGCGCAGTGCGAAGCGGCAGGATGACTGCCGCTGACGGAGGAGAATCGGTCGTGCGCGACTTCCTGAAGGAAAAAGAAGCTTTGGAAAATCAAGTCACGCTGAAAGAGATCTGTCGCTTTGGGCTGAAAGTCTTGGCGGTCATCATGCTGTTTATCTTGGGAGTTCAGTCCTTTCTGAAGTGAGGGCTAATGCATTGGGTAAATTTTCAGAGTAAATGCAACCTCGTCAAAGTAAATGCGACGGGGTTGCATTTACTTTAACAGGACAAAAGCAGCAAGCAGTCATTACGAACACATAATAACGATCAAGATTGCGCTAACGGAACAAATTCAAGGGGATGAAAAGCTGTTACGAGGAAATTGTCCGAAAAAAGTGCATACAAAAGTGATCCTCAACTGAAAGCAAAATTTTCAGTTCAGAGTTAATGCAATCAAGAAATTAAAAAGGAGCCGTTATTTACCGGCGAGAAGAGTCCGCTTTAAACAGATATCCTGTGGCGGAATAAGTTCGAGTCCGAGTAAATGCAATACGTCCTCGCCATACAGGTTGATAAAGATCTCTGCAGGAGATTTTCCGTTAAATTTTTTCCTCCCGTATGAGTTTATATGAGACATCATCAGGTTGATATCAGTTTGGGATAAATTGTCGAAAGTTGTTCCCTTGGGAAGGATCCTTCGAATGAGAGTATGATTATTTTCAACCTTCGGTTTTTCCTGCGGTGCTTGTGGATTGCAATAGAACATATATGATTTTCTTTCTCCGTCCGGACCTTTTTCGATAGCCGTCGGATTGGAAAACTCTGTACCGTTGTCAGCAAGAAGGACCTGAAACATGGACTTATAGCGTTTCCTGCCCAGAAGAGTGAAGAGCATTGTAAAAATCTGCTCAACAGATTGAGCAGTATTTTTATCTCTCAAAAAAGCCAGCATAAAGTTGCAGTTTCTTAAGATGACAGTCAGAAGAACTTTTCCTCCTGCGGTGCCAACGACACTGTCGATTTCGGTAATAAGCATGTCCGGATGTTTCTCCGAAAAAGAGAGAAAATCATTGTAGGTACGGCCTTCACGACATTTTTTATCCACCTTCATGTTATTTCTTTTTCCCTTTCTCTTCTTAAAACGGACAGCTCGGGGCAAGTCTATTTTCCGTGCCTCTAAAATACCCGAAAGCAGGAGCCGTCTGGCGGTACTTTCAGAACAGGGAACAGTATCTCGATTATTACGGATAATATGATAGAGAGACTGCCCCTGTTTGATGAGAGGAGAGAAAAAGAATCAATATCTGCAAGCTCGGCATCGGAGATATTGAAGCCTTCACGAGCCTCATGCAAAGTTTTCCCGTAAGAGTCATTTGCAGATTTAGCAGAATAGATCCGTTTTTTTAAAGTGCAGCGGTGACGGCTGGGGCAGCCGTTACAGACATACGGAGGAACCGAAAGCTGCGGGCAGACCTCCTCCTTAAAGTCAGGACACATCGTATTACATCTTGAGCACCGGAAACACAGTGAACGGCATTTCGGAGAGGTGTTACAAAGGGAAGTAACGGAGCAGTCATACCGGTGAAGGCAGCAGTTTGCTGTCCGGCCATAACAGCCTTTGAAGACAGTCTCTGCATGTTTTCTGATCTCTCTGGAGATCGTACTCGGCGACTTCAGAACCGTTGAGGCAATACTTCTGAGAGATTCTCGCCGGTTGAGGGCGCTTTCAATGGCTTTTCTTTCAGCCAGAGTCAAATGTTTGTTCATGATGATGAACTCCTTTCCGAGATCTGTTGTCTCGTAAGAAAGGTCTTTCATCAATTCAGACTAAATGCAAGCTTCTTTTAATTCAGATTTAATGCAACGGGGTACCGGATGTTGCGTTGCATTTACCTTGAAGAATTTCAGGCTAATGCATTGGGATCCGAAAATTGTAAAGCCTATTGACACTATAAGAACGATTCCATATAATAACCAAGAAAATAAGTGTGTGCTCAAATTATTTTGCTGTCAAGGTAGGAATCGTGCGATACGCTCGGAGTCGAGGCGGCGTGGGGGAATTCCTAGTCTTGAAGTACGGGGGAGCCGGGGAGTGTTCGTGTAATGCAGTGTAAAATGTTTCTGTGTAAATAATTTTTTGCCATTTTCGACAGGGGGAGAGATTCCGCGATGAACGATTTCAAAAAGAAACTGGAGAAGAAGCTTCGCGATCCCGAGTACAAAGCGAAGTGGGACGCTTACGATCCCGAGTATCAGGTCATCAAGACTCTGATCGAGGCCCGCCGCAAGAAGAACGTCACGCAGAAGCAGCTTGCCGAGATGACGGGCATCACGCAGCCCGACATCAGCCGTCTCGAGAACGGGCGCGGCAATCCGTCGCTACGGACGCTCAACAATCTTGCCAAGGGGCTGGGCATGGCGCTCAAGGTAGAATTTGTCGACGTCAAAAAGAAATAGCCGCTTTTTTGCCGGTTCATAAGGCGGCAAAAGAAATCCGCCGGACGCTCCGTTTTTTTGGAGGCGTCCGGCGGATTCCTTTGCGTTTGATTTCAGCTGAGCAGCATGCGGTCGTTGTCCAGATTCTTCTGCACCGCCTCTTTGAAGCGGTCCAGAAGCGCGGGCACGGTCATGCGGGCGCGCTCCTCGCCGCGCAGATCGAAGAGGATGCGCCCGTTGTCCATCATGATCGTGCGCGAGCCGAGCGCCAGCGCCGAACTGATATTGTGCGTGATCATCATGCAGGTCAGCTTGTTTTCGGCGACGATGCTCTTCGTCAGCGCCAGCACCTTCTCCGCCGTGGCCGGGTCGAGCGCCGCCGTGTGTTCGTCGAGCATCAGCAGCTTCGGCGTCACCAGCGTCGCCATCAGCAGCGTCAATGCCTGGCGTTGGCCGCCCGAGAGCGTGCCGACGCGCGCGTTCATGCGATTTTCCAGCCCCAGACCGAGCGTGGCGACGCGGTCGCGCAGATATTTTTTCTCGCGCGCCGACAGGCCGAACGGCGAGACGTGCTCGTCGTTGCGGATGAAGGCCAGCGAAAGGTTTTCCTCCACCGACATCGACGGCGCCGTTCCCTGCATCGGATCCTGAAACAGACGGCCGATGAAATGGGCGCGCCGGTAATCCTTCATGAACGTGACGTCCTGCCCGTCGAGCATGATGCGGCCGCTGTCCACGTAAAAAGCGCCGCTGACGGCGTTGATGATCGTCGATTTGCCGGCGCCGTTGGAGCCGATGACGGTCACGAACTCGCCGCGGTCGAGATGCAGCGAGAAGTCCTCCAGCACCTTCTTCTCGCCGGCCGTGCCGGGGTCGAAGGTCTTGCTGATCCTGTCGAGCGTCAGCATCGGCGGTTCGCCTTCTTCCGCAGCGCGAACTTCACGCGCGACACCAGCACCGGCCAGGAGATGGCCGCCGCCACGATCAGCGCCGAGAGCAGCTTGAGGTCGTTGGCCGACACCGACGAGGAAATGGCGCCGGCGATGATGAGCCAGTACACGGCGCCGCCCAGCAGCGCCGCAAAAACGCCGCGGCGCACCGACGGCCAGCGCATGGCGCCGGTGAGCACCTCGCCGATGATCAGCGAAGCGAGGCCGATGACGACCATGCCCGTGCCCATGGTGATGTCGCAGAACTGCTGGTATTGGGCGATCAGCGCGCCGGACAGGGCCGGCATGGCGTTGCCCAGGCACAGGCCGACGGTGATCGTGTACTGCGGATTGATGGACGAGGCGCTGACCATGCGCGGATTGTCGCCGGTGGCGCGGATCGAAAGTCCCAGCCGCGTGCGCAGAAAGAACACGAGCAGAAGTCCCACGATTACGGCTGCGCCCGCGGCGATCAGCAGGCGCGCCCAAGGCTGAACGGCGCGCGGCAGGACGGATTTCAGCAGAGAAAATACGGTGTCCAGACGCAGCAGCGTCAGATTGGCGCGGCCGCCCATGACGCGCAGGTTGACCGAGTAAAGCGCCGTCATCGTGACGATGCCGGCGAGGATCGACTGGATCTTCAGCTTCGTCTGCAAAAAAGCCGAGACCAGTCCGGCTCCCGCGCCGGCCAGCACGGCGCAGAACAGCGCCCAAAACGGGTGTCCCGCCGCCGTCAGCGCCGCCGAGACGGCCGCCCCCAACGTGTAGCTGCCGTCGACAGTCATGTCGGCGATGTTCAGCGTGCGGAAGGAAAGGTACAGTCCCAGCGCCACAAGGCTGTAGATCAGCCCCTGCTCGACGGCGCCGCGAACGAGAAGAAGACTCATGAAGACAAAAGCCCCGTCAGGCTATTGGGCGTACTTGGACACGTCGACGCCGATCGCGGCGGCCGTTTCCTTGTTGACCACGACGGAGACTTCGTGCAGCACTTCCACGGGCGTGTCGGCGATCTTCGCGCCGTTCAGCACGCGGATGATCATCTGCCCCGCCTGGCGTCCCAGATTCGTGTAATTGATCCCGCTCGTGGCCAGACCGCCGTCGCGCACGAGCGAGTCTACCGCGGCGTAGACGGGGACCTTGTGCTCTATGGCTACCTGCGACAGCAGCGGCATGGCCAGAGCGGTGGTGTTGTCGTCGGGCACGTAAATGGCGTCGACCTTGCCCATCAGCGAGTTGACGGCGGGGACGACCTCGGCGGCGGTGGAGACGATCGCTTCGCGGAAGGCGATGCCGCGCTTCGCCATCTCGGCCTCGGCCTTGCGCGCCGTGTTGGTGGAGTTGGCCTCGGCGGTGTTGTAGACGACGCCGTAGTTCTTCAGGCCGGGCGTGAGCTCTTCGGCGAGGTCAAGCACGTTGCCGGGGTGAATGGCGTCGCTGACGCCGGTGACGTTGCCGTCGGGATGAGCGGGATCCTTTACCAGACCGGCGGCGACAGGGTCGGAGACGGCGGCGAAGATCACGGGGATCGTTTCCGTGGCCGCAGCGGCGCCCTGTGCGGCGGGTGTGGCGATGGGCACGATGACGTTCACTTCGCGGGCGACGAACTTCTGGCAGATGGTGCTGATCAGCGCCGGCGAGTTCTGTCCATTTTGATAGTCGATTTCGACCACGTCGGGGCCGTAGCCGGCCGCGTTCAGTTCGTCGAGGATGGCGAGACGCACTTCGTCGAGCGAAGGATGTTCGACCAACTGGACGATGCCGACGCTGAACTTCGGAGCGGCCAGAGCCGCGGAGGCGCACAAGGCCATCAGGATGCAGGCCGTGAAGAGCTTTTTCATGATCATGACAAAAACCTCTCTTTCGAAAATGATTTTTTCGGGAACGGCAAAATTCACAACGGCCGACGCGTAATGCCGGGGCAGCGCCTTTCCTCCTTTCAAAAAACGAGGCCTGCCCCTGAACGGATACGTTCAAGGACAGGTCTCGAAAAAAGGCCTGCGGTGCCACCTTGATTGCCTTTCGCGAAAAAGGCCGCTCGCGGGATGCCAACACATCCCCGCTCTGTTACGGGAGCTCCCGTCGGGCCCTACTGGGCGATCTCTCGCCGTTGGGGTCCGCCCTCGGCGGTCCATTTGTCCGAGCCGCATTTCTGCCGGGATCTCAGCTGCCCCGGCTCTCTGTGAGCGCGCGCTGCGGTTTTATCTCCGCTTCTTCGGTTTGACGTTGTGAAGTTGTTGGGATTATTTAAGCACGAAATCCGAAAAAAGCAAGTGCTTTTTTACCGTCCGTCGCGGACGGTCGAGTGCGGATTCGTGAGTTGATGTATAATAGCGCTGACATCGAACGGGGTTTTATCGTGGACGAGGGAGAAATATCATATGCTTGTTTCGACGAAGGGGCGCTACGCTCTGCGCGTGCTGATCGATCTGGCCGAGCATCAGACTGGGGATTATGTGCCGCTGCGGGCGATCGCCGAGCGCCAGCAGATTTCCGAAAAATATCTGGAGGCCATTCTCAAGTCGCTGGTGCGCGGCAAGATCCTTACCGGCATGCGCGGCAAAGGCGGCGGCTACAAACTGGCCATTGCGCCGGAGGAGTTGACGGTGGGGCACATCCTGCGGCTGACCGAGCCTGCGCTGGCGACGGTGAGCTGTCTGGCGGAGCACGGCGAAAAGTGCGGCCGCCGCGAAGAATGCCGCACGCTGCCGATGTGGCAGGAACTTGACTCGATGATCCTCGCCTATCTTGACGGGCGCAAGCTGGCTGAGCTGACCAAAAAGGACGGTTCCGGCGCCGGCGGTATTTGAAAAAGCGAAATTTTCGGGCTTCCCGTGGTCGGAGCATTTCGGCGCGGGGAGCTTTTTTGACCTGAAATGAACTTCATGGGGTACAATATACTGACTCTGCGCCGTATTTGCGGTGAAGCGGCGGTGAATCGAGGAGTGACGGGATGAAAACTTCAATCAAAAAACTGCTCGAAGGCGTGCGCGACGGTGCGGTGCCGGTGGAGCAGGCGCTGCTGGCCCTGAAAGAAGCGCCGTTCGAGGACATCGGTTTCGCCAAGGTGGACCTGCACCGTCCGGTGCGGCAGGGCGCGGCGGAAGTGATCTACGGCGCGGGCAAAACGCCGCGGCAGATCGTCGCCATTCTCGGCGTCATGGCCCGTCACGGGCAGAACAACGCGATCATCACGCGCCTGTCGCCGGAAGCGGCGCGAGAGGTGAACGCCGCCTTCCCGATCGAATATCATGCCGAGGCGCGGCTCGGGCTCGTCGGCGGCTTTCCGAAGCCCGACGGCATCGGCCGCGTCGTCGTCGCCACCGGCGGCACGAGCGACGTCCCCGTCGCCGAGGAGGCGGCGCTGACGGCGCAGATGCTGGGCAACGACGTGCTGCGCCTGTACGACGTGGGCGTGGCCGGACTGCACCGCACGCTGTCGCATCTCGACGATCTGATGAGCGCCAGCGTCATTATCGCCGTGGCCGGCATGGAGGGGGCGCTGGCCAGCGTCATCGGCGGGCTGGTCGACTGTCCCGTCGTCGCCGTGCCGACGAGCGTGGGCTACGGCGCGTCATTCGGCGGCGTTTCCGCCCTGCTCTCGATGCTCAATTCCTGCGCCAGCGGCGTTACGGTCGTGAACATCGACAACGGTTTCGGCGCGGGCTATTTTGCCAGCATGGTCAATCATATGGAGGTCAAAAAATGAAAACGATTTATTTCGACTGCGCGATGGGCGCGGCCGGCGACATGCTGACGGCCGCATTGCTGGAACTGACGCCCGACCGGGAGGCGGCGCTCGCGAAGCTGAACGCGCTCGGCGTGCCCGGCGTGCGTTTTGCCGCGGCGAAGGGCGTCAAGTGCGGCATCACCGGCACGCAGATGACGGTCACGGTCGACGGCGAGGAAGAGGGCGCCGATGGGCACGAACATCATCACGAGCATGGCGGCTGCGGTTGCCGCCACGAGCATGGCGGACACGAACACAGTCACGATCACGACCACGGACATCGTCACGTCCACCGCGGCATGGCCGACATCGAGACCGTCGTCAACGGTCTGAACGTTTCCGAGAGCGTGCGCGCGCAGGTTCTCGAAGTGTACAAGATCATCGCCGCGGCCGAGAGCGCCGTTCACGGCGTGCCGGTGACGGAGATCCACTTCCACGAAGTAGGCGCCCTGGACGCCGTCGCCGACATCGCTGCCGTCTGCACGCTGATGGAGGATCTGGCGCCGCGCCGCGTGCTCGCTTCCGCCGTCAACGTCGGCAGTGGGCACGTGCACTGCGCCCATGGCGTCATGCCCGTGCCCGCGCCGGCGACCGCTCTGATCCTGCGCGGCGTGCCCATATACGGCGGCCACGAGAACGGCGAACTGTGCACGCCCACCGGCGCGGCGCTGCTCAGACACTTTGTCTCCGATTTTCGTCCCATGCCCGTGATGACCGTTTCGTCCATCGGCTACGGCATGGGCAAAAAGGATTTCGAAGCCGCCAACTGCGTGCGTGCCTTCCTCGGTGAAAGCGAGTAAACGCCTGAAAGGAATTGCTTCATGGATCAGCTTCACGAAAAGTACGAACGGCTCAAAGATTGTCTGCGCGGACTTGGCGGCGTCGCCGTGGCGTTTTCCGGCGGCGTCGATTCGACGTTTCTTTTGAAGGCCGCCCGCGAGGCGCTGGGCGACCGCGTCCTCGCCATTACCGCGCAGTCCTGCTTTTTCCCCCGGCGCGAGCGCGACGAAGCCAGCGAATTCTGCGCGCGCGAGGGCATCCGCCACGAGATTTGCGTCTGCGACGAACTGAGCGTTCCCGGCATTCGCGAAAACCCGCGCAACCGCTGTTATCTGTGCAAACGCTCTCTGTTCGAGAAAATGACCGCGCTGGCCGCGTCGCTCGGCTTCGATTGCGTCGCCGAGGGCAGCAACATGGACGACCTGGGCGATTACCGCCCCGGCCTGCAGGCCGTCGCCGAACTAGGCGTCGCAAGCCCGCTGCGCGAAGCCGGGCTGTACAAAGCGGAGATCCGCGCGCTTTCCAAAGAGCTGGGGCTGTCGACGTGGGACAAACCGTCCTTCGCCTGCCTCGCCTCGCGCTTCGTCTACGGCGAACCGATCACCGAAGAAAGACTGAACATGGTGGAGCGGGCCGAACAGCTGCTCCTCGACCTTGGACTCTCGCAGATGCGCGTGCGCGTTCACGGCGACGTGGCCCGCATCGAGGCGCTGCCCGAACAGTTCCCCCTGATCATGCAAAACCGCGCGCGACTCGCCGCCGAGTTCAAAAAGATCGGCTTCAGCTACGCCGCGCTCGATCTGCAGGGCTACCGCACCGGCAGCATGAACGAAACGCTGGCCGCAGAATAATTCGCGCAAAAAAGATCTCCGTTCCCGAACGATCGCTTCGGAAACGGAGATCTTTTTGATTTTCGTGGAATGTTCCACGTGGAACATGGCTGTTGGCGGCGCATGACCGACGGTTCTCCGTTTGAATTCATTCGGTCCGTCCTTTTCCGCGGCGGGGCGCCTTTCTCCCGTGCAGAATATGCGTATGCACCCAGTCGAACGCGCGCGACTCGCCCTCGTCTTTCAGGACGCGCAGCGCCTCTTCGAGCAGCGCCGCCGTGTTGGGGTGGATGAGGTAATGGCTCTTGAACTTTTCGTAATACTCCCATGGCGCGGCGTCGGTGTATTTTTCGCCGAGATAGGTCATGCTGGCGGCGACGCGGTCGCAGAACATCTCCGCTACGTACTTCCGCGGCATCTCCATGCCGCACATCGGCTGAGCTTCGCCGTTTGCGTCGTCGCCGACGGCGTAGTCGATCCAGTATTCGAAATGGTGCTTGTTGCGTCCCTTGTGGTGCAGCCACGCCGCGCTGTATCCCTTGTCGAGGCGCTCGGCGTTGTTGGGGCTGCACGTGCCTTGGTAATACCTGGCGCCCACGAAAAATTCGACGGGCGCGTACTTCGACAGGTCGTGCAGCAGGCCTTGCCGGTACAGTCCGAGGCGGAAACAGAATTTCATCACCAGCAGCTTGTGCCGCGTGATCGTTTTGAAGTGGAGGAGCGGATGCATCGCTGTTCATCCTCTCTGTCGGTTTTGATGATTTTCGCTGAATCCGTCAGCGAACCGCGGCGGATTTTTTTATTATACCCGAAGGAACTTTTGCGGAGGCTATGATCCATTTCTTCATCAACAATGAAATATTTTGCTGCATTCTTTTGTTATTTTTCTGCTGGAAAATATTTTTTAGACGATAGAACGTGGAACTCTTTGAATAATGTTTTTTGGTATAATTTAAATGTTGTTAAAAAGCGATCGAAATGAAGGTGATGCGTTGGTTCCTCTTGCTCATGTCAGAGAAAACGAGGATGGTTCGTGGGAAAAGCAGACGCTTATCGGGCATCTCGAGGCGGTCTCGCGACTGGCGGCGGATTTTGCCGGCGCGTTCGCTTCGGAGGATTGGGGGCGCATTGCCGGCCGGCTGCACGATCTCGGGAAGGCGTCGCCGGCTTGGCAGAAACATTTGAAAGACGACAGCGGCTGCGAACCGGAGCTTGCGCAGAAGCTCGACGGCGATGGCGGCAGCGCGCCCCAGCACAGCGTCGCCGGCGCCGTGGCGGCCGTTTGTGATTTTCGCAGCCGCGAAGATCCGATGGACGTGCCTGCGGCGTGTGCCTGGGCGTTGGCCTATGCGATCGCCGGGCATCACGCTGGCCTTGCCGACTGGGACGGCGACGGGCGCTCGGCGCTGGTCAGCCGGTTCCAAGAAGCCTATGAGACGAAAGTTGTCGAAGGGATTGGACAATGTCTGGGGGAAGGGGATTCCCAGATCAATTTTACCCCTTCGATGCTGCATTGCCAGCCGCCGTTGCCAAAGTCTTTTCTGGGGCTGACGGCGGAAAATTATCTGGGCGAGAGCGAAAATTTCCATCTCTGGGTGAGGATGCTGTTTTCGTGCCTGACCGACGCGGATTTCCTCGACACGGAATCCTTCATGACGCCGGAACGGGCGCAGGACCGCGGCGGTTATGCGACGCTTGCGGAGCTCGAAAAGGCATTTGCCCTTTTCATGAAAAAGCTGTCCGAATCTGCGGCGGATACGCCGGTGAACCGTTGTCGGCAGAACGTTCTGAATGATTGTCTGGCGGCCGCGGAGCAGCATCCAGGGTTTTTCTCGCTGACGGTGCCGACCGGCGGCGGCAAGACGTTCGCTTCCTTTGCCTTCGCGCTGAAGCACGCGCTGCGCTGGGGCAAAAAGCGCGTTATTATCGCGATCCCTTATACCAGTATCATCGAGCAGACAGCGGCCGATCTGAAAAAGGCGCTGGGAAGCGCGCTGGCGGAAAACGTCCTCGAGCACCATTCCAATCTCGATCCGCAGGAGGAGACGCGCCGCTCGGCGCTTGCGGCGGAAAATTGGGAGAGCCCGGTGGTGGTGACGACGAACGTGCAGCTTTTTGAGTCGTTGCTTGGCAGTAAGACCTCGCGCTGCCGCAAACTGCACCACGTCGCCGGCAGCGTTATCGTGCTTGACGAGGCGCAGATGCTGCCGCTGCCTCACCTGCGGCCGGTATTGTCGGTTCTGAAGTCTTTGGTCAGGCATTTCGGCGTTACCGTCCTGTTGTGCACGGCGACGCAGCCGGCGCTGAGCGGTCGTTTCGCCGAAGGGAGAAACGCTTTCGACGGGCTGCCGGAGCCGCGCGAGATCGTCGGCGACGTGCCGAAACTGTTTTCCGTTCTCAAGCGGGTCGAGCGCGTTTCCAGATACGATCTGGCAAAACCCGTCGGCTGGCCCGATCTGGCTCGGGATCTCGCCGCGGAGCCGCGGGCGCTGGCGGTGGTCAATCGCCGTAGGGACTGCCGCGCGCTGTACGACGAGCTGAACAAGCTGGCGCCGGAAGATCTGTTCCATCTTTCCGCCTGCATGTGCGCCGAACACCGCTCGGACAAGATCGCCCTGATAAAGTCCAGACTGAAGGGAACGAAAGAGCCGATCCGGGTCATCAGCACCCAGCTGATCGAAGCCGGTGTCAACCTCGATTTTCCCGCGGTGTACCGCGCCGCCTGCGGTCTGGATTCCGCCGTGCAGGCGGCGGGGCGCTGCAACCGCGAAGGGCTGCTGGCCGAACCGGGGCGTCTGTATCTGTTCATGCCGGAAAAGCCTTCGCCGCGCGGTCTGCTGCTCAAGGGCGAAGAGACGCTGAAGTCGATGCTGATGGACGACAAAAATCTCGATATCTTCGACCGGGACGCGATCTCGCGGTATTTCAGGCGCTATTACGCTGACGTCAACAGCTTCGACGGCGCGGGGTTCAGGGAGCGCCTGCTCGACGGCGCGCCGGAGTTCAAATTCTGGTTCCGCACGTTCGATCGGAAGTTCCGTCTTATCGACGAGGAGAACCAGATCTCCGTTTTCGTCGCCTACCAGAACGAAGAGACGGGCGCCGACGGCCAGGCGCTGATCGACCGGTTGCTGAAAAGCGGCCCCGAACGCGCGCTGATGCGCCGTCTTCAGCGCTACAGCGTGAACATTTCCCTTAACGACGCCGGCGCGCTGCTGCAAAAGGGCGTCATCGCGGCCACGCCGCGGGAGGGGTTCTATTACCAAACGCTGCCGGAGCTTTACAGTCCAAAATTCGGTCTCAATCTCGATTTTGCCGCAGACAACGCGGCCAACGTGTTTATCGGCCTGTAAACGAACAAGGAGGTGTGCAACGGAGTGGAGCATTTCAACAAAGAGTTCTGTCTTGAAGTGAGCGGCGAATGGGCCTGCTTCACCAGGCCCGAACTGAAGGTGGAACGCGTCAGTTACGACGTGATCACGCCCTCGGCGGCGCGGGGGATCTTTACGGCGATCTTTTGGAAGCCGGCGATCCGCTGGCGCATGAAGCGCATCGACGTGCTGAACCCGATCCGCTGGTTCTCGGTGCGACGCAACGAAGTCGGCGCGACGATCAGCCCGCGCGGTAGCGGCTTGTTTATCGAAGACTGCCGCCAGCAAAAGGCCGGCATGATCCTGCGCGACGTCGCCTACCGGCTCTACGCGGAGCTGGAGTTCGTCCCGCCACGCGAGCGGCCGTGCGTCTACGGGGAACTGTCGGAAGCTGTCCGCGAGCGCGAGGAGGAACGGCTTCTGCGAGGCGACGAGAATCCCGGCAAGTACTACGGCATTTTTGCGCGGCGGGCCGCGAAGGGGCAGTATTTCAACCGTCCGTATCTCGGCTGCCGCGAGTTCTCCTGCGCGTCGTTCCGTCTGGTCGAAGATGCAAAACGCGAGGCGCCGCGCCCGATCGCCGAGAGCCGGGATTTTGGCATCATGCTCTACGACATGGACTTTTCCGATCTGAAAAATCCCCAGCCCATGTTTTTCCGGGCAAAAATGGAAAACGGCATCATCATGCTGCCCGACGCTGAAAGCGAGGCGATCCTGCGATGATCCTGCAGGCGCTCTACCAGTACCAGAAACGCCAGGAAGCGCTGGGGCGCGGGCAGAAGCTTGGTTGCGCGGAAGTCGAGCTGAAGTTCCTTGTGGAGATTTCGGACCAAGGCAAGTTCCGCCAGCTGGTGGACCTGCGCGAAGGGAAAAGAGGAAAAATCTACACGCTGCCGCAGGCGGAGATCCGCTCGGGGAAGAAAGCCTACGAGAAACCGTGCCTGATGTGGGACAGCGTCGATTTTGTCCTCGGTCATCCCAAGTCCGACGGCGAATCCGATCGCGAAACGGCCGCCAACAAGCTGGAATTTTTTACCCGGCGCGTCAAGTCCGTGGAACCCCGGGTCAAAGAGCCGGAAACGAAGAAGGCCGTCGCGGCCGTTGTGGCGTTTTATGATGGAAACGAAAGAGAAAAGGTCGCTCAGGATCCGAAGTGGAAAGACTGCGCGTCGATCCCCGGCTGCAAAATGTCGTTTCGCCTCAGCGGCGACTCGCGCCCCGTGGCGGCCCTGCCGGAAATCCTCGATCTGGCTTCAGAAAAGCACGGCGCCGCGGAGGACGTCCGGCTCGGGCGCTGCCTGATCACCGGCGAGACCGGTCCGCTGGCGGTGCTCCATCCGCAGACGCCGATCCGCGGCGGACAGGCGACGGGAAAGCTGGTGGGATTTCAGAAATCGTCCGGCTACGACTCTTATTTTAAGGAACAAGGACTGAACGCGCCCGTCTCGCAGCAGGTGGCCTTCGAATATGCCACGGCGCTCAACGGGATGCTGGCTTCGGAGCGGAACTCTTTTTATCTGGCGGGCGACAGCTACGTGTTCTGGACCATGCCGCCGGAGGGGCAGAAAGACGTCGCGCCGCCGGACGACGAGGACTCGTTTGCGTCGTTCCTGCGCGCGACGGTCGTCGGCGTTCCGAAAGAGGACGATCCCGACAAAGGCGCCGAAAAAGTCAGAGCTTATTTCGAAAACCTGCGGCAGGGCATCGACTTTGCCGCCGAGGACGGACGCTTTTATCTTTTGGGCCTTTCGCCGAACAGCGCGCGGATCTCCGTGCGACTGTGGAGGACGGGGACGATCAAAGAGTTCAAGCGGAACCTGCAAAAACACATTGAAGATTTTACGGTCATGAACAGCAAGAGAGAACGTCCCTCGTTTACGCTCTACGAAATCCTGCGTTCGACGACGCTGGACGGCAAAGTGGACAAACTGCCGCCGAACCTGAGCGGTTCGCTGCTTGACAGCGTCGTCGGCGGCTCCTGTTATCCGATGACGCTGTATCAAAGGGTGATCGGTCGCGCCCGCGCCGAGCGCCGCATGCGCGACGAGTGGGCCGCCGTGGTCAAGGGCAGTCTCAACCGCTGGGCGCAAAGAAATCGCTATGAACTGGGAAAGGAGAATTTTACAATGTCCCTGGATGTGGAAAACAGAAACGAAGGGTACGTGCTGGGCCGTCTTTTTGCCGTCATCGAAAAAATCCAGCAGGACGCCTTGCCTGGAATCAACGCGACGATCGGCGACCGCTATTACGGCGCCGCTTCGTCCACGCCGGCGGCGGTGATCCCCCGCTTGCTGCGGATGGAGCGCTTCCATCTGAGAAAGCTCGGCATGGGCTCGCAGATTCATTACAATCAGATGCTGGCCGAGATCCTGTCGCTGATGAACGACCATTTTCCGCTCCGCCTCGACATTATCCGGCAGGGCGCTTTCGCCCTCGGCTATTACCATCAGCGTCAAGCGCTTTTTACAAAAAAAGAGGGCACTGAAGCTGACGTGGCTGAAATCAGCTTACAGAACGAAGAAGAATAAGGAGGAAAACACCCATGTCTGAGCTTAAAAATCGTTATGAGTTCGTGCTTCTCTATGACGTACAGGACGGCAACCCCAACGGCGATCCCGACCTCGGCAACCAGCCGCGCATGGACCTCGAAACCGGTTACGGCCTCGTCACCGACGTCTGCCTGAAAAGAAAGGTCCGCAACTATGTGATGCTGACTCAGGGCGGACGGGAAGGCTATGACATTTTTGTGAAGGAAAAGGCTGTTCTCAACAATATGATCGAGGAGGAGTGGAAGGGAGCTTCTGGTGGCAGAACGCCGAAAGAAGTCAAAGCTGCAAAAGAAACTCAGAAGGTTGAAGATGAGGCTCGTAAGCGTCTGTGTAAGCGTTATTACGATATCCGCACCTTCGGTGCTGTGCTCAGCACAGGAGACAGTAAGAGCGATAAAGAAAACAAGGAAGATGAAAAGAGCAAGGATAACACGAAAGATAAGAATGGCGGCAAGAATTTGAAGATGAGCGCCGGGCAGGTGCGCGGCCCCATCCAGCTGACCTTTTCCCGTTCGTACGATCCGATCGTCGTCGCCGAGCACAGCATCACCCGCATGGCCGTCACCAACGAAAAGGATGTCGACAAAGAGCGTACCATGGGGCGCAAGTACACCGTTCCCTACGCCCTGTACTGCGCGCGCGGCTTCGTTTCGCCGCAGCTGGCGGCTCAAACGGGATTTTCCGAAGAGGATCTCGAACTTTTCTGGGAAGCACTGCTCAACATGTTCGAATATGACCGTTCCGCCGCCCGTGGCCTGATGACCGCCAGGCGCCTTGTAATCTTCAAACACGGCAGCCCGCTTGGCAACGCTTCGGCGGAAAGTCTGTTCGAGCGCGTCGTTTGCAGGAAAAATAATGACGCTTCAACTCCCCGCTCTTTCGGCGATTACTGCGTCATGCTCGACGGACAGCCTCTGACCGAAGTGAAAAAGATCGTCGCCGTCAGCTAAAGAAAAGCTGGCCTCACCATTCAGGACAACGGCGCCGTTCCCCTGAACGTCCTTATGCAAAGAAGGGGGCCTGCCAAAGCGGCAAAATCGCAGCCAGAACGAACCTATCGAAAAAAGTTCCGCTCCAGAGTGAGCTCCGCTCCTGTGAGCGCGAACCTCAAGCGCGCAAAAAACGTTTTCTCCGTAAGCACATGTAAAACCACTCAGTTGCCTGAAAAAACGTAATACAATCTTCGAGGTTGCCGCGCCCCATGGAAATGCAGCGATTCATCTGAAATGGAGTGACAAAAGACGCCATGAAATATGATCTGTGGCGGGCTCCGCGAATATCTCTCCGAAGAAGCAGAGAAATATCAGCATCAAATGTACCACTGTCGCGCCCCTCGTGGGGCGCGTGAATTGAAACGAGTTCCGCGAGATGGCCATGCAGCACCTGTGCCTGTCGCGCCCCTCGTGGGGCGCGTGAATTGAAACCATGGCATGACGTATTGGGGCAACGGTCTGGTTTACGGTCGCGCCCCTCGTGGGGCGCGTGAATTGAAACAGCTGGCGAAGCTTGACTGGCCGCTGAAAAAGATCGTCGCGCCCCTCGTGGGGCGCGTGAATTGAAACCAGGACGGCTCAAGAAAGAAGCCGCCGACCGCCTGTCGCGCCCCTCGTGGGGCGCGTGAATTGAAACAACATCACCGTCCACAACGAGGGCGTCGGCAACATGTCGCGCCCCTCGTGGGGCGCGTGAATTGAAACACGGCGTACGTCATGGTATAATGGACGAAGGAAGAAGTCGCGCCCCTCGTGGGGCGCGTGAATTGAAACTCGAGCCAGAGCGCATACGGCGTGGCGTCGGGGTACGTCGCGCCCCTCGTGGGGCGCGTGAATTGAAACTCCCGACGTCCCGGAGGGTAACTGTGCAGTCCCAGTCGCGCCCCTCGTGGGGCGCGTGAATTGAAACGGTCCGTTCATCCCGCATACCTCCCCGCGCCGCTTGTCGCGCCCCTCGTGGGGCGCGTGAATTGAAACCATGGCGACTTGTCGTTGAACTCAGGGCGGCCGTCGTCGCGCCCCTCGTGGGGCGCGTGAATTGAAACACGCCCGGCCAGATCGTCAGCCTCGACGCCGAGGGTCGCGCCCCTCGTGGGGCGCGTGAATTGAAACGAACTAACGGATAGCAACGCGGCCTCTCAGATAAAGTCGCGCCCCTCGTGGGGCGCGTGAATTGAAACCATTGTTTCCCGCTCGCATTTCGACACCAGGTCGGTCGCGCCCCTCGTGGGGCGCGTGAATTGAAACCGAATCCACGCGCCCCTCTTTGACGGCATCCAGATAGGTCGCGCCCCTCGTGGGGCGCGTGAATTGAAACCATTTGCCGGCTGACGGCCCGCAGGGCGCTGTTTTGTCGCGCCCCTCGTGGGGCGCGTGAATTGAAACTGCTTCCCCATCGTCACCATCTACGACGATAGCCTGGTCGCGCCCCTCGTGGGGCGCGTGAATTGAAACACCTCTCGTCAATATCCGGTAGGCTTAAAGACGGGTCGCGCCCCTCGTGGGGCGCGTGAATTGAAACCCCATCCTCGTCAATTTTCTGGCACACCATTAACAGGTCGCGCCCCTCGTGGGGCGCGTGAATTGAAACCGAGATCGGCAGATATACAACGATCATGAGTAAAGGCGTCGCGCCCCTCGTGGGGCGCGTGAATTGAAACCGGAAAAGCGACGGCCTCGTGCGACGTGGCCGTCAGTCGCGCCCCTCGTGGGGCGCGTGAATTGAAACTGCATGACCACCACATGGCGGCAGTGCATCCCCTAGTCGCGCCCCTCGTGGGGCGCGTGAATTGAAACACCTCTCGTCAATATCCGGTAGGCTTAAAGACGGGTCGCGCCCCTCGTGGGGCGCGTGAATTGAAACAAACGTCTTTCCACGCTCTGGGCGGATTTGCTTGTCGCGCCCCTCGTGGGGCGCGTGAATTGAAACCGAGATCGGCAGATATACAACGATCATGAGTAAAGGCGTCGCGCCCCTCGTGGGGCGCGTGAATTGAAACCTGCACGGTCTCGACGTCGACGCGGAACCGTTCTCGTCGCGCCCCTCGTGGGGCGCGTGAATTGAAACGTCTATACCCAATTTATGCTGGCGCTGCGGTGCTGGTCGCGCCCCTCGTGGGGCGCGTGAATTGAAACAAACGTCTTTCCACGCTCTGGGCGGATTTGCTTGTCGCGCCCCTCGTGGGGCGCGTGAATTGAAACCGAGATCGGCAGATATACAACGATCATGAGTAAAGGCGTCGCGCCCCTCGTGGGGCGCGTGAATTGAAACCTGCACGGTCTCGACGTCGACGCGGAACCGTTCTCGTCGCGCCCCTCGTGGGGCGCGTGAATTGAAACTCGGCGGGGACAGCGAAGGACGCTGCGCATTGTGTCGCGCCCCTCGTGGGGCGCGTGAATTGAAACATCAGCAGGAACGCCGCCCGCGTGCCGAGCACGACGTCGCGCCCCTCGTGGGGCGCGTGAATTGAAACTTTTGATGCGGCTGATGCAGTCTTTCAGCGGCTGGTCGCGCCCCTCGTGGGGCGCGTGAATTGAAACGATCGTATAGTTCACCGCCTGCACGTCGTTGACGTCGCGCCCCTCGTGGGGCGCGTGAATTGAAACCCGTGGGGGCCCGGCATCTCAAGGAGGATATCCCGTCGCGCCCCTCGTGGGGCGCGTGAATTGAAACAAGCTCGCCTGGACCGACAACCCCGCCTGGGTGCTCGTCGCGCCCCTCGTGGGGCGCGTGAATTGAAACGTACATTTTCGTACACCCTATTTTGCTATTGCGACGTCGCGCCCCTCGTGGGGCGCGTGAATTGAAACACGACGGCGCGGTCTTGCTGCAGCTCGTCGTAAACGTCGCGCCCCTCGTGGGGCGCGTGAATTGAAACCGGCGGGGGCGGCGGCGGCAACGACGGCAGCGGTCGCGCCCCTCGTGGGGCGCGTGAATTGAAACGTGTCAGATTTACATACGTTGACATGGCGTTTCGTGTCGCGCCCCTCGTGGGGCGCGTGAATTGAAACATCGCCGAAATCGGATTGAACGCAGGAGGGGATCGTCACGCCCCTCGCACGGTCGCGTGAGTTGAAGCCCGAGACGCTGGCGAGGGCTCTGGCAAATGCAGTTTCTCCGAGAGATCGTCACCCCGCATCTTCATCGGCAGCTCAGAAGTCTCCTGCAACGCGATGTCTGCAAGCTTGCGCAGACGCCTCGAAGAGCCGATTAAAGGAGCCTGTCTCTTCTCCCTTCTATGGGATTTAGAGACAGGCTCTTCTTTTCGCGCGTTTATACCGGCCTCCGTGAAAAAGGCCGAAGATTTTCTGCCGCTTTTATAGCGCCGAAGGCGCAGCAAAGACTGCATGGAATCGCATGGCGCGCGTTTTTATGCGGCATGGCCGCATAGAGGCACGGCATTTTCAATTGAAGTTTGTGATTGAAGTCAACGTTACTTTGCGGCAGGAGCGGGTTCCTCTTTCTTGTCGGCCATGGAGTCCATCACTTTATCCTTGATTTCTTCGGCTTTCTCGACCGCTTTGTCGGTGAGTTCCGCAGCTTTCTCTTTGACTTCTTCAGCTTTTTCGACGACCTTGTCCTTGATCTCGGTTGCCTTGTCCTTCATTTCCTGCTTGATCTGTACGTTTCCGTCAGGCGCTTTCTCGAATGGGCCTGTCCCCTTGTAATAGCAATATCCCAGCACACACGCGGCAATTAGAAGAATGAGAAGAATCATTTTTTTCATCTTGGGTCACAGCTCCTCTTTTAAATTTGTGGCATTCTTTCGGATGCTACGACGACATTTTACTATATTTCTTCAGAATGGCAACCTGTGCCCTGAACAACGCAGTAGAATCAAGAGGCGAGACGTTTTCTCCCGGAGGCCGTGGCCAATATGGTGAACGGCCTCTTTCAGAAGCTTGCGGAGCGGCGCTCCGTTTCCGCCCGACGTCTTGCAGGAACGGGAAAAACGCAGGGCGCGCGTTTGAGGGGACGAAACTTACGAGGCGCTGTCTGCCCTTTTCATCTGCGAATCGGCGCTGCCTGATTTTCTTTCTCTCCCGGCGTTGAGGAAGATCCCCGCGAAGATCACGGCGGCGCAGACGATCTGGATCATGGAGAGCGATTCTCCCATAAAGACCATGGCGGCGAAAATGCTGACGACCGGCGAGCCGTTGAGGAACGCTCCCGTCGCGCCCGCGCCGATGCGCTGGATTGATATTTGCTGAAGCACGTACGCGCAGCTCGAACCGAGAATGCCGATGTACAGCGTACCGGCCAGGGCGCGCCCCGACAGCGCCAGGTTCATCGGCTGCCCAACGACGGCGATGAGCGCCGCGGTCAGCACGCAGGACGCGGCCATGTTGCACAGTGTCACCACGATCGGCGAGGATTTTGCGATCTTTTTGCCCAGCACGGTCATCACCGAGCAACAGAACGAGGCGCAAAATTCCATCAGGTCGCCTTTGTTCAGCGACAGATTGGCCAGCAGCGACAGGTCGCCCTTGCAGAGCAGACAGACCGCCCCGCTCAGCGCGAGAACGATGCCGCAGACGCGCCGCGGCGTCAGCCTTTCGCCGAGGAAAACGGCGGCCAGGATGGTCGTGATCAGCGGCGACGTGGCGAAGATGATGGCGATGTTTGTCAACGACGTGAACTTGATCGCATAGAAAAAGCAGAGGTTGTTGAGCAGTACCCCGGAAATGCCCATCAGCACGGAAATCGCCAGATCGCCGCGGTCCGGCAGCAAACGCCGCTCACGGCCGTACGCCAGCGGGGCAAGGATGACGACGGCGATAGCCGTGCGCAAAAGCAGCAATTCCAGCGGCGGCATCTCACGCAGCGCATAAGTGGCCGGCACGTTCATAAAACCCCAGATCAGCAGCACGAGCGTCATTGGCAGATAGCGCCGCAACGTTGAATTGTTTTCGTTCATCGGATCACCTCGGAAAATGTGCCGAACGCAAAAGGACGTTGGCCAAAACGACCTTATTTTACCGCTCTGACCGCGAAATGACAGACGGAAATAAAAAACTTTTCCGAACGTGCAGAACGCGCGCGATCGGTGAAAATCGAGGTAAAAACTTGCCAAGCGGCGTTGGCTCGTCTAAAATAAACAGACATCTTCGCTCCTGTTTTTGACCGGTGGGTGAAAACAGATCTCGCCATCCGGCAGTTGAATTTTCGGACAGAAAAAGCGGCGGACCATGATTCCGTGAGGAGGCGCTGAGGCATGAAGAAAATATGGCGGTGGCTGCTGGCAGCGCTGGCATTCTGCGCGGCGCCGGCCGGCGCGGAAGACAAACCGTACGTGGTCCTGGCGCTGTCCGGCGGCGGCATTAAGGGGTACGCTCACATCGGCGTGCTTCGGGAACTGGAAAAGGAAGGCGTCGGCGTCGCCGGCATCGTCGGCACCAGCATGGGGGCCATCGTCGGCAGTCTCTATGCCAGCGGCAGAACGCCGGCGGAGCTGGAACGAATCGTCATGGACGTCAATCTCGGCGAACTGGTCACGGCGAGCGGCGGCAATTATTTCAACCTTTCCGACAAAGCTACGCGCGACATCAGCATGATCCGTCCGGAAATCTACACCGACGCTCACAACAAAGTGGCGGGACCGCTGGGATTCGTTGCCGGCACGAGCGTGCTCGAGTACATCGCTCAGCTGCTTTCCCACGTGACCGTGACCGATTTCCGTCGTCTGCCCATACCGTTTGCGGCTGTTGCCACCGATCTTGTCAGCGGCGAGAAAGTGGTGCTGCGCCGCGGCTCTCTGGCTTCGGCTGTGCGCGCTTCCATGTCCATTCCCGGCGTGTTCGACCCGTGGGAAATCAACGGCCGCCTGCTCGTCGACGGCGGCATGGTCTCCAACATGCCGGTGGAGACGGCCAAAGAGCTGTTCCCCGGCTATCCCGTGATCGCCGTCAACCTCACCAGCGAGCTGGAGCCGCGCGAAAAGCTGAGCACCGTGTTCGACGTGGTCAGCCAGTCCATCACCATTCTCACCATGCAGAATGTGCGCCGCGAGGCGACGTTGGCCGATTTGGTGATCAGTCCCGGCGTGAAGGAGTACCCCATCCTCGGCACCTCGCCTGCCGCCGAGATTATTCAGCAGGGGCGCGACGCTGCCGTCAAGGCTTTGCCGCAGATCCGCGCGCTGTTGAAGAAAGCGCCGCGGCGCCCCGTGAAGGAAAAGGAACTGGCGCCGCCCAAGCCGCCTCATGTGATGGGCGTGCATGTCGTGGGAGTGCCCGAGAAAATGGGCAAGGAGATAGAACGGGAGCTGCTCAAGGTCTGGCTGGGGCGCCCCGTGCCCATGAAGGAGATCGTCGCTGCCAGCGCCAACATCGCCAAGCGCGAGGACGTCCGCAGCGTCGATTACGATCTGCTGAATACCGAGCGCGGCGTCATCGTGCTGCTCAAGGTGCAGCGTTTTCCCGCACACCGCTATTCGCTCGGCGGCTATGCCAGTACCTACAGCGACATGGGATGGCTGGTGATCGGCAGCCGTCGTTACGATTTGTTCACGCCCGGCGACACGCTGCAGTCGAGCTTCTACCTTGGCCAGCGCTGGGGCGCGGATTTCAACTATTTCTGGGATATGGATGTGTCGCACAGCTCCTTCTGGGAGGCGGGCCTGTCGGCGTCTCATTTCAGGATCGACGCGTCCGGCGCTCCGCTTGAATGGCAGCGCTACAACTTCGACGTGCAGCGTCACTTTACGTTGCACGAACGTCTGCGCCTTTCCGCCGGCGTGTCGGCCACGGCCGCGCGTCGCGTGGAAGGAGGCGAAAGCGCCAACTACGTGGCGCCGTTCCTCGAAGCGACGTTCAACCTGATGGACAATCCCGACGATCCGGTCAACGGGTGGCTGCTGAACGCGCGCTCGATGTGGCCTTCCGAGACGGGGACCATGCTGATGCGGCTCAGCCTCACAGGGCGCCGCCGTATCAGCTCGAAACTCATGGCTGAGCTCCAGGGCGGCTTCGCGGAAGGCGACATGGACGATAAGCGCCTGTTCAGCGCCTATCTTGGCGCCCGCGAAGAACTGTACAGCCTGGCGGAGCACCCCATCGAGGCCGAGCGCTTTGCCTGGTGGCGCGCCAAGCTGCGCTACCCGCTGTCGCAGACCATCTTCGGCAACGTCATCGCCGAGATCTTCGGCGGCCAGGGGTACGCTTGGGGCAGCGACGGTGCGGAGATCGCCCGGCCGTGGGAAGTCGGCGTCGCGCTCTGTGCGCCGCGCCGTCTCATCGACGGCAAACTGTACGCCGTCTACACCGACCGCAAGGAATGGCGCTTCGGCGTCAGCGTCGGCGTCCCCAACTGGGACGCGTTCCATCTGTTTTAAGTTTAAGCGGTAGAACAAAGGCCACTGCGGAGAAACAGAGAAGCGGCGAAAAAATAAACGGCTGAAAAATGTTTTTTCGCTTTTCGCCGCTTCTTCGCTCCGCCGCGGTGGATTTTGTTTTGACTTTCGATTTCACGCAGGAGGACAAGAGCGCCATGGCACGCAACATCACCCCGAGAGAACAGGATTATTCACAGTGGTACCTTGACATCATCAAAGTCGCCGAGCTGGCCGACTACGCGCCCGTGCGCGGCTGCATGGTCGTCCGCCCCACGGGCTACGCGATCTGGGAAGACCTTCAGGCCAAGTTCGACAGGGCTTTCAAGGAGACGGGGCACGTCAACGCCTACTTTCCGCTGCTGATCCCTTCGTCGTTTCTGCGGAAGGAAGCCGAGCACGTCGAAGGCTTCGCTCCCGAGTGCGCGGTCGTCACCCACGCCGGCGGCGAAGAGCTGGAAGAGCCGCTCGTCATCCGTCCCACGTCCGAAACGGTCATCGGCGCGATGTACAGCAAGTGGGTGCAATCGTGGCGCGATCTGCCCCTGCTGATCAACCAGTGGGCCAACGTGCTGCGCTGGGAAAAACGCCCCCGCCTGTTCCTGCGCACCTCCGAGTTCCTCTGGCAGGAAGGTCACACGGCCCATGCCACGGCCGCCGAAGCCGAGGAAGAGACCGTGAAGATGCTCAACGTCTACGCCAAAATCATGAAGGAAGACATGGCCCTGCCCGTCGTCGAGGGCGTCAAGTCCGAGGGCGAACGCTTCCCCGGCGCGCTCGACACTTACACCTGCGAGACCATGGTCAGCGACACCAAGGCCCTGCAGGCCGGCACCAGTCATTTCCTCGGCCAGAACTTCGCCAAGGCCTTCGACATCCAGTTCCAGGACCAGAACGGCGCCATGCAGTACGCCTGGACCACGAGCTGGGGCGTTTCCACCCGCATGATCGGCGCCATCATCATGACCCACTCCGACAACGACGGCCTGATCCTGCCGCCCCGCGTCGCGCCCGTCAAGGTCGTGATCCTGCCGATCTCCAAGGACGATTCCACGTTCGCCGAACTCGACGCCAAGGCTCACGAGCTGGCCGACGAGCTCGATTCCGTGCTCGGGGCGCTGACCGTGCGCGTGGACGAGCAGAACCACCTGCGCCCCGCCGACCGCTTTTTCTATCATTTGCAGAAGGGCGTGCCGCTGCGCCTCGAACTGGGCGAAAAGGACGCCGCCGCCGGGACCGTGCGCGCCGTGCGCCGCGACACCGGCGCCAAGGAAGACCTGAAGTGGAGCGAACTGGCCGAGCGCGTGCCGGCGATCCTCGAAGACATTCAGAAGAGTCTCTACGAAAAAGCCTGCGCTTTCCGCGACGCCAACACGTACGAGGCAAGCAGCTACGACGAGCTGAAAGCGCGGCTCGAAAAGGGCGGCTGGGTCAAGTGCTTCTTCGCCGGCGGCAAGGAAGACGAAAAGAAGATCAAAGAAGAAACGCAGGCCACCGTGCGCTGCTACCCGCTCGCCGAAAAAGACCGCACCGGAAAATGCGTCTACACCGGCAAAGAAGGCGCGCATCTGGCCGTCTTCGCCAAATCCTATTAACGGACGGAAAGCGCCTGGGCCGCGGCATGGCTCAGGCGCCGTTATGCGTAATACACACGGAAGGAGTTGAAAAAGCATGGAGGAAAATAAAGAGGGGGGCTATCCTTTTTATCCGTGGCAGCTGGAAGCCTGGGGCGAGCTGACGGATGACGGCGGAACGCCCCTCAGCGCCGTGCTGTCGGCTCCGACCGGAGCGGGAAAGACCATGGTGGCCTACCTGTGGGCCGGCCTCGTCGACGGCGAAGGCCGCCCGCTCACCGATCGCAGCGGCTGCGACCGCGTCATCTTCACCGCGCCCATCAAGGCCCTCAGCAACGAGCGCTACATGGAACTGCTCAAGATGGGCTTCGACGTCGGGCTGGAAACCGGCGACTTCAAAAAGAACGACGGCGCGCCCGTGATCTGCTGTACGCAGGAGATCTACGATCTCAAATACGCGGGCTGCGACCGCATCCGCCTGATCATCGACGAGTTCCATTACATTTTCAGCGAAAACGAGCGCAGCCGCGCCTACATCGACGGCCTGCGCAAGACCCATCCCGCCGTCCCCATCCTCGTCATGTCGGCCACCTTCGGCCAGCCGGAAGAGATCCGCGGCTACCTCGAACGCGTCATGGAGCGCGATTTCGAACTGTATCTGCTCAAGGAGCGCGCCACCAAACTGACCTACCTCAGCCACGCCCTCAGCGCCCGCGAGATCCACGACGCCTTAGTCTTCGCCTTTTCGCAGAAAGGCGTGCACCAGGTCGCCGACCTGATCGCCGCGCAGCGCATGGACATCGACAAGGACCGCAAGGCCCGTCTGCGCGACCTGGCGTGGATCCTCGAAGTGAACGTCGTGCAGAAGCACCTCTACAAAGGCGTCGGCGTCTATTACGGCCGCCTGCTGCCCAAGGAAAAACTGCTCGTCGAGCGCGCCTACCGCGAGCGCATCATCGACGTAGTCGTCGGTACCGACGCGCTGGCGCTTGGCGTCAACCTGCCGGCCGAGACCGTCGTCTTCGCCCAGACGGTGAAGTATTTCGACCGCCGCCCTCTCACCAAGACCAGCTTCAGCCAGATGGCCGGACGCGCCGGGCGCAAGGGCCTGTTCGACGAAGGTTTCGTCAGCTGGCTCGCCGATTCCCCCGTGGAATCCCGCGGCGTCGACACCGGCGAGATGTTCAAGGCGCTCGAGCGCACCGGCGACGAAAAGGCCATGATCGAGCTGCGCCCCGACTTCGGCGCCATCCTCAAAAAACGCAGCACCGTCGAAAACGAAGCCGAGATCGTCGCCCGCTACTCGCTGCCCCAGCTCCGCACCAAAAGCGTGCTCGAAGAGATTCGCGACGCCGTGCGCCGCATCGATTCCAGCCTCGGCCTGCTGGCCCCCGGGCGCAAGGAAATGTTCAAGCGCATCCTCGTCGACGTGTGGTACGGCGAGATGGAGATCGACCAGAATCTGGAAATGGCCGATCTGTTCTTTCGCGGCGCCGGCAGCGGCGAAGAGTACGTCCACCCCGACGGCTTGATCGCCGCCGAGCTGTTCCAGAAGTACGAAAAGAACTTTTTGCAGGCCCTGCTGCGCGTCAAACGCTATAACAACTCGCTGCCCGACGAGTACAAATTCAACGGTATGGACAAAGTGGAACAGGCCATCGAAGAGATCGACCCTACCGTCTTCGGCTTCGAAGACCGCATCCTCGAAATGGACAACACCGCCGTCGACCTGCCGGAAGCGGAAGTGCGCCTCGTCCCCAGCGACCGCGTGCGCCTCGAAAAGCGCCGCCGCGTCCGCAAAAAAACGCCTCCCGCTCAGAAAACTCCGCCCGAAAAGAAGGACGGGAACGCCGGAGCAAAGAAGAAAAAGCGCCGCGGCCACCGCGGCGGCCGTCGCCGCAGCGCCAAGAAAAAACAGCAGATCCAGGAAGCGCTGAACGCCGCGGAAGAGCAGCGCGTTCGGATCATTGGCGAAGTCTTGGACTGAAAGCAGGCGGGAACGAAAATGGGACTTTATCTTGACGAATCTTTAGCGGCAAGTTATTCGAGCCGGTCGCAGAAAATACGGATCATGACCGAGACGTGGCTGGCGGGACGCATGTTCTGCCCCTGCTGTGGGCACGACAGCCTGACGAAGCTGCCGAATAACAGGCCCGTCGCCGACATGCGCTGCGACGCTTGCGGCGAGATCTTTGAGCTGAAAAGCAAAGCGGGACGCCTTGGCAAGAAAATTGCGGCGGGCGCTTACGGCGCAATGATCGAGAGGATCCAAAGCAATAGCAATCCTCATCTGCTGATCCTGCAATATGCGCTGAATCTCGCCGTGACCGCCCTGACGCTGGTGCCGAAATTTTTTTTCGCGCCGGCGGCGATCGAGAAACGCCGGCCTCTGGCCGCTACGGCCCGCCGCGCCGGTTGGACGGGCTGCAATATCCTCTACGAGCGGATTCCGCCGCAGGGGAAAATCCCCGTTGTCCTCGACGGCCGGTTTCGGACGGCGGCCGAAGTGCGTGCCAGTTATGTGCAGGCCGCCCGCCTGACGAGCGAAAATATCGACGACCGCGGCTGGCTGTTTGACGTGCTGAACTGCGTGAACGAGATCGCGGAGGACGAATTCGCTCTCGAAGACCTGTACCGCTTCGAAGCGCGCCTGCAACGGCTGCACGCGAACAACCGCAACGTCCGCGCCAAGATCCGACAGCAGCTGCAGTCCCTCAGGGATCGCGGCGTGGTAGAGTTCCTGGAGCGAGGGCATTACAGAAAATCAGCTTTGTGATATCTCGCTTGAAAAAGGACATGGAGCGGAGAAGCTTACCCTCTTTTCGAATTAAACGAAACGGGGCTTCCGCGTTTATGCAAACGCCGGAGAACCCGTCCCTTGATATAATAAATCGAACGCCAACTTTTCCCGATTCGCGAAAGGAGTTCTTCATGGACAACATCGTCATTCTCGACTGCGGCTCGCAGTACACCCAGCTTATCGCCCGCCGCGTGCGCGAAATGAAAGTGCACAGCGAGATCCTGCCCTGGGACGCGACGATCGAACAGATCATGTCGCGCACGCCCACCGGCCTGATCGTCTCCGGCGGCCCGCGCAGCGTGCTCGAACCCGATTCGCCCCGTCTGGCCGAGGGCTTTTTCGACCTCAAGCTGCCTATCCTCGGCATCTGCTACGGCATGCAGCTGACCGCGCTCCAGTACGGCGGAACCGTGCGCCGCTCCGCCGCGCGCGAATACGGCCGCGCCACGCTCGTCGTCACAGACGGGAAATGCCCGTTCTTCGCCGGCATGCCCGAGCGCTCGCAGGTGTGGATGAGCCACGGCGACGACGTGGAAAAAGTCCCCGCCGGTTTTGTCCCCACCGCCGTATCCGAAGACGGCGTCGTCGCCGGCATACGCACGCCCGACGACCACATCACCGCCGTACAGTTCCATCCCGAAGTCTCGCACACCGAAAAAGGCGCGGAACTGCTCGGCAACTTCCTGTTCAAGATTTGCGGCTGCAAAGGCGACTGGGACCTCGGCGACTGGGCCGAGAAAATGAAAGAAGAGATCCGCGCCACAGTCGGCGAGGACAAAGTCATCTGCGGCCTCTCCGGCGGCGTCGATTCCTCCGTGGCCGCCGCGCTGACTGCCGCCGCCATCGGCGACTGCCTGCAGTGCATCTTCGTCAACAACGGCCTGCTCCGCGCCGGCGAGGCCGAAGAAGTGCTCGCCAGCTACCGGCAGATGAAACTCAACGTCGCCTACGTCGACGCCAGCGAGAAGTTCGTCAAAGGACTGGCCGGCGTCATCGACCCCGAGAAGAAGCGCAAGATCATCGGCGAGACCTTCATCCGCATCTTCGAGGAAGAAGCCCGAAAGATCAAAGGCGCCCGCTGGCTGCTGCAGGGCACGCTCTACCCCGACGTGATCGAGAGCGGCCAGCGCAAAGGCGCCGCCGTTATCAAGAGCCATCACAACGTCGGCGGCCTGCCCAAAGACATGAACCTGTCGCTGCTCGAACCCCTGCGCGAACTGTTCAAGGACGAAGGCCGCGCCGTCGGCCGCCTGCTCGGCGTGCCCGAAAACATCGTGCGTCGCCATCCCTTTCCCGGCCCCGGCCTGGCCGTGCGCTGCCTCGGCGATATTACCAGGGAAAAACTCGAGATCCTGCGCGCCGCCGACAAAATCTATCTGGAAGAGATCAACAGAGCCGGACTGTACGACGAGATCTGGCAGGCCTTCGCTGTGCTGCTGCCCGTCTACACCGTCGGCGTCATGGGCGACGAACGCACCTACGCCCGCGTCTGCGCCCTGCGCGCCATCACCAGCCGCGACGGCATGACCGCCGAATGGTACCGCATGCCCCACGAAGTGCTGGCCCGCGCCTCCACAAGAATCTGCAACGAAGTCCGCGGCGTCAACCGCGTCGTCTACGACGTCACCAGCAAACCGCCTGCGACGGTGGAGTGGGAGTAGTTTTGTAGAATGTAAAAACCTGCGATATTCATTAAGAAAGAGCTATCTGATTCCCGTTGAAGTCAGACAGCTCTTTTTTAGGATGGCAAATTATACTGATTCTTAAGGAACCACTAACTAGATCATGTTCACACTAATAGCCAATTACACAATAGAAATCTATAATGTGCATATGGAAATTACGAAAGGACAGTATGAGCGAATTGAAAAATACTTGCCCCGTCAGCGCGGGAATGTGAGTATGAGTAATCTCCAACTGATCAATGCGATACTGTATGCCACGGAAAACGGTTGCAAATGGAGGGCATTGCCGAAATCCTATGGAAACTGGCATACGATTTATGTACGCATGAACAGGTGGAGCAAAAACGGCGTTTTACAGCGCGTGTTTGAAGCGTTGCAAGTAGAGAACATTATTCGCATAAAGGTCGAGGCGATCTGCCTGGACAGCACATCGGTAAAGGTTCATCCCAACGGAACAGGCGCTTTAAAAAAAAGAGGGAAACAGGCCATTGGAAGATCAAGAGGCGGGCTCGCAACGAAGATTCATATGGTCACCGCAACTGACAGATCGGCTGTCAGCTTCGCGCTCTCCGGAGGAGAAGCCCATGACTCGCCGGAAGGGCTAGCTCTGCTTGACAAGATCATAAGAGTCCCAGAGCAAAAATACATCCTGATGGACAAAGCTTACGAGGGAGAGAATATGCGGAGAAAAGCGGTGGAGAAGGGGTATTCTCCGGTTGTTCCTCCAAAATCGAACCGCAAAGATCCATGGGAATATGATAAGGAAAGATATAAGCAACGCAATAAGATAGAGCGATATTTCTTGCGTCTTAAGCGATTTCGGGAAATATTTACCCGTTACGATAAACTTGACGTGCTGTTCTGTGGAT
Organism: Pyramidobacter sp. YE332; assembly: GCF_033060595.1. NCBI lineage: Bacteria > Thermotogati > Synergistota > Synergistia > Synergistales > Dethiosulfovibrionaceae > Pyramidobacter > Pyramidobacter sp. YE332. The sequence goes on along the minus strand of NZ_CP133038.1, from coordinate 2,406,012 downwards.
TCATCTACTTCGCTATGATTGTAGATGCAATTTAGTGTGAACACGCTCTAGCCAGTCGAATAAGGAGTATTGGGCTCCGAAAATTGAAAAAACAAAGCAACGAGATCAAGAACATGTTCAAGCACTTAAAGCTGATGGATGGAAAGTCATAGTGCTGTGGAAATGTGAGATAAGAATAGATTTTGATGCAACAATGACCATGCTAGGGCTTGTTTAAAAAACGTCAAAGTTGCCTAAATCGATCCAATCGCTTAAACTTTTCTCATGGAAGAGAGAAGATATGAACTGACCTCCAGCGAGTGGAATCGAATCAAGAGAATGCTGCCGCCCGAACACCCGAAATCAGGTCAACGTGGACGCCCGGCAAAATACGATAACCGCAGGATCATCAATGGGATTCTGTGGCTTGCCAGAAGTGGAGCGCCATGGAGAGATCTTCCGGAGCGTTACGGCAAATGGCAGGCAGTTTACGCACGTTTCAGGCTGTGGAAACAGCGGGGAATATTCGAGGCGATCTTTGCCGCCCTAAGCGCTGATGCCGACATGGAAAATCTCTCTATCGACTCCACGTCCTGCAAAGTACATCAAAGTGCCAACGGGAGAGGGAAAACCCCGGAAGGGGGAAAAAAGGGGCTCAAGCGATTGGCATGTCCAGAGGCGGCAAGAATACGAAAATTCATGCGATAGTAGATGGTTTAGGCAATCCGCTGGCGCTCCTGCTCAGTCCCGGCAATGACCACGATTCCCGCCATGCCGTGTCCTTGCTCGGGCAAGCGGAAATCAGAGGGAGCAACGTCATCGGCGATAAGGCTTACGGTTCGCAAGCCATCAGAGAGTACATTACTTCTCGGGAGGGAAGTTACACTATCCCGCCGAAGAGCGATAATCCCGAACCGTGGTTTATAGATGAGCATGTTTACAAGGAACGACACTTGGTTGAATGTTTCTTTCAGAAAATCAAATGGTTCCGTAGAATTTTCACCCGCTATGACAAACTTGACGCTTCGTTTTTCGCTTTTGTTCTTGTTGCTGCCAGTGTTATTTTATTGAAATAATACAAGCTGAAATGTTTTTTAAACAAGCCCTAATTTCCAATATGTAAAAATCTAGATTACTGCAATATTCGGAGGGTAGGAACAATGATGATTACGTTGAAAAAAGCGACTGTTCACAAGTACAAGTGTGTTGAAAATGAGCAAACATTTGAAATAGAACCCGATGTCACTGTTCTTGTTGGCATGAACGAGTCCGGCAAGACAAGTTTGCTTGAAGCATTGGCGAAAGTCAATTATTTTGATAGCGACGATGCAGATTATCACTTTGATATGACTCATGACTACCCAAGAAAGCAAAAAAAGGCAGCAGAGAAAAGAGGACAAGCCATTGATGCAGTGACCTTGTTCTACGAAATGGATGACAGTTTACAAGCCAAAATAGAAAAGGATATTTGCATAAAATATAAGCAAAAGTCTTTTTCGTATACTAAAAAATACAATAATAAAGCCACTGTAGATACAAAGATGCTAGATACAGCGGCATTTGTAACTGCTAAGCTAAAAGAATTACATATTGTCGGAGAGAAGTATTCTGCTGCTTTTTCGGGTGTGAAAAATAAAGCCGAATTTGAGACTGCAATAGCAACGTTGACAGCAGATGGCGAAAGTGCAGCGCGTCTTGCAGAATTAAAGCAACTTGAGCCATATCTTTCAAATCCTAATAATTGGGATAGCCCTATTAGCGAATATATTTGGCGTATACACATAAAGCCCAATATTCCAAAGTTCATGTACTATGATGATTATTATATGCTGCCTTCTAGAATCTCCATCGATAAGATTAACGATAATCAAGCGCTTAATAATTCTGAAAAGACGGCACGGGCTTTACTCGAATTGGCAGATATTGATACAGCAAACTTGGTCAATGCAGATTCTTATGAGGATTTCAAAGCAGAGTTGGAAGCAACTCAAGCTATAATTTCTGAAGAACTGTTTAAGTACTGGTCAACAAATCAAAATTTGCGGATTCAATTTGATATTGATAAGATTGAACGAACTGATGCGTCAAATAATCGCCGTATTGTCGATCATGTTTTAGATATTCGTGTCGAAAATCTCAGAAGTATGGTTTCTTTGCCGTTAGCAAATAGAAGCAAGGGTTTTAATTGGTTTTTCTCATTTTTAGTTTGGTTCAAGAAAATACAAGAAAATAAGGATTTCCCTTATATTCTCTTGCTTGATGAGCCCGGATTGAATCTACATGCTATGGCACAACATGACTTGCTTCGATTTATCGAAGATCTTTCTCATGAGTATCAGATTATATATACCACGCACTCTCCATTTATGATTGAATCTGACAAACTACAACGAGTGCGAACTGTGTTGGAAAAGCAGTCTGGCACTCATGTTTCCGATTGCTTACAGGAAAAAGACCCCAATACGATATTCCCGTTGCAGGCAGCCCTTGGATATACAATAGCTCAAAACCTATTTGTATCAGAAAAGAATTTACTAGTTGAAGGTATTGCGGACTTGGTATATCTCAATATACTGTCAAATACCTTATGTGAGTCGGGTCGAGAGGGATTAAAGAGCAATATTACTATTGTTCCCGTTGGCGGGGCAGATAAGGTTGCAACATTCGTCTCTCTTCTTAGAGGAAATGACCTAAAAATGCTGTGTCTTCTCGACACTTTTACTGACCAATCGGCAAAGGCACGTTTGGATAATCTAATTGCACAAAATATCATTAAAGACAAGAGAATTATGTTTTATCATGATGTTCTCAAAGTTGCTCATGCGGATGTTGAGGATTTGTTTGCGGATGCAGATTATCTGACATTATTTAATGGAGCTTTTTCAAAAAAAGTCTTGCAAAAGGAAATCGTTTCTGGTAAACCAATCATGCAACAACTCAAGAAGGAAAACGGAGGAAAAGAGTTTAATCATTATTCTCCCGCAAATTATTTGGCTAAAAATATTACGACAATCACCCTATCCGAGGAGACGTTGAATAATTTTGAGTTGTTGTTTAAAGCAGTAAATAAGCTATTCTAATCTATTATATACTCTCGCATAGTAGTAGCTACGGGCTTTGAGGTGAATCTGCCTGTGGCTACAAAATGGCTACAAAAAAGTTGTAGACGCTCTGGATAGTCTGAAATGCGTGGACTATGTGGACGAAAAGCGAACTGAAAGTGCATTTTATCACCCTATATCAAAACCTGAGACTAGAGTAGGAATAGTTTGGTAAAACGTAAATGCCTGCGACATTCATTAAGAAAGAGCTACCTGATTTCCGTTGAAGTCAGATAGCTCTTTTTTGTTTAAAGCCCCCCGGCGCGGCGCAACGCTAGATATACCAGACGGGGAGCTGCAGGATGTTTTCGCGCAGGAGGTTGGGCTGGGGGCAGGTGCAGATGAGGGCGCCGGCGCCGCGCTTTTTGTCCGGCACTTTGTCCAGTACCGTGAAGGCGCTTGTCTGATCCGCTGCGACCGTCGCGCTTTGTTTGATCTCGACGGGATAAAGAACGCCGTTTTCTTCGATGATCAGGTCGATCTCGCTTTCGGTCTCGTATGTTTGTCCGTCGCGTCGGACTTTCTTCTTGTCTCGTCCCCGGTAATAGGAAACGCAGTAACGATAATCGATGCCTCGGTTGGAGTAGGATTTCAGGATCTCCGAGATCACGAAGGTCTCGAACATGGCTCCGCTCATGGCCCGTAAGCCAGGGCTTCCGGCGTGAGCCAGCGGGTCAGGTATGCCGCCAGCCCGGTGTCGCGGAAATAGACTTTGGGCGTTCTGATGGCTTTTTCAGCACGGATGGCGTATAGGGCTCCAGCAGGAAAATGATCCCGGAAGCTTCCAGAATGGAGAGCCATTTTTTGACGGTTGCCGCGTCTCTGCCGATCTCGTCGGCGATGTTGGCGCAGTTGAGCATCTGCCCCGTCCGGGCGGCGACCGCGACCATAAACCGCCGGAAATCGTTGAGGTCTTGCACGGCGGAGAGTTTGCGTACGTCGCGCTCCAGATAGGTTTTCACGTAGCTGGAAAAAAAGACCGACCAGTCCATGTCGGGAGCCTGAAGCGCCGGATAGCCGCCCTGGTGGATGAGTTTCCAGATATTTTCCGGCGCTTGGGCGGAACTGCTGCGCTTGCGCACGTACTCCATCGTGGGGACGAAGGGCTCGTTGAAGGCGCAGCCCTGGATCTCCCGCAAGGACAGTCCGGACATCTCGATGATGCCGACGCGGCCGGAAAGGGATTCCGACGCGCTCTCCATCAGTTCCAGCGGTTGAGAGCCGGACAGGCAGAACAGGCCTCGTCCGTCGCTCGCGTCGCACGCGATCTTGATGAAGCGGAACAGGCCGGGCGCCCGTTGCACTTCGTCGTAAAATGCCGGCGGCGGATTGAGCATCATGAACATGTTGGGATTTTCATTGGCCTGCTCTTCAATAAAGGGGTCGTCGATGGGAACGTACTTTTTATCGGGAAACAGGGCTTTGAGCATGGTGGACTTTCCCGTCTGCCGCGCCCCCGTCACGAGAACACATTTGAAGGTGTTGTCCGAGGCTCTGACCAGCTCTTCAATGCTGCGTTTAATATACTCCATAAGTGCGCCTCCATACAATATCGACAAATCATGAATTTGTTTCTTGATTTGTCGATATTGTAAAATATACCCGCGTAGAAATCAAGAGTGATGGAATCTCTCATGCTTTCCCGCCCGTTGTTTGCAGAATCACTGATGAAGCGCAACTTGTTATTGCGCGGTATAACAATAAGTGGGAAAATAAATAACACTGGATATATGGCGTAACTTATTGACGAATATGCAGTATCTCTTTCCTGCGTTTTTTGTTCTTTCACGATTACGATGGCACAGAAAATTTTATAAATAAAGAAAAAATATCGGCCATTGAACTTCCGTTATTTAATATAGAAGAGGCTATTTGCAAAGAGCAGGAAGAGGAGCTCGCAGAATAAAACAGGATGGAAAAGGAGCGATAGCAGAATCATGCCGCTATCGCTCCTTTATTTTTTTGATGCCGAGAAAATTGTGGGCGTACATTGAGATATTTGATCAAGAAATCGTATCACATTAAGTAGCGGAATACCGCAACGGCAGTTCGAGGCCGTTGCGTTCCAGCAGCCCTTTGTCGCGGAACAGGTCGGGCAGAGGCCCTTCCGCGGCGACGGCTCCGTCGTAGAGCAGCGCGGCGCGGCTGCACACGTCGAGCGCCATGTCGAGGTCGTGCGTGGTGAGGATCATCGGCTGGGACAACATGCGCAGCGTTTCGATGACGCGCCGCCGCGCGCGCGGGTCGAGCGCCGCCGTCGGTTCGTCGAGAACGATCACCTGCGGCGTCATGACGAGGATCCCAGCCAAAGCGGCCAGACGCTTTTCGCCGCCGGAAAGGCGGTGCGGCGGGCGTTCGGCCAGGTGCGCCGCGCCCAGCCGTTCGAGCATGGAGAGCGCTTTCAGCCGCGCCTCGCCGGCGGGCACGCCGCGGGCGACGAGGCCAAAGGCCACATCGTCGGCGACCTGCGGCATGAAGAGCTGGTCGTCCGGTTCCTGAAAGATCAGGCCGACGGCTTGGCGCAGCTCTCCCGTGCCGGCGGGCCGTCCGTACAGCCGGATCTCGCCCTGGCGGGCGGCGATGCCCCCGGCCAGATGAAGCAGCAGCGTCGACTTGCCGGAGCCGTTGGGGCCGACGAGCGCGAGCTTCTCGTTTTCGCGCAGGCCGAACGATACGCCGTTCAGCGCCTTGTGCCCGTCGGGGTAACTATAATGAAGCGCTCGCACTTCCAGCGGGCAGGTGGATTTTTCCGATTGAGCCGGATTCATTGAAAGCCTCCCGAAAAATCGAGCGCCTGCGCCGCTGCGAGCACGACCGCGCAGAAAACGGTCAGCGCCGTGTCGCGCGTTTTCCAGCGGAGCGGCTGCGCCGCGGCGAACCCCGCCAGACCGCCGCGGCAGTTCAGCGCCAGCATCATGCGTTCCGAACGGTCGGAACTCTGCAGCAGCGCGCTCGCCGCCATGAAAGCGAACACGCGCCAACGCAGCGTCCCCTTCAAGTACGGCGAGCGTCCTGCGCCGCGCGAGCCGCTGCGCAGGTTGACCGCCTGCAGGGCCGTGCCCATGCGTTCGGCCAGCAGATAAATGCCGCGCAGCGTGAGCAGCAGCAGAACGCGCAGCTTTTCCGGGCAGCCCAGACGGGCCAGCGCGGTTTCGCAGCGCGCCGGTCCCATGGCCGCGATCAGCCGCAGCAGCGCGATCGAGATTAGATTCAGCCTGGCCGTGATGAGAAGCCCCTGACGGATTCCTTCGCGCGAAAACGGCCCCCATAGCGTGCGCCCCGGCCAGGTCAGCGCCAGCAGGAACGTCATCGCCAGACTGATCAGATTGAGCTGGCGCAGCGAGCGCAGCAGGGGGCGAAGCGGGCCGCAGAAAAACAGCGCGCCCGGCAGCAGCGCCGCGAACGCCAGCGCTGCCGGCCGGTCCAGCGCCGATAGCGCCACCGCGTAAGCTGCGGCGCAGAGCATGCGCGCGCGCGGATCGAAAACGTCAAGCGGAGCGCGCGCGTTTTCCGCGAACAGTCTGCCCGTATCGAGACGCATAGCCGCCGTCCTTTCGTCAGCGGCCGACGCCCGACAGGAACTCCGGGGAAACTTTTTTCAGCCACGCCACCATGAAGGCCGTGATCGCGCCCTCGACGAACGCGACCGGCACGTGAGCGAGAAAGATCACCTTTGCCACGCCGAGAAAATTTTCGTCCGTGGCGCCGAGGAACAGCCCCACGCCGCCGGCGCACAGCAGCACCGCCAGCGTGCCGGCGGCGAAGGCCCAGACAGCGGCAACCGCGCCGTTCTGGCGCCGGATCGGCCGTGCGAAAATCAGATAGACCAGCAGCGCCGGCAGCGCCACGTCCACCGTGTTGGGGCCGAGCACCGCCAGCCCGCCGAAGTGGAACAGCAGCGCCTGCAGGAGCAGCGCTACCAGCACTGCGGGAAAAGCCGACCAGCCCAGCACCAGCCCCATCGGCGCGATGAGCGAAAGGTGCGTCGAGCTGGGACCGATTTTGACGTTGACCAGCGACGCGAGGAAGAACGCCGACGACAGCAACGCCACGCGCACGATGCGCTCGGGCTTGAGCTTTTTCAGGCCCACGGCCGTGCCGGCCGCGGTGATGGCCCAGCCGGCCGCCAGCGCGCCTGTGGAGAGCACGCCTTCGCTGATATGCATGCTCAGGCCGCCTTTCCGCGGCGTGCCAGCAGGACGAGCGCGGCGACGTTGAAGAGCAGGCTGACGCCGAGGGCGCAGCGGATCGCCAGATCCATGCCCTGAGGCACCGCGCTCTGTTCTTTGACGGCGAGGGCGGAGGACTTTTCGGAACCGCCGTCGAGGAATTCCTGCGTCACGCCGATTTCCGCCGTGCATTGGTGGCCTTCGTCGTCCTTGACGATCACGCGCCATGTGCCGGGCACATCGGGAACGAACGCGAAGCGCCCGGCGGCGTCGGTGCGCCCCGACTGGTTGGCGAACTTCTCGTCGGCGGGCGAGAAGACCTTCGTCTCGAGGTAACTCATGGTTTCGCCGGTGGAATAAAAGAACTCCAGCGGCACCGAGGGCAGATCTGACTGGCGGTATCCCACGCCATGGGCGGAAGCGCGCAAACAACCAATGGGACCCGTCAGCGCGAGCCCCATCAGCAAAGTCGCGGCCGCCCTTTTCAAAAGCGCCGTCATGATCGTTATTTGACTTCGAAGAGCAGGAAAGAACGCACCGTGCGGCTGTCGTAGGTCCCTTCGACGCCGGGCAGGCCGTCCTGACGGGCGCGGACGCCCCAGAGGCCGGGCGCGGTGATCTTGATGAAGGCCGTGCCGCTCTCCGCCTCGGTGTAGTAGGCATAGGTGTTCTCATGCTCGGTGACGAAGCCGTCGTAAGTTGCCCAGACGGGGCCCGTATAAGGCTGACCTTCGAGTACGACCTTCACCTCGAAGAACTCGCCCACCTTGGCGTCGGCCGGATTGGTCACGGGAATGACTTCCAGCGGATGGCCGACGGCGGTGGCGAAGTTCTTGTCGGCTTTGGAGGCGTTGAGGATCAGCTTGGCGTATTTGTCGTGCTTGACTGCCGATTTGACCTTCAGCCCCTGAGCTTCGAGATCCTTGCGCGCCCCCGATTTGCCGCCCTCGTTGGTGACGCTCCAGACGCCGCCGTCCTTTTCGGCGACGACGATCAACGACTCGCCGGCCTTGACTTCCGGCACCGTGAAGTCGATGCACAACCCCTTTTCGTTGCCGGTCAGCGGCTGGGCCATCAGCTTGCCGTCCACGAAGGGACCGGCCTTGACGCGTTCGAGACTTTCCACTTCTTCGGGGACGATGAACTTGTGTCCGGAATGCACCGACACGGCCAGAGGCGCGCCTTCCGTGACCTCGCCGTTGGCGCGCAGCACCAGTTCGTGAGCCATGGCCGCGCCGGAAAGAACCGAGATGAGAAGCGCCGCCGAGAACAGGGAGAACGTTTTGCGCTGAGACATGAAATGCTTCCTCCTTAGATTTTGAAAAGATTGTGTTGAGCCGCGGAGATTCCGCGGCCCGAAAGCGGAAAATCGCCGCTTGGAAATGGCGTTTCCGTCATCGTGCTACGACGCAATAATATCATAACGCCAATTTGTGTCAAGGTGAGTAAAGAGCGTGTCACGCCTTGCTCGGCGCTCGCGGCTTTTTGAGCGCGCGGCGGAAGGTTTTCCCGAAACGACGTCGGCGCCGGCGGACGAAGAACCTTTCGTGGGATGTGCCGGTCCTCGGCGGCGGAAATCGCTCCGCCCGACTTTTAGAGGCTAAAAGTCGGGAGAAATAGTTGTGAGGGCTTCGCGTCGAACGTTCGCCATGAAAAAAAGCGTCCGACAGCTCAGCGGCTGTCGGACGCTCCACGCCGCCCGGTTCTAGAAGAAATCGTGTTTTTTTGTTTTTCCCCGCGTCTTGTTATGGTACCTTTGCCGTGGAACAGGCCCTTTGAGGCGCGCCCGTTTTTGTTTCGCCTTCACAGTTTTTTGACGAGCAGCGCGCGGATCGCGTTGAGCACCGCCAGGACCATCACGCCGACGTCGGCGAAGACGGCCAGCCACATGTTGGCGAGTCCCAGCGCGCCGAGCGCCAGGCAGGCGAGCTTGACGCCGATGGCGAACCAGATGTTCTGGCGCACGATACCCAGACATTTGCGCGCGATCCTGATCGCTGTGACGATCTTGAGGGGATCGTCGTCCATCAGCACGACGTCGGCGGCCTCGATGGCGGCGTCGCTGCCCATCGCGCCCATGGCGATGCCGACGTCGGCGCGCGAGAGCACGGGCGCGTCGTTGAGCCCGTCGCCGACGAAGGCCAGCTTTGCGCCGATGGGCTGGCGTGACAGCAGCTCCTCCACCTTGGCGACTTTATCGGCGGGCAGCAGCCCGGCGTGGAACTCGTCGACGCCGAGTTCCCGGGCCGTCTGTTCGGCGGCGGGGCGGCGATCCCCCGTGAGCATGACGGTCTCTTTCACGCCGGCGGCGCGGAGGCGGACGATGGCCTCCCGAGCGTTGGGCTTGACCACGTCGGAGATGACGATGTGTCCCGCGTACTTGCCGTCGATGGCCATGTGCACGATCGAGCCGGCGCTGCGGCAGCGGATGCAGGGGATGCCGAGACGTTCCATGAGTTTGGCGTTGCCGGCGGCGACGGAGAATCCATCCACGACGGCGGTGACTCCTTCGCCGCTGATCTCGCGGATGTCGGCGACGCGGGTGCGGTCGATGGGGCTGCCGTAGGCGAGGCGCAGCGACGTGCTGATCGGATGCGGCGAGGCGCTTTCGGCCAGCGCGGCGAACTCGAGCAGGCGTTTGCGCTCGATGGGGCAGTGATGCACGTCGCTGACTTCGAAGACGCCCTGCGTGAGCGTGCCGGTCTTGTCGAAGACGACGCACTTCGTGTTCGCCAGCGTTTCCAGATAATTGGAGCCTTTGACGAGCACGCCTTCGCGGCTGGCGCCGCCCAGACCGGCGAAGAACGTGAGCGGGATGCTGACGACCAGCGCGCAGGGGCAGCTGATGACGAGAAAGGTGAGAGCGCGGTAGAGCCAATCGCCCCAGTCGGGGGAGAGTCCCGTCGCGAAAAGACGCGCCAGCGGCGGCAGCACGGCCAGCGCCAGAGCGCCGCCGCAGACGGCGGGGGTGTAGACGCGGGCAAACTTGCTGATGAACTCTTCGGATTTGGACTTGCGCGAACTGGCGTTCTCGACCAGGTCGAGGATTTTCGAAACGGTGGATTCGCCGAACTCGCGCGCGGTTTTCACCTTGAGCGGGGCGGTCATGTTGATGCAGCCGGAAAGGATCTCGTCGCCGGGGCCGGTCTCGCGCGGCACGCTCTCGCCGGTCAGGGCGGATGTATCGAGCGTCGAGCGTCCCTCGGCGACGACGCCGTCGATGGGGACTTTTTCGCCCGGTTGAACGACGATGACCGCACCGGGCGCGACTTCGTCGGGATTGACGCGCTCGAGGCGGCCGCCCCGCTCGACGTTGGCGTAGTCGGGGCGGATATCCATGAGGGCGCTGATGCTGCGGCGGCTTTTGCCGACGGCGTAGCTCTGGAACAGCTCGCCGGTCTGGTAGAAGAGCATGACGGCGATGGCCTCGGTGTAGTCGCCGTCCTCGTAAACGGCCAGCGCCATGGCGCCGAGCGTGGCGACGGCCATAAGGAAGTTCTCGTCGAAGATCTGGCGGTTTTTGACGCCCCTGAGCGATTTGCCGAGAATGTCGTAACCGACGGTCAGATACGGTACGAGATAAAGCAGAAAGCGCGCCGTGCCGGCGACGCGCGCGAAGTGCAGGGCGCCCATCATGGCCGCGGCGGCGAGGATGCGCAGCAGCATGCGAAGCTGTTTCCGGTTCATGGCATATTCCTCCACAAAACTTTCCGCCGCGAGACGGCGCGGGAAAGGCGATTCGATTTATATCGTGCGCTGAGGCGTGGCGCGGCCCCAAACGCCCTTTGCGGAAAATCGTTTTCGGCGTGAAGGGCGCGGCGGACGGTCAAAAGAAGATCTCGCAGTCGTCCTCGACTTTTTTGCAGCTTTTCAGCACTTCGGGCATGACGGCCCGGGGATCCTGGCCGTCCTCGAACTCCACGTTCATTTTCAGCAGCATGAAGTTGACGCTGGCGTCTTTGACGCCGGGCGTGCCCTTGGCGGCCTGCTCCATCTTGTTGGCGCAGTTGGCGCAGTCCACTTCGATCTTGTAGCTCTTTTTCATGGCCGGCAGCTCCTTTTCGATGAGGTGAGATAAACGATTAAACAAATGCTTATTCGTTAATGAGATTTTATCCCGACGCGGCGATCCTGTCAACCCTCAGCCGGAGACGCGGAAAAAAGATTCGCCGCGGGAGCTTTTCAGCGGCGAATTTTTATGGTAAATAGTAACGAAGAAAAGGAGGCGATTCCATGCCGCCAGTCCATCTGCCGCACCGGCACGGCCAGCCCGTCGAGGAGTTCTGCGCCGGAGCGCCGTCCGTAGAGGAATTTCAGACTGTCGCCGACGTGTTCAGACAGCTCGGCGACGCCACGCGCGTGCGCATCTTCTGGCTGCTGTGCCACGGCGAAGAGTGCGTGATCAACATTTCCGCGCTGATGGAGATGTCCAGCCCGGCGGTGTCTCACCATCTGCGCTCGCTCAAGAGCGCGGGGCTGATCATCAGCCGCCGCGAGGGCAAGGAAGTCTATTACAAAGCCGCCGCTTCCGAGACGGCGGCGATGCTGCACCGCGCCATCGAGGAGCTGATGTCCATGGCCTGCCCCTGCGCGCGGCGTCGCGGCGGGAACGGGTAAAAAACGGAGAGCCGCAGAGCGTTTCCGCTCCGCGGCTCTCCGTTTTTTTTCGCCGTCGTGCCGAAGCGCGAAGACGCGGGGGAACGCGGACGGTTTTTCTGGTACAATCGAAGCGGTTTCGGAAGAACTTCGGGGAGGCGGCAGGAATGTTCGACAGGAAAAAAGCGATCATCTTCGATCTGGACGGCACGCTGATCGACTCGGTGGGCGTGTGGAACGCCGTGGACGTCGAGCTGGTGAAGCAGATCGGCGGCGGCGAGCGGGACGGCGGCGATCTGCAGCGGCAGCGCGACGCCCTGCTGCGGGAGCGCGCTGCCAGTTCCGACCCGTACGGCGACTACTGCGCTTATTTGAAGGAAAAGTACGCTTCGCCGCTGACGGCGGACGAGATCCACAGCCGGCGCTACCGCATCGCCCGCGATTTCCTCGAAAACGTCGTCGATTACAAGCCGCGCGCCGACGAGTTCGTCAAGGCGCTGAAGGCGCGCGGCTTCCGGCTTGCCATCGCCACCGCGACGCGCCGCGGCACCGTCGATATTTACCGCACCGTCAACCGCAACATGCTCGCCAAAGCGCCGCTCGACGAGTATTTCAGCCCCGTCTACGCGCGCGAGGACGTGCGCGCGATGAAGCCCGACCCGGAAGTGTATTTCCGTATCCTCGGCGACCTCGGCGCGGCGCCTGACGAGTGCCTGATCTTCGAGGATTCGCTGGTCGGCGTCGAATCGGCCCGCAACGCCGGCATCGAAGCCGCCGCCGTCTACGACCGCTACGCCGACGGCGATCGCGCCCGCATCGACGCCCTCGCCGATTACCGCCTCCGCGACTACGGCGCGGCGATTGAGATTCTAAAACGGGAAACGGTGGAGTGATTCCTTGCCGTTCGTAAGAAACGCCGCTTTATGGTAAGATGCGGCTGTCAGCGCTAAACTTTTCCCGAATGATATTTCAGCAGAAGGAGGAACCAATCATGCGCAAACTGGCCATTTACGAAGCCGCGGCCGAGTGGGACGACGGACAGGAGCTGGCCGATCTGGCTCAGTCGCTGGACGTGCTGACGCATCAGGGCGTCGAATGGGAACGCCACGACCTGGCCGAAGAGCCGGAGGCGTTCGAGGCGAATCCCGCCGCCGCGCAGTACCTGAAAGTGTTCGGCGCGGAGCGCCTGCCCGTCGTGCTGGTGGACGGCGTCGTCGTCATCGCCGGGCGCTATCCCGACGACGTCGATCTGATCGACTGGCTCGAGCTGCCGCCCGAGGTGCTGGGGTATGAATGGGCCGACGTCGAGGACCTGAAAGAAACGCACGGCGGCGGGAACGGCAGCTGTCGCGAACACGAGCACGAACGCCGCCGCCATCACGACGGCTGCGGCTGTCACGGTCACGAACACTATGCCGAAGACGGCTGCTCGGACGGCGCCGAAGGGCGCGAGCATGGCCGCGGACATCATCACGGCTGCGGCCATCATTAGAAAGATCTGCTGTCCGTTCTTTTGAGCGGGCGGCGGAGATTTTTTGCGACAAACAGGGAGCGCCTCCGTCTTTTGGCTGGAGGCGCTCCCTGTTTGTTTTCACGCGCTGATTCTTTTTCGGAATGTTCTATGGAGATTCTTTCGGCACATGATCACCGGAAAGTCGCTTCGAGCGCGCGCTCGATCTCGGCGCGCCCGGCGAAGAACGTTCCCTGCACGAGCGTGGGGTCGCCGCCGCCGCGGCCGTTCAGCTCTTTGTTGAGCGTTTTGACGGCCTCGCGCAGCACAGGGGCGCCGGCGCAGATCACGTAGTTCCAGCCTTTTTTGCCGTTGTTCTCGGCGGGGGAGAGCACGGCCGCCGTTTTCGCCTTGCCGCCGGCAACGAGGGCGTCGCAGAATCTGCGCAGCTCGACGGGCTTGAAGCCTTCTTCGAAGTCGATCAGCAGCCCGCCGCCGGCGGGGAGCTGGGCGGCGCGCAGCTCGAAATAGCGGCGCGCCAGCTCGGAAGCGCGGGCTTCCGCCGCTTCGGCGGCGGCGACGTACTGGCGCACGGCCTCGACGGTCTCGTAGGGCTTGGCGGAGAAGATGCGGCCGATCTCGCGCTCCTGCTCGTTCTTGCGCGCGTAGTCCTGCATGGCGAGACGGCCGCAGAGCATTTCGATGCGGACGCCGCCTTTGTAATGAGCCATGGAGACGAACTTGATCAGGCCGATCTCGCCGCTGCGCTCCACGTGGGTGCCGCAGCAGGCGCAGCGGTCGACGCCGGGGAATTCGACGATGCGCACGGCGCCGCTCAGCTCCTTTTTGCTGCGGTAATCGAGCGCCGCCAGTTCTTCCGGCGAAGGAAACGCGACGCGCACGGGCAGGTTGTCGTAAACGCGGGCGTTGGCTTCGCGCTCCAGTTCGGCGAGCTGCTCTTCGCTGATCAGTCCGTTGAAATCGACCGTGACTTTGTCGGCGGCCATGTGGAATCCGACGTTGTCGTAGCCGAAGCGCCTGTGGATCAGGCCGGAGACGATGTGCTCGCCGGAATGGGCCTGCATGTGATCGAAGCGCTTCTGCCAGTCGATGCCGCAGTGCTGAGTGCTGCCGACTTGCAGCGCCCGGTCGGCGTAATGGATGATGTCGCCGCCGCGGCGGCGCGTGTCGCCGACGGACGCTTCGCCGATGAAGCCGCTGTCGGCGAGCTGGCCGCCGCCTTCGGGGTAAAAGGCGGTCTGCGAGAGCGTCACTTCGAAGCCGCTTTTGCCGGGCACGCAGCCGGTGACGACGGCGTCGAATTCCTTCACGTAGGGGAGCCGATAGTACAGTTCGTTCATCTCGTCCATGGAAAACCCTCTTCGATCAAAATGATTTCTTCCGCAGAGACAAATTATGCCACGTTTCGCGCCTTCGCTCAAGACGCTTCGTCCGTGCCGAAAGATCGGGGCTTGTTCATTAATTGTCACCATTTAATATATTTATGATTGACAATTGATCCGGCCGGACGTATGATCGGGGCGCTGCACATTTTCGCGGAGACGGAGTGAAGACAATAACAATGGAGAAGAATCATGTCAGAAACATGGCGGCGATCGCGGCGATGACGGCGCTGATGTGCGTGCTCGGGCCGCTGTCGGTGCCCGTCGGGCCGATCCCTTTTTCCTTTCAGGTGTTCGTGGTCTACCTTTCGGTGTATGCGCTCGGCGCGCGGCGCGGTACCTTGGCCGTCGTCCTCTACCTGTTGATCGGTTTTGTCGGGCTGCCCGTGTTTTCGGGATTTGCCGGCGGAGCGGGCAAACTGCTCGGGCCGACGGGCGGCTTCCTCGTCGGTTTCATCCCGCTGGCGGCGATCAGCGGCTGGTTCATCGACCGCTCGGAACGCGTCGCCGCGCAGTTCGCCGGCATGCTGCTGGGGCTGGCCGTGCTCTATCTGTTCGGCGCGGCGTGGCTGTCGAAAGTCGCCAATCTCGGTTTCGACCGGTGCATGGCCGCGGCGGTTTATCCGTTCATTCCCGTCGACGCGCTGAAGATCGTGTTGGCGATCCTGCTCGGCCGGGGGCTGCGCCGCCGTCTGCGCGCCGCCGGGACGGAGGAAAAGTCCGAGGAACGCTGAGATTCAGAATACCGCACAACGCCTGACGGCTCAACCGCCGTCAGGCGTTGTGCGGTATTGATGTTCCACGTGGAACATTGCCTGCCGGCCAACGGAAACGTTTCTTTTTGGAACAGGATCGCGGAATCGTCGCGCCTTTCCCGCAAAAAAACTTCATGATACAATGACATCATGCGCGATGGAAAGGGGGCCGCGCCGTGATCGAAATTGTCTTTGAAGAAACGAGAAAACGCACCGCCGCCTACGACGGCGAAAAGTGCGTAGGGCTGTGTGCCTATGCCGAAGACGGCGCAGTTTGGACCGCGTACCATACTGAAGTCGAGCCCGTCTATGGCGGGCAGGGCATCGCCGCGCGCCTGGTGGACGAACTGGTCCGGGCGGCCCGTGAGCGCGGCGTCAAAATCGTGCCGACCTGTTCGTATGCGCTCCGCCAGTTTGAGAAGACGACGGAGTACGACTCTGTCAGGGGATAAGGCGCGGCTTACGGACGACGCCCTGACGGCCGGGCGTGCGGAGAAGGTCTTTCGGGCCGGAGAGCCCCGAGGAGGTAAAGAGGAATCATGAATCAACGGCGAATCGACAAGATCATGGCCAGTCTGAAAGATGCGGGGCTCACGCAGGCCCTGTTGAGCGATCCTTTCTCGCTGACCTACGTGACCGGCGACGACTTCCGCCCCGGCGAGCGCTTTCTGGCGCTCCTGCTGCGCGAGGGGCAGAAACCGGCGCTGTTTTTGAACCGGCTGTTCTTCGCCCCCCACGTGGCGGCGGAAAACATCGTTCCCTACGACGATACCGAGCGCGGCGCGCTCAAGGCCCTGCCCCTGATCGACCGTTCCCGGCCGCTGGGCGTGGACAAAAAAATGCCCGCCGAGTTCTTGCTCGAACTTCAGCAGGCGGACGCCGCTGCCGGCTACGTGAACGCTTCCCCCTGCGTGGACCGCGTGCGCGCCTGCAAGGACGCCGAGGAGATCGCCCTGATGACGCGCGCCTCGCAGATGAACGATCAGGCCATGCTGGCCCTTCGCGAGCGCGTCCGCGAAGGCGTGACGGAGATCGAACTGGCCGACGAACTGGCCGGCATCTACCGCGAGCTGGGCGCCGACGGCCTGTCGTTCCCGTCGATCGTCAGCTTCGGCGCCAACGCCGCCGATCCGCACCATTCGCCCGACGGCACCGTGCTGAAGCCGGGACAGTGCGTGCTCTTCGACATCGGCTGCATCAAAGACGGCTATTGTTCCGACATGACGCGCACCTATTACTTCAAGACGGCGAGCGCCAAGGACCGCGAAATCTACGAGATCACGCGCCGCGCCAACGAGGCTGCGGAAGCGGCGATGAAACCCGGCGTGCGCTACTGCGACTTAGACGGCATCGCCCGCAAGATCATTGCCGACGCCGGATACGGACCGTACTTCACGCACCGTCTCGGGCATTCCATCGGCCAGCAGGGGCACGAATGGGGCGACGTGAGCAGCGCCAACACGGAACAGGTCAGACCGGGCAACGTCTTTTCCTGCGAGCCGGGCATCTATCTTCCCGGCGAGACGGGCGTGCGCATCGAAGATCTGTGTCTGATCACCGAAACGGGCGTGCGCATCCTCAATCAGGTTCCCAAGGAGCTTCAGATCATCGAATGACGCCGACGCCGCGCCGGGGGGCGAGAATAAAAATCGTTTCGCCCTCTCTGCTGTGCGGAAAAAGTTTTTATCGCTTGTATTTCGTCAGTGCGGCGCATATAATAATCAGGCTTTTATGGAAGATACAACGGCTCTAAAAAGAGTGGTTCTCAATTTCAAGGAGGTCTGCGTAATGGTATCGTTTCTGTTTTGGGTACTGCTGCTGGTCGTGCTCGGCAGCGCCGTGCTCGCTCTGGGGTACGCGTTCATTACCTACGGTTTCGTCAAGAACATCGCCGTCGACGAAGAGCACAAAAAGGTGTCTGAGCTTTCCGACATCATTCACGAGGGCGCGATGGCGTTTCTCAACAGCGAATACAAATGGCTCGCGCCGTTTGTCGTCGTCGTCGGCGCTCTGCTGTGCACGTTCCTGAGCATTCCCTCGGGCGTGTGCTTCGTCTTCGGCGCGCTGTGCAGCGCTCTGACCGGCTACTGCGGCATGATCGTCGCTACCCGTTCCAACGGCCGCACGACCTTCATGGCGACCAAGAGCATGAACGACGCGCTGGGCGTCGCCTTCCGCGGCGGTTCCGTCATGGGCATGACCGTGGTCGGCGTCGGTCTGGCCGGTGTGGTGCTTTCCTACGTGTTGTTCCGCGATGCGAACGTCATCACCAGCTTCGGCCTTGGCGCTTCGTCCATCGCGCTGTTTGCCCGCGTCGGCGGCGGTATCTACACCAAGGCCGCCGATGTCGGCGCCGACCTTGTGGGTAAGGTTGAAGCCGGTATCCCCGAGGACGATCCCCGCAACCCAGCGACCATCGCCGACAACGTCGGCGACAACGTCGGCGACATCGCCGGCATGGGGGCCGACCTGTTCGAGTCCTACGTCAACTCCATCATCGCCGCTATGGCCGTCGGCTTTGTGACCACGATGGCCGGCGACAGCGCCCCGCTTGGCCTGATGGGCGTGCTCTATCCTCTGGCGCTGGCGGCTCTGGGCATCGCCGCGGCGATCTTCGGTTCGGCCTGCGTCACCGGCAGCCTGGCCGAGGAGAACGACAGCAAGATGGGGCAGTTCGCCAGCAAGTATCTGTTCAAGTTCATGCAGACGGGCAACGCGACGGATCCCGCCAAGGCTCTGAGTCTGGGCACCTACATCACCGGCATCATCGAGATCGTCGGCGCGTTGATCCTCTCGCTGGTCCTGCTTCAGGACATCAAGATCTTCTTCGCCGTGGTTTCCGGCGTTGTGGCCGGCGTGGCCATCGGCATGATCACCGAGTATTACACCTCTGCCGATTACAAACCGGTGCAGAAGCTGGCCGGCACGACCGAGACCGGCCCTGCGACCGTTATCCTCGGCGGCATTTCTCTGGGCATGACCTCCACGGTGATTCCCGTGCTCCTGATCTGCGCCGCGACGCTGATCAGCTATTTCTTCAGCGGACTGTACGGCGTGGCCTGCTCCGCCGTGGGCATGCTTTCCATCACCGGCATGAGCCTCAGCGTCGACGCTTACGGCCCCATCTCCGACAACGCCGGCGGCATCGCCGAGATGTCCGAGTTGCCCGAAGGCGTCCGCAATATCACCGACAAACTTGACGCCGTGGGCAACACCACCGCCGCCATGGGCAAGGGACTGGCGATCGGTTCCGCCGCCCTCACCGCGCTGTCGCTGTTCTCCGCCTACGCTCAGGCGGCCGGCCTGAGGTCGATCGATCTGAACAATCCTCACGTCATGGTCGGCCTGTTCCTCGGCGGCATGCTGCCCTTCCTGTTCAGCGCTCAGACCATTGCTGCCGTGCAGGAAGCCGCCGGCAAGATGGTCGAGGAAGTGCGCCGTCAGTTCAGGGAGCACCCCGGCATCATGGATTACAGCGAGAAGCCCGACTACAAGAAGTGCGTCGCCATTTCCACCGACGCTTCGCTGCATAAGATGATCGTGCCCGGCCTGCTGGCTATCGTCGTTCCCGTCGTCGTGGGCTTCGCTCTTGACGCGGAGGCTCTGGGCGGTCTGCTCGGCGGCGCCATCGTCACCGGCGTCATGCTCGCCGTTTACATGTCCAATGCCGGCGGCGCCTGGGACAACGCCAAGAAGTACATCGAATCGGGCGTGCACGGCGGCAAGGGTTCCGCCAACCACAAGGCGGCCGTCGTCGGCGACACCGTGGGCGATCCTTTCAAGGATACCGCCGGCCCCAGCCTGAACATTCTCATCAAGCTGATGACCGTCGTGGCTCTCGTCATCGCTCCTCTGATCATGAAGTAAGGGCGCGTTCTCGACAGGACGAAAAGAAAAAGCTAAAATAAAAGCGGGGAGGGCGCGAAAGCTCTCTCCGCTTTTTCTGTCGGATTTCAAAATCTGAGAGGTGAACGCTCATGGCCGACGAAATCGTCGCGAAAATAAAGGACGCCGTCGACATCGTGGAACTGGTGGGCGATTCGGTGCGGCTCGTGAAAAAGGGACGTAATTACAGCGGCCTTTGCCCTTTTCACGACGAGAAGACGCCGTCGTTCATCGTCTCGCCCGATCGCGGCACCTGGCATTGTTTCGGCTGCGGCAAGGGCGGCGACGTTTTCAGTTTCGTCATGGAGAAGGAAGGACTGAGCTTTCCCGAAGCGCTCGAATATCTTGGGCGGCGTGCCGGCATCGAGATCCCGCGGCGGAAAAACCGCGGGCAGACGACGGATCTCTATGCGGTCATGGAAATGGCCGTCGACTTTTACCGTGCCGAATTGAAAGGCGCGGCCGGCGCCGTCGGCAAAGGCTATCTGAGCCGCCGCAACCTGTCCGCGAAGGATGCCGACGCCTTCGAACTGGGGTGGTCGCCGTCGGCGTGGCGGGCTCTGAACGACGCCCTGCGCCGCGAAGGCGTCACGCAGGAACAGCTGCTCAAGTGCGGGCTCGTGATCCAGGGCGAAAAGGGCTGCTACGACCGCTTCCGCGGACGCGTGATCTTTCCTATCCGCAACGTGTCCGGACGCGCCATCGCTTTGGGCGGCCGCATCGTCGACGGCGAGGGCGCCAAATACCTGAACAGCCCGGAAGGGCCGCTCTACAACAAAAAGGAAAATCTCTATCTGCTGGACAAGGCCAAGAGCGCGATCCGCGAAAAAGGTCGTTCGATCCTCGTCGAAGGTTACATGGACGCCATCCGCCTGCACATGCACGGTCACAGGGAGACCGTCGCTTCGCTGGGCACGTCGCTGACGGAAGAACAGGCGTCGTTGTTGAAACGATTTGCCGACACATGTTATATCTGCTACGACTCCGACACGGCCGGGCAGAACGCGACGCTGCGCGGCATGTACATTCTGCAGCGCGCTGGGCTTCAGGTGTTCGTGGTGCTGTTCCCCGGCGGCAAGGATCCCGACGAGATGCTGCAGAGCGAAGGCGGCGAGGAACTCTTCGACAAGGCGGTGGAAGACGCCAAGCCGCTGGTGCTCCATCACATCGGCCTTTTCAAGGCGGCGGCCGAAAAAGAAGGTCAGGCCAAAGCGGCAGAAGAGCTGCTGGAGGGCATGGCGCAGCTGACGGCCGTGGAGCTGGCGCCTTATATGCAGGAGATCGGCCACGCTGTGGGGCTGCCCGATTATCAGCTGGCATCGGAACTGAACCGGCTGCGCCGCGGCCGCCGCCTCAGCCCTCGTACGGAAGAAAGCCTGGGCGGCGACATACAGCCGCTCGAGCCCGAAACGGCCGATTCGGAAACGCCGTCAAACTGCGACCCGGCGGAGACGGGGCTGCTTTACCTGCTCTGGATCAGCCGCGAGCTGCGTATGTCGGCATCTGTGGCGGAAGTGATCCGCATGTTTCAGGATCCCCGTCTCAAAGGCATCGCCGGTGCGCTGCTGACGGGCGAACAGCCGGAAAGCCTTGAGCATCGCTGGCTGGAGATGGGAGATCATTTTCCCATGTCGGCTATCTCCGGCGGCGCTTCGTTCTGCGACACGTTGTCCGGCACTGACATGGAAAAATGGCAGAAACTGAGTTCCGATCAGGGACGCCGAGTCAAACAGGCCCGCTACATTCAACTTAAAGCCATGATGTTCCGCGGCGAAGCCTCGCCGGAGGAACTGACCGAGTACTGGACTCTGGCCGCGGAGCTGAAACGTTAATAGCTTCCTCATGAAAGATGAACACTTTGTGAAAAAACTGCTATAATAAAACATCGTTGTAATCTTCGGAAATGAGGCGATGCGCGTGATTCGACTGGACAAGTTCCTGAAGTTTTCGCAGCTGGTGAAGCGCCGCACCGCGGCGCAGGAAATGATTGAGGTCGGCGCGGTGCGCGTCAACGGCCGGAAGGTCAAACCGGCCAGCGACGTCAAAGCGGGGGACCTGATCGAGGTGGCTTTCCCCCGGCGCGTCATTATGGCCGCCGTCCTTGTGGACGATGAAGCGGCGCTTCGCCGCCGCGGTACGGTCGCCTGCGAGATGCGCGGCGAGCGGAGAGTCGAACCCGACGAGAATCCTTGGGAAGGAAGCGCAGGCGGGCATTAAGATGCCGCGGCTCGCGTGAACGGTCGGCCGCTCTTTTTTGTTTTGCGCGGAGCATTGTATCCGAAAGTAAACCGCCGGGCGTTTCCGTGTCAGACGCTGTTTTTTTCCTGTTTGTCCTTTCTTCCTGACAGTTGACAATCCCGCCTCTTTGCGGCGATGTTTTTGTTTTCGGTACACGAAAAAATTCTGAGAGGAGTTTGAATTAAGATGAGCGCAATCGTAGGCGTACATGCAAGAGAAATCCTGGATTCCCGCGGCAATCCTACGGTCGAGGTCGAAGTCGGCCTCGAGACCGGCGAGATCGCGCGCGCCGGCGTTCCTTCCGGCGCCTCCACGGGAACGTTCGAAGCCGTGGAACTGCGCGACGGCGGCAGCCGTTACGGCGGCAAGGGCGTTCAGAACGCCGTCAAAAACGTCAACGACGTGATCGCTCCCGAGATCTGCGGCATGGACGCCGACGATCTTCGCGCCGTGGACCGCGTCATGCTCGATCTCGACGGCACGCCCAACAAGGGGCGTCTCGGCGCGAACGCCATCCTCGGCGTTTCCATGGCGGTGACCCGCGCTGCGGCCATGGACCACGACATGCCCCTGTGGGACTATGTCGGCGGCCTGAACGCCAAGACGCTGCCTGCGCCGATGATGAACGTCATCAACGGCGGCGCGCACGCCGACAACAACCTCGACATTCAGGAGTTCATGATCGTCCCCCACGGCGCCGAATCGTTCCGCGAGGCCCTGCGCATGGGCGCGGAAACGTATCACGCCCTGAAAAAGATCCTCGTCAAAGAAGGCTTCAGCACCGGGCTGGGAGACGAGGGCGGCTTCGCCCCGAACTTTTCCAGCAACCGCATGGGTTTCGAATATCTTGTCAAGGCGATCGAAGCGGCCGGCTACGAACCGGGCACGCAGATCTCGATCGCCTGCGACGTGGCCATCTCCGAACTGTACTCCGGGGGCACGTATCACTTCAAGGGCGAAGGGCGCGACTTCACGGCCGCCGAACTGGCCGATTACTACGCGCAGCTCTGCGCCGACTTCCCGATCGTTTCCATCGAGGACGGCATGAACGAGGAGGACTGGGAGGGGTGGAAGCTGCTCACCGAAAAGCTGGGCGGCAAAGTGCAGCTCGTCGGCGACGATCTTTTCGTCACCAATCCCGAACGTCTCGCCAAAGGAATCGAGAGCGGCGCGGGCAACTCGATCCTGATCAAGCTGAATCAGATCGGCTCCGTCTCCGAGACGCTCGACGTCATCGGCATGGCTCGTGATGCGGGTTACAGCTGGGTCGTGTCGCACCGTTCCGGGGAGACCGACGACAGCTTCATCGCCGATCTGGCGGTGGCGACCGCGGCCGGACAGATCAAGACGGGGGCCCCCGCCCGCATGGACCGCATCGCCAAATACAATCAGCTGCTTCGCATCGAGGAGGCGCTGGAAGGCGAAGCCCCCTACGCCGGGCTGTCCACCTTCCGCTGCGCCAGATGAAACGGGCGTGAACGAAATGGGATTCCTGATCCCGTCGAAAAAAGAACGGATCACCGATCCGACCGTCGGTCGTCTTGTCGCGTACCGGCGCCTGCTGATGCGCCTTGTGGACGACGGCGTGCCGGTGGTCTCTTCCAAGGAGATCGGCGAAATGCTGCGCCTGAAGTCCAGCCAGGTCCGCAAGGATCTGTCCTATCTGGGCGAGTTCGGCAAACGAGGCGTCGGTTACGACGTCGGCCGTCTTCTGGAAGATCTGGCCGGCATCCTGGCGCCGTTCGAAATGTGGCGCATCGGTCTGGTAGGCATCGGTCGTCTGGGCGAAGCCCTGCTGAATCACCGCTCGTTCCTCAGCGAGAACTACGAGGTGACGGCCGTTTTCGACTCCAACCCCGACAAAGTCGGGCGCAGCTACGCCGGGAAACTCTGCTATCATATCGACGACCTGCCGCGGGTGATCGCGGAAAAGAACATCACCGTGCTGATCCTGACCGTCCCGCCGCAGGCGGCTCAGGCAGTGCTCGACATAGCGGTCGGCACTGGGAAGATCGAGGGCGTGCTCAACTTTTCGGCCGTGGTCTTGCAGGCGCCTCCCGGCGTTCAGGTCAAAGACGTGGATATTTTCATCGAGCTGGAGAAGCTGCTTTTCAAGCTGAAAGCCTCTGAACAGAAGAAAAAGCAGAGCTTTTGAGCTCCGGCCTCGCCATTTGTAAAAACGTGTCTTCGCATGTTAAAATGTGGCTCGTGTTTTTAGTTGAAGAGAAAAAACTTTTAGGAGGTTTCAGTACATGAAAAAGACTCTGTTCGCTTCGCTTTTCGCCCTTCTCTTGGCCGGTGCGGCCTTTGCGGCCGACGCTCCTGCGGCGGCTCCAGCTGCTCAGGGCGGCAGCGCGTTGCAGGCGTTTTTCCCGCTGATCATTTTCGTGGTGATCTTCTATTTCTTCATCCTTCGTCCTCAGAAGAAACGTCAGAAGACCCACGACAGCCTCGTCAACAGCTTGCAGCGCGGCGACCGCGTCATTACCGCCGGGGGCTTCTTCGGCATCGTCCGCGAAGTGAAGGATGACAGCGTCATCATCGAGATCGCCGAAGGCCTTGTGGCGCGTGTGCTGAAGAGCTCCATCTCCACGAAGATCAACCCCGAAGCGCCCAAGGCGGCTCCCAAGGCCGAAGAAGCCGCAAAAGCCGACGTACCTGCCACGCCCGAAGAAGCGCCCGCGGCCGAGGACAAACAATAAGGCATTTTTGCTTGGGGCGGATGGATTACCTCGTCCGCCTCTTTTTTTGCTTATTGCAGGAATGACTTCTTCTGGGAGGTATAAAAATGTTGAGAAAGGATCGTTGGCGGCTGATTTTCATGGCGGCCGTCATCGCAATTTCGGCTGTGGTGGTTCTGCGCGGCAAAGTGAATTTGGGCCTGGACCTTCGCGGCGGCGCTCATATCGTGCTTCAGGCCAGCGGCACCAAGGACGTGCCGTTGACGCCCGACAGTCTTGACCGTCTGCGCACGGTGCTCGAGAAGCGAGTGAATCAGTACGGCCTGACTGAGCCGACGCTGCAGAAGCAGGGCGCCGACCGCATGATCGTCGATCTTCCCGGCGTGGAAGACCCTCAGGCGGCTCTGAAACTGATCGGCAGCACCGCTTTGCTGGAATTCCGCGAAGTGGTGCAGACGCTTTACAGCGCCGCGCCCCTGCCGCCGCAGGCGGAGCGCAAGAACTACGACAGCGACGAAGAGTTCAACGCCGCCGTCAAACGCTGGAACGATTACAAGGTTCAGCTCGAAGCGAGCCAGGCCAAGGCCATGGAGCAGGCCAAGGACTTCAAGGGCGAAGAAGGACAGATCGTCGCCAGCGACGACAGCGGTTCCATTTATCTGCTCGGCAGGCCGATGCTGACGGGCAACGAGCTGAGCAACGCCACGTCCGGCTTCGACCAGCTGGGACGTCCCGACGTTTCCCTCGAGTTCAACAGCACTGGCTCGGAGCTTTTTGAAAAGGCGACGGAGGCGACCGTCGGCCGTCAATTGGCCATGGTGCTCGACGGCTCGGTCATCTCGGCCCCCCGCGTCAACGAGCGTATTTCCGGCGGCAAAGCGCAGATCACGGGGCATTTCTCCGTGGAAGAGGCCAAGGGGTTGGCGGTCATGCTCCGCGCCGGCGCTCTGCCCGTGAACGTGTCGATTCTCGAAAACCGTTCCGTGGGCCCGTCGCTGGGTTCCGATTCGATCAAAGCCGGCGCTTATGCGGGCATGATCGGCCTGGCGGCCGTGTTCCTTTTCATGCTCGTTTACTACCGTCTGTGGGGCGTCACGGCCGATCTGTCGCTGTGCACGACGCTGCTGGTGCTCTTCGCCCTGCTGATGGCGTTCAAGGCCACGCTGACGTTGCCCGGCATCGCCGGCATCATCCTCACCATCGGCATGGCCGTAGACAGCAACATCCTGATCTTCGAGCGCATCAAGGAAGAAATGCGCGCCGGCAAAACGCCCAACGCGGCGCTGACTTCGGGGTTCAGCAACGCGCTGACGACCATCCTCGACTCCAACATCACCACGGTCATCGCCGCCGCCGTTCTGTATTACTACGGCAGCGGCCCTCTGCGCGGCTTCGCCATGACGCTGACGCTCGGCATCATCGCCAGCCTTTTCAGCGCGCTGGTGGTCAACCGCGTGATGCTGCAGCTCATGGTGAACTACGGAAGCAAGACCTTTCAGGCGCGCAAGTAAGGAGCGGAGCGAAAAATGAGATCGAATATCCCTTTTATGCGTTATCGTAAGGTCTGGCTGACGATCGCGGCGTTCTTCGTGCTGGGCAGTCTGGGGCTGGTGGCGTTCCGCGGCTTCAACCTCGGCATCGACTTCACGGGCGGCAATCTGCTCCAGATCGAATTCCCCGAAGCGGTCGAGGTCGGCCAGGTGCGCGAAGCCATGACGAAAGTCGGCTACGGCAGCGCCGTGATCCAGTCGTACAGCGACAAGGGCGTGATGATCCGTCTGCAGGGCAGCAGCGAGCTGACGCCGGCTGAACTGCGCGACAAGATCATCAAGGCGG
Organism: Pyramidobacter sp. YE332; assembly: GCF_033060595.1. Classification (NCBI taxonomy): domain Bacteria; kingdom Thermotogati; phylum Synergistota; class Synergistia; order Synergistales; family Dethiosulfovibrionaceae; genus Pyramidobacter; species Pyramidobacter sp. YE332. Next base: position 2,379,919 of record NZ_CP133038.1, on the reverse strand, counting down.
TGGACGCGCTCCATACGGGCAGCGTCAAGTTGGTCAACTTCGAAATGGTCGGCCCCACGGTCGGATCGGAACTGCGCAACCAAGCCATTTTGGCCTCGACGATCGCGCTGGCGGGCATTTTGCTGTACATCACGCTCCGCTTTCGCTTCCGCTTCGCGCTGGTCAGCGTGCTGGCGCTGATCCACGACACGCTGCTGACGCTGGGCCTGTTCAGCCTGCTGCGCGTGGAGCTGGGCATGACGTTCATCGCCGCCATTCTGACGACGATCGGCTATTCGCTGAACAACACCATCGTCATTTTGGACCGCGTGCGCGAAAACTGGCACAGCCTGTCCAAGGTGGGAATGCCGCAGCTGCTGGACAATTCCATCAACCAGACGCTGGCCCGCACGATCAACACGTCGCTGACCACGTTCTTCCCAGTGCTGGCGTTCTACGTCTGGGGCGGTCCGGTCCTGGCCGGTTTTTCGCTGGCCATCATGGCGGGCATCGTCGTCGGCGGCTTCAGCTCCGTCTGCGTGACGACGTCGATCCTGTGCCTGTGGCATGAGCTCTCTCCCGAAAAATAACATAGACAACGAAACCCGTTCGGAAAGATCCGGACGGGTTTTTTCGTTTGAAAATTTCGGGGACGGCGGATTTCGTTCGGCGCTTTTTGCTGCTGCAGAAAATGCGATGCGAAAGAGAATTCCCGTACGGGCGGGAAAAATTGGTTCGCCGTGAAGAAAACTTGATGTTACTGCGGTTTTGTGAGCGCAAATCTGGTAAAATGTTCCTGGTATTGTCGGTCGTCGTTTTTGTCCGGCGCAAAATTTCAACGCGCATGAAAAGGCGCGGCGGAGGAGGAGTGCCTGATGAGAAGTTACGGGCTGGGGCTTGGCTTCGTCGCCATCTGGGCGGCGACTTATGCGGTGCAGAATCAGGATATTCTGGCGGTGCGCTTTTTGCCCTGGGACTTCGCGCTGCCTCAGGGACTCTGGGAGGTCTTTTTGTTTTTCTTCGGCATCGTCGTGATGTGGCTGATCTCGCTGGCCGCTTCATGGGAAGGCCGGTTCCGCAGCCGTCGTGAGATCGAGCGCGCCCGCCGCCGCATCGCCGCGCTGGAGAAGGAGCGCGGCGCGCTGCTGGCGGCGATGAAGGCCGCCGGCGCGTCTCAGGAAGAGATCACTTTCATCGAAAACGGCACGTCGCTGTAAATCAAAAAACGGTCGCCGCCGGGTTCGCCGGCGGCTTCGTCGAGGAAGGACTGTTTGCGTTGATCCCTGTGTGTTCGTTCAATGATTTGGATATTTACCAGCCCGGCGAGAAGACCCGCGATCTCGCCCGCCGGCTGGAATGTTCCGAGCTGGCCGCCGCGGTGCTGGACAGCCGCGCGGCGGGCGAGGAACAATTCCGGCAGCTGCTGAACGTCCCCGATCTTCGCCGGCAGTTGGACGAGCTTTTTCTCGGACGCGCGGCCCCGGCGGCGCGGGAGCTGTGGCTGAAGGCGGTGCCCGGAAAAAGAGTTTTCGTTTACGGAGACTACGACGTGGACGGCGTCTCGTCCACGGTGATCGCGCTTGAACTGGCGCAGCAGAGCGGCGCGTCCGAGGCGGTCTATTACATCCCCGACCGCCGTTCCGAAGGTTACGGCCTGCATCCTGCGAACATGCGCCGCATCATCGCCGACGGTTTCGACACGCTGATCGTGACGGACTGCGGTTCGAAGGACGTGGAAGCCGTAGAGATGGCGCGCACCGCCGGGATGAACGTGTTGATCTTCGACCACCATGCCGTGGAAGGCGACATCGTCCGGCTCGAATCATTGGTCAATCCCCAGATGGACGGCGACGCCGAAGCCAAACGGCTTTGCGCGACAGCCGTTTTGTGGTGTTGGGCCTGGCAGGCGCATATTTTGCCCGAAAGCCGCCTGGCCGGCATGCTTCAGCTGGCCGCGCTGGCTACGGTGTCCGACTGCATGCCGCTGGGGCCGCTGAACCGCTCGCTGACGCGCGAAGGCATCAAGATGATGCGCCGCGCTCCGCGCCGCGGGCTGCGCGAACTGCTCCGCTCCCTGTGCCCGAACGAACCCGACTCGATGATCGACGAAAATCGTCTGTCCATGAAGGTGATCCCCTGCCTCAACGCCGCCGGGCGCGTGCAGGTGGCCGACGTCGCGGTCAACGTGCTCTCCGGATTGGGAACGCCGCTGGAACTGCAGCGCAGCGTCGATCAGCTGCTGGATCTCAACCGCCGCCGCCGCGATATTTCCGCGGCGATCTGCTCGAGCATCAACGCCGGTCTGGAGCAGGGCGAGCGGTCGCAGGTCCTGTTCAACGGCAGCTGGCCGGTGGGGATCTTGAGCGCGATCGCCAGCCGTCTGTGCAGCGAACACAACAAGGCCTTCGCGCTGGCCGCGCCGTCGGGCGGCGGCATCCGCGGCACCCTGCGCGTGCCCAGCGGCGCCAACGCGGTGGAACTGCTGAAAAGCCTCGACGATCTGCTCGACGCCTGGGGCGGGCACAAAAGCGCCGCGGGGTTCTCCGTCGATCAGCTCAAGTGGCCCCGCCTGGAGCGGGAGCTGAACAGTCTGCTTCAGAATATCAAAGTTGAAAAAACGCCCGAAGAGGTGATCGAGTTCGAACCCGATCGGATCACCGGCGCGGCATGGGACGAGGTGCAGCGCATCGGGCCCTTTGGCAACGGCAACCCTCTGCCGGCCTTTTTCGTGCCGCTGGATTCCCGCACGACATATGCGCCGTTGGGCAAGCGCGGCCTGCATACCCGCGTGCTTTTTGGCGGCAACGCGCTGATCGCCTTCAACGGCGCCGAGCAGATCGAACGCACGGAAGATATCCGCGGTTGGCTCTACCGTCCCCGTCCGAATCTCTGGCAGGGGCGCGTCAGCCTGCAGTACATCGTTGAAGGCATTGTCGTGGCCTGATCTCATGAGAAAGCAGCGGAAGCGCCCGCCGGCGTTTCGCGGGGAAAAATAAAAGCGCGAGGGAGTGAGGAGCATGGCGTTGACGGAAGATACGGTTGCCGCCGCGGCCGCACGCAACCGGAAAAAGAATACGGAAGAACTCGGCGCGCCCGTCGCGCAGGGAGGCGCGGAAGCGCCGCGCCGTCCCGAGACGGAAACTTTCAAGTTCGCCGTTTCCCGCGTCAATCCCTTGGCTTCCGCTGGCAAAGGGATCGGCACTGCCGTTGCGGCGCGGGAAGATCCCGGTGCGGCGCTCAAAAAAGAGCTGAATATGCTGCGCGACAGTTACATGGGACGCCTGCCGGTGCCTCAGCGTTCAGTGACCGTCAGCTTCGCCTGGCAGGAACTGTGGGGCAAGGCGTCGCGCTACCTGTCGCATGACGATCTCAAGCAGCTCGGCGAGGCGTTGGTGTTTGCCGCGCAGGCACACGGCGATCAGATGCGCGCCTCCGGCGAGCCCTACGTCATTCACCCTGTGTACGTCACGTCCATCCTCGCCGACATGCGCATGGACCTGCCGACATTGCAGGCCGGCCTGCTGCACGACGTGCTTGAAGACACGCCCGTGACCGCCGACGAGATGAAAAATCGTTTTGGACCGACCGTGGAGATGCTCGTGGACGGCGTCACCAAGCTGGGCAAGCTGCCGTTCAAGACTTTCGAGGACTATCAGGCGGAAAACCTGCGCAAGATGTTCCTCGTTATGGCCAAGGACATCCGCGTCGTCCTCATCAAGCTGGCCGACCGCACGCACAACATGCGCAGCCTCGGCGCTCTGCGCCGCGACAAACAGCAGCGCATCGCCAAGGAGACGCTGGAGATCTACGCGCCGCTGGCGCACCGGCTCGGCATCTATCAGGTCAAGCGCACGCTCGAGGATCTTGCCTTCAAGTATTATGATCCGACCATGTATTACGACATCAAGCGGCGCGTCAAAAAACGCCTGCCGGAGCGCGAAGCCATTGTCAACCAAGCCATGGAGACCCTGGGCGAACGGCTCAAGAGCATGAGCATCGAGGCTCACATCAAGGGGCGGGCCAAACACTTCTACAGCATCTTCGAGAAGATGAACCGCAAGAAACTGTCGGTGGAGCAACTTTACGATCTTCTGGCTCTGAGAGTCATCGTGAACGACGTGACGACCTGCTACACCGTCCTCGGCATCGTCCACACGCTGTGGAAACCGATCCCCGGACAGTTTGACGATTACATCGCCAACCCCAAGAACAACATGTACCGTTCCCTCCACACCACGGTCATGGGGCCGCAGGGCGAGCCGCTGGAAGTGCAGATCCGCACGTGGGAGATGCACTGGCTGGCCGAGTACGGCGTGGCCGCTCACTGGCGCTATAAGGAAGGTCAGGGGCACATCGACGAGCTGGATCAGAAGCTCGAATGGATCCGCAAGACCCTCGAGAACGGGCCGGAGACCAACAGCCAGGAGTTTATGGAACGCCTGCGCGACGATGTGCTGACGTCGGACGTGTTCGTCTTCACGCCCGAGGGCGACGTGAAGAGCCTGCCCCGCGGCAGCTGTCCCGTGGACTTCGCTTATGCCGTGCACAGCCGCATCGGCGAACAGTACGTGGGCGCCATGGTCAACAACCGCATCGTCGCCGCCGACTACGTACTGCACAACGGCGACATCGTCAAGATCATGACTTCGCCGCAGGGAAAGCCTTCGCGCGACTGGGCCAATTTCGTCAAGAGCAGCAAGGCGAAAAGCCGTATCCGCAGCTACTTCAAGCGCCTCGATTCGCAGGAGAAAAACGAGAACATCCAGCGCGGCCGCGAACTGCTGGAGCGGGAATTGAAGACGCGCCTCGGCGAGAATTTCAAACCCGTGGACGAAGTCATCCCCTGCATCAGCCGCATCGCTCACGACGTAAGCTGCAATAACGCCGACGACGTACTGGCGGCGATCGGTTCCGGCGCGATTGGGCCGGCGGGCATCGCCCAGAGAGTCTGCGTGGCGCTGAACACGCCCGTCTCCGAGGCGATACCGCAGGTCCCGGAAGCGGTGGGGCAGAAGCCTCACAGCTTCGCTCAAAAAGGGGCCGACGTGATCGTCGAAGGCGCATCCGGTATCGTTGTGACGCTGGCTCACTGCTGTCAGCCTGTGCCCGGCGACGCCATCGTGGGATTTTCCACGAAGGTGCGCGGCATCATGGTCCATCGCGAAAATTGCCCGCGCCTCGAAAAAGCCGCGCCCGAGCGCCTGATCCCCGTCACATGGGGCAACACCGACCGGAAAAAGTACGACGCGCGCATCATCATCGACGCGCTCGACCGCCCCGGACTTTTCGGCGACATCGCCCAGGTCTGCGGCAACGGCGGCATCAACATCACGTCGGTGATGGCCAGCCAGATGGGCAGCGGCAATTCTCGCATGAAAATGGATATCGCCGTGCAGGATCTGGAACAGCTGTATTCCATCATCGCGCGGCTGAACGGCATCCGCGACGTGATCGACGTATACAGGGGGTAGAACATGAGAGCTGTGGTGCAGAGGGTGACCTCGTCCTCCGTCGATTCCGAAGGCGCTCGCGTCGGCGCCATCGGCAGAGGCTTCTGCGTGCTGCTGGGCGTGACGCACGGCGACACCGAAGCCGACGCCCGCTGGCTGGCCGACAAAATTGCGGGACTGCGCGTGTTCGAAGACGAAAACGGCAAATTGAATCGATCGCTGGCCGACGTGGGCGGAGCGATGCTGATCGTTTCCCAGTTTACGCTGTACGGCGACTGCCGCCGCGGCCGCCGCCCGTCCTTTTCGGAGGCGGCGCGGCCCGAGCAGGCCGACGCGCTTTACGAGAAATTCGTCGCCTGCGTCCGTTCTCGGGGCATTCCCGCCGAGACGGGCGTGTTTCAGACCATGATGACGGTGAATATCGTCAACGACGGACCCGTCACGCTGATTATCGATACTCCGGAGAGAGAGAAAGAGTCATGAATTACAAACGCATTCCTCTTGGCCCGCTGTGGACCAATTCCTACGTGATCGACGACGGCCGCGGCACGGCTTTCTGCATCGACGCCGGCGGCGATCCCGCCGACGTGTTGGGTTACCTGCGCAACGAGCGGCTGAAGCTGGCGGCGATCGTCCTGACCCACGGCCACATGGATCACATCCTTGGCTGCGCGGCGCTGAAGGAAGCGACCGGCGCCGCGTTGTACGTGCCGGCGGACGACGAACCGCTGCTCGCGGATCCCAACCGGAATCTGGCCAGCGAGTTCGGCTGCGAGATCGAAGCGGTGCAGCCCGACCGCCTTGTGCGCGACGGCGACGTTTTTTCCGTCGGCGGTATCTCGCTGACGGCGCTGCACACGCCGGGGCACACAAAAGGCAGCACCTGCTACATCGCCGAGCAGGGCGGGGAAAAACTGCTCGTTTCCGGCGACACGCTTTTTGCCCGCAGCATCGGCCGCACCGATCTGAGCGGCGGCGACAGCGAGGCCATGTCCCGCTCGCTGGCCCGTCTCAACGCCATTGCAGGCGACATGCCCGTGCTTCCCGGCCATGGGCCCGAGACGACGCTCCAGAAAGAGCGCGAGTGGAACCCCTTTTTGAAGGGCTGAACCGATGGCACTCGAGATGAACGCCAGCGAACGCCCGCGCGAACGGCTCGTGGCCCGCGGCCCCGAAGCGCTGAAGACGGAGGAACTGCTGGCGATCCTTTTCGGTACGGGGCGCGAGGGCTGCAATGTGATCGAAATGTCGCGGGAGTTGCTGAACAAATACGGCTCGCTGAAAAATCTGTCCCGCGCTCACGCCTTGGAGCTGGCGGGGCGAAGCCGCCCCTGCGACAGCGTCAAAGGAGTCGGCCTCGCCAAGGCGGTGACGCTGCTGGCGGCGCTTGAACTGGGGCGGCGGGCAGCGGACGAAGAGGAGCGCCGCGACGACCTGAAAAGCCGTCTTGAATTTTGGGCCCGGCAGCTGTCGGCGGACGAACGCGAATTCATCATCGCCATCTATCTGGATCGTAAAGATGTTCCTATCGCGGACGAACGTCTCTCGTACGGCGGCGTCGACGGCGCGGTGCTGGACGCCCCCTATCTGATGCGCCGCGCCGTGCGGCTGAACTGCGCGGCGCTGGCGCTTGTGCATAACCATCCCGACGGCGGCCTGACGCCGAGCGACGACGATCTTTTTCTGTCGCGCTCGGTGGCAAAAATGCTTCAGGTGCTTCAGATCGGTTATTATGGACATTACATTGCCGGCGGCGGCGGGATCCGCCGCATTCCTGGCGACGGCAGCACGGGCAAAGACGTGGTGTTGAATGCTGCCGCGGTAAAACAGTGAAATCGTTCTTTTCCGCGCGGAAAAAGAACTGTTGAGGAGGAACAATCGTGGCTCTTTTCGGAAGATCCGGCGGCGTTGGCGTAGGCGTCGATCTTGGCACCGCCAATGTGGTCGTTTTTCAGAGCGACCGGGGAATCGTTTTCGACGAACCTTCCTGCGTGGCGGTGCGCAAACTGCCGCGCGGCGGCGGCGTGGAAGTGATCGCTTACGGCCGCGAGGCGAAGGCGATGATCGGCAAAACGCCTATGGGCGTCTCGGTGATCCGGCCGTTGCGCGACGGCGTCATCGCCAATTTCGACATGACCGAGGCCGTGCTGCGCCATTTTATCTCCAAAGCCTGCGCGGCCGGACATTTTTCCAATCCGCAAGTCGTCGTTTCCGTGCCCGCGCGGGTCACCGAGGTCGAACGCCGCGCGGTCGTCGACGCCGCTCTGGGCGCCGGCGCGCGCGAAGCGTACATTCTCGACGAGCCGCTGGCGGCGGCGCTCGGCGCCGGGCTGCCGATCAACGCGCCGGAGGGCAGCATGGTGCTCGACATCGGTTCCGGCACCAGCGAAGTGGCCGTCATTTCCTTGGGCGGCCTGGTGGTGAGCAATTCGCTGCGCATCGCCGGCGACAGCATGGACGAGGCGATCATCGGGCTGTTCCGGCAGAAGCACGCGCTGCTGATCGGCGAAAGCACGGCCGAAAACGTAAAAAACGAGATCGGTTCGGTGCTGCCGCTCAAGGAAGAGCTTGAGATGGAAGTGAAAGGGCGGGACCTGGCCGACGGCCTGCCCAAGGTGAGCCGCGTCAGTTCGGTGGAAGTCCGCGAGGTGCTGCTGCCGATCGTCTCCCGCATCGAGGACATGGTGAAAGTGGCTCTCGAACAGACGCCGCCGGAGCTCTCCCGCGACATCGTGGACAACGGCATCGTGTTGACCGGAGGCGCTTCGCAGCTGCGCGGCCTGCCGGAAAAACTGACGCGGGTGCTGAACGCTCCCGTAATCCTTTCCGAGGAGCCTATTCACGCGGTCGCCAACGGCGTGGGACTGACGCTGCAGAATTTGGGAGAAATGAAAAGGATCCTCACGACCGTCCACAAGAGCCAGCTCTAACGAGTCCCGATCATGGCAGAGCGCTGGAACTTTGAACGGGAGTTGGTTATCGGCCTGATCTGTGTCGTCGCCTGCGTGTTTCTCGCCTTGGGAGCGACTGGAAGCGGGCGGACGCGCCATGCCATGGATGTAACCGCATCGGTGCTGGCCCCGCTTGAGAAACCGGCCGTTTTTGTGATCGATCGCGTCGAGCGATTCCGTCGTTGGACCACGGAACGTCGGGATCTGCTGATGGAGCTGGAGGAGCTGCGCGAAGAGAATCGCGCGTTGCGCCTGCAATCGGGAGAGGAAATCTCGGCGGAGTTTAAGCGGCGTGCCCGTCCCGGCAATCGTTTCCCGATCATTTTTCGCGACCCCAGTATGTGGTGGGAAGAACTACGCATCGGCACCGGCGACGAGAGGTATGATCCCGGTTGCGCCGTGCTCGACGGCTCCGATCTGGTCGGCGTGATCACCTCGCAGAGCGGCGGTAGCGCCTGGGTACGTTTGGTCACCAGCGCCGGCTTTTACGTTCCCGTGGTCGTGGAAGAGACGCGCGAGATCGGCGTCGTCACGGGGGACAACGAAGGCGGCGTGTGGGTCAGGTATCTGCCTTCCGACGGCGATTACAAGCCGGGAATGAAGATCCTGACCGTTTTGGGCAGCCGGCTGCCGGTCGGACTGCCGGTAGGCGAGCTGACTTCGGAACGACGGACGGTGACCGCGGGTGTCGATGAGTTCCGCGTCAAGACAGGCGCCGATCTGTTCAGACTTCAATACGTGTCCGTGCTGGGAGGTTTGCAGCCATGAAAAATTTTCTGGCGCTGATTTTCGGCTGGTACGCTCAGGACATTGTGCAGATCATGATGACTCAGACCTTTCTGGCGCCGGAAATCTATCTGATGATGCTGATCTGGTGCGTGACCCGGGAGAAGCAGCTGAGCGTGCCTTGGCGATGGTTCGCCGCGGCGCTGTGTGGCGGCCTGCTGATGGACCTGCGCTGGATCGGAGTGCCGGGGCTGTATGGCGCTCTTTATACGGCGGCGGTTCTGGCTGCGCATTGGGCATGGTTCCAGATTCCCGCGGCCAACCGCCGAACGCTGCCCTATGTGGTCATCACGACATTGCTCTGCGCCGTGATGACGCTGTCGCGACTGCTCTTTTGGGATGCCGGCGTCCTGGCCGGTCGGATCGGGCTCGTCATCGGCGTGCAATGGATCGCGAACGCCGCGGTGCTGATCTTTTTGGCGCTCGTGAGGTCTCGCCTTCATGACGAAAAATCTTTCTGAACAACCGACCCAGCGCCTGCTGTCTGATACGCGCTTGAATTTCTGGCGTGCCGTCGTGGCCGGATCCTTTGTGGTTTTGGCGGTCGCGCTGGCGCTTTTTCAGGTGCTCTGGTCCGACCGCTACGTAGGGCTGGCGCTGAAGAACCGCCTTCGGCTGATCCGCATGCCGCCGGCTCGCGGGCAGATCTATGACCGCAAGGGACTGCCGCTGGCTCTGAACGTGATGACGTTCGATATCATGGGCTATCCGCTGGACCTGCAGCGCGACGAGGTCAAACAAAAACTGCTTGGCGCTTTACAGCGTGCCCGCCTGCCTCACGATCCGGAGAAGCTCGAACAGCGCGTCAAAAATCTTTACTGGGCTCCGTATCGGGCTATTTCGCTGGTCTCGAATCTGACGCTGCTGCAGATGACCAGCCTGATGGAAGATCCTGAATTTCCCGAAGTGCTGTTCCCGCTGCCGGTGTGGCGCCGCACTTATCCCGCCGGTCCCTTGGCGTCCCACGTGGTGGGATACGTGGGCGAAATTTCCGAACAGGAACTGCGCAGCGTTGAAACTGATGAAAACAAAAGCTACATCGGCGGCGACGTGATCGGTAAATCCGGCGTAGAGAAATATTATGAAGACGTTTTGCGCGGCTCCATCGGCGAACGGGCGGTAGAAGTGGACGCCCGCGGCCGTCAGCGCCGCACGCTGAATGAAACGATGCCGGGCATCGGACAGGATCTGACGCTGACGATCGATCTGAGCGCACAGAGTTATGCCTCGGATCTCATGAAGGATTACAATGGCGTGATGGTGGCTCTCGACGTGAACAACGGCGAAGTGATCGTGATGTGGTCGAATCCTTCTTATGATCCGAATCCGCTGGCTTGGGGGGTGTCCGGGACTGAATGGGCCGGCCTGAATCTCGACAGCTCCCGCCCCTTGTTGAATCGGGCCATCAGCGGGCAGTACTCGCCCGGTTCCATATTTAAAGCGGTGACCGGCTACGCGGCGCTTGAATCCGGTGTGGTAGACAAAAACACGTCGGTTCACTGCTCCGGAGTTTTTCGCCTGGGCGGGAATTTGTATCATTGCTGGCGGCGCGGCGGACACGGTCGGGAGACTTTCGTGCGGGCGCTGCGCGATTCGTGCGACGTCTATTTTTACGAGACCAGCCAGATGGTCGGCGTGAAAAGGTACGATGACGTGGGAGAACGCTTCGCTCTCGGCCGCCCGCTGGGCATCGATCTTCCCGGCGAAGCCGCGGGCATCCTGCCGGGGCCCGAGTGGAAGAAAAAAACGATGCGCCAGAGCTGGTTCAAGGGCGATTCGGTCAACATGTCGATCGGGCAGGGCTTTGTGCTGCTCACGCCGCTGCAGATGGCCAGCGTCTACGCGACTATCGCCAACGGCGGCGTTTTCTATCGTCCGCACGTGTTGAAAACGGCGGAAGTAGAGGGACAACCTACCGGGCTTCGTCAGGAGTATCTGCAACTGGTCAAGGCCGGGCTGCGGGCGGTGGTTGCCAAAGGCGGCACCGGTCATCGCGCCGCAGTGTCCGGTGTGGAAATTGCGGGCAAAACCGGTACGGTCCAGCACGATCACGGCAAGGATCACGCCGTGTTTGCCGGTTACGCACCGGCGTCAAAGCCTCGTTATGCCGTCGTCTGCTTCATCGAAGGCGGCGAGAGCGGCGGCCGCGTGGCCGGCCCTTTGGTTGGGCAGCTGCTGAGCTTTTTGCTGAATGAAAATGGCAGCGCGAAAGAAAAATAATACTTTCTTGATAAAAGCGTTAACATGGTTCGCCGGGCGTCGCAACGGAGTTCTTCATTCGCTCGGGAACGTTTCGACTGCTGCGCCGCTGGCGTTGTGGATCTCCCTTGCAGCGCTCTTGAGTTCGCCCTTTATAAAGAAATAGTATGAATCCGTATTTCAGTGAAAGGAATGGGGAAAAATAGATGGAACTTGCCTCACAGAAGAAGGAAATCAGCTTCAAAGGACGCGGCACATCGGTGTGCGTGGCCTTCGAAGGCGCGATCCTGCCGGGCATTTCGGACGTGCTGCGAGAGCTGCGCGATGCCGGGAGCATGGTGACCGGCCATCAGATCGTCTTTGATTTCAAGAAACTTCAGGTGCCAAGAAACTGGCTGCTTGATCTGCTGCGCGACGTGATTTTCCCGATGAATCTTTCCGTCTCGCTGTGGAACGCTGAAGAGCCGTCGACGAAAGAAAATCTGGCGTCGCTGGGATTTAAAGTCGATGGTTCGGAACGTCCCATGGTGACGCAGGGGACTCTCAAGATCGTCTCGATCCCTCTGCGCGGCGGACAGGCGCTGCAGCATGACGGCGATGTGCTGATGCTGGGCGACCTGCATCACGGCGCCGAGATCAATGCCACCGGCTCGATCATCGTTCTTGGCGCCATCCAGGGGCAAGTGCATGCCGGCTGTAACGGCGATAACAGCGCTTCGGTGATCACGCTGAGCTACCAGACCAATCAGCTGCGTATCGGTTCCATGATCAGCAACGCCATGGAGCCTGGCGCTTCGCCCTGGTGGGGCAAGCCCGTGCGAATTGTCGTGGAGGGCGGTGTCTTTGTAGCCAGCGATATCTCTTGGGAAAAGTAGAAAGGCAGTCCTGATGAGCAGAAAAGACAGACAGAAGAAGCAGAATAAGTTGGAAAAGAGGCAGGCTTTGATCGCCGCGGCAAGAAAGAATCAAACCGTGACACGGCCTGCGGAGAACGAAAAGCAATCGGAACTTTCCGGAACGGCGCGGCTCGCGAACGAGGCGGGGCAGTCGATCGTTTCCTTCGCTGAGGAAAACGTAAAGGAAGCACGGCAGCCCGACGTCCCCAAAGCGGCGCCCGCCGAAAAGAAACCGGAACAGCCCGACGTCTTCGGAGCGTCACGATCTGTAGCGGAGACAAGGGAAAATGCGGCATTGACGGAAAGAACTCAAAGGAGGAGATCCCCCATGGCGGGACGCGTGATCGTAGTGACCTCAGGAAAAGGCGGCGTCGGCAAGACGACGACGACGGCCAACATCTCCATGGCTTTGGCGAAGCTGGGCAAGAAAGTCGTGGTCGTCGACGGCGATACGGGACTTCGTAACCTCGACATCATCCTCGGATTGGAAAACCGCATCGTCTATACGCTGGTCGACGTCGTCGAAGGCAGCTGTGAACTGAAAAAGGCCCTGATCCGCGACAAGCGCGTCGATGGACTCTATCTGCTGCCCACGGCTCAGACCCGTCAGAAGGACTGCGTCAGCGAAGAGCAGATGAAAGCCCTCAGCGACGAGCTGAAGAAGGACTTCGATTTTGTCCTCTTCGACTGCCCCGCCGGTATCGAGTCAGGGTTCAAGAACGCTTCCGCCGGCGCCTCCGAAGCCCTCGTGGTGACTACGCCCGACGTGGCTCCCGTGCGCGACGCCGATCGTATCATCGGCATGCTCGAGGCTCAGGGCAAGGAGCAGATCCATCTGATTATCAACCGCCTGGTGCCGAAGATGATGCGCAAAGGCGACATGCTCGGCGTCAGCGACGTGCTCGACATCCTTTCCGTCCCCCTGATCGGCGTGGTGCCCGAGGACGATCTGGTGCTGCGCTCGTCCAACAACGGGGAGCCTCTGACGCTTTCGCCCAACTCTCCGGCGGCCACGGCTTTCACCAATATCGCGCGCCGTCTTTTGGACGAAGAAGTTCCTTTCCTCGACGTGGAGAACATGGACAAAGGATTCCTTGCCAGTCTCCGCCATTTCTTTGGCCGTAAGTAGGTGACCGCGATGGCATCGATGACTGATTTTCTGAACCGGATCTTCAAAAGGACCAAATCCAAGGACAACGCCAAAAAGCGCCTGCAGATCGTGCTCATGCACGACCGCAAGGATATTTCTCCCGAGGTCATGGCGGCGATCCGCGAGGACATTCTCAAAGTGATCAGCAAGTACATGGACGTTGACAACACAGGCATCGACATCGACCTGAACGATGACGAGAACATGGTGGCGCTCGAAGTTTCCGTGCCGGTGAAGGGCATGAAGCGGGCCTCTTCGGCCATAGGCAGGGTGGCCGATAAAAACAACGCGTGATGAACGATCGTGGTTCCTGGCGGGATACGCTGCGTGCGCTGGATTATCCGTTGCTGATCGCCGTCTTCCTGATGTACCTGACGGGCGTAGCGACGATTTACAGCGCCGGCGGCGGCCCCGCGGGGCTGGGTCGGTTTTATGCCGGTCGTCAGCTGATCTGGGGCGTCGCGGCGCTCGTGATGCTGGCGGTCGTGCTGCGACTGGATTATGAGTTTTTCCTCGACGCGTCCTACTGGCTCTACGGCGGCTGCTGTCTGATACTGGTGCTGCTGTTTGTGATGGGACATCGGGCCAAGGGCGCTCAGTCGTGGATCAACTTGGGATTCTTCAAGGTCCAGCCGGCGGAATTCGTCAAATTGGGATTGGCCTTTGTGATGGCGCATCATGTGACGCTTTTTCCGCCGTACAATTTGAAAAATTTCGCCGGCGCGCTGGCGCTCGGCGGCGTTTCCGCGCTGCTGGTGCTCGTGCAGCCCGATCTCGGCAGCACGCTGGTCTACGGCGTCATGATCTTCGTGGCGCTGCTGGTGGCGGGCGCTCCGAAGCGCTATCTGCTCTCGCTGATGGGCGGCGCGGCGGCGCTGCTGCCGTTGGGCTGGATGTTGCTCAGAGAATATCAGAAAAAACGCATCCTCGTGTTCATCAATCCGGAGCTGGATCCTCTCGGCGCCGGATACAACGTGATCCAGTCGCGCATCGCCGTGGGCTCGGGGCGCTTTTTCGGCAAAGGGTTCATGCAGGGGGCTCAAAGCAAGTTGCGTTTTTTACCCGAACCGCACACCGATTTCATCTTCAGCGTTTTCGCCGAGGAGTTCGGGCTGGTGGGCGGGCTTTTTGTGTTGGCGCTGCTGTCGTTCATCCTCTGGCGCATGATCCGCATCGCCCTGAGGGCGCGCAGCGTGACGGTCAAGGTCCTTGTGGCGTCGCTGTCGGCGTCGTTGTGGTTTCACAGCTTTGAATCCATCGGCATGAGCATGGGGCTGCTGCCCGTGACGGGGCTGCCCCTGCCGCTGATGAGCTACGGCGGCAGTTCGCTGCTGGCGACGGTGCTGGCGATCGGCGTGACGGTGAAGCTGGGTGCTCGAAGCGAGATCAGCCGCCGTGAAAACTCGGTGCCGGATTCGCGGACGCCGTATTCGGTGCGTCGTTCCTGACGCGCTTATGAGCTTGCGATTGAGGGCGCGGCGATTTTTTTCGCCGCCGCGCCGTGAGCTTCTTTACTCGATTGAGGATGATTGATTTTGCGATTTGAAGAATTTGACGATCCGCGCTGGCCATTGATCGCCGGGGCGAAATGGCCGTCGCGGTACGCCTGCTCCGAATGGGGGCGCACGAAGCCGAAGGAAAACGCCGATTTTCGCCTGTGCTTCTGTTTCCCCGACGTGTACGAGGTGGGCATGAGCTATCTCGGATTTCAGCTGCTCTATCCCCGTACGAAAAACATGGACGGCGTCGACGCGGAACGCGCCTACTGTCCGTGGATCGACATGGAGCAGTCGCTGCGCGAAGCGCGGCTGCCTCTGGGGTCGGTGGAGTCGGGGCGGGCGCTGAAAGATTTCGACGGGCTGGGCTTTACGCTCCAGCACGAAATGAGCTTTACGAACATCCTCACCATGCTCGATCTGGGCGGCGTGCCGCTGCTGGCATCCCGCCGGGCGGACGGCGATCCGATCGTCATGGCCGGCGGACCGGCGGCGCTGGTGCCGGAGCCTTTGGCGGATTTCATCGACATTTTCTGCCTCGGCGACGGCGAAGTCGTCAATCCGCCGCTGTTCGATCTGCTGAAAAAGACGAAAGGACGGCCGCGGATCGAGCGGTTGCGCGCCGCGGCCGAATTGGACGGCACGTATGTGCCGGCGCTGGTGTCGTGTACTTACGACGAGGCGGGGACGCACTTCGCCTCGGAGTTTCCGTTGCCGCGGAAGCGCCTGATCTGCCGCGACATGGACGCGATCGCGCCGCGGGACATGATCGTTCCCGCGTCGGGCATCATCCATGACCGCGTGGCGGTGGAACTGTTCCGCGGCTGTTCGCGCGGCTGCCGTTTCTGCCAGGCGGGCATGATCTACCGGCCCATCCGCGAGCGCAGCCCGCAGGTCGTCGACGAGTGCATCCGCGCGCTGATCCGTCAGACGGGTTGGGAAGAGTGTAGTCTGGTCTCGCTGGCCAGCTGCGATTATCCGCAGATCGGAACGCTGCTCCAGTCGCTGGCGAACCTTCACGACGATGGCATCAAGGTCAGCCTGCCGAGTTTGCGCGTCGATAATTTTTCCGTCGGCCTGGCGGCCGGGCTGGAAGCGATGAAGAAGGGCGGTCTGACGCTGGCGCCCGAAGCCGGTTCGCAGCGCATGCGCGACGTGATCAACAAGGGCGTGACCGAGGCCGATCTCGACGCGGCGCTGAACGCGGCGTTCGAACACGGCTGGCAGAAGATCAAGCTCTACTTCATGATGGGGCTGCCGACGGAGACCGACGACGATCTGCGGGGCATCGTCGAACTGTCCGAGCGCGCCGCGTCGATCGGCCGGCGCTACAGCAAGCGTGCGGCGATCAACGTGTCCGTGGCCGGCTTCGTGCCGAAGGGACACACGCCGTTCCAGTGGGTGGCGCAGAACACGCGCGAGGAACTGGCGCGCAAGGGCGCTTTCATGAAGAAACAGATCAGGTCGCGGGCGATCAGCTTCAAATATCACGAGTCGGAACAGTCTTTCATCGAGGGCGTGCTGGCCCGCGGCGACCGCCGCGTCGGCCGCGCGATCCTCGAAGCGTGGCGGCTGGGCGAGCGCTTCGACAGCTGGAGCGAGACGTTCAGTCTCGAACGCTGGATGGAAGCGTTCGCCCGGGCCGGCGTCGATCCGGCGTGGTACGCCCAGCGTACGCGCGCCGAAGACGAGGCGTTCCCGTGGGACCATATCGACACCGGCGTGTCCAAATCGTTTTTGCTGCGCGAATACCGCCGCGCGCGGGAAGCGAAGGTCACCCGCGACTGCCGGTCTTTCGGCTGCAACGCCTGCGGCTGGGAGCGGCGCGGCTGTGAGTGGAGCGCGGCGAACGCATGAGCCGCCTCCGCATGATCTTCGAGAAGCGGGACTTCGCCTGCTTCGTGCGCCACGTGGAACTGCCGCAGCTTTTCGGGCGTATCGCCCGCCGCGCCGGACTGAAAGTCGCCCTGACGCAGGGCATGTCGCCCCATCCGCACATCGTCATGGGACCGGCGCTGCCGGTGGGCGTGATTTCGCTCTGCGAAGCGGCGGAGATCTGGTTCGATGAGAACGTCCCGCCCGAGGAAGCGCTGGAAAAAATGAACGCCCAGGCGCCGACGGGGTTCCGTTTCCTCAGGGCCGCCCGCATCGCGCCCGACGCCATGTCGCTGAACAAGTGTTTTGACGCTGCTTCGTACTGGCTCTGCCCGCGCGATATGGACAAGCTGGCGGAGGTGAAGCGCGTCCTCTCGGAGGAGTTCGGCGCGGAGACGCTGCTGGCGCTGCGCGAATGCGGCGACGGTCTTGAACTGGTCATGCACGATCCGTCGCAGACCGGTCCCGGCGCGCTCGTCAAGGCGCTGATCGCCCGCGAAGCGATTTCCGGCTGGCCGGAGGTCTGTATCGCCCGGCTCCGTCTGGGACGCTGGCGCGCCGACAAGGGCGAGATCGCGCCGCTGCTGTAGACGACGGGAAACAAGGGCTGCCGCGAAGAAACGGGAAAAATCCGACGGCGACCGTTGTCTCGAGCGATTTTTCGATAGAAATCAAATGTTTTCGGAGGCGTGGACATGAACCAGCCGGATATACTCATCCTGGCGAACACCATCGACCCGGAAGAAGCCCGCGTCGCGATCGTGGAAAACGGTCGTTTGAGCGAGCTCTTCGTCGAACGGATGTGGGAATGCCAGAAGAGCGGGGAAATATACAAAGCGCGCGTGGAAAGCGTTCTGCCCGGCATGAACGCCGCCTTCGTCGGCCTCGGCGACGGGCGGAACGGCTTCCTTTATCTGAACGACGCGCGCGGCGTGAAAGTGCAGCAAAACGGCGAAGTGCTGGTGCAGGTTGTCAAGACGGCGCGCAAGAACAAAGGGGCCCGCGTGACCGCGCGCATTTCGCTGCCCGGGCGCTATCTCGTGCTCGTGCCCGGCGGCCGCGACGTGGGCGTGTCCAAACGTATCGTCAAGGAAGAGGAGCGGGCCCGTCTCAAGGAGACGATCCGCGCCTTGGACACGGCCGGTTACGGCGTGATCCTGCGCACGGCTTCGGAAGGCGTGGACGCCGACGCTCTGGCCGACGATTTCGAGCGGCTCAAGACGCTCTGGCACGACATCGAGGACAACGCCGCCAAGCAGACGGCGCCCTGCCTGCTGTACAAGGACATGGGGCTGGTCGGGCGCGTGCTGCGTGACGAGCTGAGCTCCGAAGTGTCGCAGATCGTCGTCGACAATCAGGAGGAGTACGACCGCGTCGCCGATTACCTGCAGCGCTACAGCGCCGCGGAGAAAACGCCGGCGCTGGGCTTCCACCGCAGCAACATCCCGCTGTTCGAGTACTACGACGTCGAAAAGGAAATCGACGCGCTGCTGGACAATAAAGTCTGGCTCAAGTCCGGCGCCTATCTCGTCGTCGATCAGACGGAAGCGTTGACGGTGATCGACGTGAACACGGGCAAGTACACCGGCGGGCACAATTTGCGCGAGACGGTGCTGGCCACCAACCTCGAAGCGGCCGAAGAGATCGCCTGGCAGCTGAAGCTGCGCGCCATCGGCGGCATCGTCGTCGTCGACTTCATCGACATGGAGCCGGAAGGGGACAGAAAAGCGCTGCTGGCGAAGCTGGACGAAGTTTTCGCGGCGGATCGCTGCCGCGTGCGCGTCTACGGGATCTCGCAGCTTGGCCTGGTGGAGATGACGCGCAAGCGCGCGCGGGCCGATCTGAGATCGGTGCTGACGCGTCCCTGCCCGCTCTGCGGCTCCGGCTCGCGGGTGCTGAAGGAGGATTCGCTGGCGCTGATGCTGAAGCGCTTCATCCGCAAGGTCTTCCTTTCCGGCCGCGCCGAGGCCGTGCTCGTGGACGTCAACGAATCGGTGGCGGCTTACGCGGCGCAGGTCTATCTGAGTCTGTGGGAGGAGACGTTCGGCCGGAAAATTTTCCTGCGCGGGCGGCCGGGCATGCCGCTGGAGAAATTCCGTCTCGACCTGCAGGGCTCGCTGAGCAGCGTAGAATCGCGCGTCGAACTGATGCGCAGCAGAGGAGATACCAGCGTTGTTTATCGAACGACTGACCCTTAAAAATTTCAAGAGCTTTGGCGGCACGCACGAGCTTCCTTTCGCGCCGGGCTTCACGGCCATCGTGGGGCCGAACGGCAGCGGCAAGAGCAATATTTTGGACGGCCTGCGCTGGGTCCTCGGCGAGAGCGGCGCGGCCCGTTTGCGCATCACCCGCCAGAGCGACCTGATCTTTCAGGGATCGGCCGGCCTTTCCGAGGCGGCCGAGACCGACGTGACGCTGGATCTCAACGACGGCGGCGCCCATGGCAGCCTGCGCCGCCATCTCGACGCCTCGGGCGGCACGCTTTACGTGAACGGCGCCCGCATGCGCATCCAGGATTTGACGCAGTTCAAACAGCAGTGGCGCCTCGAGGGCGACCGTTCGGCCTTCATCGGCCAGGGCGAAGTGGGCGCGGCCGTCCTGCAGAAGCCGTTCCAGCGCCGCCTGCAGCTGGAAGAGCTTTTCGGCATCGACCTGTATCGTAAAAAGCGCGACGGCGCTCTTGACGAGCTGAAGCAGTCCGGCGACGAGCTGCTGCGTCTGCACACGCTGATGGGCGAGCTGCGGGCGCGCCGCGAAGAGATCGCGCCGGATCTCCAGAACGCGCGCAAGGCCAAAGACTATCAGGAGCGTCTCGAAGACCTGCGCCGCGTTTTGTACCATTACCGGCGCTGCAGCGAAGAAACGCGTCTTGAAACGCTCGATCGAAAGCACGAAGAGACCGGTTCGCGCCTCGAGTCGGCGGAACGCTGGGCGTCGTTGTGGAAAAACGCCCTCGAACGCCTCCGCGCGCAGGGCAGCGAGTACGCGCGGCGCCGCGGCGAGCTGAACGACGAGTTGGAAGAGCTGACGCCGCGCCTCGACGACGCGCTGCGCCGCGAGATGGCGCTGAACGCGGAAAAGAGCGAGAGCGAATTCGCCGCGCGCCGTGCCAGCGAAGAGCGCGACCGTCTTGAAGGACAGCTGAAAAAAGAAGAAACTCTGCGCAGCGAGCTGGCCGTCCAGGCTGGCCGGTTGACGCAGGAAGCATCGTCGCTCGACGTGCAGATCCACGATCTGGAAGACCGACTCTCTTCCCGCGACGCCGCGCTGGAAGAGACGCGCCGCAAACGGCAGGAGCTTTTGGAACGCGAAGCCGGTCTGCTGGAAGAAGCGCGGCAGATGGACGCCCGCGCCGAAACGCTCGGCCTGCAAAGCCGCGAGCGCTCCGCCGTGCTCGACGACCTGCGCGCCAAACGCGACGGAATGGTCTCGAAGATGACCGAGTCCGACGAAGCGCTGGAAGCGCTCGAAGACGCGCTCGAACAGCTGGAGAAAAAACGCGGCGAAGCGGCGGCTCGGAGCCAGGAGATGGCGATCCGCGCCCAAAGCGTGCGCCGCTCCATCGCCAAGGGCGAGGCCGAACTCGACAGTCTGCTGCAGCGCGCCGAGGCGGGGCTTTATCCGCGCCCCGTGCAGATGGTGCTCTCGGCCGTCAAGCTCGGGCGCCTGAAGATCGAGACGATCCCCGCCGTCGAAGGTTTTTCCTGCGACGGCTCGCTGGCCCCCTGCCTCGAAGCCTATCTGGGCGGCCGCCAGTACTGGCTGCTCGTCGACACGATGGCGCAGGCCCGCGTCGGCATCGACCTGCTGAAAGAGCGCAGCGGCGGGCGCGCCACGTTTTTGCCGCTGGAGCGCTGCCGCAGCCCCCGCCCCGGCAAAGCCCCCGCGGGAAGCGGCGTGCTGGGCTGGGCTATCGATCTGGTCGCGCCCGATCCGCGCTGGCTGCCCGCCATGGAGCATCTGCTCGGCGACCTGCTGGTCGTCAAGGATTACGACACCGGCGCGCGCCTGGCGGCGACGGCCCGTTATCCGATCGTCACGGTCGACGGCGAAGTCTTTTCGCCCTCCGGCACCGTCAGCGGCGGCAAGAACGCCCGTTCCGCGGGCGCGATCACGCTGCGCAACATGATCGACGAGACGGAAAAACGGATCGTCGCCGACAAGAAAGCGCAGGCGGAGATCGCCAAAGCCCTCGAAGCGGCCGAGCGCGCCGAGGCGAAAGCCGGCGAAGCGCTGGAAAAACAGCGCGCCGCCGCTTCCGAACAGAAATCGCAGACCGAAGCGCTGCGCCGCGCCCTGCGCGAGCAGACCGAAGAGCTGAACGCCCTGCTTCAGGAAGACAGCAATTCGGCGCAGCGCATCGACCACTGCCGCGCCGAGGCGAAGAAAATGCGCGAGAGCGCCGCCCGGGCCCGCGCCGAGATCGACGCCCTGCCGCTGTCCGTCGGCGACGACGCCGAAAGCGCCCGCCTCGCCGAGCTGCGCACGCAGGGACTGCTGGTCGGCGAACGCCTGACGGCCAAAAAGGGCGAGCTCGAAAAGAGCGTGCGCGCCGTGAGCGACCTGCGCCGCGCGCTCAGCGCCAATACCGAGGAGTCCCGCCGCATCGTGCAGAAGCTGGCCGAGCTGGCCGGACGGCAGGAAGCGGTCCTGAAAGAAAAAGGCGCGCGCGAGGCCGAAAAACGAGCCGTGCAGGACCAGATCTCCGAGCTGGACAAGCACAACGCCGACGCGGCGCGGCGCATGGAGCGCCAGCTGCTGCGCAGCCAGCGCGCCCAGACCGCGTTCGACTCGCTGACCCGCGACGAGCTGATGGCCCGCAACGAGATCGAAAAGGTTCGCGAGCGCCTCGACAGCCTGATCGCCGACAACGAGGAGAAATATCCCTATCCGGCGGATTTCGTCCCCGGCGACGAGAGCGCCGACAAGCTCGAAAACAGTTGCCGCTACGTGGAGCGCTCGCTCAAGGATCTCGGCGACGTGAACATGGGCGCGCTGTCGGAAGATCAGTCGCTGTCCGAGCGTCTCGAATTCCTCGACGGCCAGCTCAAAGACGTGCAGCACGGCATGGACGAACTGCGCGCCCTGATCGCCAATACCGACAAACAGGCGGGGACGATG
This sequence comes from Pyramidobacter sp. YE332, assembly GCF_033060595.1. Classification (NCBI taxonomy): domain Bacteria; kingdom Thermotogati; phylum Synergistota; class Synergistia; order Synergistales; family Dethiosulfovibrionaceae; genus Pyramidobacter; species Pyramidobacter sp. YE332. The sequence goes on along the minus strand of NZ_CP133038.1, from coordinate 2,358,016 downwards.
TTCAACGGCGCGCTCGTGAAGATCGATCGCCGCTTCGACGAACTGTTCCAGCGCCTTTTCGGCGGCGGCGAAGCCCATCTGAAAGCGCAGGAGGACATGGATCTCTGGGAAGCCGGCGTGGAGATCGTCGCCCGCCCTCCCGGAAAGAAGCCGCTGTTCCTCGCTCAGCTTTCCGGCGGCGAACAGTCGCTGACGGCGCTGTCGCTGCTGTTCGCCTCCATGGAAGTGGCCAAGGTGCCGCTGGCCGTGCTCGACGAAGTTGACGCGGCGCTCGACGAGGCCAATCTGACGCGCTTCGCGCAGATGGTGGCCGATTACTCGAAGAACCTGCAGGTCATCGCCATGACCCACCGCCGCCAGACCATGGAACACGCCGAAGTGATGTACGGCGTCACCATGTCCGAACCCGGGCTGTCGCAGATCGTTTCCGTCAAGGTCGACCAATGGAACTAGAGCGCGGAAAAGATATCCCGCCGGTGGACGGCGAGGCGATCCTGTACGGATTTCTGCGCCTGCGCCAGCCCGACGTAGGGCCGCGCGTCAACATGGACACGGTGCTGCTGGCCGGCTTCGCCCGGCCGCGCGCCGGAGAGCGCGTGCTCGAACTGGGCTGCGCCCACGGCGGCGTTTCGCTGATCCTGGCCAAACGCTTCCCGCAAAGCCGTTTCGAGGGGCTCGACGTTCAGCCGCGGCTGATCGAACTGGCGCGGGAAAACGCCGCGCGCAACGGCCTGACGGCCAACGCGCTCTTTCAGACGGGCGACCTGCGCGAGCACCGACGCCTCTACGGACACCAGAGCTTCGACGCGGTCGTCGTCAATCCGCCCTACGAAGATTCCGGCTTCGGCCGCCGCGCCGAGGCGGCGACGAACCGGCTGGCCCGCCAGGGCGAGATGTGCTCGCTCGCCGACGTGTGCGACGCGGCGCGCTTCCTGCTGAAAAACGGCGGCCGCCTGTACATGGTCATGCGCGCGCTGCGCCTGGCCGAGACGCTGGCGCTGCTGCGGGCGCGCAGCCTCGAACCGCGCGAACTGCTGATGGTCCACCCCGCGCCGGGCAAAAACGCCTCCGTGTTCCTCGTCGAAGCGCGGCGCAGCGGCGGAACGGCCGTGACCGTGCCGCCGCCGCTGTTCATTTACGACGAAAAGGGCGAGTACACGCCCGAGCTGATGCGCTTTTACGCCCCCGAACCGCCGCTGCCGTAAAACGGAACCCGCCGCGGGGAAGTACGGTCTTTTGTTTTCCCCGCTTCTCCGTGTTTCCGTGGTCGCTTTTGTCTTACGAGAAAGAAAGGACGCTGGAACGATGCCGCTGATCCTGATCCCCACGCCCATCGGCAATATGGGCGACATCACGCTGCGCGCGCTGGAAGAACTGAAATCCGCCGACCTGATCGCCTGCGAGGACACGCGCCACAGCGGCCTGCTGCTGAGCCGCTACGGCGTCAAGCGGCCGCTGCTGAGCTATCAGAAGTTCAACGAGCAGGCGCGCGTGGACGAGCTGCTGGCGCGCCTCGCCAAGGGCGAGAAAGTCGCCGTGATCAGCGACGCCGGCACGCCCGGCATGTCCGACCCCGGCTCCGTTATTTTGAAAGCCGCCGTCGAGGCCGGACTGCCCGTCGACGTTCTGCCCGGCGCCACGGCGTTCGTGCCCGCCGTGCTGCTGTCGGGGCTGACGCCGCAGCCGTTCTCGTTCGTCGGTTTCCTTTCCGATCAAAAGGGCGAGCGCGTCGCCGCGCTGCAAAAACTGCAAGGCCATCCCTACACGATGGTCTTTTACCTTTCACCGCACAAGGCCGCGAAACAGCTCGAAGACTTCCTCGCCGTGCTCGGCGATCGCCGCGCCGCGCTGGTGCGCGAAATCAGCAAAGTCTATCAGGAAGCGCGCCGCGGCGCGCTCTCCGAGATCCTCGCTTCGGTGGCCGAGGGCGTGAAGGGCGAGCTGGTCCTCGTCGTCGAGGGGCGCGCCGCGGAAGAAGCGCCGTCCGACGGCGACTGGCAGCCGGAGGCGCTGCGGTTGCGCGCCGAAGGGCTTCCCGTGAAGCGGATCGCCGCAGAGCTTGCGGAGCGTTTCGGCGCGCCGAAGAACAAAATCAAATCGTGGTTGCTCGAGCAGAAGAGCTGAAAATCTGTTACAATAACAAAATATTCCGCCGCGTACGGAATCGCGGCGGGATTTTTTTATCGCGGGACGAAGCGGCCCCGGCGGCCGCATTTTTTAAAGGCACTGGAGGCATTACGAATGACTGAGAAAAATTTCTACATCACCACGCCGATCTACTACGTCAACGACGTGCCCCACATCGGGCACGCCTACACGACCATCGCCGCCGACGTCATGGCGCGCTACAAGCGCATGGACGGCTGCGACGTGTTCTTTCTGACCGGCACCGACGAGCACGGCCAGAAAGTCAGCGAGAGCGCCGCCAAGAAGGGCATGACGCCGCAGCAGCTCACCGACGAGCTGGCGCAGAACTTCCGCGACCTGCTGCCGCTCATCGACGCCAGCAACGACGACTTCATCCGCACCACCGAAGCGCGCCACGTCAAAGTCGTGCAGCAGATCTTCAAAAAACTGCTCGACCAGGGCGACATCTACAAGGGAACGTACAAAGGCTGGTACTGCGTGCCCTGCGAGACCTACGTGCCCGAAGCCAGTCAGGGCGAGAACCACACCTGCCCCGACTGCCACCGCCCGCTCAAGGAGATGGAGGAGGAGAGCTACTTCCTGCGCACCTCGGCCTACGCCGACCGGCTGCTCAAGTTCTACGAGGAGCATCCCGACGCCATCAAGCCGAAAGTCCGCTACAACGAAGTGGTCAGCTTCCTGCGCATGGGCATGAAAGACCAGTCCATCTCGCGCACCAGCGTGCCGTGGGGCATCCCCGTGCCCGGCGACGAGAAGCACACTATTTACGTCTGGTTCGACGCCCTCGTCAACTATCTGACCGCCTGCGGCTACGGCAGCGACGAGGCGAAGATGAAAAAGTTCTGGCCCGTCGTTAACCACCTCGTCGGCAAGGACATCATCCGTTTCCACTGCATCGTCTGGCCCATCATGCTGCTCGCCCTCGGCCTGACGCCGCCCGCCTGCGTGTACTCGCACGGCTGGTGGACCCGCGACGGCGAGAAGATGTCCAAGTCCAAGGGCAACGTCGTCGATCCGCACGAGATGGTCGCCCTCTACGGCTCCGACGTGTTCCGCTACTTCCTGCTGCGCCAGGTCACCTTCGGCCTCGACGGCGATTTCTCCGAACTCGCTCTCGTGCAGCGCGTCAATTCCGACCTGGCCAACGACCTCGGCAACCTGCTCAGCCGCACCGTCACCATGATCGAAAAGTACCGCGGCGGCACAGTGCCCGCGCCCGCGGCGCTCGAACCGCTCGACGCGGAAGTGCGCGATCAGGCTTTGAACGCCTTCGCCGAGTACCGCGCCTTCATGGACAACTATCAGTTCGACGACGCTCTCAAGGCCCTGTGGAGCATGATCGGCCGCGCCAACAAATACATCGACGAAACCATGCCGTGGAAGCTCGGCAAGGACGAGTCGCTGGCCGCCCGCCTCGACACCGTGCTGGCCACGCTGGCCGAAGAGCTCAAGCTGGCCGCGCTGATGCTGGCCCCCGTGATGCCCAAGACCGCCGTCAAGATCTGGGCGCAGCTCGGCCTGAACGGCGACGTGAAAGACCAGCGCTTCGGCGACTACCGCTGGGGCGGCATGGGCGAAGAACGCCCGACCGTCCGCCGCGGCGAAGGCGTGCTCTATCCCCGCATCGACCTCGACGAGTGGAAGAAACAGGCCGAAGCGCGCGCCAACGCCAAAAAAGGCCTTGCCGCCGACCCCGGCGAACACGAGCCGGAGATCTCCATCGACGACTTCGCCAAGATCGAGCTGCGCGTCGCGCAGATCGTCCGCGCCGAGCCCGTCCCCAAGTCGCGCTCGCTCTACAAGCTCGATCTCGACCTCGGCTACGAGAAGCGCGTGATCGTATCCAGCATCAAGGATTTCTACACGCCCGAGGAGCTGGAAGGCCGCCGCATCGTCGTCGTCGCCAACCTCAAGCCCGCCAAGATGTGCGGCGTCATGAGCAACGGCATGCTGCTCGCCGCCGGTTCCGGCGCGCCCCACACGCCTGAGGAAAAACTCTCGCTGCTCGCCCCCGTGGAGGACATCCCGCTGGGCAGCCGCGTGCATTGAATCTGATCGATCTCAATGAAAAAGAGCGTCCCGAAAATCCTGCGCAGGATTTTCGGGACGCTCTTTTTTATTGACGCCGCGCGGCGAAAACAAAAGCGATCGACATACAATTTTGTTATTGCATGGCGATTTTGCATGTTCTATAATGTGATTCACGTAAGCAGATCGTTTTTGCGCTTCCCCGGCGGAAAAACAAAAAAACGGAGAAGGAGAGCGGAACATGTCGTACAAAAGGATTCTGACGGTGCAGGACATTTCCTGCGTCGGGCAGTGCTCGCTGACGGTGGCTCTGCCCATTTTGTCCGCCTGCGGGCTGGAGACGGCGATCCTGCCGTCGGCCGTGCTTTCCACGCACACGGGCGGTTTTACGGGGTACACGTTCCACGACCTGACGGCGGAGATGCCGCGCATCGTCGAGCACTGGAAACGCGAACAGATCCGTTTCGACGCGGTGTACAGCGGCTATCTGGGCAGCGCCTCGCAGACCGAATACCTCAAGGAAATTTACGGCGCGCTGCTTCAGCCCGGCGGACTGCGCATCGCCGATCCGGCCATGGCCGACAACGGACGGCTCTATCCCGGCTTCGACGCGGCCTACGTGGAAGCGATGCGCCGCTTCGTCTTCGCCGCCGATCTGATCCTGCCCAACGTCACCGAGGCGGCGCTGCTCACCGGCAGGGAATACCGCGAGCGGTACGACGAAAGCTACGTCGACGCTCTGCTCGCCGCGCTGCGCGAAGCCGGCGCCAAAACCGTGGTGCTGACGGGCGTCAGTTACGACGACGCGACGACGGGCGTCGTGGTGGACGACGGCACGGAAAAACGCTATTACCGTCACGAAAAAATGCCGAAAGGCTGCCACGGTACGGGCGACGTCTTCGCGTCCGTGTTCGCCGGCATGCTGACGGGCGGAAAATCCGCCTACGACGCGGCGGTCGCCGCCGCCGACTTCACGCTGCACTGCATTCGCTTCACCTCGCAGGACCCCTCGCACTGGTACGGCGTCAAGTTCGAGCCGCTCCTGCACGAGCTGACCGAACGGTGCAAGTAGCGCCGGAACGCCCCGGCGAAGTTTTATGGGCCGCGCGGCAAAAACGCCGTCCGCTTCGAAGCGGGCGGCGTTTTTGCCGCGCGTTTTCTGCAGAACCTTTTTCCGAAGCGATGCCCTTGTTTTTCGTAGAAATACTAATCCTTGATAGAAAGTATTAACGCGGTTTTCTGGGTGCTGCGGGGGAGTCCAGTCGCTCAGAAGGGGCTCGACCGCTGCGCGGTCTGCGCAGCTTGCTTTGTGAATCTCCCCCGCAGCGCCTCTGTATTCGGCATTCTCATTGAGAAACAGTATAAGCGCGGAACGTCGCCGTGCCGGAAAACGGCGAGGCCCCGCCGCGCGCAAACTTGAAAAAGGTTGATTTTGTCCCTGCCCTGCGTTACAGTAGGCGAATCGAGGGCGGGAACGCCGCGCCGGCAGGGATCTGCCGAAAAGATACGGGGAAGTGACATTCCAGTGAAAGAAAACAGCGAACGCGCCGGAGCGTTGTGCGTGATCGCCTCGGCCGTGCTCTTCGGCCTGATGCCGCTGCTTGCCAAGATCGCCTACGCGGACGGCGCCAACGCTTCTACGGCGGCGTTCGGCCGATTCCTCACGGGCAGCGCCATGGCTTTCGCGTACCTCAAATACAAAGGCGTGCCGCTGCGCCTCGGCCGCCGCCGGATGGGCGAGATCGCCTTTCTGTCCGTCTTTTACGCCCTCACGCCGGTGCTGCTTTACCTGTCTTACGGCTTTATCGGCTCCGGTCTGGCGACGACGCTGCACTTCACCTATCCCGTCGCGGTGATGTGCCTGATGGGCCTGTTCTTCCGCGCTCGTTTCACGCTCCGCCAGGTGATCTGCGTGGCGCTGTGCGCGGCGGGGATCTTTCTGCTCTATCGCCCCGGGCGGAACGCCGACGGCTTCGGCATGGCGCTCGCCGCCGCGTCCGGCCTGTTCTACGCGGGCTACATCATCGCGCTGGGACGCAGCCATCTGCGTGAGGTCGAGATATTCGTGATCACGTTCTGGATCTCCCTGTTCTCGGCGCTCATGATCGGCGCGTTCGCGGCCCTGACGGGCGGCCTGGCCTGGAGCCAGAGCGCGGCCGCCTGGGCGGCCGAAGCCGGGCTGGGACTGCTGGCGACCGTGCTGGCGCTGGCTTTTTTCCAGAAGGGGCTGTTTCTCTGCGGCGAGGTGAAAGCGTCGCTGCTCAGCACCTTCGAGCCGCTGACCAGCATCGCCGTCGGCCTGGCCGTTTACGGCGAACCGATGACGCCGCGCCTCGCCGCCGGCATGGCGCTGATCCTGCTGTCGTCCGCGCTCCTCGTGCTGGGCAGGAGCCGGGCGCGAAGCGCCGGAGACGGAGTGAAAAAGAGTTTGTCCTGAAAGGTCTTCCGCGCCGCCTTTGGCGCGGAAACGAAAAGAGCCGGGCTTTTGCCGCCGGCCGACGTCGGCCGCGCGGCGGAGAGCGAAAGCAAAAAAATGTCGGCGATCGTTAAGAAATGTACATTAGTCAATGATGTGAGACCGAATCAGCGCAAAAATAAAAGCTCAGAAGTTGTCCTTATTTGTAAGTCGTTCACGGCTGTGTGGACTTGCTGAAATGCTGCCGCATCTGGAGAGGAGACCGCCACCCCAGCACTGCCATCGGGATGCTGTTAGACCTGCGAAGGTAGCGCTTCATCTGGGTCTGCAGGTCAAGATAAGAGTAAAAGCTCATGAAGTTATAGAAACGCTCCTGGTCGTTACGGTGGCTCCTCTCGACCTTTCCGTTATGCCTGGGGATACGGGGGCGGATCCGCTTGTGTTCGACGCCCAGCGCATTGCAGAGGACGTCCAGCGGATGAATACGGTCCGTCTTCTTAAAGTGACAGAACTCGGCTCCATTATCTGTCTGGAGGACCTGAGGCCTGTATTTGAAGTAAGCAATAGCACGCTTGAGGAAATCGCAGCTAGAGTAGCTGCTCTGTTCCATGTAAGGATAAATGAAGCGCTCTCGGGAAGCCTCGTCGATGACGGTGTACTGGTAGAACTTCTGAGGTATTTGCCCGTGATAGCAGGGAGCAGGAACATATTTAACGTCCATCTGCCACTTGATGCCGATCTGCGTGGGCGTATTGTACGGCTTGGGTTTGTAGGGCTTTTTAGTCGAAGGAGCGCTGCTGGAATACCCCAGACGCTTAAATACGCGGTACAGAGAACCGGGATGGCGATCGTACCCGTGTTCCATTCGGAGCTTGCCATAGAGCTCGCAGAGCGAGATGTTCGGATTCCTGCGGTGAAGGTTACGGATCCAGGTCAGTTCCTCCTCCGTATGAGCTTTGGGATGCGGCGTGATCGGCCTGTGGGACTTGTTTTGAAGAGATTCTTGAGAGCCGTCGAAGACCTTGATCCACCGAAACAGAGAAGCCCTGGAAATGTGATAACGCCTGCAGACAAAGCTGACATCTTTTGTGGAGCGGTAGAGTTGACAGGCATGATATTTAGTGTGGAGTTCGTGTGGAAGATATCGCCGGGGTTGTGTTATAGTATTCATGGCGGTTGGGCCCTCCTTAGTATGCTTGGTTGTGGTGACTTACATTCTAAAGGAACCAACCGCTTTTGTATATCTGCTGAGTCTCACTTCATTTGTAACACTACAAAAAATGTCGGCGATCGTTAAGAAAACTGTTGATTCGTGGAGAGTCCGTGATAAAATTAACCATATTCGTCTGAAATTCTTTGAGACAAAAAATTTCCCGGCGGGCTTTCCAAGCCCGCCGGGTGATGTTTTCGAAATAAACTCTCGAGGAGGATGTTGTTGATGGAAAAACGTACCAAGGTCTGCGCTTCCGCTCTGGTGCCGGACATTTGCGGGGGGAGAGGGACGCCTCTCGCCGAAAAACGCCCGTCGCCCGTCCTGAAAGGCGGCGCGCTGGCCGCCGTGGCGCTGGGATTGATGCTGATGAAGGCCGTGCCGGGAATGGCGGCGGATACCGCCACCGGGGCTGGCAGCGGCGTCGCTTACGGCACGGGCAGCAATGCGCCGAAAGCGGAAAATGTGGCGATCGGGAAGGGTGCGACTATTAGCTATTCTAATGGAGCCAGCGCTGCAACCGGTGATATCGTGGTAGGAAGTGGTGCCAAAACCAATAACTATGTCAGCCAGGGCGGTGGAATTGCTATTGGGCAGAATGCGTTTTCAGAAAATATGGCAGGGGTGCAGGAGAAAAACTTTAACTTTGGACAGACTTCATTTACCGGAAGTGGATTTTTGGGACTGCAGTCTCCTTTTATCCCTGCTGATCCGAGCAAAGTTGTTACCGGTATTGCGATCGGGCAAAACACATATGCCCGTACCGGCGGTGTGATGATTGGTACTCATAATTTTAAAGGAAAGCTTTATGACACCGATGTGGATACTGGTTCTGAAGCAAATATGCGTTCCAATAATGTTATTGTCAATGCGACTACACTGGGGACAAACAGCTTCAATAACGCGGCTTTTGGCGTTGTTACCGGTGCTTATTCGGCGATTACCGGCGCTTATAATGGGGGAAATTTTAATTCTAAAGCGTCCCAAAATTTCGGTGCCACTATTACAGGCTCCTTAAACTCTATTGAATCTAAAACAGCTTCGTCCGATGATTCCGGCATAGCGAACAGTATTGTCGGTGTTGCAAATCGGACTTTCAACTCCAACGGTTCTCTGGTTTTCGGCGCCGGCAATGAAATTACAAACTCCGTTGCTTCTATTTCCGCTCCGTCCAGTAGCGGAAATTCCGTACAGGCTTTGCAGAAGTCTTTGATGACCGCCGTAAAAAATTCTAATAGTGGCGGCGCAACTCTCGCCATCGGCGGCGGCAACACCGCCGACTGGACGCAGGTTTCGCAGATCATCGGCGTCAACAACACGCTGAAAGGGGCCGACGGCTCTCCCAGCAAGTACAACCTGCTCGACGGCTACAAAAATACCGCCAGAAACGTAAATCACGTCAGCGTCATCGGCTCCGAGAACACGGTGGAAAACACGGACACGGCGCTTCTCTTGGGCGACAGGCGCAAGCTCTCCGGCGCGAACTACAGCGTCGTTCTCGGCTCGGCCGACGCCGAGAAAGAACTGAAAGTCGCCGATGCCGTGCTGATCGGCCATAACGCCGACGTGCAAAAAGAAGGCGGCGTCGCCCTCGGCAGCGGATCGCTGGCGGACAGGGGCGCTTTTACCGCCTCCACAAAGGGCGCATTCAGTGATTTTGAACTGAACGGCAAAACGGCCGGCGCCGTTTCCGTAGGCACGGCGGACAAACTGCGGCAGATCATCAACGTCGGCGACGCAACGGAAGAAACCGACGCGGTCAACCTGCGCCAGCTGAAAGCAGTGAAATCCGCCGCCGATGCCGCGAAAGTGCATTATTACAGCGCCAACTCCACGAAAACGGGAGCCGGCAGCAACTATGACAATGACGGCGCCGAGGCGGAAGACAGCATCGTGCTCGGTATTTCCTCTTCTTCGAAAGGGATAAACAGTACCGTTCTCGGAAATAACAACAAACTGACAGGGGATAAAAACGGAAGAAACAACAGCATCGTCGCCGGTCAGAACGTAGAGGTGGAGGGCGCTCATAATGCCGTATTCGGCACGGATTATAATAATTACGACCATAAGCTGACAAAAGTCTTTGGTGAACAGAATACGGTCATCGGTGTGGGGAACCTGGTCGGCTATACGGCGGAAAAAGATCCGTCCGATCCGACAAAGTGGATCTACACCAAGAACTCCAGCGGCAGCGACCAGAACGTGGCCGTCGGCCTGACCAACACGGTGAACGGCGGGAGCGTCGTGGTAGGCACCAGTTCCGTATCCGATAGTTTGGGAACGTCTGTCGGTCATGGAAATACTATTATCGGTATGGACGATGATGGCGGACAGAGAGGTATCGCCTTGGGGAACGATCTGACCGTCAAGGGCGAAGAAGCTTTGGCCGTCGGTAACGAGAGCCAGGCCGCAGCTGATTGGACTATCGCAATCGGCTCGAAGAGCAGTGCGGAAAAAGAGACGTCGATCGCCATGGGCTATGATTCTCACGCCAGGGTCAACCGCGGCGTGGCGCTTGGCGCTTTCAGTGTGGCGGATACCAGTAGCGGCGAATTCGGGTATGACCCGTCTACCGGGAGGAAATCCACAAACGCGGATAAGGCGTGGCAATCCAAATTGGGCGCTCTTTCCATCGGCGACAAGACGACTGGACTCACCCGCCAGATCACCAATCTCGCTGCCGGTACGAATGACACTGATGCGGTCAATGTGGCGCAGCTGAAGGCGGTGCAGGCAGCCAGCGTAGAAGCGGCCAAGACCCATTATTACAGCGTAAATGATCGAAATGGACAGTTGAGCTTTGCGCCGAATTATAATAATGATGGAGCGAAAGGAACCGCATCGATCGTTGCCGGACTGGGGTCTTCCATCAACGTGAACAATGAGCCGCAGGGAGCGACTGCCAGCATTTTCGGCACGATGAACACGATCAACGCGAAAAGCGGTGAGCAGTATGACGGCGTGGCAAACAGCATCGTCGGTACCGTCAATGTTACCGACCGCGCGAATGCGTCCCTCATTTTCGGCGCGGGGAACATCATCAAAAATTCCTACGGCGACCTGAAAGACAAAGATGGAAACGCTTTCAATCTGATGGAAATCGCCGGAATAGCTCAAACTGGGAATACGGAAGCACTGGCAAAGAAGCTGGGCGAATATGTTTCCTCCAGCGGCGGCGCGGTGCTTGCCATCGGCGGCGGCAACGTCGCCGATTATGCGACGCATTCTAAGCTGGTCGGCATAGGGAATACTCTGACCGGCGAAGACGGCAAGGAAAGCAAGCTGAACATGATCGACGGTTTCGGAAACACCGGCAAGAATATCAATAACGTCACCGTCATCGGCTCGGGGAATGAGGTAACAGACACCGACGGCGCTCTGCTGCTGGGCGACTACCGGCAGCTGAACGGAGCGAGCGGCAGTATCGTTCTTGGCTCCGCTGACAAACCGGGTACGGGGGCGGCCGGTTTATCAGTGACGGACAAGAAGAATGTCGTGGTTCTCGGTTACAACGCCAATTCGACCGTCGACGGCGGCGTGGCCCTCGGCAGCGGCTCAGTGGCCTCTGTCGACAAAGGCGTCGTCGGCTACGATCCCACCCCTGGGGCAGACCACGCCAACGATACGACCGGCGTCTGGAAATCCACCGCCGCAGCCGTTTCCGTCGGCGCGGTGACAATCACGGGAGGAACGCCGGTCACCCGCCAGATCACCGGCGTCGCGGCCGGCGTCAACGACACCGACGCCGTCAACGTCGCCCAGCTCAAAGCCCTGCTCGGCGCCGGCGGCGGCTCCTGGAATCTCGATACCAAGCCCGGCACGCAGCCGGCAGTCGCCGTCAATCCCAACGACACGGTAACGTTCACCAGCGGCGACAACATCACCATCGCCCGCGACGACAAAAACGTCACGATCGCCACGAAAGCCGACGTGAACTTCAACAGCGTCACGGCGAACACCTTTACGGCCGGCGACACCTCGATCACCGACAACGGCCTCGTCATTGAAAACGGCCCCTCGGTCACCAAGGCCGGCATCAACGCCGGAAACAAAAAGATCGCCAACGTCGCCAAGGGCGAAGTCAGCCAGACCAGCGCCGACGCCGTCAACGGCTCCCAGCTGTGGGGCGTATCGTCGAGCGTATCCAACCACTTCGGCGGCGGCTCCACGGTCAACTCCGACGGTTCGATCTCCGCTCCCACCTACAACATCCGCGGCGGCACCTACCACAACGTCGGCGACGCCCTCAGCGCCGTAGACACACAGTTCAACAACATCTACAACAGATTCGGCGACGTCTACAACCAGATGGGCGAACTGAGAGGCGAAATCAAGACCACCGGAGCGCTCGGCTCCGCCCTCGCCGGCCTGAAACCGATGCAGTACGACCCCGTCGAACCCAGCCAGATCATGGCCGGCTTCGGAGCGTACAGAGGCGAGTACGCGCTGGCCCTCGGCTTTGCGCACTACCTGAAAGAAGACTTCATGGTCCACGCCGGAGTGTCCGTCACCCACCACGGCGATTCGATGGCCAACGCCGGACTGACCTGGAAGATCGGCAGGAAAGAAGACAAGGATCAGATCCCCGAACGCTACCGCAAGGGCCCGATCAGCAGCGTCTACGTGATGCAGAAGGAGAACGCCGAGCTGCAGGCCCAGGTGGCCTCGCAGGCGCACGAGATTGCGGAACTGAAAGCTTCGCAGGCCCGCGAACAGGCGGAGATGAAGGAGCGCATGGAGCGTCTGGAACGCCTGCTACGCGCTTCGGGCAAGCTCAAGTAAACGGAATCCGCCGCCGCGGCGGAGAAGAAACGGGATCGGCAACGCAGGAGGCACGGCAACCGCTGAAGCGGGTCGCCGTGCCTCCTGTGCGTGAAGTCGCGGCGCTGTTCGGGGCGAGGGGCCCTGCTATAATGAACGAAAAGCGGCGGAGCGGCGGGAGGAGTGGGAAGATTGAGTTCTGCGTCACGCAGTCTGGGCGTTTTCGCCATGCTCATGGCGGGGCTGTTCTGGGGCGGCAGCGGCACGATTTCGCGCTTCGCGCCGGCGGCGGCCCTCAATCAACCGCTGGCGCTGGCGTGGACGCGGCTGTTTTTCGGCGGCGTCATGCTCTGTGCGGCGGCGTTGGCCGTTCGCCGTCGCGGCGTTTTTTCGACGGCGCGCGCGGCGTTTCTGGCCGGGATCTGTACGGCGATGAACCAAACGGGGTTTTTCATATCCATGGATGTGCTCGGCGTGGCTCTGGGCACAATGCTGGTGATCGGATCGTCGCTGGTGATGGCCGGCGTTCTCGGCTGTTTCCTCGGCGAGGCGCCGTCGCGGCTCTGGTGGTTTGCGGCGCTGCTGGGCGTTGCCGGCAGCTGTCTGGCGGCTGCGCCCGGTTCGTCGGGCGCTTCTTTTCAGGTGGCGGGATTGTTGTGGGGGCTTCTCGGCGGTCTGGGTTACGCGCTGTTGGGGCTGAATTTGAAGTTGCTGGCGCGGCGCGGGCTTGGCCCGTTGGAGAGCAACGGCGCGGCCCTGCTGTGGGGCGCGGTGCTGATGCTGCCGCTGCTGTGGGGACGCGACATGAGCTGGCTGGCGACGGGGCGCGGTATGGCGAGCGCGCTGGCGCTGGGATTTTTCCCTACGGCGGTGCCGTATTTCTTCTTTGCGTTGGCGTTGGCCCGCATCACCGTGGGACAGTCCTACACGATCGGACTGGTGGAGCCGCTTACGGCGGGGCTGCTGGGACTGTTTTTTCTCGGCGAGACGGCAACGGCCGTGCAGGCGGCCGGCATGGCGCTGGAATTTGCCTGTATGGCGCTGACGGGCTGGGACGCTCTTCATAAAAGTTGACGAAGGGGAGAGGATGAAATGTACGAATCGCTGCTGACCCGTTTCAGCCAGGATCATCCCTGCTGGGACCGCGAGCTGCTGGAACGCGCCGGAGAGGACGCGGCGGGGCTGGACGAACTGACCGCGCGGGGGCTGCTGAAGGAGCATGGCGGAGTCTACGCGCTGACGGCGGCGGGAGCGGAATCGTTCCGCCGGGCCGCGGCGGAGATGTTTCTCGACGAGCGCCCCGGCGGCGAGCCGGAAAACGCGGGACGCTGCCTGCTGACCACGGCGCTGTGGCTGGAACTGGAGCGCGCGAACGTGCAGCGCTGGGGGCTGAAGCGCTACGTCGTCCGTCCCGATTGGCTCGTGCGGCCGGCGCTGCGGCGCGAAGAAGTGTGGCGTATCGAGGGCGGAAAACTGCGCTGGACTTATCCCGACGAACCGCGTTTCAAGGCCATGCTCGCAGCCCATCCTGCCGTGCCGCACCGCCGGCGCCGCGCGGAGATCCCCGACCCGGCCGCCTGGGCGGCGTGGCGGGAACTGCCCGGCGAACGTCTGGGGCTCGATCTGGCGCTGATCGTCAACTACGATTTCGAGAATTACCGCGACTTCAGAGGACATCCAGGCGACGAGCACCGGCTCGTCAATACCGACCGCTTTTACTTCTCGGCCGCGGCGACGGCGGAAGAACAGCTCGACGCGCTCGGGCGCTTCCACCGCCTGCTCTGGGAGCTGAGGCGGCTGGCGATCCCCGGCTATCTCGACTGCGACGTTCACGAACAGGACAGCGTCAACTGGCTGATCTTCGTCAGCCGCACCCGCGCCGGGGCCGACGCTTCGTTGGCGCGGCTGAAAGCGCTGGGCGACGATCTGATCCGCCCCGTCAACCCGATGGAGATCTGGACGCTCGCGCTCGAAGATCTGAAAGCTGCGCCCGACCGCTGCGAAGTGATCTGGGACGTGCTGCCCCAGGCCGGCCGCCCCGTCTGCCTGACGCTGTGATGCGGGCATTTTGCCCTTGAACGACGTAAAGCGGGCGGAAGCCGATGAGATTTGGATCATCGGCTTCCGCCCGCTTTCGTTGTTCCACGTGGAACATTGCCCGGCGGAGGCGGCGCGGCTTTTTAACGAGCTTTTTTCAGAAGACCGTGGAAATAGTCGACGACGAAGTCGAGGAACATTCGCGTCTGGTCGTTGAGTTTGCCGCGTTCGTCGCAGGTGATGTAGATGTTGCGGCTGCACAGCGGGTCGGAGATGTGCACCAGCCGCGCCTTGTCGGTGGCCAGATGCCCCCACGTGGCTTCCGGCCAGAACGAGATGCCCAGGCCGGCGCTGACGAGGCCGCGGATCGTGCCGGGATTGTCGCTTTCGAATCCCACGTGCGGGACGAAGCCGCACAGCGCGAAAAAGCGGTCGGCGATCTCGCGCATCGGGCTGCGCTTGCCGAGCATGATGAAGTTCTCGTTGCGCAGGTCCTTGAGCCGCACCGACTCTTTCAGCGCCAGATGGGACTGCATGGGGACGGCCAGCAGGATCTCCTCGTTCATGACCACACGGCTGTTCTCCGGCGCCGCGTCGGGCAGCGCCGTGCGCATGCAGAGGTCGCACTTGGTGGTGCGGGCGTTCTGGATGATCTGGAAGTCGATGAAGGGATGCATGGCCTTGAACTTGAGGAGGATGTCGGGCAGCAGCGACGAGCCGGCCAGCACGTTGAAGACGATGGTCGAGCGCGAATGTCCCGCTACGACCCTGAGCTCCTTGGAGAGATTGTCGAGGATGCTCATCACGGGCTCGAGCTTGCGCTTCAGCGCCAGCCCCGTGTCGTTGAGCTGCACGCGCTTGCCTTTGCGCAGGAACAGCGAGACGCCGAGCTCCTTCTCCAGCGAGAGCACGGCCTTGCTGATCGACGGCTGGGAGATGTACAGTTCCTCGGCGGCCTTCGAGAAGTTTTCGTATTTAGCGACAGTCATAAAGTACCGCAAATGAAAGAGTTCCATAGAAAGCACTCCTTTATAACTGAAATCTATAATATGATTCTACACGAAACTCCGTCAAACGGCAACGGCGCGGGAGGATGCGGGGAAAGCCGCGGCACGGCGCGAAGAAAAGCAAGAAGGCCCCGCCCACCGCGGCAGAACTCCAAGATAATACTCTTTCTCCATTAAAAGGCCGAGCACAAGGGGGTTGCGAGGGAGATTCACAAAGCGAGCTGCGCAGCAGTCGAGGTAGTTCTGAGCGACTGAACTCCCTCGCGGCGCCCAGTAAACTATGTTAATGCTTTTTATCAAGAATTAGGGCTTGTTTAAAAAACATTTCAGCTTGTATTATTTCAATAAAATAACACTGGCAGCGACAAGAACAAAAGCGAAAAACGAAGCGTCAAGTTTGTCATAGCGGGTGAAAATTCTACGGAACCATTTGATTTTCTGAAAGAAACATTCAACCAAGTGTCGTTCCTTGTAAACATGCTCATCTATAAACCACGGTTCGGGATTATCGCTCTTCGGCGGGATAGTGTAACTTCCCTCCCGAGAAGTAATGTACTCTCTGATGGCTTGCGAACCGTAAGCCTTATCGCCGATGACGTTGCTCCCTCTGATTTCCGCTTGCCCGAGCAAGGACACGGCATGGCGGGAATCGTGGTCATTGCCGGGACTGAGCAGGAGCGCCAGCGGATTGCCTAAACCATCTACTATCGCATGAATTTTCGTATTCTTGCCGCCTCTGGACATGCCAATCGCTTGAGCCCCTTTTTTCCCCCTTCCGGGGTTTTCCCTCTCCCGTTGGCACTTTGATGTACTTTGCAGGACGTGGAGTCGATAGAGAGATTTTCCATGTCGGCATCAGCGCTTAGGGCGGCAAAGATCGCCTCGAATATTCCCCGCTGTTTCCACAGCCTGAAACGTGCGTAAACTGCCTGCCATTTGCCGTAACGCTCCGGAAGATCTCTCCATGGCGCTCCACTTCTGGCAAGCCACAGAATCCCATTGATGATCCTGCGGTTATCGTATTTTGCCGGGCGTCCACGTTGACCTGATTTCGGGTGTTCGGGCGGCAGCATTCTCTTGATTCGATTCCACTCGCTGGAGGTCAGTTCATATCTTCTCTCTTCCATGAGAAAAGTTTAAGCGATTGGATCGATTTAGGCAACTTTGACGTTTTTTAAACAAGCCCTAGTATGAGTATTATCTACGTCCTCATCTTCCCCTCGTGCAAGACCAACTTGAAGATGAAAAGGCTCTGCAAATTATGCAGGCCGTCTTCTCTCCATTCGTAAGGGGGCGCGGTTCACGCCCCCCAATTTCAGTAATTCTGAAGTCGTCTCAGACCGTTTTCCCTCCGCGCAGGGACGACTTGCTTCGACATCGTATTCCTTGAATCATGGACATATTGCGGTAATACCTGTACATTTAACTGTCTTAACAGGGACAGTCGTATACGTGTAAAAACATTTAGAGTCAAGAAGTTTTACCTGTTCGGATACGAAATTACACTCATTATTAAAGATATGATGTAATATCCTATTGCAGTTTTCGGAAAGGAACGATAATATAACATTAGGTAAAGCCGACAAAATAAGAGAGATGACAGCGTATGCTTACCAAAAGAAAAGAGCTGCACTCATTACGGTTTCGCGCAGCACAGCGGAAGCGTCGTTATGACAACGCCGTACTTGTTGAAGCCTGTGCTGAAAACGAGAACGCGAACGAACTTGTAGCGCTTATGTGTAAGCAGATTGGAGAAAGCGGAGAATGAACCTTCGTCGTGGAGAAATATACTACATCGCATTCTCGTACACTCAAACAATGAGGTGATATATCATGCCTAATATTTCAACGCCGCAGGAAACAACAAGTATTGAAATCGCAATCCCTTCACAAACGCTCGTCTTTCTTCAAGGCTATGCAGCCGCGAAAGACCTGACAATATCTGAATGTATCGCGGCGCGTATAGCAGATTGGATAGAAGACGAAGAAGATCGCCAAGCCGCGATGAAAGCCCTTGCAGAATACGAAGCAGACCCAACGGTCTATACACCCGAAGAAGCGCGTGCAGTTTGGGAACAAAGCGATAAGGAACGCTAATTCCAGTGTTGTATAAAATCAGCTACGCTAAAGCGGCGATTAAAGCAATGGCAAGACTTGACAGGCCAATTCGCGAACGTATTAGAAAATGGATTGAAGAAGAGTTGGCCTGTAAGGAAGAGGTGCAGCAAAGCGGCAAGGACCTGAAAGGGAATCTCGCCGGATTGTATCGTTATCGCGTTGGGGATTACAGAGTCATTGTCAAAATAGAACACGGCATTTTAACAATCTTGATTCTCGATGTCGGCCCACGTGGAAGCATTTACAAGAATTAGGGCTTGTTTAAAAAACGTCAAAGTTGCCTAAATCGATCCAATCGCTTAAACTTTTCTCATGGAAGAGAGAAGATATGAACTGACCTCCAGCGAGTGGAATCGAATCAAGAGAATGCTGCCGCCCGAACACCCGAAATCAGGTCAACGTGGACGCCCGGCAAAATACGATAACCGCAGGATCATCAATGGGATTCTGTGGCTTGCCAGAAGTGGAGCGCCATGGAGAGATCTTCCGGAGCGTTACGGCAAATGGCAGGCAGTTTACGCACGTTTCAGGCTGTGGAAACAGCGGGGAATATTCGAGGCGATCTTTGCCGCCCTAAGCGCTGATGCCGACATGGAAAATCTCTCTATCGACTCCACGTCCTGCAAAGTACATCAAAGTGCCAACGGGAGAGGGAAAACCCCGGAAGGGGGAAAAAAGGGGCTCAAGCGATTGGCATGTCCAGAGGCGGCAAGAATACGAAAATTCATGCGATAGTAGATGGTTTAGGCAATCCGCTGGCGCTCCTGCTCAGTCCCGGCAATGACCACGATTCCCGCCATGCCGTGTCCTTGCTCGGGCAAGCGGAAATCAGAGGGAGCAACGTCATCGGCGATAAGGCTTACGGTTCGCAAGCCATCAGAGAGTACATTACTTCTCGGGAGGGAAGTTACACTATCCCGCCGAAGAGCGATAATCCCGAACCGTGGTTTATAGATGAGCATGTTTACAAGGAACGACACTTGGTTGAATGTTTCTTTCAGAAAATCAAATGGTTCCGTAGAATTTTCACCCGCTATGACAAACTTGACGCTTCGTTTTTCGCTTTTGTTCTTGTCGCTGCCAGTGTTATTTTATTGAAATAATACAAGCTGAAATGTTTTTTAAACAAGCCCTAGTATAAAAAAGGTCTCGTCTGGAATGCGCATTCCAGACGAGACCTTTTTTGATTTTTTTCGCGTCTTTGCGGCGGCTCCCGTCCGGCGGCGCGCTCAACCTCGCCCGGCGAGAAAGTCGCGCGCTTCGACCAGGTCGCGGAGCATTTTGTCCCACGGCGAGCCCTCGACGCGGCGCGGGTTGCGCAGCAGGTAGGCGGGGTGGAACAGCGGCCGCAGCGTCATGGTTCGGCCGTTCCACGCAAATTGATGAAAGCGGCCGCGCAGCTCGTTGATGCCGGTCCTGACGCCGAGCAGGGTCTGCGAAGGCACGTTGCCGACGGTAAGCACCAGATGCGGACGGACCGCCTCGAACTGGGCGGTGAGCCACGGCAGGCAGGCGGCGATCTCCGTCCGCAACGGGGTGCGGTTTTTCGGCGGCCGGCATTTGCACACGCTGGTGATGAAGATCTCTTCGCGCTCCAAACCCGCCGCGGCGAGGATTTCGGTGAGCAGACGGCCGGAACGGCCGACGAAGGGGCGGCCGGTGCGCTCCTCTTCGGCGCCGGGCGCTTCGCCGACGATCATGAGGCGGGCGTTTTCGGGCCCTTCGCCGGGCACGTGATAAAAGGCGGAGCCGTCCTCGCGGACGCCGTCGGCCTGTCCCAGCGGACAGCTGCGACATTGGCAGACGCGCTGATGAAGCGCGCTGAGTGCGGACATGCGGATCCCTCCCCGGAAAAGTTCTCGAGGGTATTATACACGAATTATTTGAGCTTGAGCGGCAGCCCGCTGACGCACAGGTAGACCGAGGCGGCCAAGGCGGCGATGCGCTGGTTGAGGCGGCCGACGACGTCGCGGTAGCGCCGCTCGGCGATCCGGTCGGACGGCAGCCCCATGCCCAGCTCGCGGGTGACGACGATCACCTCGCAGGGCGGCCGGCGCAGTTTTCTGACGAACGCTTCGATCTCGGGACAGGTCTCGCCGGTGAAGCGGAAACTGCCGCTCGTCAGGTTGCTCACCCAGGCGCCGAGGTCGTCGACGATGCACACGCCGCCGCGGACCTTGTCGAGCGCCTGGTCGAGATGAACGCCCTCGACGATGGTTTCGCAGCCGTCGTCGAGGCCTTTTTGATAGAGCGCGATGTGCTCCAGCATGTCTTCCTCGGTGGAGGTCTGGGCGGAGACGATCGTTTTTCGCTCCCAGTCCTGCGCCAGTTTCAGCGCGAAAGCGCTGGCGCCGCTGCGCCATCCTCCCGTCACCATGCGGACCTGGACGCCCGAGGGCGACCTCCATTCGCTGTTCATGCGTAACGCCTCCTTCAATCGAAAATTTTTGCCGGCGCGGCGGACGCGCCGCTTCCTCACGCTTCGTCGCGGATCAGCGCCGCCAGCGCCTCGAGATCGAGCGAACGCGGCGTGTCCGCGCCTTCGAGCAGGCTGTCGGCGAGGCGACGCTTGAGGCGGTGCAGGTCGACGATCTTCTCCTCCACGGTGCGGGCGGCCACGAAGCGATAGACGGCGACCGGGCGCGTCTGGCCGATGCGGTAGGCGCGGTCCGAGGCCTGGTCCTCGACGGCGGGGTTCCACCACGGATCCATGTGGACGACGAAATCGGCGCCGGTCAGGTTCAGCCCCGTGCCGCCGGCGCGCAGGCTGATCAAAAAGCAGTCGCCGCGTCCGGCCTGGAACGCGCGCACCAGTTCGGCGCGTCCGCCCGGCGGCGTGGCGCCGTCCAGATAGAGACAGGGCACGCCCCGTTCCGCGAGCGCCTGTTCGATCAGGCGCAGATAGTCGGTGAACTGACTGAAGATCAGGGCGCGATGCCCGCTTTCGCGCAGTTCGGCAACAAGTTCGAGCAGCGCTTCGAGCTTGGAAGAGGGGATCGCCGCGCCCACGCTTTCCGACACGAGCTTGACGGCGCAGCAGCAGCGGCGGAGCTTCATCAGCTGGGCGAAGATGGCGAAGCGCTTGTCCGCCTCCGGAGAGTTTCCGGCGGCGTCGATGGCCTCGACGGCGGACTGGCGCAGCGCTTCGTAGAACGCCGATTCCTGCGGGCTCAGTTCGATGCGGCGCGTCACTTCGGTGCGCTCGGGCAGGTCGTCGAGCACCTGCTCCTTGACGCGGCGCAGCAGGAACGGCGCGATCACCCGGCGCAGACGGGCCCGCGCGCCGTCGTCGCCCGCGGCGATGGGCGAAGCGAAACGCCGGTTGAAGCGCTCCAGCGAGCCGAGCAGGCCGGGGTTGAGGAAGCGGAACAGGTTCCACAGCTCGCTGAGGCGGTTTTCGACCGGCGTGCCGGTCATGATCATGCGGAAGTCGCCCTGCAGCCCCATGACGGCGGCGGAACGCTTGGTGGACATGTTCTTGACCGCCTGCGCCTCGTCGAGCACGACCGTGTGCCACCGTTTCTGCGCGAACGACTCCGCGTCGCTCTGCAGCAGGCCGTAAGACGCCAGCACGACGTCGAAGGGCTTGAGCGTGGCGAGCGCCTTTTCGCGCCCGGCGCTGCGGTAATCGACGACGTTCAGCGTCGGCGCGAAACGCGCCGCCTCCTCGATCCAGTTGCCGCAGACCGACGTGGGCGCGGCCACGAGCGCCGGTCCGCCCTCGGCGCGGTACAGCAGCAGCGCCAGCGTCTGCACGGTTTTGCCCAGCCCCATGTCGTCGGCCAGACAGGCGCCCGCGCCCCAGTGAGCGAGGCGCGCCAGCCAGCGGAATCCTTCCAGCTGGTAGGGGCGCAGCTGCGCGCGCAGCGCGCGCGGCGCTTCGGGCGCGAGATCCCTCGCTTCGTCGAAGCGCTCGCACAGCTCGCGCCATTTTTTGTCGGCGGCCAAAGCGCCTTCGTCGAACAGCTCCGCCACGGCCGCGGCGGCCGGCGCCGGCACGCGCAGTTCCTGCCCCTTGGCGTCGGTCATGGCGTCGAGCGTTTCCAGGCGGCGCTGGAATTCCCGCGTCAGCGCCGCGAACTGCCCCGCGCCGACGGGGACGAAGCGGCCTTTGCGCTGCCGCAGCAGATCCATGAGCTGGCGCAGTGACAGCGTCAGTTCGCGGTCGACGGCGACGGTGCCGGAGAGCGCGAACCAGTCGGTGCCGACGCTTTGGATCGCGCCGAGCATGGCGCTTCCGTCCAGCTCGCGGCGCACGGTCATGGCGCCGCCGCGCGGCCATTCGACGGTCACGTGGGGGATTTTTTGCAGCTGCAAAAGCAGTTCGAGGCACGCGTCGGGAGCGGCGAGCTGCGCGCGCCCGTCGTCGGGATCGCCGTTTTCGGCCAGCGCCGGGCAGGCGGCGAAAAGTTCCTTCGTCTTCCGCGCTTCGGCGGCGAGGTCGCGTTTGACCTGCACGCGCCGCTCGTTCCCCGCGCCGTCCTTTTTCAGGCCGAACAGCGTCGGCGCGCCGCCGCCGGGGCGGCAGGAAAGCCCCTCGCCGCCGAACGGGTGCACCACGATCTCCGCGTTGAGGCCGTCGCCGCAGGGCGAGAGCTGAACGTGCAGACGCGCGTTGGCTTCTTCGACGGGGACGCTCTGCGGCGCGCCCTCCAGTTCGGACTGCACGGTCACGTTCGCGGCCAGCCGGGACAGGATCTTCAGCGTGCGGGCGCGCGCTTCCTCGGGAACGAGCGCGCCCTCGCCGCCGAGAATGGCGAGGATGTTGAGATGCACCGGCGAAAAACGGGTGACGCGCAGCCGCGACGGCGACTCTTCGCTGAGCGCGTATTCGCGTCCCCGCGGGTTGGCGGGCGTCATGAGGATGCGGCAGCCGGACGGGACGGCGGTCACTTCCAGCTGCGGCTCGATTTTGACCACTTCGAGCGGCGAAAAGTCGTCGGCGCGGACGAGGTTGGGCAGCCCGGCGAGGATGTGCAGCGCCTGCATTCCGTCCAGCCACAGCTCCGACTTGCCGTAAGAGCCGCGATCGTACACGGCGTCGGCGACGCGGCGTTCCTGCTCGCTCAGGTTGGGGATGCGTTCCAGCCCGTTGGCGATGGAGCTAAGGGCGATCTCGCGCCCCTTGCTCCATTTCCCCGAGGCCTGCAGCGTCTGTTCGAGCGGGCGCACGGCGACGATCGGTTCGTCCTCCTCCAGCCACGCCGGTCTGGCGATCTCGACGAGCCAGAGGAGGCGGCGTTCGCCTTTCTTCCGGACTCCGCCGGCGTCGCCGGCGAGCGATTCCAGCGCGTCGAGGGCGTACTCCCACGGCGGACGCGGGCTGAACAGGTCGCGAAGCGGGTGCCAGCCGTTGTCCTGTCGGCTTGCCAGCGCTTCGCCGGCGGCTTCCAGCTCGCTGGCGACGAACGACATGCCGAGGCTGTTCAGGTGGAACGCCGCGATGCGGTAGAACGCCCGCCACGTTCTGGCCAGCCGGGGCGCGATCCAGCGCGCCGCCAGCAGCAGATGGCACAGGTCGGCCGCGCCGAGCCCGAGGGAGTCCATCAGCTTCGTGAGCCGCTCGTCGAGCGCTTTCTCGTCCTGGCGGGGCGGGGCGCACAGCATGGAGCGAACGGCCCTGTCGAGCGTCTTGACCAAATCGTCTTCGGCGAACAGCGCCGCCTGATTGGCGGAACTTCCTTTGGCGAGGACGCCGAGCGCGTCGTAAAGGCGCCCGCCGCGCGCCCATTCGGTGCGGTTGCTTTCCTTGTGCGCGGCGGCGGCGATCTTGTCGGGCGTTTCGCGCAGCGCCGCCAGCACCGGGATGTAAAACGGATCCCAAAGGTTGACGGGCGGCGGAGCCTTGCCGGCGCGGCGTTTGGGACGACGCGCCAGGCGCGCGTAGCTTTTGCGCGCCGCTTCGAGGTCGCCGCGCACCAGAGCGTCGACCGCCTGCAGGCGGTCGCGACCGGCGTCGTCGAGCTTGGGCAGCAGCTCCATCGCCTTCGCGAAGAGCCCGGCATGGCAGTACTGGTCGGCCAGCAGGGCCGCCAGCTCCGGAAAGTCGCCGGACCGGCAGAGTTCTTCTTCGGCGTCGGTCGCAAAGGCGCGCAGTTCCGGGCTCATTCTCGTCAGATGCAGCGTTTCGAGGAAAAAGGGGCGCATGACTTTCGGCAGG
Organism: Pyramidobacter sp. YE332; assembly: GCF_033060595.1. NCBI lineage: Bacteria > Thermotogati > Synergistota > Synergistia > Synergistales > Dethiosulfovibrionaceae > Pyramidobacter > Pyramidobacter sp. YE332. Next base: position 2,334,131 of record NZ_CP133038.1, on the reverse strand, counting down.
GCGCGAAACATCTCGCGGTCGAAGGGGTTGTTCAGCACCGTGGCGGCAAAAACGCTCAGGCATTGCTCTTCGGTGGCTTCCCCGCCGGCGAAGTCGAGCGCTCCCAGCTGGATGAAACTTTCGGAGTCGCCCAGATAAAAATATTTGCGCAGGAAGTACACGGCGCGCCAGAGCTCTCTGAACACCCGATAGCCGCCGCCGAATTCGGCGCGCAGCGAGGGCAGATGCAGTTTGCTCTCCACGGCTTCGCAATACAGCGCGAAGGAGTTTTCGCGCACCGTTTCGCGGGCGACCAGCTCGCGGATGGGCAGAACGACGGACCAGCCTTCGCCCTCGGCTCCCCGCTCGCGCCCGGCCAGCCCGAGCTGTTTCCAGCGCTGCAGCGCCGCCGCCGCGTCGAAACCGGGAAGAGTCGGCGAGATGCGGGCCGCTTTTCGGGAATGGAGCATCGTCTCGTACGCGCCCGCCGCGACGGGGCCGACCGCCGCCGCCAGGATCCGCAAGGCGTGCTTCTCGTCGCCGTCCGTCTTGCGGTAGAGAGAAAGCAAATTTTCCCGTTCGAAATCAAGCTGCACTGCGCGTCACCTGCCTTTTTCATCTGTCGTTATTATAGCCTTTCCGCGCGGAGTAGGGAATTCACCGGGGGGCGAACTGGTATTTTCGACAATGCCAAACGGAATGGGCGGCGCTAGACTGAAGCCAACGAAATCGGAACGGACAGATCATTCGACGAGGTGACTCACATGAGGAAAAAAACCGGCGCTCTGGCTTTGGGCGGCTGCCTGCTTCTGCTCGGCGTCCCCGCCATGGCCGGCGAAAAACTGACGCTGGCGCAGTGCGTCGAAAAGGCGCTGGCCTCCCATCCCAGCCTGACGGCCGCCGAAGGAACGGCGGAATCGCGCCATGCCGCCGCCTCGCTCTCCGCATCCGGCAGCCGGCTGAAAGCCAGCGCGACGGGTTCTTACGCGCGCAACGGTTCCACCAAGGGAGCGAACAGCGGCGGCAGCGACGGCGACTGGAGCACCGGCGTTTCGCTCTCGCAGACGGTGTACGACTGGGGCAAGACGAAGGCGTCCGTGAAAAGCGCCAAGCTCGGCGAAAAAGCCGCGCGGGAAACGCTGGAACGCACCCGCGAGAGCGTGGTCGCCGACGTGCGCGACGCCTATTACAGCCTGAACAAGGCCGTGCGCGACACGGCGGTGCAAAACGAACAGGTGAAAAATTACCAGCAACGCCTCGATTGGGCCAAATCCTACTATTCGGCCGGCGCCAAGGCCAAAATCGAAGTCACCAAGGCCGAGACCGACCTGGCCAACGCCAAACTCTCGCTGATCAAGGCCGAGTCCGCGGCGGAGCAGTACAAGGCCCGGCTCGCCTCGGCGATGGGAACGCCCGAACTGGAAATCGACGGCGTCGCCGACGAACTGGAATACGAACGATGGGACATCGCCCTCGGCGACGCGCTGAAGCGCGCGGCCGCGAACCGCGCCGACCTGGCCGCTCAGGATCTGCTGGTGGACAAGGCGAAGACCGACGTGACCGCGGCGAAGCTGAACAATGCCCCCGATCTGACCGCCAGCGCCGGCTACAGCTTCGGCGGCTCGGGATTTTACGACGACGACCAGTGGAACGCCAGGCTCAGCCTGTCGATCCCGATCGGCGACGGCGGCGAGACGAAAGCGCGCGTGGCCGGCGCCACAGCCGATCTGAAAGTGGCGCGGGCCAACCGCGACAAGCTGGCGCAGGACGTCGTGCTCGACGTGCGCCAGGCCTGGCAGAGCCTTCGGGAAAGCGCCGCTTCCATCGACGCCGCCCGCGCGGCGGAGCGGCAGGCCCGCGAAAATCTCGATCTGGCGCTGAGCCGCTACCGGGCTGGCGTGGGCGACAGCCTGGAGATTTCCGACGCCGTCGACGCTTACGCGCAATCGCAGACGACGCTGATCGCGAGCCTTTACAATCACAAGGAGGCGCGGCTCAGCCTCGAGAAAGCCATGGGGGAGGTTTCCGGATCATGAAACTGAAAAGGATCGTCACGCTTCTTGCCGTCGTCGCGCTCAGCTGCGGCGGCGTGTACTGGTACAGCGAACGGCGCGCCGCCAGCGCCGACGTGAGCTACCGCACGGCCGTCGCCGCCCGCGGTTCGCTGCGCAGCGTCATCCAGGCCACCGGCACCCTGAGCGCCGAGGAGACCGTTGACGTCGGCACGCAGATCAGCGGCACCATCAACGACATCTACGTCGACTACAACGACAAGGTCGCGCAGGGACAGCTCATCGCCGTGATGGACGACCGCACCCAGCAGGCCGAAGTCGACATGGCCAGGGCCAACGTCCTCTCCGCCAAGGCGGACTTGGCCAAGGCGAAGGCCACGCTGCTCAAGGCCGACCGCGACCTGAAGCGCACTCGCGAGCTGATCAGAAAAGATCTGATCGCCCGCAGCGAGCTCGACGCCGACGTGGCTTCCCAGTCGACGGCCAGCGCCGACGTGATGGCCGCGCAGGCGCGCGTGGCCCAGTACGAGGCCACGCTGCGCAAGGCCGAGATCAACCTCGGTTACACGAAGATCTATTCGCCCGTCGACGGCGTCGTCGTGGCCAAGAACGTGGAAAAGGGACAGACCGTGGCTGCCAGCTATCAGACGCCCAGCATCGCCGAGATCGCCCGCGACCTCAAGCAGATGCAGGTCGAAGTCAACGTCGACGAAGCCGACATCGGCAGCGTCAAAGTGGGGCAGGACGCCGAATTCACCGTCGACGCCTACGCCGACACGACGTTCTCCGGCAAGGTCACGCAGGTGCGCATCTCGCCCAGCACCAGCGAAAACGTCGTCAGCTACACGGTGATCGTCAAGGTCGCCAACGACGAAGAAAAGCTGATGCCCGGCATGACGGCCAACGTCTCGCTGGTCGTCACCGAGAAGAAAGACGTCCTGCTCGTGCCCAACGCGGCGCTGCGCTTCCGCCCCGTCGTCAGCACCGAAATCGCCATGGGGCCGCCCTCCCGCCGCGGCACCGTGGCCGTGGCGGAGACGCCCGGCGTGTACGTGCTGCTCGGCAAAAAGCCCGCCAAGATCGAAGTGGAGAAGGGCATCAGCGACGGCGACCGCACCGAGATCCTTTCCGGCCTCGAGGAAGGCGCGAGGGTGCTGGTCGGCTTCAACCTGCAAGCGGAAAAGAAGAAATAAGATGCCGCTCGTCGAGCTGAGAAACGTCAAAAAAAGCTTCCGCCTCGGCGGCGGGCAGGTGGAGATCCTCCACGGCATCGATCTCGTCGTGGAAAAGGGCGAATTCGTCGCCATGATGGGGCCGTCGGGGTCGGGCAAGTCGACGACCATGAACATCCTCGGCTGCCTCGACAAGCCCACGTCCGGCCAATATTTCCTCGACGGCCGCGACGTCTCGGAACTGAACCGCGACGAGCTCGCGGCGATCCGCAACAGCACCATCGGTTTCGTGTTCCAGGGCTTCAACCTGCTGCAGCGCACCAGCGCCGTCGAAAACGTCGAGCTGCCCATGCTCTACGCCGGCGTCCATGCCAGGGAGCGCCGCGAGCGCGCCGTGGAAGCCCTGGCGCGCATGGGGCTGGGCGAGCGCCTGTATCACGAGCCGAGCCAGCTTTCCGGCGGCCAGCAGCAGCGCGTCGCCATCGCCCGCGGCATCGTCAACCACGCCCCGATCCTGATGGCCGACGAACCGACGGGCAACCTCGACTCCAAGACCAGCGACGAGATCATGCGCCTGTTCCAGCGGCTCAACCGCGAAGAAGGCATCACCATCATCCTCGTCACCCACGAACCGGACGTGGCGGCCTTCGCCGGGCGCGAGCTGCTCTTCCGCGACGGCGTGATCCTCGAAGACCGGCTTAACGAACATCGGCGCACTTAAAAGGAGTGAACGTTCATGATTTCCCTCGTGGAGATTTTTCGTACCGCGCTGCGCGCCCTGCGGCGCAACAAGACCCGTTCGTTCCTGACGACGCTGGGCATCATCATCGGCGTCGGTGCCGTGATCGCCGCCTTCGCCGTCGGCGCGGGAGCCAACAAGGTGATCGACGAGGAGATCGCCTCCTTCGGCACCAACTCCGTCACCGTCATGCGCGAGCGCAACGCCCAATCCACCGGCGACACCGCCAAGTACCTGACCGAAGGCGACGCCGAGGCGATCGCCGCCAACGTCTCCGGCGTCGCGGCCGTGGCGCCCGTCGTGAACGCCAGCGCGCAGGTCGTCTACGGCAACACGAACTGGTCCACGGCAGTCTACGGCAGCACCCCGTCGTACGGCGACGTGCAGGGGTACGCGATCGCGCAGGGACGCAACATCAGCGAATCGGACCAGCGCCAGGGCAACAAGGTGGCCGTGATCGGCAGCACCGTGGCGCAGAAACTTTTTCCCCACGAAGACCCGGTCGGCAAGTCGATCCGCATCGCCAAAGTGCCCTTTGCCGTCGTCGGCGTGTTCGCCGCGAAAGGACAATCCACCGGCGGCTTCATGGATCAGGACGACTTGATCCTCGTGCCGCTGAAAACGGCGCAGAGCCGCCTCGTCAAGTGGGACAACACGCCCGGTCGCGTCGGCACCATCCAGGTCAAGGGCGTGTCCATGGAATCGCTTTCGTACATCACCAGCGAGATCACGATGTTGATGCGCGAGCGCCACAAGATCCGCGGCGGCCAGGCCGACGACTTCGCGGTGCGCAGCCTTTCGCAGATGCTCGAAGCGCGCCGCAGGACCACCAGCGTCACCTCCATGCTGCTGGCTTCCATCGCCGTCATCTCGCTCGTCGTCGGCGGCATCGGCATCATGAACATCATGCTCGTCTCGGTCACGGAACGCACGCGCGAGATCGGCATCCGCATGGCCGTAGGCGCCAAGAGCGTCAACATCCGCCTGCAGTTTTTGATCGAGTCGGTGACGCTGTCGGTGATCGGCGGCATCCTCGGCATCTGCCTGGGCGTCGGCGCGGGGTATGCTCTGGCCTCGGTCACGCAGGCGCCGCCGGTGTTCACGTTCGGTTCCATCGCGCTGGCTTTCGTGTTTTCCGCGGCGGTCGGCATCGGCTTCGGCTATTACCCCGCGGCCAAGGCCTCGCTGCTCGATCCCATCGACGCGCTGAAATACGAATGAGACGCGAAGATCAGCGGCGTTTTTGCGTAAACTCCGCTTTTTCATATACGCTCCACAGAGTAAATCCTTTAAAGGAGGTATTCACATGAAATTCACCGGCAGAAAATATGCTCTTCTGGCGCTGTCGGCGCTGGCGGTCCTGACGTTGGCGGGCGCGGCCTGCGCGCGGCCGGGGCCGGGATTCCACGGCGGGCCGCCGCCGTCTTTCGGGCGCGGTCCGGGCTTCCATCACGCGCCGCCCCCGCCTCGCCGCGATTGGCGTCCCGCCCCTCCGCCTTTCCGTCCCGGACCGGGCGGTCCAGGCTTTCGCCCTGCTCCCCCGCCTCCGCCGCGGCGTGACTGGCGTCCTGCCCCGCCCCCGCCCTTTCACCCCGGCTTCCGCCCAGCCCCACCGCCCCCGCCGCGCCGCGATTGGCGCCCCGGGCCGCCGCCTCCGCCCTACTGGGGACGGAGGATGCCGCCCCCGCCGCCGGCCTGGCACCGTCCGCCGCCTCCGCCTCCGCGGTATTGGCGGCATCGCCGCGACCGGGACGACTTTCTCTTCCTGTTCCCGTTCTTCTTCGCCATCGCCGCCGGCAGCGACTAGCAGTCCTAAAACCGTATAACGTCACGCCCCCGGACCGTTTCGATCGGTCCGGGGGCGTGACGTTTGTTGTCTGTCTTGTGCTCTTTTTAAAAGAAGGATTATGTTCGTTAAGGCGGCTTTATTCATACCGCTGAGCGCGACTGTGGTTGGGGATTTACCGTTGCCTGTTCCCTCCTTTTCCTGAGTGAATATTCGGCGCTGAGAGGTTTTCATTTCATTCTGAATGCGATGCCTGTCAAAAATCATGTCAGGATGAAACGGCACGATGAAGGGACGAATTGCTTTTTCCTGAATGGAAGTCTATAATCATTATTGTAGTTATAACGGTTACGATATGACTTTGAGGTGAAATATATGATTAAACGGGATTTTTATTTGAACAAAATCGTTCGCGCCATGTGGAACGGAGAGATCAAGATCATCACGGGACTTCGCCGCTGCGGGAAATCGGTGCTGCTGTTCGAGCTGTTTTACGATTATCTGCTCAGTCAGGGCGTGAAGGACGAACAGATCGTCAGGATCGCGCTCGATCAGCGAAGGTTCTATCGATACCGCAATCCGATCGTCCTGTGCGAGTCTGTCGAGTCGCTGATCCAGAAAGAGTCGAAAAAGCGGTTTTATCTTTTGCTCGACGAAGTTCAGATGACTTCGACGGCGCTCGACAGCGAAAGTGGCGGTATCTCTGTGACTGTCTACGACATGCTGAACGAGCTGAAAGCGTACAAAAATCTTGACATGTACGTGACGGGGAGCAATTCCAGAGGGCTGTCCAGCGACGTCGCGACGGAATTTCGTGGGCGGGCGACGCAGATCCGCGTTTATCCGCTGTCGTTTGCGGAATTATACTCGCATGTCGGCGGCGACGAGCGCGCGGCGCTTGACCGGTACATGCTTTATGGCGGGATGCCGCGCCTGCTTTCTCTCGATGATGAGAAAGACAAGAAAGATTATCTCATGTCTCTTTATAACGAGCTGTATCTGAAAGACATCGCTGAGCGCAACGGCGTTGAGCGGGAGGACCTGATGAACGGCATCCTTGATTATCTCGCCTCGCAGATCGGCTCGCTGACGAATCCGACGGCCGTCGCAAACGCTCTGACGAGCATGAGACGGGAAAAGGTGAATCCTTCGCTTGTGTCGAATTATATCCAGTATTCCCTCGATTCATTCCTGATCAGCGAGGCGAAGCGGTTTGACGTGAAGGGCAAATCGTATTTCAAGTACCCCAACAAATATTACTATACCGACCTCGGCCTGCGCAACGCGCGGCTGAATTACCGGCAGTTCGACCCGGGACACATCATGGAGAACGTAATTTACAATGAGCTTGTCCGCCGAGGTTATTCCGTCGATGTCGGCGTAGTCAGCGACCGCGCTGGCGGAGGCAACGTGCGGAAAGAGATCGATTTCGTCGTCAACGATACGAACAGAAGGATCTATATCCAGTCGGCGCTGAGAATGGACATGGAGAGCAAAACTTCGTCTGAGCTCGCTTCGCTGTGGCTGACGAACGATTTTTTCAAAAAGATCGTGATTCGCATGGACTTGTTGCACAGCTACTATGACGAAAACGGGATTTTCCACTGCGCGCTTGGCGATTTTCTGCTGAATCGCGTCGAACTGTTCTGACAGCCGGGAAGGAATGGGAGATCCATGGTAAAACCGTAACAAGGAAAAAGACGTCGCGGTGCGCGTCGCCACGACGACGGACGGCGAAACATTTGTCACCGAAGGGGCAGGCGAATACGCGCACGACGATGAAGCGCGCTGCGTCGCCCGCACCGGAAGGAGCGAGGGCGGCGGGATTGCCGGGAGCGTCCTGTATATCGGGCGCGAAAAGCTGCCGTTGTACCGCGACGGCGAAAGTCCGCTTCGCCATCGCCGCCGGCTGGCGGCCCTAAAACCGCATAACGTCGCGCCCCCGGACCGTTCGATCGGTCCAGAGGCGCGACGTTTGCCGCCGGCCCTTCGAAAAGGCGCGTGCGCCCTGCGGACGGCGGCGGGGGCGGTCCCTCTTGTTTCCTCACTGAAATATCGCGCGGCAGATCCCGGGGAAGATCCGCGGCGCGGGCCGGGCGGAGATCCGATGTTTTTCATGAAGTTTTCTGTTTTTAACGATGTTTTTCGGTAAATAAATTCTGAAAATAATTGTTGATTTTGACCGTTTCCGTCGGCATCCGCCGACCCCGGCGCGGCAGCCGACGACCGCCGCGGGAACCGCGGCGGCGCCCTCCGCTGCGGACGGGAGGCTGATACATACAGTAAGTAATCTTTACGCGGGGGGGGTACGATATGATTGTGAACGTTCTTAGAGTAGCTTATTGTATGCTACCACAAGCGTCGCGCCGGACGGAGCGCCGAAAAAGCGGGACGGCGCGGCGCATATTTCGGGGAGGTCATGAAGATGAAAGTGAAAGTTACGGGACGGCGGAAGCCGCCTTTCGGACGAAAGGCGGCGGCCCTGCTTCTGGCGCTGGCGCTGGGAGGAACGACGGGAGCGGGGAGCGCTCTTGGTGTCGACGTTACCGGGGATCATCTGAGGATTGGCTCGGGCGCCGTGTTGGGAAGTGTGTCAGAGTCTGTGATAGGAACTTCCGCCAAGGCGCTTGGCCATCATTCCGTGGCGATAGGGTACGAGGCTTGGGCGACCGACGACGAAAGTTACGCGATAGGGTGTAATGCGAAAGCCACGGGTGGTGTATCTTTCGCGATCGGAAGTAACGCAAAAGCGAAAGGTATGCGTTCCACTGCACTGGGCTTTCATGCAGAAACAGATGGGCAAGACTCGCTGGCGCTGATGGGAACGACATCCACAGCCGCCACACATGGCATTGCCATCGGCGGTCAGGTAACTGTTGCCGACGGCGTCGCCCTTGGCAGCTACTCGAAAGCTGATACAAAGGCGGGGCAGCTCGGATATCTGGGCAACTCTTCAGACGGTCGAGAATGGAGAGCCACGCGCGCGGCTCTTTCTGTGGGCGACACCAGCTCTTCGACCCCTGCCAGTATGCGCGTCACCCGTCAGATCACCGGCCTGACCGGCACCAAAGTCACCTACGGCATCGACAAGACCAAACTCGTGCAGAACATCATCGGCAGCGTGATCAATCAGATCAACAACGGCTCCACCCCGATCACCAACGTGCAGGCCAAGTTCAAGATCGCCGACGCCGGGACGGGAACGAAAACCATCACCGCGGACAAGACCGGCACGGAAACCATCAAGTTCGAAGGCGACGGCACCTACATCACCTCCGCGATGACCGCGAACGGCGTCAAGTACAGCCTCGACACCGCGGCGCTGAACAACGCCATCGGCGGAGCGGCCAACTGGACCGTCAAAGACAACGAGAGCCCGACGCCCGGCAGCAAACAGATCAACGCCGCCACGCCGCTGGTCGTGAAAGGCGAAAACGGCGTGACCACCAAAGTTGACACGGGCGGTCTCACCATCGGCCTGAACGGCGCGAATCTGAGCAGCACCATCAACAACAGCTCCACCGTGATTTAATAACGTCGAAGCCAAGTTCAAGATCGCCGACACCGGGACGGGAACGAAAACCATTACCGCGGACAAGACCGGAACGGAAATCATCACGTTCGCCGGCGACGGCAACATTATCGAATCCGAAGTCGGCACGAGCGGTGTGAAGTACAAAGTCAACACCGCCAACCTGAACACCGCCATCGACAACCAGATCGCCAACAACACCACCATCACCGGGCACACCACCGCCATCAACGCCCTCAAGGGCGGCTTCACCGTCAGCAACGCCGCCGGTACGAAGCAGACCATCACCCTCGGCGGCGCGCCCAAGAAGAACATCCAGTTCAAAGGCGAAGCCAACAAAATCCTCGTCGAAGTGGCGAGCGCCGCCGACGGCGCCACCGTCACCGTGAAGACCGACCCCAACCTCGGAACTCACCTCAACATCGCCAACAACGGCGCCATCACCAGTCTGAACACCACGGTAAACGGGCACACCACCGACATCACCGCCCTGAAAGCCGGTTTCAACGTCAAATCCGGTAGCAGCGTAGGCCCGATCGTGGCCGGCGACACCCTGGAGTTCGCGGGCGTCAACTACGTCCAGACCGCCTACGACGCCGCCGCCAAGAAACTGACCGTCGGCCTCGACACAACAGCGCTGAACAGCCAGATCAACAATCAGGTGAACAGCAACACTACGGTCGTTCAGCACGGCACCGACATCACCGCACTGAAAGCCGGTTTTGACCTGAAAGCCGGCAGCACGACGAACAACGTGCAGCTGGGCGGAACTCCGGTTCCGACCGTGGAATTCGCCACGACCGACGACACCATGACCGTCGGCCTGACCGGCACCAAAGTCACCTACGGCATCGACAAGACCAAACTCGTGCAGAACATCACCGGCAGCGTGATCACCAACATCAACAACGGCTCCACCCCGATCACCAACGTGCAGGCCAAGTTCAAGATCGCCGGCGACAGCACCGGTCCGCAGGAAGTGACCGTGGACAAGACCGGCACGCAGACCGTCAAGTTCGCCGGCGACGGCACCTACATCAAATCCGCGATGACTACGGACGGCGTCAAGTACAGCCTCGACACCGCCGCGTTGAACGCCGCCATCGGCGGAACGGCCAACTGGACCATCAAGGACAGCCAGACCCCGACGCCCGGCTCCAAAGTCATCGACGCCAGTACGCCGCTGGTCGTCAAGGGCGACGCCTACATCAAACCCATCGTCAACGCCGCCGGGCTGAACTTCACGCTGGACGAGACCAAGCTGAACAGCACCATCACCAACAATCTCACCGTTCAGCAGAACGTCACCAACATTGCCAATCTGACCGGCACGGTGACCGGGCACACCAGCGACATCTCGAAACTGAAAGGCGGCTTCGACCTGAAAGCCGGAACCGTCACCAGCCCCGTCGCCCTCGGCGGCGCCAAACCGACGATCGAATTCGCGACGACCGACGACACCATGACCGTCGGCCTCTCCGGCACCAAAGTCACCTACGGCATCGACAAGAGCAAGCTGATCACCAACATCAACAACGGCTCCACCCCGATCACCAACGTACAGGCAAAGTTCAAGATCGCCGACGCCGGGACCGGAACGAAAACCATCACCGCGGACAAGACCGGAACGGAAACCATCAAGTTCGAAGGCGACGGCGCCTACATCACCTCCGCGATGACCGCGAACGGCGTGAAGTACAGCCTCAACACCACGGCGCTGAACACCGCCATCACCAACAACACCACCGTGCAGAACCTCGCCGGCGGCTTCACCGTCAGCAACGAAGCCGGAACGAAGCAGGACATCACTTTGGGCGGCGCGTCCAAAAAGAACATCCAGTTCAAGGGCGAAGCCAACAAAATCCTCGTCGAAGTAGCCAACGCCTCCGACGGCGCCACCGTCACCGTGAAGACCGACCCCAACCTCGGAACCAACCTCAACATCGCCAACAATTCGGCCATCAACGCGTTGAAAGACGGCTTCGACCTGAAAGCCGGCAGCACCACGTCGAACGTCGCCCTCGGCGGCGCCAAACCGACGATCGAGTTCGCGACGACCGACGACACCATGACCGTCGGCCTGACCGGCACCAAAGTCACCTACGGCATCGACACGGCCAAACTCGCCCAGAACATCACCGGCAGCGTGATCACCAACATCAACAACGCGACCACGACCCCGATCACCAACATCAGCGCCAAATTCGGCGTGACTGCGGAAACGGGAACGAAGAAGACCGTAACGCTGGCCAAGGACACCGAACCGACCGTCAAATTCGAAGGCGACGGCACCTACATCAAGTCCGCCATGACCACCGACGGCGTGAAGTACAGCCTCGACACCGCGGCCCTGACCGGCGCCATCGGCGGAACGGCGAACTGGACGATCAAGGACGCGGAAGCCGTACCGGGCAGCAAGTTGATCAACAGCGCCACTCCGCTGGTGGTCACAGGCGCCGGCGGCGTCACCACGAAAGTCGACGCGGGCGGCCTCACCATCGGCCTGGACGGTTCGACACTGAGCAATACCATCAACAACAGCTCCACCGTGATTAATAACGTCGAAGCGAAATTCAAGATCGCCGACACCGGGACCGGAACGAAAACCATTACCGCCGACAAAACGGGAACGGAAATCATCACGTTCGCCGGCGACGGCAACATCATCGAATCCGAAGTTGGCACGGCTGGCGTGAAGTACAAAGTCAACACCGCCAACCTGAACACCGCCATCAACAACCAGATCGCCAGCAATACCACCGTGCAGAACCTCGCCGGCGGCTTCACCGTCAGCAACGAAGCCGGAACGAAACAGGACATTACCCTCGGTGGTGCGTCCAAAAAGAACATCAAGTTCGCAGGCGAAGCGAACAAGATCGACGTGACCGTGACAGCCGACGGGAGCGACGGCGCGAAAGTGACCGTGAAGGCCAACCCCAACCTCGGTCAAAACATCGACATCAGCAACAACAGCGCCATCACCACCATCACCGGCGCCCTGTCCGGCGGATTGAACTTCGCCGGCAACGACGGCGCCGTCAATCGCACCCTCGGCCAGACCCTGAACCTCAAAGGCGGCCTGGCAAGCGTGAGCGCCAGCGTATCCGGCAAGAACCTCGGCGTGAAAAAGAACGCCGCCGGCGACGGCTTCGACCTCGTCATGAGCGAAAAACCCGAATTCGCGGAAGTGACCGTCGGCTCGACCCATAAAGTCATCCTGAGCGACGGCAAAGTCAGCGTCGGAGGCAAAGACTACATCACCACCGCCGGCCTGAACGCCGGCGGACAGAAAATCACCAACGTCGCCAACGCCACAGCCAACGGCGACGCCGTCAACTACGGCCAGCTGAAAGCCGCCACCCTCGCCGCGGGACAGAACGCCACCTACACCATCGGCGCCGACCCCGCCGGGACCGCCCCCGGCATCCTCCTCGACAGCGCGCACAAACGCCTCGACATCATCCCCACAGGCGACGTCATCACCACCGCCGTCAGCGGACGCACCCTCAGAGTCGGCCTCGACCCCGCCAAACTCCAGACCCTGATCAACACCACCACCGCACCCATCACCAACATCTCCGCAAAGTTCAGCGTCAGCGACGGAGCGAGCACCCCCACAGCCACACCGTCACCCTCGCCCAGAACCAGACCCCCAACATCCAGTTCGTCGGCGCCTCCAACCAGATCGTCACCAACGTCACCACCACCCCGCCGGCGGCGTCGTCACCATCGGCCTGCACCAGGACATCCTCGACGCCATCGCCAACGGCAGCGGCGGCAGCGGCGCCTGGAACCTCCAGACCAACGGCGACACCGCCACCCCCATCGGCAACGGCGACACCGTCCAGTTCAAAAACGGCAAGAACATCGCCGTCACCCGCCCCATAACGGCAAAGACGTCACCGTGAGCGTCGTCGACGCCCCCGTCTTCGCCGGCAAAGTGAGCGCCCAAGGCTTCGACGCAACCCACCACAAAATCGAACACGTCCAGGCCGGCCCCCTCACCGCCGGCAGCAGCGACGCCGTCAACGGCGCCCAGCTGTGGAAAACCGCAAGCAGCCTCGCCACCCACCTCGGCGGCGGCGCCACAGCCAAAGCCGACGGCTCCGTCACCGCCCCCGCGTACAAATTCAAGACCATCGGCGGCGGCGCCACCCACCACAGCGTCAGCGACGCCCTCGACGCCGTCGACCGCGAGTTCAGCACCCTGTACCGGAACTTCGGCCAACTCCGCGACATCGACAGCCACCTCAACCGCCTGCGCAGAGACATCAAAACCTCGGGCGCGCTCGGCTCCGCCCTGAGCGCCTTGAAACCGATGCAGTACGACCCGCTCGAACCCAGCCAGCTCATGGCCGGATTCGGAGCCTACAAAGGCGAATACGCCCTGGCCCTCGGCTGGGCGCACTACGTGAAAGAAGACTTCATGGTCCACGCCGGAGTGTCCGTCACCCACCACGGCGAGTCGATGGCCAACGCCGGGCTGACGTGGAGGATCGGCAGGAAGGCAGACAAGGAACAGATCCCCGAACGTTACCGCAAAGGCCCGATGAGCAGCGTCTACGTGATGCAGAAGGAGAACGCGCAGCTGCAGGCGCAGGTAACCTCGCAGGCGCACGAGATGGCTTCTCAGGCACAGGAGATCGCCGAACTGAAAGCCGACATGGAAGAATTGAAGCGTCTGCTGCGGGCGTCGAAACGGAGATAACGTTTCAGCCTAACGTTCCGATCCTTGGATCGGCACGTATCGGCAATGCAATGTAAAGAGAAAGGACTGCAAAGGAAAGGACTGCAAAGGAAAGGACCGGCAATGCAGAGAGAAAAGGGCGGAGTCTTATTCGCTCCGCCCTTTCTTCTTGTTCGTTTTTTATCTGTTTCTATTTATTTTCTATCAATTTGCCATTTATCTTCCCATTCATTCGAGGAGTTTTTTTTTAGTGAAGTGCGTGACGAAAATGAAGCGTGTGATGAAATCGATAGTTTTCCTGGCGATGTTCGCGTCGCTGTCCGCGGCGGCGTTTGCCACGGAGATCGCCGTGGTGGACACGGAAAAGCTCCTGGTCCAGTCCGAACCCGGCAAGCTGGGGCAGGCCCATCTGGAGGAAGTGCAGAAAGTGCTCCAGAAAGGGTATAACGACCTGCGGGCGCTGTACCGCGGCCAGGAGAACACGGCCGAGGCGCAGAACGCGGTCGCGCAGGGGCAGGCGGCGCTGGAACGGCAGATGGAAGTGGAACGCGCGGCGGTGACGTCGGTGCTGCAGTCGGAACTTATGGCGTCCGTGGAAGCGTGGCGGAAGAAGAATCCGAAGTTCCACGCGGTGATGGCGCGTCAGCTGCTGCTCGACGCGGCGCCCAGGCTGGACGTCACCGACGCCGTGCTGAAGGAGATGAACAGGCGCAGGCCGAAGTTCGCCGCCCTTCCCACGGTGACGGTGAGCAAACCAAAGCGAGCGCTTCCGAAAACGAAATAGCGCCGATTCTTGATAGGGCGTTTTAACGGCAAGAGTTCGATGTTGCGGGGGAGATTCACAAAGCGCCCTTGCGTTCGGTTTTTTGATCAAGAAATAGTATTAATCGAGAAATAGTGCGAGATTCATCAAAAAACAGCAACGAGGCCGTCTCAATTGATTTTTGAGACGGCCTCGTTTTTTTAAGATCGATTCTGACTGCGTTGCGCTGATTCTTGCTGGAACGGCCTGGCTGTGAACGTTCGGCGCGCCGAGGGATTCCGGTCGCGCGGAACTGTCTCTTTCCCTCCGCTGCGCAATTCGTTTTGCGAATTTTGCCGGAGCGCTCCCGCTGGCCTGCGTTTCGATCGGGAAACGGCATTCTCTTTGCAGCGGCGCTATTCTCCCCAGAACGTGTCGATCACGTCGCCCGGCGGCGGGGGAGTGAGCAGGCTGACGGCGGCGAAGGCGGAAAGGCCGATGATCAGGCTGGGAACGATCACGTTCATGCCGTAGAAGTTCTTCAGCCACGCGCCCATGACGAAGTAGGAGCCGACGCCGCAGACGGCGGAGGCAAGCGCTCCGGCGGCGTTGGCGCGGCGCCAGTAGAGGCCGAGCACGAGCGGCCAGAGGAAGGCCGCTTCCATGCCGCCGAAGGCGAACAGATTCAGCCACACGATCAGGCTGGGGGGACGCACGGCGGCGAGGAACACGACCGCGCCGAGGATGGCGGTGCTGAACACGCTCAGCTTTTTGACGCGCCGTTCGTCGCCGGCGGCGGCCGGATCGACGTAGTTGATGTAAAGGTCTTTGACGATGGTCGAAGACATCTGGATCAGCTGCGAGTCGATGGTGGACATCACGCCCGCCAGCGGCCCCGCCAGGAACACGCCCGCCACGACCGGCGGCAGGACTTTCACGGCCAGCTGCGGCATGATCGAATCGGGCGTCTGCAGCCCCGGCAGCACGGCGCTGCCCAGCGCGCCGCAGAAGTGCATGCCGAGCATGATGAAGCTGACGACGAACGTGCCGATGACGATGGCCCCGTGCATCGATCGCGAGTCCTTGTAGCCCATGCAGCGCACGGCGGTGTGCGGCAGGCCGATCGTGCCGAAGCAGACCAGCACCCAGAAGGAAAGGATGAACGGCTTGGCGATGAAGTGATCGGGACCGAACGGCGTGAGCAGCGCCGGATCGGCCGCGGCGATCCGGCCCATGACGGCCTTCATGCCGCCTCCGGAAACGGAAATGCCCCAGATCATGGCGATCGTGCCGAGGATCATGACCACGCCCTGCAGCGCGTCGGTGAGCGCCACGGCGCGGAAGCCGCCGACGGTGGTGTAGAGGACGACCGTGCCGGCGAAGATCATCAGTCCCCACAGATAGGGCAGTCCGGTGATCGTCTCGAACAGCCGCGCGCCGCCGATGAACTGCGCCGTCATGGCCGCGAGGAAAAACAGGATCAAACTGACGGACGCGACCACGACGAGCAGCGGGCTGCGGTAGCGCTCGCGCAGAAAGTCGTTGACCGTGATCGCGTCGATGCGGCGGGCGACGATGGCGAACTTTTTGCCCAGCACCCCCAGCGTCAGCCAGGCCGTGGGCACCTGGATCACCGCCAGCAGCACCCAGCCCAGCCCCGTCTTGTAGGCCACGCCGGGGCCGCCGATGAAGCTCGACGCCGAAGTGTAGGTGGCGACCAGCGTCATCGCCAGAACAAAGCCGCCCATGCTGCGGCTGCCGATGAAGTATTCGCTGAGGAAACTTTTGCTTTTCTCCAGATGCGCGCCGCTGTACAGCGCCAGCAGATAGACGCCGGCCAGGTAAGCCAGCACGGGAGTCAGCAGCGGCCAGTTAATCATGGGAAGCTTCCTCCTTTTCGTGCGGGGCCAGCGAGGCGTTTTTGAACAGGAACTTCACCATCAGCCACGCCAAAAAGCAGAACAACACCGGGCCGGCGACGGAACTGTAAAAAAACCATTCCGGCAGCCCCAGCACGAAGCGGTAGCGCGCGGGATCTCCCGATCCCAGCCCGTAGGCGAAAGCGTACCACCAGACGAAGAACGACAGCGCCAGGACTATGGAGCACAAAGCTTCGAAGTTGGCCTGGCGAAAGCGGCGGTCCATGTTTTTCATGGGCGAGAACCTCCTCCGTTTTTTCGGCCGCTCTGAAAGCACGTCGCGCCTTTCGCCGGTCCCGCGCCGGCGATATGCTGTGATCCCACAAGGCTCAGTGCCGCCGTCCCCGCGCGGGCGGCCCGCGAAACGCGCGGAGAACTTCCGGCCGCCGTTCACATGACGGCGGCGTCCTTTGCACAACGAAGAGACCGACAGGCTCCATTATACGACAAATCCATGAAGGCTCAAGCGAGATCTTGACGCCGTCCGCGCGCCGTTCCGTCCGGCGGCGTCCGAGGCGCGAAAACGAGACGGGAAACGGCGGCGTCCCAGGCAGGAACGCCGCCGTCTTGAGCGATTGATACTATTCCGAAATACCGAACAGCAAGAGCGCCGCGAAGGAAATACGCAAAGCGAGTTGCGCAGACCGCGCAGCGGTCGAGACAGTTCTGAGCGACGGGACCTTCTCGGGGCACCGAGCTTTCACAGTCGAGTCATTCTACTAAAGAACGAGTATTATTTTTCGGGCGCTGCGTTTTTGCGGCGTCTCCTTGTCCAGGCTGCTCCGGCAATCCCGCCGAGGGCGCTCGTAAAGATCCAGGCAAAGCCCTCCTGCCCAAGCGGGATGGCGGCCAGCATATTTTTGGCTTGGTCAGCAACTGTGCTCACATGCTGTAAGCCATAGAGGATCCCTATGAGGAAAGCTCCGACGACGGCTCCTCGGTAGACCCCGGGGGTGATTCCCCGATCAAACAAGTTCAGGAGGATCAGGACGATGGCCACAGGGTAAAGAGCGTACAGGACCGGTACGGACAAAGAGATGATGTGCCTCACCCCGTACACCGAAAGGACGGCGCTGGCGGTGACGATGATCCAGACCAAGCCCCTATAGGAGAGCCGTTTGTCCAGGAGCTTTTCGAAATATCCCGCCACCGCCGTGGTGAGACCGATCGCTGTGGTCAGACAGGCGAAGGTCATGGCGCTGGCCAAGGCGTATCTGCCGGTGTCGCCGGCGATAGCGTCCACGAGTCTGACCGTGATGGCGGTGTGCCCGTCCTTCGTATTGGCGAAGCTCTCTCCCCCGAAGCTCCCAGGTAGACAAGCCCTCCGTAGACAAAGAGGAAGCCCAGCATGGAAACGAGAGCGACCTTGACGGCCATTGATAGTCCTTCCTTAGTATTGCCGTGACCGTGCCCCATGATGTCAGCCATGATGATGCTCGCAAAGGCCATTGAGGCAAGAGCGTCCATGGTCTGGTAGCCCTCGGTGAAACCGAGAGCAAAGGCGTTGTCGACCACAGGAGCGGCCGGTTTGCCGATAGGCACGAGAATTCCCTTGACGATGATGAAGCCCAGCATCAGAATTAAAAAAGGGGTGAAGTATGTCCCAATCTGGTCAAGCACCTGGGAAGGATTGAGAGAAAAATAGAGCGTGACGGCGAAGAAGATGAAGGAAACCGCGATCGCGCTCCAGGAAATGCCCAGAATACTCCCCGGGTCAAAGGCCCCCAAAAGGGGAAGGATTCCCACCTCGAAGGTCGTCGCTGCCGTCCGGGGAATGGCAAACAGCGGCCCGATACACAGAAGGATGGCAAAATTGAAGGCTTTTGCAAAAGGCAGACTGACCTTCCCTGCAAATTTGTCGATATTGCCCCCGGCTCTGAATGTGGCAAGCAGCCCGAGCAAAGGCATTCCGATTCCCGTGACGGCGAAGCCTAAGAGGCCTGCGGGCCACTTTTGGCCGGAGACAATCCCGATATAGGGAGGAAAAATAATGTTGCCCGCGCCGAGAAACATGGCAAACAAACCGAAACCCATCACGATAATTTCCTTGTTCTTCGAGTTCATATGATCTCACATCCTAGGGGCTTTCAATCTCCGAGTCTCCTGGGGCGAGGGGGAACGGGGAAGGAGTTCGAGAGGAAACGTCCGAGTTTCTCTACCGACTCTTGGTGGAAAACGACGAACGAGTTGCCTCGCTCTTCGAAGGAGTCCAGTCGCTCAGGACTGTCTCGACCGCTGCGCGGCCTGCGCAACTCGCTTTGTAGATCTTCCCCGGGGCTTGGAGAACATTCGTCGTTTTAGCAAAGAATCAGTATTGCGGCGCGATCTTTTTAAGAGATCTTATTTGATCGCGAGATATTTCTCGGGGATCGGCAGCTCGGTGTTGCCCAGGTAGCCCTGGCCGAACACGTACGTGTCCTGATAGACCAGCAGGTGATTCTTCTTTTCCAGCCCCGTCTGCGCGTCGCGGTAGTAAGATCCGTTCCACTTGGCGCCGGGCGTGTTGGCCGCGTAAACGGCGAACAGGTCGTCGGCCTTGAACTGGCGGCGGAAATTCTGGGCGCTGACGCCGGCTTCCGCGCATTTTTTGCCGTACTCGGCGAGCCCGACCACGGCCGTGAAGCCGGAGGAATAGGCCCAGGTGCCCATGCGCTTCGCGCCGCCGCGCCTGACGACCTCCTCCTCGATGCGCTTGAGGATGGCGGGGAAATCTCCGGCCACGCTGGAAAGATCCAGGCCCAGCGCGCCGGGATAGCCCATCAGCGGCGAAGGCACGTCGGCTTCGACGAAAATGCCGCCGAGCGCGGCGATCTGCTTGAGCAGCGGCTCGGTGTGAGCGTCGTTGGTGCAGAAGAACGCCGTCTTCTGGCCGTAACGGTCAAGCCACGTGGGCACGTGTTCGAGGATGAACTGCTGCGCGCCGGCCACGCCGACGTCGCTCATCGGATCGGGCGCCGTCTCGGCATGAAAGGCGATGCCCATGTCCTCGCAGGCCGCCTTCATGATGTTGAAGCGGCGCAGTTTGAGTTCCGAGCTGAGGTGGCGCGGGAAGGATATGTGCACGAAATCGGTGGCGCCCAGCTTCTTGGCGCCGTAGATGATCAGATAGCCGCGCGTGATCGAGTCGATGTTGGTGGCGAGATCGGCGATGCTCTCGATGACGCCGGGATCCTCCTGCGGCTGGCCGGCGAAGAGCAAAATGTCGGGACGCTTCTCGCGGATGCGGCGGAACGCCTCGGTCGTACCGGGCACGGCCGTCATGACCACGACCACCTTCATCAGCGGATCGTCGGCGAAGGCCGCGATCTGGCTGATGGTAGTCTCCATCTCGGCCATGAAGTTGTCCGGCATCGTCACGTGCTTGATGTAGCCGCCGTCGGCCACGTCGCCGTAACGGCGGATCAGTTCCTCGGCGCCGCGCAGGTTGTCCTCCGCCTGCGAGACGGTCTCGGTGCAGACGCCGATGTGGAACGGCGCCGCCGCGAAAGCCGTACCGGCCGCGCACAGGAACGCCGCCGCCAAAAGTGCCGTCAGAGATTTGCGCATGATGTATCCCTCCTGGAGTGGGAATATTCTATTCGGAGCTTCCCCCGTCGCACGGCGGGGGAATGGGGCTCTGCCGGGAACTTCCAGTTCGCCGGCGGGATCTTGAACGATGCGGCCGTATCCGCGATGATGGCATCGAACGCTTTCCATTCGCTTTCGGGGTAGGCGAACCGGAGCGCGCAGCCTACGAAAAACTCCAAACTTCTTTTCAAAAAAAGGAGGGGAAATTCCCCTCCCCATATGATTTACGAATGATTTACGAAGAACTACGCTTTGATCCCTTCGGCTTCGGCCTTCATCTCCTGGATGGCCGCGGCGATGCGAGCGATGCCCTCTTCGATGACCTCGGGCGAGCAGTAGGTGTAGTTCAAACGGGCGTTGTTGATGCAGGCGCCGGGCTCGACGGCGAAGGCGGAACCCTGGATGAAGGCGACCTTCTTGTCGAGCGCGCGCTTCATCAGTTCGTCGGTGTTGACGCCGGGCACGTTGATCCAGTAGAAGAAGCCGCCCTGAGGCTTGACCCACGTGACGCCGAGAGGCGCCAGATGGCGCTTCATGCTCTCTTCCATGGAATCGCGGCGCTTGCGGTAGTTGTCGATGATTTTGGGCAGATGCCTGACAAGGTGTCCTTTTTGGCAATACTCGGCGATCAGGGCCTGATCGACGGAGCTGGAGCAGAGATCGGTGCTCTGTTTGAAGACGCACATCTTGCGGACGATGGCGGGATCGCCGATGACCCAGCCCGTGCGCGTGCCGGGCGCCAGGATTTTGGAGAACGAACCGGCATAGATCACGTTGCCGACCGTGTCGAACGAGAAGATGGAGGGCAGGTGCTCGCCTTCGTAGCGCACGTAGCCGTAAGGATCGTCCTCGAAAATGCCGATGTCGTATTCCTCGGCGATGGCCGCCAGCTTCTTGCGTTTTTCGACGCTCATGGTCATGCCGCCGGGATTCTGAAAGTTGACGATGGTGTAGAGGAACTTGACCTTTTTGCCCTCGGCGCGCAGCGACTCGATCAGAGCGGGCACCTTTTCGACCTGAAGGCCGTCGGCGTCGCAGGGAATGCCGCGGCACACGCCGCCGTGATTCATGAACACGGTGATGGCGGCCATATAGGACGGATCTTCGGTGATGATGACGTCGCCGGGATCGAGCATGGCCCAGGAGAACAGGTCGAGCGCCTGCTGCGAACCGGTGGTCACGAAAATCTGATCCAGGCCGACCTTGCGCCCAAGGCGCGGCTCCATGAAGTCGATCAGGAACTCGCGCAGCGCCGGGTTGCCGTCGGTGGTGCCGTACTGGAGCAGTTCGGTGCCGTTGTCCTTAAGCAGGTGCGCGCTCTCGTAGAACTCGTTGACGGGAAAGACCTCGGGCGCGGGCATGCCGCCGGCGAAGGAGATCATGCCGGGCTTTTTGATGACCGCGAGGATCTCGCGGACGGGAGAAGGACGCGTGTGCATTGCTTTGTAGCTGAAATTGCCATTCCAAGTGCTGCTCATGATGAAAAAACACCTCCTCAAAAATTTCGCTCTCATGCCTGCGGCGCGAGAGCCGATTCATTTGCGCTCCGGCGGAGAAAAGTTCTCGGGACCTTAGCTCCAATAGTGCATAATTGGATTATACAAAATAATTTTAACTCTGACTATAGAGAATCGGAGATGAAATATTTTTCCTGTTCAAAATTAAGCATAAAATATGATTTGTCGTTTTTTGTATGCAATAAATATCAGGATCGCCTTCTGACCGGGGACGGCCGGCGAACGAATCGTTGGGGGGAATTTTCGAGGCATGGGCGCCGGCGTTCCTGTTGCCGTATGCTTGTCCGCCGTCGGCCGGATTGTTATAATGTTCGCCGGCGGAGGGAGAGTCCGCCGGAAAGGGGCGGGGGACGGTGGCAAAAAAACGGCAACAGGACGGTTTCTGGTCAGGGCTGCTGGTATCGCTGGCGCTCAGCGCCGAGTGGTCGGCGCCCGCCTGGATCGCGCTGGCGCTCCATCACTGGGCGGGGATTTCGCTGCGCTGGTTCTGGGGACTGCTGGGGCTGTGGATTTTCCCGCTGGCGCTTTCGTCGCTGGCGATGGCCGTCATGAAGCGGGCCATCGACGCTCCCGAGCCGGAACGCCCCAACAAGAATCCCTATTCGGTTCGACACCGTCCCGTTCGCGCGGTTGGAGAAGAAGAGGCGGTTTCCTCCCGGCGCGCCGGACGGGAGCTTTGACCGGCAGATGTCGGGAGCCGGAAAAGAATCTGCCATGGACGACAAAATCCGAACGCTCGCGGCGCACCTGATCGCGGAACACGATCTGCCGCCACGGGATCTGCAGACGTTGCTCGAAAACAACTCGCCCGAGCTGCGCCGCACGCTGGCAGGCGCGGCGCAGGCGCTGTGCCGCGCCTATTACGGCGACGAGGTGTACGTGCGCGGCCTGATCGAGTTCACCAACGAGTGCCGCAACGACTGCTATTATTGCGGCATCCGCCGCGGCAACGGCGCCGTGCGGCGCTACCGCCTCGGCGAAGAGGAGATCCTCGGCTGCTGCCGGCAGGGCTACGATTGGGGATTTCGCACGTTCGTGCTGCAGGGCGGCGAGGATCCGCAGTATCCGCCCGAGCGCATCGCGTCGCTCGTGGCTTCCGTCCGCCGCGAGTTCCCCGACTGCGCCGTGACGCTTTCGGTGGGCGAGTGCAGCGACGAAGCCTATCGGATGTTTTTCGAGGCCGGCGCCGAACGCTATCTGCTGCGCCACGAGACGGCCTGCGACGGACATTACCGTATGCTCCACCCGCTGCGGCAGCGCCCGGAAAACCGCAGGCGCTGTCTGTGGACGCTGAAACGCCTCGGCTACCAGGTCGGCGCCGGGTTCATGGTCGGTTCGCCCGGGCAGAGGCCCGCGCACCTCGCCGCCGACTTTCAGTTCATGAAGGAACTGCAGCCGCAGATGATCGGCGTCGGCCCCTTCATCCCCCAGCGCGACACGCCTTTCGGTCACGCGCCGGCGGGCACGCTGGAACTGACGCTGCTGTGCCTGTCGCTGCTGCGCCTGTTTTTTCCCAAAGCCCTGATTCCCGCCACCACGGCGCTGGGCACGATCGCGGCGGACGGGCGCGAGCTGGGGATTTTGGCCGGAGCCAACGTCGTCATGCCCAACCTTTCGCCGCCGGCCGTGCGCCGGGATTACGCCCTCTACGACCGCAAGATCTGCACCGGCGAAGAAGCCGCCGAAGGCCGAGGCGTCCTCGCCCTGCGCATGAAAAACATCGGCCGCCGTCTGGCGGTCGGCCGCGGCGACGCCTATGGCTTCCCGCCGCGCTGCAAAAAATCCTGAGCCGATTTTCCGGCTCAGGATTTTTTTGTACGAAATATATCCATGTGGACGGCAGAAAATCAGCCTGCCGCTGCGCCCGCAGACGGCGCCGGCGGGGCGTACGGTTCGAGAAATTCAAGCAGCGGGACGATATTGGACCGACGCGCGTAGTCCATCAGCGTGGCGAAGTCCTGCGCCGTGGGCTGCTGAACGAAGCAGGCGATCAGCTGATTGAGGCCGTCGGCGATGATCCCGCGGTCGCCGAGCTTTTCGCCCAGGCGGAGGCGCAACATAGCCAGCTCGTGCTCCGCCAGGTCGCGCACCATCGGACTGTGACGGGCGATGTTCATGAGCCGGACTTTTTCCTCCACGTCGTCGGTGAAGCTCTCGGCGCGGCGCAGCAGCAAGTCGGCGCGGATGCCGTCGATGCCGAACCAGAATCCGCCCACGGCCGCGGCGAGCATGAAGGCGCCCGTCAGGCGGTAGAACAGCGAAGGCAATTTCTTCGGCGCGAACGCGCCCTCTTCGCCCCGGAAAAGGTGGCGGCTGCAAAGCGCGAAAGCGAGAGCGACCCAGAGCGAGTTTTCGATGCGGTGGAACGGGCGCGTCCAGAGCGCGTCGAACCAGACCAGGAACAGGAACGAACTTCCCCAGAGGAACTCCATGGGCAGCCGGCGGCCGCGGCGGCGGCGCACGCAGCGGCACAACGCCGCCAGCCAGAGCAGGGCGGCCAGCAGCAGCGACAGAACGCCCCACAGGCCGAACTCGCAGAACCACTGCAGGATTTCGTTGTGCGCCCAGTAGGTGAACTGCCATTTCATGGTGGGATCGAGCGTCATGGCGGCGCGCTGCCCCTGAAGATAGTACCATTTGAACTGCCCCAGGCCGACGCCGGTCAGCGGCCGAAACGCGCCGACCTGCCACGACGTTTGCCAGATTTCCCGGCGGGCGGCGACGTCGGCGATATTTTTGATCATGTCGCGCGTCTTCAGCAAAAAGTCGAAGCCCCGCCCCGTGTCGGCGAGGATGAACACGGCCAGCACGGCGAAGAACAGGGCGATGCCGAGGGCGACGCGTTTGAGCTGGCCGCGGTCGCGCGAGGTGAAGAAGATCAGCAGCGCCATCGCCAGCGCCCCCACCCAGAACGCGAGGATCCCCGAGCGGCTTGTGGAACGGATCAGGCACCACGACATGACCACGTAGAAGAGCAGATTGCCGGCGATCATGATCCTGTTCCGGAGATTTTTGGCGAAAAGACCGCCGTAGCTGACGAAGAGGAACAACGACGAGAACAGCGCCATCGCCAGCCACAGCGCGAGCATGTTCTGCTGTCCCGTGTTGCCGATGTAGTGCCCCGGCGTCTGCATGACCAGCTTCAGGCCCCGGAGCGGCGCGACGAGGCCGCGTACCTGCAGCTCGGCGAAAATCCCGTTGATCGTGGCGTTCAGCGCCGCCAGCCAGAGGATCGGACGCAGCCAGCCTTCCTTGAAAAAGGAGAACGCCGCCAGATAGAAGACGACGCAGCCGGCGAAAAAGAACCACTCGCGCTGCCAGCCGGGCACGGAGCGAAGCGGTACCCAGCGCGGCTGCAGCGTCACGAAAACCATGAAGAGCAGCCAGTAAAGCCCCATGACGTCGAGGCGCAGCGGCCCGCGCCTGCCGTCGAGCAGCGCCGGGCCGCCCGCGCAGAGCGCCAGCAGACCGACGGGGACCAGCGCGAAGCACCACTTCATCAGGTGCAGCGTCTGAAAGAACGAAGTGCCCGAATACACCAGGTTCGGCAGCGTCAGGCTGACCGCAAAAAGCAGGAAGAACAGCGCGCTGCGGAAAGAATCCCCGGCGTCGGGCGCGGTCTCCGGCACGGCGTGCGGCGGCGAAGCATCGTGCAGTTCCACGGCGAAGTCCCCTTTTCTTCTCGAGAATTTTCCATACTATAGCATAAGAACGGCCGCCATGAAGCGGGGATGTCCGCGAAAAAAGAAATTTTCCACGGCCAAAACGATGCGGCGTCTCGTTGCCATCTCCAAATTTTTGACGTTTTGCGCTACAATAAAAAACTGATCGGAGCGATAGTTGAGTGCGGAGGCGCGGCAATGGGACGACATGACGTAAAATCAACGAAACAGACACGCGAAAAAACGGAACGCGTGCCGGCGGAAGGGAAAGGGACCGCCGCGCCCGCATCGACGGGAGGCGCCGTAACATGGCCGCGGCGTCCGCGGCGGAGGCCCGATCTGAGCGGCGCTGCGCCGGGAAAGAGCATGGCGTCGGAGGCGCCGGCGCAGGACGTTTCTGACGGTTCGGCCCCGTCCGGGCGCGGCAAGCTCAAATGGCCCATACGTCCGCGTTCGCAGCGTTCCGTGAGGCTGCCGGACCTGCATGAAAGCGGCGCGGCGAGCGGGCAGATCAGCCGTCGCCCTTCCCGTCCGGCGGAGACGGAAGCGCCGGAGCGCGGCGGAGTTTCATGGCCTGCCGGGCGGCGCGCGGAGGAACCGCCCCGTTCTGCGAGGGCGGATGCAGGGAAAACGGTCCCGCAGCCTCTCTCTCCTCTCGGGACGAAACGCGCGGAGGAGAAACTCGCTGCAGCCGGGAACGTTCCTCCTTCGCGGCGAATGCCGGAGGATCAGCCCCACGCGAAAGAGCCGTGGCCCGTGCGTTTCCTGCGCGTCGTCCTGGCAACCGGCATCTGCACGCTGGCCGCCGGATTCTATTTTTTGTGGGCCAGACAGAGCGCGGAAGAGGCCATGCCGCCGCTGTTCACGCCTCAGCCCTATTTCTACGAAGAAGAGCAGCCGGTTCACGCGCTGCTGCTCTGGCATGAGAAGGTGCTCACCGCTCCGTCGGGCGGCACGGTGCAGCTGGCTTACGGCGGCAAAGCAGCGGCCGTGGCCGACGACGAAGTGGTGGCGACCGTATTGACGCGCGGACGCACGATCGCGATCCGCACGCCGGCGCGGGGGTACTTTTTGCCGGCCATCGACGGCGCGGAAGACCACTGGGATTATCCGACGCTGTGGCTCGGTTCCGGCTTGCTCCCCAAAGCGCCGGAGCTGCGCTGGGTCGAGGATCTGAAGCCGCTCGACACGGCCGTCCGCGCGGTGGGCAAACTGATCTACCTGCCTCAGGAGCCGCGCGCGATCTTTTACCTTGATCTGACCGACCGGCTGCGGGCCGGACTGGAGCGCGGTTCCATCTCCATCCGCCGCGAGTCGAAGGGGCCGAAGTGGACGGCGCGCGTGCGCGTGTACGTGAAGTACGGCGACGAGCGCGCCAAAGTGGCGCTCGACATGCCCTATTTCCCCATGGACATGGCGCTGTCGCGCGAGGTGGACTTCCTCGTCTGTTCCGACGAGGATGCGGGGCTGGTGGTGCCGGACTCGGCGGTGACGATCCGCCACGGTACCTACGGCGTTTTCGAGCTGGTCGGCGACCGGCTCGTCTTCCGCAGCGTCACCGGAAAGCCCATCGAGGACGGCCGTTTTTTCATCGCCTCGGGGCTTTCCGCCGGAAATCCTGTTATACTTGAAGCGGCAAATGCCGAAGAAAAGAGGGTGCGGTTATGGTAGAGTCGGAAATGTTCGCGTCGATCCGGTCGATTCTGGACCGCATGGAATCGGCGGCGCTGCGGAGCGGCCGCAGGGCGTCGGATGTGACGCTGCTGGCGGTGAGCAAGACCAAGCCGCTGGAAACCGTGGTCGCGGCGGCCCGTACCGGACTGGTGACTCATTTTGGCGAAAATCGCGTTCAGGAAGGACAGGCCAAGATCCCAAACTTTCCCGCGGAGCTCGGCGCCGTCTGGCATCTGATCGGCCATCTGCAGCGCAACAAAGCGCGCAAGGCGGTGGAGCTCTTCGACGTGATCGAAAGCATCGACGGCGAGGAGATCGCCGCGGCGGTCGAGCGCGTCTGCGCCGAAAAGGACCGGCGCCTGGACGTGTTGATCGAGGTCAACAGTTCCGGCGAAGCGTCGAAAACGGGAACGCCGATGGCGGCAGTTCCCGCGCTGGCGGATTTTGTCAGAGGACAATGCCCGCATCTGGCGCTTCAGGGGCTGATGACCATCGGCCCGTTGGGCGGCGACGAAAAAGCGGTCCGCGGCGCTTTCGACGCCACGCGCGAACTGCGCGACCGCCTGCGCATTTCGGCGGGCGATCTGCCGCGTCTTTCCATGGGCATGAGCGGCGATTTCGAGTGGGCGATCGAACAGGGCAGCACCGAAGTTCGCGTGGGCACCGCAATCTTTGGACATCGTTAGGAGGAAATCCCCATGGCCAACAAGCTTTTGTCATTTCTCGGTCTCGCCGACAGCGGCGACGTCGTGGTGGAATCTCACCGGAACAAGAAGCGTCGTACCGACTATATGAAGAAGATCCAGCGCCTTGTCGTCCCCGACGATGAGGAAGAAACGGAAGTCCCTGCGGCGGAAAACGAAGCGGCTCCCGCTGTAGTGGAAGACGAACGGGCTTTTGCCGCCGCGAACGCCGTCGAAGAAAACGGCGGACCTGAGGAAGCTGCGGAGCTCGAGAGCGACGGCGGACGTCATGCGGCCGGCTCTTCCGGCTCTTTTTCCAGCCGTCTGCGCCGCTTCGGCGAGTCGCTGCGCCGTCAGGATGAGGCGGCGCAGCCGCTGGTGCTGGTCAAAAAAGGCGTCGCCGGAATGCTCGACGACATCGAAGACGCGCTCGTAGAGGGACAGACGGTGATGCTCGATTTCGAAAAGGAAGACCGCAAAACGGCCGCCGACGTGGCCCGCCGCATGGCGGATTTCGTGCGCATGCACGACGGCGCCTTCTACACGGTGACGAGCACGAGCCTGTTGCTTTCGCTGAACAAAAACGCCGTGATCGAATGGCTGCCTGAAGAAAACGGCCGGGAGCAGTAGGGGATGGCAAACGACCTGGACTTGCTCAAGGTCGTGGACGTGGAGGGCGTCGTTTTCTCGCGGGGCCTGCGCGGCTATGCGGCCGACGAAGTCGACGAGTTTCTCGACCGCGTCGCCGACACGCTGCAAAGATATTCCGAACTCCACGCCACCGACCAGATGCGCATCCGCGAGCTGGAGACGACCATCAGAGAGAACGACGAGCTCAAGGTGTCGCTGCAGAACGCGCTGACCATGGCGAAAAAAACTTCCGAGGACTTTCTCGCCTCGTCCCAGAAGGAAAGCGAAGCCGTGCTCGCGCAGGCGAAAGCGAGAGCCGAAGGCATCCTGGCCGACGCCGTCGCGCAGAAAACGCAGCTTCTCGGCGAAATCGAGGAACTGCGCCGCTCGAAAGAGCATTTCGTCGCCGACGCCAAGGCCGCGGTGCTGCGGTACAACATGCTGCTCGACGGCCTGCAGGAGAAGCAAGGTCAATGAACCGGGGCTTCCTCCGCCTGGACGACCCGGTGACGGCCATCCGCGGCATCGGCGAGGCAAAGGCGCTGCTGCTTCAGCGTCTCGGCATCGCGACGGCGGAAGATCTCGTGTATTTTTTCCCTCGCCGCTACGAAGACCGGCGGCAGATCGTGACGATCCAGGATCTTGCGCCCGGCGGGCCGCCTCAGGCCTTCCGGGCTCGAGTTGTTTCCATCGAACAGCGCGTGGCGCGAAGCAACCGCCGCATGCAGATCACGCGCGTCTGCCTCAGCGACGGCAAAAACGTGGCCTGGGCCCTGTGGTTCAACCGCTGGAACCTGAGCAAAATCTTGCGGGAGGGTATGGAACTGGCGCTTTACGGCTCGCTGGAGCCGCGCCGTCCCGTGCCGGAGCTGCTCAATCCCGAGTTCGAGATCCTCGACGGCAGCGATCCGCGCAGCGTGGGGCGCATCGTGCCCGTTTATTCCGCGACGGCCGGGCTGAACGAAAAATGGCTGCGCCGCGTCATCGACACGGTGCTCGAAACCCTGGCCCCGACGATCCCCGATATCCTGCCGCCGCCGATCGTCGAGAAGTTCCATTTTATCGACGCCGCCTCCGCCGTGCGCCAGATGCATCAGCCCACCGACGAGGCGCTTTTCCGCGCCGCGCGGCAGCGCCTCGTCTTCGAGGAGTTCTTTCTGCTCCAGGTCGGTCTGGCGCTGCGCCACCGCCGCGGCTGCCTCGAAAGGAAAGCCCCCGCGCTGACCGGGCAGGCGGACCTGACGCGGAAGTTCCTCGCCGGGCTCCCTTTCGAACTCACCGGCGATCAGCGCCGCGTCGCGCAGGAAATCGCCGACGACATGCGCCGTTCCGTGCCCATGAACCGGCTGCTGCAGGGCGACGTCGGTTCGGGAAAGACCGTCGTCGCCGTGCTGGCGATCCTGCAGGCGCTCGACTCGGGCGTGCAGGCCGCCATGATGGCGCCGACGGCCGTGCTCGCCCAGCAGCACGCGCTGACGCTGAGCCGGTGGCTCGAACCTCTGGGCGTCGAAGTCGGCCTGCTGACCGGCGGCGTCGCGCCCGCCGAAAAGAAAAAAATCCACGAGCGTTTGTCCGACGACACGCTGCGCGTCGTCGTCGGCACCCATGCGCTGATCCAAGAAGCCGTCAGCTTCAAGCGGCTCGGCCTGATCGTCATCGACGAGCAGCACCGCTTCGGCGTGCTCCAGCGCAAGGCCCTGAACAGCAAAGCCGGCGCCGAAGCGCCGCATACGCTGGTGATGACGGCCACGCCGATCCCGCGCACGCTGGCCCTTTCGGTCTACGGCGACCTGGCCGTGTCCACGATCCGTCAGCTGCCGGACGGCCGCCAGCCCGTCAAATCCGTGTGGATCGGCGACAACCGCCTGCCGAGAATGCTGCGCTTCCTCGAAAGCGAAATGGCCGCCGGCCGTCAGATCTATTGGGTCTGCCCGCTCATCGAGGAAAGCGAGAACTTCGACGCCGCGCCGCTGGAGTCGCGCTTCGAACGGCTCCGGCGCGAATTCCCGAAGCGGCGTTTGGCCATGCTCCACGGGCGCATGAGCGAAAAGGAAAAAAACGCCGTCATGACCGAATTCTCGGCGGGACGCATCGACCTGCTCGCCTCCACGACCGTCATCGAAGTCGGCGTCGACGTGCCCAACGCGACGGTGATGGTCGTGGAAAACGCCGAACGCTTCGGCCTCTCGCAGCTCCATCAGCTGCGGGGCCGCGTCGGCCGCGGCCCCGCCAAGTCCTGGTGCATCCTCTACGCCGATCCGAAAAATCCCGAGGCGGAACACCGCCTCGATCAATTCTGCTCCCTCAGCGACGGCTTCGCGATCGCCGAGGCGGACATGCAGATGCGCGGTCCGGGCGAGTTCTGCGGCGTGCGCCAGCACGGCCTGACGGATTTCCGCGTCGCCGATCTGATCCGCGACGGCGCCGTCATGGAAGTCGCGCGCCAGGAAGCCTTCGCTCTGATCGCGCAGGGCGATCCCTACGAGAGCTTCCCACTGCTCATGCAGGCCGTGCTGAGCCGCTACGGGCGCATGCTCGACATCGCGAGGACCGCCTGATGAAAGAAGAGCGCTCCCTGCCTTTTTCCGCCCTGCCCGACGAAGACATGAAGTGGGAGTCCGTGCTGATCCGCCTCGTTTCGACCCCGCGCACGCGCAAAGAGCTGGCGCGGAAACTGCGCGAGCGCCGCTGCCCCGAGGAGAAAGCGGCGGAGCTGCTGGACCGTTTCGAAGAGATCGGCATGATCGACGACCGCGCCTACGCGCTGCTCTACGTCGATTCCAAGCGCGATTTCGGCCTGCGCCGCCTGCGCGACGAACTGAGAGCGCGCGGCGTCAGCCATGCCGATATCGACGACGCCCTTGCGGAGAGCGGAATCGACGAGGCCGAACGGGCGCTGCGCCTGGCGCGCCAGTGGGGAAATCAGCGCGGCATGACGCCGCAAAAACTCGACGCTCGTCTGCGCCGCCGCGGCTTTTCGTCGTCCGCGGTCCGCGAGGCGTTTTCGCAGTTGCATGAAGAACTTGAAAATTTCCGCAGTCTCGGCGAAGGGACTGGCGGCGATGAAGAATAACGGTACAGAGCGATACGCGGAAGCTCATGAGGAACTCTTTTTCTCATGGGCTTCCGCTGTTGTAAACGATGGATGTCCGAAAACGCACGAAGATTTTTCCGGCCTTTTTATGGGGAAATTTTTACGTTTTCCCCTTGTGAAGTTTCGCAGATAACTGTAAAATAAAAAACGTTACAGGCAGATTTTTGTCAAGCCCGCGTTCCCCTCAACATATGTTTTCATTTATTTTTCGAAGGGATGCCGGCTTCCGCTGCCGCCTGAAAATGGGCGGGGCGATTTTATATTGACAAATTCATAAGGAGTGAGAACTTTTGAGTATTTATCTGGTACTTGGAGTGCTCCTCGGCATCATCGGGGGCACGGGGGCGGGGATGTTCATCGCCAAGGGCGTGGCCGCGCGCAAGGTGGCGGAAGCGCGCTCTCAGGCGGAGAACATCGTCAAGGAAGCGCGGTCCAGCGCCGAGCGCGACAGCAAGCTGCTGGTGTCGGAGGCGCGTGACGAAGCTTCCAAAGTCCGCCTCGAAGCCGAGCGGGACGCCAAGGAGCGGCGCGTGGAGCTGCAGCGCACCGAACGCCTTCTGGAGCAGAAAGAAGAGAAACTCGACCGCAAGCTGGAAAAGCTCCAGCACCGCGAGGACGAGATGAAGACCCGTCAGGACGATCTGGAAAAGAAGATCCAGGAAGCCGACGAACTCTGCAAGAGACGCGTCACCGACCTCGAACAGATCGCCCGGATGACCAGCGACCAGGCCCGCGCCCAGCTGCTTCATGAGGTAGAAGACAGCGCTCAGCACGCGATCGGCCTGCGGCTGGCGGAGATGGAAGCCCAGGCCCAGCGCGACGCGAACAAGAAAGCCCGCGAGATCATCGTCACCGCCGTGCAGCGCTGCGCCGTGGAGAAATCCTCGGACGTCGCCGTCAGCACCGTGTCGCTGCCGAACGACGAGATGAAGGGCCGCATTATCGGCCGCGAAGGCCGCAACATCCGCGCCTTCGAGACGGCCACCGGCGTCGACCTGATCGTGGACGACACGCCGGAAGCGGTGACGCTGAGCTGTTTCGACCCCGTGCGTCGTGAGATCGCCCGTCTGTCGCTCGAAAAGCTGGTTGTGGACGGCCGCATCCATCCTGCCCGCATCGAGGAGCTGGTCGCCAAAGCGACCGCCGAAGTGGAGGAGTCCATCGCCGACGCCGGCGATCAGGCGCTGATGGAACTCGGCATCAAGCAGATGAATTCCGAGCTGGTCCGCACCATCGGCCAGCTGCGCTACCGCTACAGCTACGGCCAGAACGCCCTGCAGCACAGCATGGAAGTGGCGTACATCTCCGGCATGATCGCCTCCGAGCTGGGCGTCAACGAAGAACTGGCCCGTCGCGCCGGCCTGCTTCACGACATCGGCAAGGCCGTCGATTTCAAGATCGAGGGCCCGCACGCCCTGATCGGCGCCGACCTCGCCAAACGTTACGGCGAGCCGCCCGAAGTCATCAACGCCATCGGCTCGCACCACGAAGACATGGAAGTCAAGAGCATTTACGACGTCATCGTCGCCACCGCCGACGCCATCAGCGCAGCGCGCCCCGGCGCCCGTCGCGAGAGCATCGACGCCTACGTCAAACGTCTGGAAAAACTCGAGACCGTGGCCAACGGCTTCAAGGGCGTCAGCAAGGCCTTCGCCATCCAGGCCGGACGCGAAGTCCGCGTGCTGGTCGCGCCCAGCGTCCCCGACGAGGCGTCCGTGGCCAAACTGGCTTACGACATCGCCCGCAAGATCGAGGAAGAACTGAAGTATCCCGGCCAGATCAAAGTCACCGCCATCAAGGAGATCCGCGCCTCCGACCTCGCCAAGTAGGCTTCGCCCATGAGGATACTCTTCGTCGGCGACGTCGTCGGCAGCCCCGGGCGAAACGCCTTTTTCGCCATGCTGCCCAAGCTGCGCCGCCTGAAAGGCCCCTTCGATTTCGTTCTCGTCAACGGCGAAAACAGCGCCGCCGGCCGCGGCCTCACCGAAAAGATCATGAACGAATTTTTCGCCGCCGGCGTAGACGGCATCACCTCGGGCAACCACATCTGGGACAAAAAAGAGTTTCTTCCTCTTCTGGATGAAGAGAGCCGCGTCCTCCGTCCCCTCAATTACCCGCAGGGCGTGCCCGGCCGCGGCTGGACGATCCTTGCCGGCAGGAACGGCAAAAGACTGGGCGTCGTCAACATCCAGGGACGCGTTTTCATGCCCCTCACTGACTGCCCCTTCCGCGCCATGGACGAGGTACTGCCGAAACTCGGCGACATTCCCGTCTTCGTCGATTTCCACGCCGAAGCCACCTCGGAAAAACGCGTCATGGGACTGTACCTTGACGGAAGGGTTTCCGCCATGGTCGGGACCCATACCCACGTCCAGACGGCCGACGAAGAAATCCTGCCCGGCGGCACCGCCTACATCAGCGACGTCGGCATGACCGGCGCGTTCCGCAGCTCCATCGGCATGACCTACGAAAGCGTTTTGCCCCGATTTCTCACCTCTTTGCCGGCTAAGTTCGAAGTTGCCCAGGAGGACGTGCGACTGAACGGCGTGATCGTTGAGATCGACGACGAGGACGGCAGAGCCTGCGGCATCGAACGCGTGGCGATTCGCTCAGGTGAATTGGACGAACTCACCGGCAAAAACTGAGCCGAAAAAAATGCGCAACAGAAAAATCCCGAAAACGCCGGTTTTCGGGATTTTTCTGTTGCCGGCAGGCATTGAGCGCCGTTTCAGCGATCTGTGGGATTTGATCGTCCGGGACCGTTTGCGATATGAAGCTTTACAGATTACAAATAAGCCAATAACATCAACTAAAAGAAGATATAGACAAAAAATGCTCCAGGGTGTATCATTTCCCTTGCACTGAACGAAACGCGGTTCACATTGGATCGCCAAACGTCAGTGCAGCTCCTTGACAACCGAAGAGGACGAGGAAGAGAAGCCAAGCGAGAAGGATCCGAGAAGATGGAACAGGTAAGGATAAAGGATTCAACGGAGAGTTTGATCCTGGCTCAGGACGAACGCTGGCGGCGTGCTTAACACATGCAAGTTGGGCGAGGATGATTTGAGGAGACATATGTTGAATTGAATCATTCGAGCAGCGGACGGGTGAGTAAAGCACAAGGACTTGTCCGAAAGAGAGGGACACCTGCGGGAAACCGGAGCTAATACCTCATAAGCCGGAAGGTGAAAAGCAGAGATGCGCTTTTGGAGAGACTTGTGTCCTATCAGGCAGTTGGTGAGGTGAAAGCTCACCAAACCGAAGACGGGTAGCCGGACTGAGAGGTCGACCGGCCACATTGGAACTGAGAGACGGTCCAGACTCCTACGGGAGGCAGCAGTGGGGAATATTGGGCAATGGGCGGAAGCCTGACCCAGCGACGCCGCGTGAGGGAAGACAGCCTTCGGGTTGTAAACCTCTGTTGCAGGGGAAGAAGGAAGTGACGGTACCCTGCGAGGAAGCTCCGGCTAACTACGTGCCAGCAGCCGCGGTAATACGTAGGGAGCGAGCGTTGTCCGGAATTACTGGGCGTAAAGGGCGCGTAGGCGGCGCTTCAAGTCGTCTGTCAAATGGAAGGGCTTAACCCTTTTTCGCAGACGAAACTGGAGAGCTTGAGAAGCAGAGAGGCAAACAGAATTCCTGGTGTAGCGGTGAAATGCGTAGATATCAGGAAGAATACCAGTGGCGAAGGCGGTTTGCTGGCTGCATACTGACGCTGAAGCGCGAAAGCCAGGGGAGCGAACGGGATTAGATACCCCGGTAGTCCTGGCAGTAAACGATGTATGCTGGGTGTGAGACTAGCGATAGTTTCGTGCCGAAGTTAACGCGATAAGCATACCGCCTGGGGAGTACGGTCGCAAGATTGAAACTCAAAGGAATTGACGGGGGCCCGCACAAGCGGTGGAGCACGTGGTTTAATTCGATGCAAACCGAAGAACCTTACCTGGACTTGACATACACGCGGTAGAGAAGCGAAAGCGGATCGACCCCTCCGCAAGGAAGGGAACGTGAACAGGTGCTGCATGGCTGTCGTCAGCTCGTGTCGTGAGATGTTGGGTTAAGTCCCGCAACGAGCGCAACCCCTATTGCCAGTTGCTACCAGGTAAAGCTGAGCACTCCGGCGAGACTGCCATCGACAAGATGGAGGAAGGTGGGGACGACGTCAAGTCATCATGGCCCATATGTCCAGGGCGACACACATGCTACAATGGATGGTACAGAGAGAAGCGAGACCGGAAGGTGAAGCAGATCCCGGAAAGCCATCCCCAGTTCGGATTGCAGTCTGCAACTCGACTGCATGAAGTTGGAATCGCTAGTAATCGCGGATCAGCCAAGCCGCGGTGAATACGTTCCCGGGCCTTGTACACACCGCCCGTCACACCATCCGAGTCGGGTGCTCTCCAAGCCGGAGGCCTAACCGCAAGGAAGGATCCGCCTAAAGAGTGTCCGGTGAGGAGGGTGAAGTCGTAACAAGGTAGCCGTACGGGAACGTGCGGCTGGATCACCTCCTTTCTAAGGAGCACCATCAGCGAACGAGAACTCAAGCTGAACGAAACAAGCTGCACGTTTGCACGACAGAAATACCAAAACATCTTCCCCCGCTTCACGCCGCTTCTCTCCCCCTCTTCGAGTCAAGGAACCCAACCGGGCGTTTTATGCCTGGATTAAGAAAGCGCCGAGCGCCAAACGCAAAACGCCAAAGAGCAAGCGCCGAAAGAGCGCGCGGCATCCAGCGTTGGAGAAAGATCCTCGGGAAACCGGATCCCCCTCCCGCGCGCCCAGCCATTTGACAATCGAACAGGACGAAACTGAAACAGGTTAAGGTAGAAAGGGCATACGACGGATGCCTAGGCACTTACAGCCGACGAAAGACGCAGCAAGCGGCGAAACGCCGCGGGGAGCCGCAAGCAGGCCTCGATCCGCGGATATCTGAATGGGGCAACCCCACGGGTGCAGACCCGTGACTCCGTAAAGGAGAGGAACCCGGTGAAGTGAAACATCTCAGTAGCCGGAGGAAAAGAAATCGAAGAGATCCCCCAGTAGTGGTGAGCGAACAGGGGCCAGCCTAAACCCCCGCAGTGCAAGGCAGCAGCCGTTGCTGCGGAGGGAGTTGCGGGACAGTCGGGGAAGCGCTGCTGAGCTTCCGCAGAGTAAGAAAAGCTCGGGTTAGTCGAATCGTGTTGGAAAAGCGAGCCGCAGAACGTGAAAGCCGCGTAGACGAAAACCCGATCCCTCTGAAGACCGAATCCCAAGTAGAGCGGAGCACGAGAAATTCCGTTTGAATCCGGGCCGCCCATGGTCCAAGGCTAAATACTGTAAGTGACCGATAGCGCATAGTACCGAGAGGGAAAGGTGAAAAGCACCCCGGGAGGGGAGTGAAAGAGACCTGAAATCGTATGCCTACAAGCAGTTGGAGCTGGAAATACAGCGATGTATGGAAAGTGACAGCGTGCCTATTGAAAAATGAGCCGGCGAGATATTGCATGCAGCGAGGTTAAGGGATGAAGTTCCGGAGCCGAAGCGAAAGCGAGTTCGAAGAGAGCGCGAAGTTGCCTGCAATAAACCCGAAGCCTGACGATCTAGCCATGGGCAGGTTGAAGTGGGGGTGAAACCCCATGGAGGACCGCACCAGTGCCTGTTGAAAAAGTCTTGGATGACCTGTGGTTAGGAGTGAAAAGCTAATCGAGTTAGGTAATAGCTGGTTCTCCCCGAAATGCATTGAGGTGCAGCCTTGATGGATTCGTGACGGAGGTAGAGCGACTGACAGCTCAAGCGGTCCTGGGGGATTTGCGCGAGCCATCAAACTCCGAATGCCGCCACGTAGAAATCAGGAGTGAGACCGCGGGTGATAAGGTTCGTGGTCGAAAGGGAAACAGCCCAGATCATCAGCTAAGGCCCCGAAGAGCATGCTAAGTGTGACAAGGATGTAGGGACCCCGAAACAGCCAGGAGGTTGGCTCAGAAGCAGCCATCCTTTAAAGAGTGCGTAACAGCTCACTGGTCGAGGACCCCCGCGCCGAAAATGTAGGGGGCTAAGCATGCCGCCGAAGCTATGGGATAGAGCAATCTATCGGTAGGGGAGCGTAGTCAGCGGGACGAAGCGAAATTGTAAAGTTTCGTGGACAGCTGAGTAGTGAGAATGCCGGCATGAGTAACGACATATTTGCGAGAATCAAATACACCGGAAGACCAAGGATTCCTGGGGAAGGTTGATCCGCCCAGGGTAAGGCGGGGCCTAAGTCAAGGCTGAAAAGCGTAGATGATGGACAGCAGGTTGAAATTCCTGCCCCGCGATAAGTTCGCTACGACCGAAGCAGCGACGCAGAAAGCTAGACAGGCCGGCTGATGGAAGAGCCAGTCCAAGGAAGCAGGCTGGGGCGACAGTCAAGCACATCGCCCCGTCAAGGCCGAGATCCGAGAGGGAGCCTCATTTCGAGGCGAAGCTGTTGAAGCTCCGCTGCCAGGAAAACCTGCTAGGGAGAACTTATGGCGCCCGTACCCGAAACCGACACAGGTGGTCAAGCTGAGCAAGCTAAGGTGAGTGGAATAACTCTCGTTAAGGAACTCTGCAAGTTAACTCCGTAACTTAGGGAGAAGGAGTGCTGCCCCCGTCAATCGTAAGGTGAAGCGGGGAGCAGCCACAGAAACCAGGCTCAAGCGACTGTTTACCAAAAACACAGGACTCTGCATAAGACGCAAGTCGAAGTATAGAGTCTGACGCCTGCCCGGTGCTGGAAGGTTAAATGGAAGAGTGAGCCGCAAGGCGCAGCTTGGAAATGAAGCCCCAGTAAACGGCGGCCGTAACTATAACGGTCCTAAGGTAGCGAAATTCCTTGTCGGGTAAGTTCCGACCTGCACGAATGGCGTAACGATTTGAGCGCTGTCTCAACGAGAGATCCAGTGAAATTGTGGTACCGGTCAAGACGCCGGTTCCCCGTGGTAGGACGGAAAGACCCCATGGAGCTTTACTGTAGCCTGATACTGATATTTGAAATCACATGCACAGGATAGGTGGGAGGCGGAGAAGAGAGAGCTTTGGCTTTCTTGGAGCCATCGTTGGGATACCACCCTTGTGATTTCGAATGTCTAACTTTAGCGTCTGAATCGACGAAGAGGACACAGTCAGGCGGGCAGTTTGACTGGGGCGGTCGCCTCCCAAAGAGTAACGGAGGCGCGCAAAGGTCAACTCATGGCGAATGGAAACCGCCAAGAGAGCGCAAGGGTATAAGTTGGCTTAACTGCGAGAGAGACATTTCGAGCAGAGACGAAAGTCGGTCCTAGTGATCCGGCGGTGCTGAATGGAAAGGCCGTCGCTCATCGGATAAAAGCTACCCTGGGGATAACAGGCTGATCTCCCCCGAGAGTTCCCATCGACGGGGAGGTTTGGCACCTCGATGTCGGCTCGTCGCATCCTGGGGCTGTAGCAGGTCCCAAGGGTTGGTCTGTTCGCCCATTAAAGCGGTACGCGAGCTGGGTTCAAAACGTCGTGAGACAGTTTGGTCCCTATCCACCACGGGCGCAAGATATTTGAGGGGAGCTGCTCCTAGTACGAGAGGACCGGAGTGGACGTACCACTGGTGTATCTGTTGTGGCGCCAGCCGCATCAGCAGAGTAGCCAAGTACGGCCCGGATAACCGCTGAAGGCATCTAAGCGGGAAACCGCCCCCAAGATGAGATATCTCATACCAGAAGGTAGTAAGGTGTCCCCGAGACGAGGGGTTCGATAGGCCGGGAATGGAAGCGTTGCGAGACGTTGAGTTAACCGGTACTAATACACCGAGGCCTTAACCTGTTTCAGTTTCGTGCTGTTCGAGAGAAGAGAAACGAAAAAGAGAAACGAAAAAAGAACAACGAAAAGGTTTCGCTTTCGCACTGACTGTGGACGCGTCCATGGCAGTTGCGGAAGTCGAATTGAACAGAGATACTGGTGATAAATGCGGAGGGGGTCCACCCGGTCCCATGCCGAACCCGGCAGTTAAGCCCTCACGCGCCGATGGTACTGCGATTCGCTTCGCGGGAGAGTAGGTCGTCGCCCGTGTCTCTGTTTTTTCTTCCTTACTTCTTCCTTCTTCTCTTTTTCTCTTCCTTTCTCCGCTCGAAAATCTTCGCTTAAAAATCTTCGTTCAAAAATCGCCGGCCCGCTGCGGAAAATCCTTCCCGCCGCGGGCCGGCCTTTTTTGGCTCTTTTTTCTTAAAGCGGGAATCGCTGATCGTGACGGAAAGGACAACGCTGCGGATTGCCTTCGGCGCGGTAGATTTTTCTGTTTGCGAGATCGTAGACGACGGACCAGACGGTATCTTTGCCTGTACTGGGGGGATACTGACTCAGAAAGCCGTGTTCGCCGCTCAACAGTTTTTGGGCGGAAGAGGCGTCGGTGACGCGCCCCTTGATGAGGGAATCTCTCATCGTCCGATATCGGCGTTCCGAGAACCACTCTTCGGCCGCGGCTTTCTGGAGGCTGTCCATTGGTCTCATATGAAAACTGTTGACGGCGCAGAGAAAGTTCTGCGGTAGAGGGGTGGAACTGACGCTCACGTGTTCGGAGCTGCATTCGATCAAAGCGATTCTGCCCGATGGATCGGCGGCGGTGAAGGTTTGTGAAGAGCTGATGGGGAGCCTGGCAATGCTTTGAAGCACGTCGTCGACGTTACGGCATTTTTCCAGAAAGAAGCGCAGCAGCAGTCCCGCGTTCATTCCTGGCTTTATGCGTCGCGGCAGAACCGAGGTAAGACCGACGGCAAGACCGAGGCGGTTGACGCCGTCTTCCATCTGTATGAAGCTGGTCGTGTTCGCGGTGAAGCCCTGTGAGGCGGCGGGAACGTCGTAAATGACGTTCATATTTTGTTCTTTGAGCTCCGAGAAGAAATCGCTGTTGCGGCCAAGCAGGATCTGTCCTTTGCCCGACAGCGCAAAGCAGGAACAGTTGGCGCCCGGCGCTATCGAATAGAGGCTGAACAGAAGCGTCCGCAGCTTTTCGGGGGAACAGCCTTGCCCGTCCGCGACGCCTTGGATTTCATCGAGGATTTCCGGAAAAAATTTTTGATAAACGGGCAGACAGGCCGAAGCGAAGTTTCCTGCTTCTTCGGAAAGCGGAAAGGGAATCTGAGAGAGGAGTGAAACGTTTCGCGGCGCCAGTTTTTGTCCCCACTGACGGCCGATATTGTAATGCGTTCCCGAGAATATTTCATGATTCATGAGATTGCGCTCCTTATTTTTGTAATAAGGGGCTGCCGGCAACTCCTGAACAAAAGGATAGTGGAATAAAAATTTTATGTCAATGCCTCTGCGGTTTTATAATTTACGCGCTGCGCACGTGATCCAGAGGACGAAACGAAATTGCTTGCGCGGCGCTTGAGATTCTGCCGACGGTATTGAATGCTTTCCCCGAATCGGTTCTCCGCAAGACGCTGATTCTGAAGACGGCGATGATTGACGACGGGGAGCCGTATGTGCTGCTGTGGAACACGGAGCAAAAGGGGGAGTAATATACCGAAGAACCATAAGAGAAGGGGCACTATAGCGACGCTTGAAAGAGGAAACGAGATTGATCTTTTCAACTTAGCGTGATATGGGGCCTTTTTGTGTTAACGAAAACGATTGGTAAAGAATTGTTCTGTATGGAGCGCATTTTTTTTGGGTTTTGTTCATTGAATTGTATGAGCGTACGTACTTGCATTTCTCTGTAGAGAGAATTATCATTATAAACAATAATCATGTACCGCGAGAATGAATGGTAAGCGGAAACGATGAAAATATTTGGAGAAGCAGTCTTTTCGTTTTTATCGTGCGCTCTGCGGGGCATGGTTATATATTTGTCGCGAGGAGGAAAAGCTTTAGAATGGAAGTTAAGGCAAAGTTCTTGGGGTGTCTGGGGCTGGTAGGGGTGCTTTTCGTTTCGGCGGCGTATGCCGGCAATGAGAAGAAGATCAGCGTGGAACCAGAGACGCTGAAGGAGATTGGAACGGTTGTTTTTGGAACCGACGGAGCTTATCCTCCCTTCAATTTTTTGGATGATGCGGGGAATCTTACCGGTTTTGAAGTCGATATGATTCACGAGATTGCGGCGCGTACTGGGATTTCGATAGAGATCAAAACCTTGCCGTGGGACGGAATTTTTGGGCAGATGGACTCGAAACGCATTGATACGGTGGTGTGCTGCATCTTTCCCAGCGATGAGCGTCAGAAAAAATATGACTTTTCGCGTGAATACATTTATGACGAGAATCGCATTATCGTGCGCAAGGGCGACGGGGCGAAATATAAGACGTTTGAAGATCTGAAGGGGCTGCGTATCGGCTGCGCTGCTGGCGGCAACACGATTCTGCGTCTTGAAGAGCTGCAGAAAAAAGTTCCTTTTGAGATTGTCGCATACAGTGAGGAAGGGCATCCTTACGATCTGGCAATGGGACGCCTTGACGCGATTTATAAATCGCCGGTATCGGCTTTCATTCAGGCGAAGCAGGGTGGTTTTGAGCTTGAAGTTGCCGCATGTCCTTCGATCGAGGAAGGATCCTGCGCGTTCCCCTGGCGCAAAGACGAACCGCGCTCTGAGAAGATTCGCAAGATTTTCAGCGAGGCGACGCAGCAGCTCATTGACGATGGAACGATGAAAGAGCTCAGTATGAAGTGGTTGGGGCTTGATGAAACAGCCTACAAACCTCTTAAGGTTTTTGAGTAAGCGAGACGATTCGGAAGGATTTCTCTGTGCGCGGAGAAATCCTTCTTTGATGTTCGGATTTTAAAAACTAAATCTTGAGTTGAGGTCGGTCATGAATATTGATTGGTCATATGCGTTGCGGCAATTGCCAGTGATCCTGAGTTATGCGGGGATAACTTTGAAAATCGCTGTGCTGGCTATGATGTTGACCCTCGCTTTGGCGCTGGCGGTCACGATTATCCGTTATTACAAAGTCCCGCTATTGACGCCGTTAGTGAACGTATATATCGATATATTTCGAGGAACGCCGTTGTTGACGCAGCTCTTTTTCATTTATTATGGCTTTGCGCAGGTCTCGCCGTTCTTTCGTGAAATGAAGGCGATCAACGCGGCAATACTGGGTTTGGCGCTGAACGCCGCGGCCTATACGACGGAAAATATGCGCTCGGCTCTGGAAGCCGTGGCGAAAGGGCAGACCGAAGCAGGTCTTGCGTGCGGCATGACCCAGTTGCAGACTATGTGGTATATCGTGCTGCCGCAGGCGGCGAGGATCGCCGTTCCGGTATTGACGAACGATTTTATCGCTCTGCTGAAGAACACGTCCATGGCTTTCACGTTGGGTGTCAGAGAAATTATGGGACAAGTGTCGCTGATAGGGAATGGTTCTTTTAAATTTTTTGAAGCATACCTTGACGCGTTTATCATCTATTTCTGCTTGTCGAAAATTATCGGTATCCTTCAGAAGTATTTGGAACGTCGTCTGAAAGTTGTCGGAGGAAGCGCACAATGATCACCATCCGCGGATTGAAGAAACGCTTTGGTGCTCTGGAAGTGCTGAAGGGGGTCGACCTTGACGTAGAAGACGGCGAAGTTATGGCGATTATTGGCCCTTCCGGCACGGGGAAATCCACGTTGCTTCGGTGCATGAATTATCTGGAAGTTCCCGATGCAGGGGAAGTGAGTATCGACGGAATAACCCTGACGGCAGGACAGGCGGCGCGGCGGGATATTTATAAACTGCGGCGCAAAACGGCCATGATCTTTCAGAACTTCCATCTGTTCAACAACAAAACGGCGCTCGAGAATATCGCCTTTCCCACACAGATTGTCCAGCATAGGAAAAAGAAAGAGGCCCGTGCGGCAGCCCTGAAAATTTTGGAGCAGGTAGGGCTCGAGGAAAAAGCAGACGCCTCTTCGGCTACGCTTTCCGGCGGGCAGCAGCAGCGCGTCGCTATCGGCCGCGCCATTGCGCTGAACCCCAAAGTCATGCTCTTTGACGAGCCGACCAGCGCGCTTGATCCATATCTGGTCGGGGAAGTGCTGAACGTGATCCGCGGGTTGGCGCGGAAACACAACATGACGATGGTGATCGTGACCCATGAGATGTCGTTTGCCCGTGACGTCGCGGACCGTGTGGTGTACATGAATCATGGGCGGATCGTCGAAAGCGGCACGCCGGAACAGATTTTCAACGCTCCGCAGCAGGAAGAGACGCGGCAGTTTCTCATGCACATTTCTGAACGTCGATGAAGCGCATGTGTGGCCTGGATCGGTGTTTTTGATCTTCGGGGTAAGAGGTAACAAAAAGTCTCCCATTTTTTCGATACGTTCGAAAAAATGGGAGACTTTTTAGTGCGTGGGGCTGTGAGGAGATTAAACGCGACGCTCTTTGATGCGGGCGCTCTTGCCGCTGAGTTTGCGCAGATAGTACAGCTTGGCGCGGCGGACGCGGCCGAGGCGCTTGACTTCGATCTGGGCGACGCTGGGGCAGTGAAGGGGGAAAATCCTCTCCACGCCGATGCCGTTGCTGATCTTGCGGACGGTGAAGCTTTCGCCGATGCCGCCGTGCTTGCGGGCGATGACGATGCCTTCGAAGGCCTGAAGACGCTCGCGGGCGCCTTCCTTGACCTTGACGGAAACGCGCACGGTGTCGCCGGCGCGGAAGGCGGGGATTTCGCCCTCCGGCTTCATGTATTTCTGCTCAACGAGTTTTACTCTGGGATCCATACTGCATTACCTCCCTGTTTGTCGGGTGTTTTATCTGGAACCGAAAAACCGGTCCAGCGTAGCGGAGATCAGAGCGGTGCGAGGCAGTTCTCCACCGGTAGTCTCCTGGGGCCGCATGGCGATGACGCGGCCTTGCGCCGGCGCGGCGCCGAAAAGGATCAGCGCGGGACCGGACGCTCCGACCATTTGCCGTTTGGCTTCCATCCATGGGATGCCTGAAGGAGTTTCCGCGGCGATGGTGAGGAGCGGGCCGTGTTTTTTTCTCGCGACCCACTCCGCCATGCGGCTGACGGAGGGGACGCACTTGATTTCGGGAACTTCGGACAGCCGGCTGCGGAGCGCGTCAAAGTCTTCGCACTTCTGCGGCGCGGCGATCACGCGCGCGAGGCCGTAGGCTTTTGCGGTTTGAACGATCTGCGCGAGTTCGGCGGCCAGTTCCGGCGCGGTGGGATCGATTGAAAGACCAAGATACACTTCGTCTTGCAGATAGTCCATTACGTTGGCGCGGCTGAGCAGATCGGGACGGCGAGAGAGCGTGCGGCCGGCCGCGGCGCGCCGGCGCCATTTCTCGATCTGGGCGTCGTCGCCGGACGTGAGTTCGGCGGGGACTTCCATGCCCTGCCAGACGGCGGGGCGGGTGAAGTGGGGCGTGTCGAGCATGCCGTTGTAGAACGAGTCGTCGGCGACGGAAAGCTCTTTGCCGACGACGCCGGGAACGAGGCGCGAGAGCGCGTCGATCAGCGTCATGGCGGGGATCTCGCCGCCGGTGAGGACGTAATCGCCGATGGAGTAT
The DNA here is from genome assembly GCF_033060595.1 of Pyramidobacter sp. YE332. Lineage (NCBI taxonomy): Bacteria > Thermotogati > Synergistota > Synergistia > Synergistales > Dethiosulfovibrionaceae > Pyramidobacter > Pyramidobacter sp. YE332. Next base: position 2,289,279 of record NZ_CP133038.1, on the reverse strand, counting down.
TCCAGATCGACGTACTTCTCGACGAAACGCTCGTCCAGTCCTTCGTAATGGCCGCAGAAGATCGCAAGATGTTCTTCGCGCGCAAGCGCTTCGACGAGGTCCTGCGTCAACACGGCGCCGACGGGCGTGGGGAAGAGGACTTTCGTCCTTTCGCCGCGGACGGAATGCAGCGCCCGCTCCAGCACTTCGGGCATGAGGGTCATGCCGCCTTTGCCGCCGAAGCTGTAATCGTCGATCTGCCGGTAATTGCCCTGCGCAAAGTCGCGCAGGTTCACGATCTCCACGTCGATCAGCCCTTTTTCCACGGCGCGGCCGACGATGCTGGTGCGCGCGAAGCTGTCGAGAAAATCGGGAAACGCGGTGACGACGGTGACTTTCACAGTTCCCACAGTCCTTCGATCAAACGGAGCGTGACGCGGCGCGCTTTCAGGTCGGCGTCGCGGAGGAATTCCGGCGCGGCGGGGATCAGGTGATCCTTGCCGTCGGGATCTCTAACGACGACGAGCTGAGAGGCTCCGCTGTCGACGATGTCTTTGACGACGCCGAGCTTGCGCCCCTGGTCGTCGCACGCGTCAAGGCCGATCAGGTCGCTGATCCAGAACTCGCCAGGCGCCAGCGGCATGCGCTCGTCCGAGGCGATCTCCACGGAGCAGCCGCGCAGAAGTTCGGCCTGCTCGATGGTGTCGACGCCTTCCAGCGCGGCCAGAAAATAACCGCGCGTCAGCGCGTCGCGCATGCCTTCCACGCGATAGCTCCCCGCGCATTTTCCGTCACGGTAGAAGCTGAGGCTCTCCATATCGAAAAAACGCTCGGGAAAATCGGTGAGCGGCCGGATCTTGAGCTCGCCGCGAAGGCCGTGAGTACCCTGGACCTGCCCGATGACGACTCTGACGGTGCCAGGCATCGTTATTCGGCGTCGGCGTTCCTGTCGCCGGTCTCGGCGACGTCGACTTCGACGCTGTCTCCGCCCTTGACGGAGGAGACGCGGACGATCTGACGAATGGCGTTGATGGTGGCGCCGCGGCGGCCGATGACGCGGCCGGTGTCTTCTTCGGCGACGTGGATCAGCACGCGGAGGACGCCCTCGGCGTCCTTCTCGGCGCTGACTTCAACCGATTCGGGCTTGGTCACGAGCGAGACGGCGATGGTTTTGACGAGAGCCTGGTAATCCATGGGCGTCACTCGGCTTTCTCGGAGAACTTGGCCCAGACGCCGGCCTTCTTGAGAAGAGCGCGGGCCGTGTCGGACGGAAGAGCGCCGTTGCGGAGCCACTTCACGGCGGATTCCTCGTTGATCTTGATCTCGGCGGGATCCTTCATGGGATCGTACGTGCCGAGCTCCTCGATGAAGCGGCCGTCGCGGGGGCTGTGGGAGTCGGCCACCACGAGACGATAGAAGGGGACCTTTTTGCGGCCGTGACGTGAAAGACGAATTCTTACTGCCATTTCTGCAACACCTCCTGAAACAATTTGTCGTTTATAAAAAATCCCGTTTGGGGATTTTCTGCGGTTTTTCAGCGGCGGAACATGCCGCCCAGACCTCCCATGAGGCCTCTTTTTTTGCCCATCTTGCCGAAGCGCTTCCACAACTCGCTCATCTGCTCGAACTGCTTCAGCAGCTGGTTGACCATCTGCACCGTGGTGCCCGAGCCTTCGGCGATGCGGCGCCGGCGGCTGCCCTTGATGATCGAGGGATCGCGGCGCTCGGCCTTCGTCATGGACTGGATGATGGCTTTCATGCGCAGCAGGCGCTTGTCGTCCAACGCTTCCGACGGCAGATCCTTCATTTTGCTGGTGATCGCGCCGGGCAGCATCTCCATCACCTTGTCGAGCGGGCCCATCTTCTCGACCTGAGCGAACTGCGCGAGCAGGTCGTCCATCGTGAAGCGCTGCTTTTTGAAGCTCTGCGCCATCTGCCGGATGTCGGTTTCGGTCGTGGCCTCCTTGATCTTTTCCACCAGGCCGGCCATGTCGCCCATGCCCATGATGCGCTCGGCCATGCGGCGGGGATCGAACTGCTCGATGGCGTCGAGTCCTTCGCCGACGCCGGCGAATTTGACCGGCACGCCGGTAGCGGCCAGCACGGCCAGAGCCGCTCCGCCGCGGGCGTCGCCGTCGAGCTTGCTGAGCACGACGCCGGTGACGCCGAGGCGTTTGTTGAAGGCTTCGGCCACGTTCAGGGCTTCCTGCCCCGACATGGCGTCGACGACCAGAAGGATTTCGTGCGGGTTCAGGACTGCTTTCATGCGGTCGAGCTCGGCCATCATCTCCTCGTCGACGGCGAGACGTCCGGCCGTGTCGAAGATGAGTACGTCGATCAGGTGCGAGGCGGCGTAGGCGAGAGCCCGTTGGGAGAGCGCCACGACGTCGGTCTCGCCGGCTTCGGGGCCGAAGAAGGCGACTCCGGCCTGGCCGGCCAGCACGCGCAGCTGATCCACCGCGGCGGGGCGGCGCAGGTCGCAGGCGACGAGCATGGGCTTGTGGTTCTTGCTCAGCTTTTTGGCGAGCTTGGCGCTGCTCGTCGTTTTGCCGCCGCCCTGAAGTCCGACCATCATCACCAGCGTCGGAGGCTGGGAGGCGATGTCGATGCCGCGGCTGCCTTCGCCCATGATGCGGGCGATCTCTTCGTAGACGACGGCGGCGACCTGCTGGGCGGGCATGATCGACTCGAGCACCTCGGCGCCGACGGCGCGGACGCGGATCTTTTCGACCAGGTCCTTGACGACTTTGTAGTTGACGTCGGCTTCGAGAAGGGCGCGGCGAACTTCGCGCAGGGCCTGCTGAACGTCTTCTTCGGTCAGCTTGCCGCGGCCGCGCAGTCCGCTGAAAATGCTTTCCAGCCGTTCTTTGAGCGAGTCAAACATGATTCATCGTCCTTCCGGCGCACGCCTCGACAATGGCCGCGGCGTGCTGTTGGGGATTTTCGCCGTCGCAGATGGCGCGGGCTTCGTCCTCGATACGGCGAAAGCTCTCGGCGTGGCCGAGCAGCGTTTCGATCTCGTCGAGGCGGTCGCGTGCCCGCTGCAGCTGGTCGGAAACGCCCTGACGGCTGATCCCCAGATCGTCGGCGATCTCCGAGAGCGAGAGATCGTCGAGATCGTGCATTTCGTAGACGCGGCGCTGCCGTTCCGTGAGGAGCGGCCCGTAGAGATCGTACAGCCGCGAAAGCTGAATGCGCCGTTCCAGCACTTCGTTTTCGCTCACTCTGTCCCCACTCCCTTCGCGACGCGAGCATTATAAGCGATCGTAACGAGGGTGTCAAGATGTTTTGCTTGACCCGTCCGAGAAAGGTTGTGTTCGCTGTCCCCGTTTTCTTCATCATGCGGCTTCGTCTGAGATGATTGTGCCGGTTGCCGAGAGGCGGGATTTGATTTTTGCATTTCGGCGGGCAAGAATTCTCTTTTTCTGCGGGGATAGGTATGATAAAATAAGCTCGGCTCTGTTTTTAATCTTTTTTTGTTTCGCGTTTGAATGTGGAAAAACGAACGCGTTTGCGCCATGGGCTGAGGCAGAGCGAACGCTTCGCCGAGCCCGAACTGGAGGAGAAAATGAAGACTGAAACGACGATGAATGAGGCTGTGCGAGACAACTACCGCCATCTTGCGGCGAGCATGGAGAAGCATCTGGTCCGACGGGGGCACGTTCCCTTTTACGCCGCGACCGCGTCGGAAGCTCTGGAAAAGGTTCTGACCCTGATCCCCGCCGGCGCCAGCGTGGGGATCCCCGGCTCCGTGACGATTCGCGAGATCGGCGCCGTCGAAGCGCTGCGGGGGCGCGGGCACAAGGTGGTGCAGCACTGGGATCCGAAGGCGACGGCGGCGGAGAAGCTGGAAGCGCGTTTTGAAGAAGCGCAGTGCGACGTCTTTCTCGCCAGTTCCAACGCGATCACCAAAGACGGCGTGCTCGTCAATATCGACGGTTCCGGCAATCGCGTGGCGGCCATGTGCTGGAGCCGCGGCGACCGGATCTACGTCGTCGGCATGAACAAGGTCTGTCCCGACGTGGCAAGCGCCCTTGCGCGCGTGCGCGACCGCGCGGCGCCGCCCAACGCGCTGCGGCTCAAGAGCAAGACGCCCTGCGCCATCATGGGCTGTCATGACGAGAAAGGCTGTCTCGGTCCCGACAGCCTCTGCCGCGCCGTGCTGATCATGGAGCAGGCGCCGACCATGCCAGACGGCAGGAAATCCTACGTGGTTCTCGTAGGCGAAGAATTGGGGTATTGAGAATGGCAGATCAGAATATTTCACTTGTCATCGCCGGCGGCGAAATCTCCATGGGACTGGCCGACGGCATCGTCACCTCGCAGCAGCCGGTTTCGGCGGAGACGATCCAGTCGTGGATTTCGCCCGAGCTGGCGGGAGCGGTGCGCCTGGTGGACTGGAGCCATCAGCCCAGCAGTCATTATTCGGTGCGCATGACGGCCGACCTCGTCGAACTGTTGAGCCAGCAGGTCGAAGCGGGAGCTCATGCCGTCGTCGTCTTCTGCGGCTCCGACGCCGTGGAGGAGATGGCCTATCTGGCCGATCTGCTCTGGGTGTATCCGCAGCCGCTGATATTTGCCGCGACTCATGCGCCGGCGGGCGTTCCCGGCAGCGACGCGCTGACCGTGCTGAACGAGGCGCTGCTCACCGCCCTGTCGCGCGAAGCGTGGGGGCAGGGCGTGCTGGTCTGCGCCGGCGGACAGCTTTTTGCGGCTTCCGATATCGTTGAGTATGCCGACTACGGCCGTCTCGGTTTCGCGGGCAATTTCCGCGGCGCCATCGGCGCCATTGTCGCCGGCAAGGTCCATCTCTGGCAGGCTCCCAAGCGCAGCAAAATTTTTGACGCGCCGTTTACGCCGGCCCGCAATGTGGAGCTGCTCTACGCTTCGCTGGGGGCCGGGGAACGTTTTCTGCAGCTGCTCACCGGCGACGAGGGCAATCCCCTCGACGGCCTTGTCATCGCCGGCTTCGGCGGCGGCCATGTCTATCCCGCCTGGGTCCCTTACCTGAAGGCCCTTGTGCGCGACGGCGTCCCCGTGGTGGTCGTGTCGCGCTGCCTGCGGGGCTGTGTGATGGAGGATTCTTCCTTCGAGGGAGCCTTCCTGAAGCTGAAGGAGTTCGGCGTCATGAACGGCGGCTTCCTTTCTCCCTTGCAGGCGCGCCTCAAGTTGGCTGTCGGCATTGGCGCAAATCTGAAGGGCGAAGAGCTGCAGAAATATCTGTTGGACCAGTAACGAAAAATGATGTTTGCTCTTGAGAAAACAGCAAGACGAACAAGGCGCCGGAAGATTTTTCTTCCGGCGCCTTGTTCGTCCTGCTGACGGGGGAGCGCGCTTCATGCGCAGACGTTGGGATTTTGGGAAGCGGCGAGTTACATTGATTCTTGATAGAAAGTGTAAACGTAATTTTCTGAGCGCTGCGGGGGAGTTCAGTCGCTTGGAGCTCCCTCGCAGCGCCCCTGCGTTCGGCTTTTTAATTGAGAAATAGTATGAGCGATGATCTTGTCGGACAATCAGTTCAACTCGCCGATGGCGTTCTCGACGGCGTCGATCAGAGCGCCGCTGCGGACGAAGTCGATGGCTTGGGTCATGAGCGGATGGATGAAGCGGTCTTTTTCGAGGAAGGGGATCTGGGCGCGGAAGGCTTCGTAGGCGGCTTTCGTGCCGCGGCCGAGACTGAGCGGCAGCGAGAAGTCGACGCCCTGGCAGGCGGCCATGGCTTCGATGCCGAGGATCTTTTCCACGTTGCGCAGCACGCGCGCAGCCTTGAGCGAGCCCCAATAGCCCATGGAGACGTGGTCTTCCTGATTGGCGGAGGTGGGGATGGAATCGACGCAGGCGGGGTGGGTCAGCGTCTTGTTCTCCGAGGCCACGGCGGCCTGGGTGTACTGGGTGATCATGAAGCCGCTGTTGACGCCGCTGTCGTCGATCAGGAAGGGCGGCAGGCCGTTGGAGAGGCTTTTGTCGACCATGCGGGCGCTGCGGCGCTCGGAGATGCTGCCGAATTCGGAAACGGCGATGGCGAAAAAGTCCATGGCGAGGGCGATGGGCTGGCCGTGGAAGTTGCCGCCGCTGAGCGCCGCCTCGTCGTCGGGGAAGATCAGCGGGTTGTCGGTGACGGAGTTCATCTCGATCTCGATCTTCGACTTCACGTAATCTAGCGCGTCGCGGCTGGCGCCGTGCACCTGGGGCATGCAGCGCAGCGAATAGGCGTCCTGCACGCGGGAGCCTTTGTACTTGTCGATGATCTCGCTGCCTTCGATGAGGCGGCGTATGTTCTGCGCCACGGCGATCTGGCCGCTGTGGGGGCGCAGCGCGTGGGTGCGGGCGTCGAAGGCGTAGGGCACGCCGTGCAGCGCTTCCAGTGACAGGGCGCCGACGATGTCGGCGTTCTTTTCGAGTTTCAGCGCGTCGTACAGCGCCAACGCGCCGAGTCCGGTCAGCGCCGCGGTGCCGTTGTTGAGCGCCAGTCCTTCTTTGGGATGCAGAGACACGGGGTTGAGTCCCGTCAGCTTCATGGCTTCGAGCGCGGTCATGCGCCGGTTCTGATAGAACACGTCGCCTTCGCCGAGCATGGCGGCAGCGATGTGCGACAGCGGGCAGAGATCGCCCGACGCGCCGACGGAACCCTGCTCGGGCACCATGGGCGTGATGCCGAGATTGAGGAAGTTGACGAGCTGCGACAGCGTTTCCAGCGTGATGCCGGAATGGCCGCAGAGCAGGCCGTTGAGGCGCAGTAGCATTATGGCGCGCACCACGTCGACGGGCAGCGGTTCGCCGACGCCGACGGCGTGGCTGCGGATCAGGTTCTCCTGAAGCAAGCGGGTGCGCGCGGCGTCGACTTTTACGGTGGCGAGATCGCCGAATCCCGTCGTCACGCCGTAGACGATACGGTTGCCGGCGACCCAGTTCTCGATCAGGGCGGACGCCCGGTTGATCTGGCCGACGGCCTCTGCGGAAAGTTTCACCGGAGCGCCGCAGCGCGAGACGTTGATCAGTTGTTCGAGGGTCAGGTTACGGCCGGTAAGGACGACGGGATTGGCGCGGTTCATGGCGATCACTCCTGATTGTTTGGGTTTGACGGGCCGCCGCGGGCTTCGCGGCGGCTCTTTCGTTTAACGTTCCGTTTTTTTTCGAAAAGCGCCTAGGCTTCGTGATGTTCTCTTTGGGCGCAGGCCGCTTCGGCCGCGCGGCGCACCGAGTCGCCGTCGACGTGGTACGGCAGCGTGATGTGGTACTTGCCGGGATACTTGGCGTTCACTTCGCGGCTGACCTCTTCGGCGTGTTCGCAGCGGGCCCAGGCGCGGCGCGCGACGCCGCCGAGCACGTCCCACATCATCGCCGACCTGATGATCGCGTCGGTCTCGGGGCGTCCGTCGAGCAGCAGGCCGAAGCCGCCGTTGATGCACTTGCCGATGCCCACGCCGCCGCCGTTGTGCAGCGTGCAGAGCGTCATGCCGCGGGCGGCGTTGCCGGCGAAGGTGTTGGTGGCCATGTCGGCGCAGATGTTGCTGCCGTCCTTGACGTTGGCCGTCTCGCGGAAGGGGCCGTCGGTGCCGGAGACGTCGTGGTGGTCGCGCCCCAGCATGACGGGGCCGATCTTGCCCTCGCGCACGAGCTTGTTGAACGCGAGGGCGATGTTGGTGCGGCCTTCGGCGTCCTGATAGAGGATGCGGCACTGCGTGCCGACGACGAGGTTGTTCTTTTCGGCGTCGCGGATCCAGACCCAGTTGTCGTAGTCCTGGCTGCGGCGGTCGGGGTCGATGCAGGCCATGGCGGCCTCGTCGGTGGCGCGCAGGTCTTCGTGTTTGCCGCTCAGGCAGCACCAGCGGAAGGGGCCGTAGCCGTAGTCGAACAGATGGGGGCCCATGATGTCTTCGACGTAGCTGGGCCAGATGAAGCCTTCGTAGGTGTCTTTGCCGTTCTTGGCGATCTCGGTAACGCCGGCGTCGAAGACGGCGCGCATGAAGCTGTTACCGTAATCGAAGAAATAGGAGCCGCGGTCCACCAGTTTCTTGATCACGTCGAAATGACGGCGCAGACTGGCGTCGACGTGCCTGCGGAACTCTTCGGGATCCTCGTGCAGCATTTTCGTGCGCTCTTCGAAGGTCAGATCCGCCGGGCAGTATCCGCCCTCGTAAGCGGCATGGCACGAAGTCTGGTCCGAAAGCAGCTGGATTGCGATATGGCGGCTCTCGGCGTACTCGAGCAGCGTGACGACGTTGCCGTAATAGGCGATCGAAAGAGGCTTTTTGGCGTCCAGCGCTTCCTGAGCCATCCGGAAGGCTTTTTCGGCGCTGTCGGTGATCTCGCCGACCCAGCCTTGGCGGTGGCGGGTCTCGATGCGGGAATAATCGACTTCGGCGACGATGCCGACGCCGAACTTGAGGCGCGCGGCGTTGAGCACGGTGTTGAAGGTGCCGTGTACGATGCCCTGCGGCCCGATGTACATCCAGCCGCCGGCGGTCATCTGGCCGTAGTTGCTGACGCCCAGCTGCATGGCGCGGTGCCAGTCCTTCTGGTTGTCGAACAGGCCGACGAGCAGCCCGTTGGTGAGGATCACGCGCGGCGCGCCGGGATGCGAAGCGAACAGTCCCACGGGATGGCCGCTCTCGAGCACCAGCGTGGTGTCGTCGGTCAGCTCGCGCAGATACTTCTGGATCAGGCGGTACTGAAGCCAGTTCTGGCAGACCTGCCCCGTCTCGCCGTAGGTGACGAGTTCGTAGGGATAGAGCGCCGTCTCGAAGTCGAGATTGTTGTCCATCATCACCTGAAAAGCTTTGCCGGCCAGGCACTTGCCCTCGTAGGTGTCGATCGGGCGGCCCCAGATGCGGCCGGCGGGGCGGAAGCGGTAGGCGTAGATGCGGCCGCGCGTGCGCAGTTCTTCCATGAACTCGGGGATCAGCTGCTCGTGGTACTTCTCGGGCACGTAGCGCAGCGCGTTGCGCAGCGCCAGCTCCGTCTCGGACTGCGAAAGCGTCCAGCCGCGGTCGGGGGCGCGGCGGATCCCCGCCGCGAATTCGGGATATTCGGGCAGAACCTCGTCCAGTTTGATGACCATCGCTTCACTGTTGAGCAAATTCTCCTGCATGTGTTTTTCTCTCCTTTTATAAAACAAGATCTCCCGCGGAGAAGCGGAGCAGCGGAGAAAAATCCTTTTCCGATGAACCGCGTCCCGCCGATCTTTTTCCCCACGGACTTCCATCAAGCGAACGAACGTTTTACGACAAACAAAAACAACCCAATTGCCTCGCGGCCGACAGCTTTTTATTTTTCCACGTCTCCGCGAGAACTTTCGATGCGTCTTTACGCCACGTAAACGCCTTTTTTGTACACTTCCATGACGGGACTGACGCCGGCGTGATAAGCCAGGATCGTCGGCGAATCGCCGTCAAGCAGCAAAAAGTCGGCCTGTTTGCCGATCTCCAGGCTGCCGACTCTGTCCTGCAGGCCGACGGACCAGGCGGCGTTGAGCGTGCAGCCGGTCAGCGCCTCTTCTACGGTCATGTTCATGTTCATCACCGCCAGGCCGAAGACGAACGGCATCGACTCGCAGAAGCAGGAGCCGGGGTTGCAGTCGGTGGCCAGCGCCACGGGCACGCCCAGTGCGATCATGCGGCGCGCGTCGGCGTAGGGCTTGCGCAGGCTGTATGCCGTGGCGGGCAGCACGTCGGCGATGACGCCGGCTTCCGCCATGGCCCTGAGATTCTTTTCGTTGGCCGCCAGCAGGTGTTCGGCCGAGGCGACGCGAAGTTCCGCCGCCAGCCCCGCGCCCTGCGTGTCGTCCACTTCGTCGGCGTGGATGCGCAGCTTCATGCCCAGCGTGCGAGCCGCTTCGAGGATGCGGCGGCTCTGCGGCACGGTGTACACGCCCGTCTCGCAGAACACGTCGCAGTAGCGCGCGATGCCCTGTTTTTTAACGGCGGGCAGCATTTCATCGACGAGAATATCGACGAAATCGTCGGCGCGCCCCTTGTATTCCGTGGGCACGGCGTGGGCACCCATGAACGTGGGCACGATGTCCAGCGGCGTCTCCTCGCCGAGGCGGGCGATCACGCGCAGCATTTTCAGTTCCTCGGCGGTGTCCAGGCCGTAACCGCTTTTCACTTCCATGGTCGTAGTGCCGAAGTTCAAGGCCGAGAGCACGTTCTCGCGCGTGGTCTCGAACAGTTCCTCCTCGCTGGCCGCCTTGACGGCGTTGACGCTGGAAAGGATGCCGCCGCCCGCGCCGAGGATCTCCAGATACGTTTTGCCCTGCAGGCGCATCGTGAATTCCTTTTCGCGCCGCGCCGCAAAGCAGATGTGCGTATGCGGATCGACGAAGCCGGGAATCATCGCCGCGCCCTCGCAGTTGCGCTCCTCTTCGATCTCCGCGTCCTTCGCGGCGAGAGCCGCGCGCACTTCCGCCTCGTCGCCGACGGCGGCGATCAGGCCGCCCTCGACGAACAGCGCGCCCTTCTCCCACGACGCGACGCGCCCCTGCGCGGCCCCCGCCGCCGGCGCGCCGCCCATCAGCGGCGTGGCGATCGCCGCGTTGTAAAACAGTTTTCCGCTCATCCCTTCGCCTCCTTTTGAATCGTTACATCAACGAAGCGATCTCTGCCGCCGCGCTTTTCAGCGCCGGCAGCAGATCGGCTTCCCAGTTCCCGAACGTTCCCGCCACGCCGGCGATGCCCAGCTGCGCCACGAAATGGCCATGACGGTCGTACAGCGGCACGCTCAGATCCTCGGCGTTGGCCATCCACTCTTCGCGCGAATGGGCGCAGCCCGCGCGCCGGATCCCGGCGACGCGCTCCCGCAGCCGCGGCGCGTCGGCCGCCGAGCCGTCGGGCATTTTCAGCGGCGAGGCCAGGATCCGCTCGCGCAGGCTCGTCTCGCAGAACGCCAGCAGTACCAGCCCCGTGGCGCCGGCGCAGAGCGGCACGCTCATGCCCTCGCGCGCCACGAACTTGACGGCGATCTCCGGCTCTTCGGTGTGGACGCACAGGCCGCCCGTGCCCTCGATCACGCTCAGGATCGCGGTTTTCCCCGTGCGTTCCACAAGCCGCCGCATCGGCTCTCTGGCGCAGCGTACCAGCGCCTCGAAGAGCACGGGGCGGTGGTTGAGCAGGAAGAAACGAAGCCCGGCGCGGTAGACGCCGCTTTCCGCATCCTGGACCGCCCAGCCGTAGGATTCCAGCGCCGCCAGAAAACGATGCGCCGTACTGCGCGGAACGCCCGCCGCCGCAGCCAGGTCGCGCACGCTCGTCACCCGTTCGGAACGCACCAGCGCCTCCATCAGGCGAACGACTTTGCCCACGGCGTCGTTTTTGCTCTGCTGTCCTGTCGAATCCATCATGAACCTCCAAAAGTGGGACGCTCCGTCTTAAAAATTGTTTAATATAACTATACTAAAAAAATATCCCTTGTCAATCGAGAAAAAAGAGAAACTTAGATTTTCTTCATTCGGCGCCGATGATTTGGCGCGCTACGGCTCAATGGCACGGGTCCGTATCATTCGGATGAGGCTGGCCGGCCCGATGCCGGCGGGATTTTTGCATTAAAATGAGGGAAGTTCCTCCGCGCTGCGGCGCAAAAGAGCTTCCCTCGTTGAGTTTTTCTGAAAAAATCACTTCCACTGCGTTTCCAGCGACAGGATCGTATAGCGGTTCCGCTGTTTGGTCTTGGGCGTGACCCAGGCCTCGAACGTGGCGGGGCGGTCGCTCTCGTCCTCGACGTTGTAGATATCGCCGGTCATGCGCAGCATCCCGGCTTCTTCGAAGACTTGCTTCACCTGCGCGTAATAGACGGACTCGCCGTCGGCGCCCTCGAAGTGGTAGAGTTTCCCGTCGTAATGGAAGTCGGAACCCTCCATGTTGCGATTCTTCAGATCGATGTCGAAATACTTTTTCACCGTCTCGGCCACGAATTTTCCGTCGATCGTCAGCGAGCCGTACGGGCAGTTTTTGTCGGCGCAGCGTTTGACGCGGCTTTTGAAGTTGTTCACGTAATTGTGCCAGACGCCGAAACGGATCAGCTCGGCCAGACCTTCTTCGCTCTTCATGTGCAGCAGGCCGTCGCTGCCGTCTTCCCCCACGTCGAAGCCGTAGTAGCCCAGCTCGGTGAAATTGCTCAGGAAGATGCTCATCCTTTTCAGTTCCGCCGCGCCGGGATCCAGCGTTTTCGCCCCGGCCGAGGCCGCGGCGCAGGCAGCCAGCGCGCACGCTGCCATCACGCGTGCAAACTTTTTCATCTTCATTCGCTCCTTTCGTCGCTCTCGTCTCTCTCGTCTCGACGCCCGAAGCCCTCTTCCGGCTTCCGTCGGACCACGTTTTAAAATTACAAAGAATATAACACGGGCGAAAGATCTCGGCAAGCGGCCAAAATCAATCTGCTGGCGCGCCGTTTTCGCCTTCGCTGCCGCGCTTTCGTTATTGCAGCCACGCGCCCACGCCCTGCGCTTCGATCTGCTTTTTGGAGGGCAGACCGTTCACCGCCAGCGGCGCGCCGGTCAGTTCGGGAAACTTTTCGAACCAGACTCTCAACACTTCCGCCGTGATACCGACGCGCTCTTCGAGCGGATGTCTGGCGTCGCGGAGCGGATCGGCGCCGACTGCATGCGCGTTCATCGCCGGATTGGGCGTTTCGCTGAGAAACGGGACGCAGGGCGTCCCTTCGCCGATCTCGTAGTGGGAGATGCCCCGAAAGCCGGGGACGGACTGTTCGGGCTTGAGAGAAACGCCTCGCTCTTCGAGCTCCAGGATCATCTCGATACATGGCTCGAGGTATTTCGGATGAGTGACCAGAGAGTAAGAGAGCGAACCGCCGGGATGTTTTTTGCCGTCGCGGGGATCGAACACTTCCTCCGGCGCGGTCGCTTCGTGCATGTCGAGACAGGAACCGGGCTTTTCGCGGCGGATCAGCTCCATGACGCCGAACGTCACCATCTGCGCCGGCGTTCCGTCGGCGACGCCGGGATAATTGCGGTTGACGTTGCGCCATTCGGAGCCGTCTTTGTGAACGTAACCGAGCGGGTGGACGAAATGTTCGGGGTCGCTCTCGCCTTTCTTCAGCGGTATGCGGCGATCGCCGTAATACAGCCAGCGCTTGCCCTGGCGGCTTTCGAACGGCAGCTGATGGGGCACTTGCCCGAGCGCGTCCGGCACCGACATGCCGGCGGCGTTCAGACAGGGGATGACGAACAGCTTGCCCTGTTCGACTTCCGCGTTTTCGAGAAGAACTTCCGCCGTCAGCACGCCGCCGATCTCGCGCGGATGCGTCCCCGCCAGGATCAGCGCCGTCGCGCCCGGCTTCTTGCCCTCCATCACGTAGACCGCCGTGTCGTAATCGGTGCCTCTGAGATTGGGATTGTAGTCGGAAAGCCATTTGATCCCCGTCACGCCGTATCCCGGCCGCACGTCCAGCCGAAAAGCCGCCCGCGCCGCCGCGCCGTTCAAAGCTAAAACCGCCGCCATCCCGGCGGCTGCCGCAAATTTTTGAAAACGTGTGCAGACCATTTTTGTCCCCCTCCGTTGGATTTCGTTGCCGCATTCCACGCTGTGCCGTTATTCTTCCGGGATCATTATACCAACGTCTGCGACTTTCTACGCGGATGGTGATAAAATAAAAGCACCTTAAAAGCGGAGGTGTCACATGAAAAAATTTCTCGGTGTGATTTTGTTCCTGGCGGTTTCATGCTGCACGGCAGTTCAGGCGAAGGATTATCACGTGGCGGCGCGGGTGAAGGAAGCGCAGGCGGCCGTGGATAAAATGATCCGCTCCAAATCGGCGGCGGGACTGGCACAGTCAGTCAAGGAAGGCGTCGGCGTGGCCATTTTCCCCAACGTCGTCAAGGCGGGACTCATCGTCGGCGGCCGTTACGGCGAGGGGTTGATGCTGCGTCATGATCCCAAGACGGGCCAATGGTACGGACCGGCGTTTTTCAGCATCAGCGGCGGGTCGGTCGGACTGCAGGTCGGCGCTTCTTCGACGGCGCTGGTTTTGACCGTCAACAATGAAAAAGGCATGAAGGCATTCCGCGGCGGCACCTTCACGCTGGGGGCCGACGTCGCTGCCGTGGCCGGCCCGAGCGGACGCAACTCCTACGTCGGCACCAACATCAACGCCGACGCGCCGATCTTCAGCTACTCGATCACCAAAGGCGTTTTCGCCGGCGTGGCCCTCGACGGCTCGGTGATCAGCGAACTGCCCCGCGTCAACGACGCCTGCTGGGGCAGACACCTGAACAACGTCCAGATCTTTCACCGCAGACCGGCGCGCAAGGACGTGCAGGCGCTGATCAGAAAACTCAACCAGCTGATTTCCCTGGCAAAGTAAACTCGTTCTTTCGGTCCCGGAATAAAAAAGCGCAGACCCTTGATCCCAAAGGTCTGCGCTTTTTTGTTTTTCGCGGTAAAAAATGGAGCCGACTGCCTTGCTAGAAATATCTATGAATAGTTGTAAATACTGAATTAATATGTTTGTATTCGCGGCTTTAGTCACCGAAAAGTCACCATTATGATGCCGGTTTGCACTTTTTGCCCTCGTTATTTTGATGAGTTCTGCTGCGTAGCTTCACAGCGTTCTTTTATAGCAATGCTGGGTAAAACCTCTAATTCTATATCTTCACAGATTTGTCCTTCGAGTTGCTCAAGTTCGCGATCTAATGCGCTAGACAGGGAACTTTTATTCTCATCCTGTATTGGGAGAGATAAAGATGTTTTCATAGACCTGCCTCCTTTATTGAGCATATCATTGTTTTTTTGCCACGGTTATTTAATCTCGCGATATAGAAAAAGCTAATGGCAAAACTACTATGTATGGGAATAAAAACACAACGCCTGTTAATAGCCATGGCCATTGCCAAACTTTAAGAGCCCCAACAATCCCAAGAACTGTTCCTACAACTGGGATATACGATAGGGGAATAGAAATTAGTAAACAGAAAAACCAATTCCAATCTAGCCAATACCGTAACCCTTGATAAAAAGCCACTGTTTGAACAACTCCTAAACTAAAATAAACGATCATAAAAAAGGCCGTTGCTGTGTTGTGTAATAAGTTTTTGTTGTTCATTTATGTGCTACTCTCCTTTCTTGGGGATCGTCATTCCACGGCACACTTTGCCTATATATCTGAACCGTCCGGTTTCAACGTCTTCTTTTGTAAATCTCTTAACGGGGTATTTAAGGGAAGCGGAACGCAATTCCCCTCCATCGCAATGACGATTCCAGTAGATCCATTTCACCATCCAGTCGCCGTCGAGTTCCGCAATAATAACATCTCCGTTATCCGCTTCGGCAATGGGATTCACTAAAACCTGACAGCCGTCGGGAATGCCGGCTTCTTCCATGGAGTCGCCGCTAATGCGTACAATAAACGGGCTTTCTCCCGGCTCCGTGGAATATTGGCCGCCCAGCAGCCACACAGGGATTTCAAGCTCTTCTCTTACGACGCCTTCCACTGACACCGCTCCCATTCCCGCGCAGGCGGACATGAAATCTTCGTACACTGGAACTTTAATGCTACCGTTCATTCCATAATGCTCGATAATTTCAACGCGCTCTTCCTTCGGGGAGGGCGCGGTTTTGTTTTCAAACCCGCCTGCTTCGGCTCCACTCACCAAAGATGTAACCGGCACTTCCAATACTAAAGCTATTTTTTCAAGTTCGCTGAGTCTCGGTTCTCGTTTCCCCGCTTCCCAACGACGCACAGAGTCGATAGACACTCCTACGCGCTGGGCGAGGTCTATCTGATTCAAACCTTTGTCTTTTCGTAGTCGCCGCAACAAGTCTTTAAGCATGTAAAATTCCCCTCCTTATTTAATAATGCCATTTGGCTAGGTTAAATTCAACTCGCAGTATAGCATTATTTTCCTCTTGACAATGCCATTTGGCGTTATATAATAGCGATAAATAATGCTAAATGGCATTAAATAACAAGAGAGAGGGGGGAGCGATTTTGGAGAGCCTGAAACAAAGACGCTTAAGTTTAGGTTTCACGCAAGCAAAACTCGCAGAGTTAAGTGGGCTAAGCATCGACAGCATTCGGCGCTATGAACATGAGGAACGCATTCCTCGCGCTGGAGATTTAAAGACCTTGGCATCAGTGCTTAGAACGACACCCAACGACCTGCTGGGCGTAAATGAAAAAAGCCCCGGCGAGTAGCCGAGGCGGAGGAAGGGGAGAAACAACTATGACAGCGGGGGACGCGATACTGCAGGAAATCGCCGTGAAGACGGCGAAGATTCTGCGCCCATTGATGCGGGACATTATCCGCGAGGCGTTCGAAGATGCCGAGAAGGCGCGCCCCGCGGTGCAGGTAACGCCGACGCTGGAGCGGGAGCCGAAAACGCTGACGGCCAAAGACCTGAAAAGGATCTTCAAGGTCGGAGACTCAACGCTGAATGCCGGCGTGACGGATGGGCGCTTCCCGCCGCCAGTCAGCGGCGGCGGCGCGGTCGGCAGCCAGCGGCGGCGCTGGAACGCCCAGGACGTGTACGACACCGTGCGCCTGGGGCGATGGGATAAGGTGCTCAACGAACGGACGCCGAACATGGCGAAGGAGGCGAGGGCGCATGGACGCGGAGCTTAATCGAATTCTATGCGAGCTTTTTGTAGAGGCGCTGGCATACGCCGGCATAATGCTCGGGGCTTACTGGGTAGTAAGCACGTTGTGGAAAAGAAGGAGGAGCTAGGAATGGATAAGAAATTTGTTTGGTACCGCATCGGAGCAGATATTATTCTCGCGCCGGCTGCGCCGCTTCCGGAACTGCCGGAGATCCCCCGCGGGGCGCTTGTCATCATCGAAGGCCGCGCGCCGGTCTGGCGCTATGGCATGGCGTTCCACCGCCTGCACGGGCTAGCTTCGGCTGTAGCTGTGTACGATCCCCGTCTGGGCGCGGTGGTCGTCGCCTCGCACACGGCGGAGTACTGCGAGGGCGACATCCTCGACGTCGCCCCGCCGGAGGACGATGCAAAATGACCCTCTACGGCCCCGAGTCGCGCTGCGGCCGCCGCCTGCGGTGGTGGGAGCTGCTGCGGATGGCGCTGGAGGCGTTGCTGGAATGATGACAAGGAAGGGAGACAAAAAATGACTAACGAAGAGTACGTGCGCTTGCAGGACATGTGGCTCAAAGCGACAGGAGTTAGAGAAGGCTGTTGGGTAAAGGTGTTGCGGGCTGTTAAAAACCATGAAAGCGGTTGGGGTAATTCCTGGGCGCCTGAAATGGATATGCTTGTAGGGCGAACTATGCAAGTGAAAGATGTGCGCTCCTTACAAGGCATCGCTTTGGGCATAGACGGAGACAGTTCTCTGTTTTACTTCTTTCCATTTTTTGTCCTCGAACCCACAGAAGCGCCAAAGAAGAAGTATGAGTTTAAGCCGTTCGAGCAGGTGCTCGTGAGAGATGAAGATTCAGAAGTGTGGGATGCAAACCTCTTTAATTACACGAGAGGCGACGGTGGGGGACCGTTTGAATGCGTTAGCTGCGCATGGCACCAGTGCATCCCCTACGCTGGACACGAACATCTACTCGGCACGACGGACGAGCCCGAGGACTGGGCGAAGTACTACGACAAGGCGTGCTACGACAAGGAGTGAGCAAATGAGCGCAAAAAAAAACAGAGCCGTCCACGGCGGCAACCGCGAGCGGCTCACAGAACCGGCGAGAACAATGACTAGCTCTCGCCTCTGATTATAACACAGGAGGATTAGGTCATGAATTTTGATCCGGAGACCATGAAAGTCACTATTTGTTCCAAACGCAAAGGGCTGGGGTTCAGCGTCGATCTGAAGGGCGGCCACTTCGACTGCACCGAGTGCCGCGGCACGGGGCGCGTCCTCGTCCAGACGATCAAAGACGAGTTCACGATGGACTCTCTCGACGAGGATCGCCCCTTCGACCGGGAGATCATGAAGGTACAGGTCTGCAAGTCATGCCGGGGGCTTGGGCATATCGATTACGGCACAGAAGAACGCGAATGCAAAGACTGCCACGGCGCCGGTCGGGTAGTCGAACAGAAAATACAGCACGAGTACCAGCTGCATCATCTTGAAGGATTCGAGGAGGAATAAATATGGATATCAAGATCACCATCGCCTTTGAAGAAAAAGAACGGGGAATCCTCAGCGACTTCATCAAAGCCATGACCCTCATTGCCGATGCGCAGAAGACCACCGGCACGCCAGGCGCGAAAACTCCGGAGCCAGACGCCTTCGATCTTCCCGCCGACGAGGAAAAGCCGGCCAAAAAGAAGAAGGCCAAGGCCAAGACGCCGCCGGCCGAAGCCCCCGCGCCAGAGGAACCCGACGATCCCGAGCCGGAAACGGATCTTGCGGCCGTAACCGCTGACCCCGACGCGCAGCGCGCCGAGGTGAAGGACCTGATCCAGAAGTCCGTGCTTACCGACTGCCGCGACGGTATCGTGGCCCTGCTGCAGAAGTACGGCGTCAAAAAGGCCAGCGCCGTTCCGGACGACAAGATCGGCGACTTCCTCGCCGATCTGCGGGAGGTGTGCGCGGCATGACGAAAACGCCGGATCACGCCGCGCGGGCTCACGCGCTGCTGAGTCCCAGCTCGGCACACCGATGGCTGGCCTGTACGCCCTCGGCGCTGCTGGAAGCCGGGGAACCCGACAGGACGACCAGCTTCAGCGAGGAGGGAACGCTGGCGCACGAGTTCGCGGAAGTGTATCTGCGCGACGAACCCTGGGCGGAAGAAACACTTAAGAAGCTTCGGGCTCATGAGCTCTACGCCCCGGAGATGGAGGAACACGCCAAAGATTATGCCTCGTATGTCCGCGGCAAGATGGGCGCGGGCGCGCTGGCGGTGGAGCGGCGGCTCGACCTGAACGGCTGGGCGCCCGGCAGCTTCGGCACGGCCGACTGCCTGATCCTGTCCGACGAGCGGCTGACCGTTATCGACTACAAGTACGGCAAAGGCGTCAAGGTCGAAGCCGACAACAACCCGCAGCTGAAGCTGTACGCCCTGGGGGCTCTGGACGTCTTCGGCTTCGCCTACGACATGCCGCGCGTCGAGCTCGACATCTTTCAGCCGCGGCTGGACAACGTCAGCGAATGGGAGATCGACCGGTCCGACCTGATCGGATGGGGCAACGCCTACGCCAGGCCGCACGCCGAAATGGCGGCCAAAGGCGAAGGCTACCCCATGGCCGGAACGCACTGCCAGTTCTGCCGCTACGCCAAAAAGTGCAAGACGCTGGCGGAGTACAGCCTGGCCGTTGTCTCGGAAGACTTCGAGGATGAGAGCGGCCGACTCGACACCAACGAGCTGAAGCCTTCGGACTGGCAGCTCATCCTCACGCGCGCGCCGATCGTCAAGAGGTGGCTCGAGCTCGTCGACGGCGAGGCCCTGAACAAGCTTATGGCCGACCCGAAGAGCATCCCCGGTTTCAAAGTCGTGGAGGGCCGCAGCGTGAGGAAGTACAACGACACCGCCGTCTGCGCCGAACTGCTCGCCGCGGCCGGCTACAAGCCCGAAGAGTTCAACAAGCCCGCGGAGCTGAAAGGCGTCACGGATATGACTAAGCTGCTCGGTTCGAAGAAATTCAACGAGATCCTCGGATCCCAGATCGTCAAGCCCCAGGGCAAACCGACCGTCGTCCCCATGAACGACAAGCGCCCCGTGTTCCAACCCGCCATCGGCGAAGACTTCGCCGACGAATCGTTATTCTAAAAAGGAGACCATAAAAATGTCCGAAAGAATCGTTCTGCACGACGTCCGCATCTCGTACGCCCACGTGTTCCAGCCCCACGCCTTCGAAGGGCAGGAACCCAAGTACAGCGCTCAGTTCATCCTGCCGAAGGATCATCCGGAAGCAAAGAAGTTTTACACCGCCCTCGTCGAAAAGGCGAAGGAGAAATGGCCGGCCAAGGTCGCGAACGGCAAGTTCCCCGGCTCGCTGACCTGCCCGCTGCGCGACGGCGACGCGGAATTCGAAGACCGCGAGGAGTATCAGGGATGCTATTTCTTCAACGCCCGCAGCGCCAAGCGCCCGCAACTCTTCCAGCCTGACAAGAGCCAGCTCACCGAAGACGACAACCTGCTCTTCTCCGGCGACTACGTCAACGTCTCGGTCAGTCTGTTCGCCTACGACAAAGGCGGCAACCGCGGCGTCGGCGTCGCCCTGCTGGGCGTCCAGTTCAAACGCAAGGGCGAACCGCTGGGCGGCCCCGGCGACTGCACCGACGACTTCGAGGAAGAGGAAGCCGAGGCCGCGGCCAATGACGACCTCTTCTAGGCGGGTGCTGCATCTCGACTTAGAAACCTACTGCGACGAGGATCTGGGGAAGCGCGGCGTACATAAGTACGCCGCTTCTCCATCCTGCGAGATCCTGCTGCTCTCATACGCGCTGGACGACGGCCCTGTCGTCACCTGCGACGCGACGGAATCCAGTTTCAAAGAGAAGTACAAGACTTTCCGGCGCCTTTTCGCCGATAAAGGCATCGTCAAAGCGGCTCACAACGCCGTCTTCGAGATGACGGTCTTATCCCGCAAAGGCTTTGTCATCCGCCCCGACGAGTGGCTGTGCACCATGGCTCTGGCCAATTACGCCGGACTGCCGCCGTCGCTGGCGGCGCTGTCCAATGTCCTGCACCTGTTCGACAAGGGCAAGATGACCATCGGCACGCAGCTGGTCAACTACTTTTCCAAACCCTGCAAGCCGACGAAGGCCAACGGCGGCCGCACGCGCAACCTGCCGAAGGATGATCCCGAGCGCTGGGCGGCGTTCAAGGAATACAACCGGCGCGACGTGGAAGCGGAGCGCGAGGTGTACAAGCGCCTGATCAAATTTGACCAACCGGAGGCGGAGCGCCGTGTGTTCCTCCTGGACTACGAGATCAACCGCCGCGGCATCGGCGTCGATCGCCGACTGGCCGAACAGGCCGTGAAGATGTCGGAACAAGTCACCGACGCCGCCGTAACGGAGTTGAAACGCCTTACCGGACTGGGCAACCCGAACAGCGTCGTTCAGTTCAAATCCTGGCTGGCCGAAAAGGGCGCCGCCGTCGAAAGCCTCACGAAGACCGCAGCCGAAGCACTGCGGGACAGCGTCGAAGACCCGCTGATCAAGCGGGCGGTGGGACTGAAACTCTCGGTCAGCAAGGCGTCGGTCAAAAAGTACGACGCCATGCTGAGAGCTTATAACGCCTCGAGCGAAATCGAAGGCTTCGGCACAGTCAACGGCGCGTTCCAGTACTACGGCGCTAACCGGACCGGGCGCTGGGCGGGGCGGCTGGTGCAGCTGCAAAACCTGCGGCGCAACAGCCTGCCGAATCTCGACGTCGCCCGGACGCTGGTCAGGTCCGGCGACTACAACGGCCTGCGTCTGGCCTACGACGATTACGACACATCGGAGATCCTCGGCCAGCTGGTGCGCACGGCGTTTATCCCGACGCCAGGAAACAAGTTCATCGTCGCCGACTTCTCGGCGATCGAAGCCCGAGTGATCGCCTGGCTGGCGGGCGAGCGCTGGCGGATGGAGGCGTTCGCCCGCGGCGAAGACATCTACAAAAGCAGCTACTCGCAGGCGTTCGGCGTTCCTGTCGATCAGATCACGAAGGAAATGCGCCAAAAAGGGAAGATCATGGAGCTCGCATGTGGCTACGGCGGATCGGTAGGCGCTCTCAAGGCGTTCGGCGCCGACAGGCTGGGCCTGAACGACGACGAGCTGAAGCACCTGGTCAACCGCTGGCGTTCGGCCAGCCCGAACATCGTGCGCTTCTGGCACAGGATCGAGAACGCCGGCAAGGACGCCATCGACGAAGGACGAACGACGCGCTTCAAGCCGGGACTGAAAATCGGTTACGAAACAGGACGCCTGAAGATCACGCTGCCGTCCGGGCGCAGTCTGTACTACCAGGACGCGAAGCTGGAACCGGGGAAGTACGGCCCGATGATCACCTACATGGACATAAACCAGGTGTCGCGCCACTGGGACCGGGCCGACACGCACGGCGGGAAGCTGGCGGAGAACGTCACGCAGGCCGTCGCGCGCGACTGTCTGGCAGCGGCCATGCTCCGCTTGAACGACGCCGGATACAAGATCGTATCTCACATACACGACGAGGTCGTCATAGACGCGCCGCAGGGGGCCAAAGTTTCCGAGGTGGAGAAGATCATGGGCGAACCTGTTTTATGGGCTCCCGGGCTGCTCCTGACGGCCCACGGGTACGAAGGAAGATATTACTTCAAGGATTAGGAGGTGGCTCATGGGTAAAGAACTGACTTTCAGTTTGGCCATGGGCCGGAGCCGGCTGCAGAAAAGATTCCGCAACGAATCCTGGTCTTGGGGCCAGCTGCTCGAACGAGTACGGAACGTCAAGCGCACCGGGGAGACCATGGCCGAATACGCGGCTATGCCGAAGGACAAGCGCAGCGAGCTGAAGGACGCCGGGGCTTTTATCGGCGGTTTCCTCAGGGGCGGCAGCCGCAAGGACGTCGTCAACCGGCAGCTGATCTGTCTTGACGTAGACTTCGCCGATCCGAAAGCGCCTGTCTGGGCGGCATGGGAACAGAAATTCGGCCGCCGCGCGCTGATGTATCCGACGCACAGCAGCACGCCCGAGACGCCGCGTTACCGTCTGGTGATCCCGCTGACAGAAGCCGTGCCGGCGGAGCAGTATCAGCCGATCGCCCGGAAGATCGCCGAAGCGCTGGGCATCGAACAGTTCGACGACACGACCTACGAGCCGCAGAGGATCATGTACTGGCCGTCGGTTCCGAAGGACGCGCCGTTCGAGGCGCTGAGCCTCGACGGAGACGTTCTGACGCCAGGCGAGGTGCTGGGGCTATATCGGGACTGGCGCGATGTGTCGCAGTGGCCGGTCAGCGAGCGGGCGGAAAAAGTACGCCTCCGGGAGCGGAAAAAGATGCAGCCCATCGCCGAGAAACGCGGCGTCGTGGGCGCGTTCTGCCGCGCCTGGCCGATCGAAGAGGCGATCGCGCAGTTCGTCCCCGACTACGCGCCAAGCGAGACGGTTCCCGGGCGGTACACCTACGTCAAAGGCACGACCAGCAACGGCGTCGTGATCTACGAGGATTCGTACAGTTTCAGCCACCACGACACGGACCCCGCAGGAGGCGTGGAGTGCAACGCCTTCGACCTGGTGCGGCTGCACCGCTTCAAGCAGCTGGACGCCGAAGCGAAGAAAGACACGCCGATCACGGCGCTGCCGTCGTACAAGGCTATGGTCGACTTCGCTCTGCACGACGACCGCTGTCTGGAACAGCTGAACAGGGAGCAGGCGGCGGAAGCCGCGGAGGTAGGAGACGACTTCGCCGACGAATCCGACGAACAACCGAAGGCGCCGGAAGGCTGGGAGAAGAAGCTCGAACGCGACCGAACGGGATATCCCGTCAGCACCTACAAAAACATCGAACTGATCCTGCGCTGCGACGGGAAGTTCCGCGGCCGCTTCGGCTACGACGAGTTCGCGCGGCGCGAGGTGGCCCTGAGGGATCTGCCCTGGCGCAAGGTGACGAAGGGCGACAACGGCCTGAAAGACATCGATGACGCGGAAATACGGCTCTGGTTCGGCAAGAAGTACCACATCAACGGCAGGGACAAGATCTGGGACTGCGTCCTGCACGAGTGCCACCGGCGCTGTTTCCATCCGGTCAAGAACTATCTGGAGATGCTGCGCTGGGACGGGAAGAACCGGATCGGCTCTGTGCTGATCGACTACTTTGGCTGCGAAGACTGCGAATACATCCGCGAGATCACGAAAAAGACTTTTCTTGCGGCGGTGACGCGGATCTACGAGCCCGGGGCGCAGTTCGACACGATGCTGACGCTGAAGGGGCCTCAGGGCTGCGGGAAGAGCAGCTTTTTCCGCAAGCTCTCACGGGGCTGGTTCAGCGATTCGCTGAAAGATATCCGATCGAAGGACGCCTACGAGGGCATGCAGGGCGTGTGGATCATCGAAATGGGCGAGCTGTCGGCGCTGCGCAAGGCCGACGCCGAGGCGATCAAAAGCTTCCTGTCGGGGACGATGGACCGCTTTCGCGTCGCCTACGGACGGCGCACGGCGGAGTACCCGCGGCAGTGCATCTTCGTGGCGACGACCAACGAATGCGAGTTCCTGCGCGACCGCACGGGCAACCGGCGCTTCTGGATCGCCGACATCCCCAAAAGTGCCCGGCCGAAGAAGGACGTGTTCGCCCTGGGCGGCGGGGAGATCGATCAGATGTGGGCGGAAGCCAAAGCGCTGTACGACCTTGGCACGGAAAGCGTAGTGCTGCCGCCGCATCTGGCGAAGCAGGCGCTGGAGATCCAGGAGGCGTTCCTGCAGGACGACCCGCGCGCCGGACAGATCAAAGAGTATCTGGACCGCAAACTGCCCCGGGGCTGGGACGATATGAGCCTCGACGACCGGCGGGAATGGCTGGCCTCGAACGAGCGGGGCTCGATCCTGCGGACACGCGTCTGCGCCGCGGAGATCTGGTGCGAAGTCCTGGGTAACGGCGTAGACAGGATGAAGCGCTTCGACGCCGTGGAGATCAATCAGATTTTGGACAGTTTGAGCGGGTGGGAACGGGAAAAAGTAACATATCGAACACGTCCGTATGGCGTGGTAAAAGGATTTCGGAGAATACGTTAAATATGTGCAACTAGCTATATCATAGAAAGTTACAGCCGCCGAGCCATTGAAATTGCTAAGCCTGTGGCATCTTTGGCGCCGCCGTTTGTAACTTTCTAAGTTACAGCCTAAAGCCTTGCAATTACAAGCGTTGCTTTGTTTGTAACTTGTAACCTACTCTAAAATATTATTTATGTGTATTTAGATGAATATCAAACACGCGCGTATACGCGCGTATACGCGCGTAAGGAGATGTTGGAAGAAGGTTACAAAGTTACAGGGGCAAAAAAAACACTTACTAAGCCAGTAGGCATCAGCGTCCGCGAGTGTAACTTTCTAAGTTACAAGATGAGAGGGTTAAATTCAGGCAAGATCAGTTATTTCAATGGTTTAGAGGTTGTAGTATATACGTAACCTAACATACACAATTTGTAACTTTCTCGGAGAAAAAAAACGATGCTTGAAAAGGATCTGGAAAAGTACTTCAACGCCGCCGCAGAGCGGAAGGGGTATATGTCCTTGAAGTTCGTGTCGCCAGCATGGCGCGGCGTTCCGGACCGAATTGTCTTCGGCGCGGGGCGCTGCTACCTGGTGGAGTTCAAAAACGGTCTGGAAGGCAGGCTGTCGAAGCTGCAGGAATTCATGTTCTGGCGCTTCAAGATCCGCGGCTTTCCGGTGACGGTGCTGCGGACAAAGGAGGAGGTTGATCTGTTTGTCGACGGTCTTTCGAGCGTACGACTATCAGCGTCAGGCGATCGAGTGGATCCTTGACCATCCGCGCTGCGGACTCTTCCTGGACATGGGGCTTGGCAAGACGGTCTGTACGCTGACGGCGATCGAGACGCTGATGTACGACTCGCTGGAGATCCGCAAGACGCTGGTGATCGCGCCGCTGCGCGTGGCGCGTTCCGTCTGGGCCGAAGAGTGCCGGAAGTGGGAGCATCTGAATCACCTGCGCGTGTCCAAAGTCCTCGGTTCTCCGGAAGAACGCCGCCAGGCGCTGAAACGCAGGGCCGATATTTATGTGATCAACCGGGAGAACGTCTGCTGGCTAACGAAGAACTTCAAGTGGGACTTCGATCTGTGCGTGATCGACGAGCTGTCGAGTTTTAAGAGCCCGAGCGCGCGGCGCTTCAGATCGCTCCGCCGCGTGATCGGACAGTGCAAGCGCGTGATCGGCCTGACCGGAACGCCCGCGCCCAACGGGATGATGGATCTCTGGGCGGAGATCTTCCTTCTGGACAACGGCCAGCGCCTGGGGCGGACGCTGACCGGTTACCGGGCGAACTATTTTCACCCTGCGTGGATGTCGGGTTTCGTGGTGTATAAATACGCGATCAACGCCGGATGCGCGGAAGTCATCAGGTCGAAGATCTCCGACATCTGCATCAGCATGAACAAGCGGGACTATCTGGACATGCCGGAACGCGTGTACCAGACGGTCTGCGTGGAGCTGCCGCCGGCGGCCATGCGCCTGTACAAGGAAATGGAGCGCGACTGCCTGATCACGCTGGGCGAGAACGTCGTCACGGCCGTGAACGCCGCGGCGGCGAACACCAAACTGCAGCAGATGGCCGGCGGCGCCGTATACGCCGAAGACGACGGCGCGAAGGCGATCCACGACGCCAAACTGGAAGCGCTGGCGCAGCTGATCGAAGAAGCCAACGGGCAGCCGGTGCTGGTCTTCGTGGCCTATCGGCATGACCGGGACCGGATCAGGAAATACCTTGGCAGCGCGGTCCATGAGCTGAACACGGAGGATGACATCGCCGCATGGAACCGCGGGGAGTTCCCCGTTGTTGTGGCGCATCCGGCCAGTATCGGCCACGGGCTGAACCTGCAGCAGGGCGGCCACATCATCATCTGGTACGGTCTCACATGGAGCCTGGAGCTGTATCAGCAGGCGAACGACCGGCTGTACCGGCAGGGACAGAAGGATACCGTCAGCGTCTATCATCTCGTGGCGGCGGATACCGTAGACGAAGCGTGCATGGCGGCGCTGGCGTCGAAGGACGCCGGGCAGAACGCGCTGATGGACTATCTGAAAGCCAGACGCGAAGAGCTGAAGGAGGTAGAGGAGTTATGAACAAGTGGTTGAAACGATTGTCGAAACGGGAGTTTCTGGAACTGCACAAGAAATGCTTTACGGACCAGGCGATAAAGATGACGGACCGGGATGACGAAAACGGCGAATATGTTTTTCTCGAAGACGGTTGGGAGACGTGTGACGGTGTTTCGAAGTTGGAGACTGGGTATAGTTATTCGGATTTCAACGCGCCATATACTTTTGATGTTGACGGGGATTTTGGCGAGGTGGCAAAAAATTTTTTCGAATTTATGTTCAACCGTTTCGGTCTTCCGTATGTTATCGAATTTGTCAGCCAAAAAACCGGCGGCGCTGATATACGGGAGCTGCTGGAATTGGGGTATGGCGTGGATATATGAGGAGGAAACGGGATGTTGAATTATGTTGATCTTTTGGATTTGGAACGGAAACTCGGCGTTGGATCCGAAGATACGTTAGTGGCGAATCCCGACACGATCAATGAACGGGTATATTTCAGCGCCGAAGCAGTGGGTCGATATATCCGTTTTGCGGATAAGGTGGTTGCGGTGCTGAAAGAGCGCGTCGGGGAGCTTGAAGATCAAGCTGAAGAAATGGAGTCGAAGCAGGCTGCACGAGGTTTAGATGACTGAAGACCTGGGTGAAATCAAAAAAGTGCTGCGGTCGGTCTGGTGGACGCAGAAGCGACTCGACGCCGATCTCGAACGTTTGGCGATGCTGCGGGCCAAAGCAGCGGGTGTCCGTGGCATGGAGTATGACCGGCAGAGGGTGCACGGAGGGACGGAGCATAACGCGCTGGAGGGCGCGGCGTGCGCGATCGCGGATTGCGAGGCCAAAATCGAGGCGGAGGTCGCGCAATGGCGGGCGGCGCTGGATCGGGTGACGGGGATCATTCATGACGTCCCCTCGCCAAAATTAGCGGTGATTTTACAGATGCGGTATCTCAATCTGTGGCCGTTTGAAAAAATCGCGGTCGAGCTGGGCTACACGTGGAGGCACGTCAATCGGATGCACGTGTTGGCGCTGAAAGAAGCGAATATGGTTTATCAGGCGCAAAAAGAAAAGATGTCATAGAATGTCATAGTCTTGACGTGATATGATGTAGACTGGGAATTACGGGGAAAAAGAATAACGACAAAGGCGAGGCCGCGAAGGCCCCGCCTTTTTTCATGGGGAACGGTTAAGTTCTGTTGAATTCCGACCTGAGAGCGTTCTGCAGCGTTTGAGAGAAGTTGATGCCTCTGGCGATGGCGGTATCGTTCATCCATTTTGGAATGGTGACGGTCTTGCGCACGGCGCGATTGAAATGCCGCGCGGCGTATTCGCGTACGTCCACGGCGACGAGCGTTGCGAAAGCGTCTTGATAATCGTCGTCGAGTTCAGAGGCTACGTCGCGGGGCGACACATCGCCGAGCGCCGACGGAGCGGGCGGTGTGTCGCCGTCTTCGAACATGGCGGAAAGGACGCCTGCCAGGCAGTCGATCGCCATGGTCATGGCGTCGTCGAGCGTATCGCCGCAGGTCGAGGCGCCGTTAAGGTCGGGAAAGATCACGGAATAACGTCCGTCGGTTTCTTTGACGAATACTGCCGGGTATGAAGAGACCATATAGAATTCCTCCTTTTGCTCCTGTGTCTCGGCCGGAGCTCATTTCAGCCCGGCCTGTTTCAGGATGCTGTTTTCTGTGCCCTTCGTCAGTTCTTTGGTGTGGAAGGCGATCGTGACGACGCCTTTCTTGATCGGGTGTTTGTATTGGCGGTGTGAGCCTCGTGTCCTGTCCCAATACCATCCGTCGCGCATGATGATTTTTTCCATTTCCAGCGGTGTCTTTGGCATGCGTGTGTTCTCCTCTCAACTTGGCAAGA
The DNA here is from genome assembly GCF_033060595.1 of Pyramidobacter sp. YE332. Classification (NCBI taxonomy): domain Bacteria; kingdom Thermotogati; phylum Synergistota; class Synergistia; order Synergistales; family Dethiosulfovibrionaceae; genus Pyramidobacter; species Pyramidobacter sp. YE332. The sequence continues at coordinate 2,260,788 of NZ_CP133038.1, read as the reverse complement.
CGAGGGTAACATATAACACGCATTAAGTCAATGCGTGTAATTTTAGTACGTGTTGGGAGGTGATCCGCGGTGAAGCCGACGGAAAAGCAGAAGCGTTTTGTTGACGAATATTTGAAAGACCTGAACGCCAGCGCGGCGGCTCGCCGTGCCGGTTACAGCGTAAAGACCGCCGACCGCATCGGGCCGGAACTGCTTGGAAAAACTTGTGTATCAAAGCTAATTGCCGAGCGGATACAGAAACGCCAGCAGCGGACGGAGATCACGCAGGACTTCGTGCTAACGAACTTAAAGGAGATCGTACAGCGGTCGATGCAGCATGAGGGCGCGGACGAATACGACCCGAGAGCGGCGGCGAAGGCGCTGGAGCTGTTGGGGAAGCACCTGGGGATGTTCACGGACAAGATCAAGCTCGAAGGTGAGCTGACTGTGTCCGGGATCCTCGACGAACTTGTTAAACGAAAGGAGGCCGGATAATGTCCGCTCTTGTTGAAATCGCGGCGGTGGTCGAGCGATGGCGGCGCAATCCGGCGGCGTTCGTGCGCGAGGCGCTGCAGGCGAGGCCGAGCAAGCAGCAGGAAGCGGCGCTGCGGGCGTTCGCGCATCCCGGGGCCCGCGTGGCGATCAAGTCCGGCCACGGCACTGGCAAAAGCACTCTGATGAGCTGGCTGATCCTCTGGGCTCTATGCTGCTTTACCGACGTCAAGTGCCCTGTGACGGCGCCGACGGCGCACCAGCTGCAGGACGTCCTCTGGACGGAAGTCCGCAAGTGGGGAGAGCGGCTACCGTCGCTGTGGCGCAACGAACTGGAAGTGACGACGGACACGATCCGATTCAAATCGTGCCCGTCGTTTGCGGTGGCGCGCACGGGCCGGAAGGAAAACTCCGAGGCGCTGCAGGGCTTCCACGCGGGCAATCTAATGTTCTTCGTCGACGAAGCCAGCGGCATCGACGACGTGGTGTTTCAGGTCGCGCAGGGCGCGCTCTCAACGCCCGGCAGCCGCATTCTCATGGCGGCCAACCCCACGCGCACGAGCGGCTACTTCTACAACGCTTTCCACCGCGACCGCGACCGCTGGACGCGGCTCACGTTCTCGTGCCTCGAATCGCCGCACGTCGCGCCGGAATACGCGCGGGAGATCGCTGAGAGTTACGGCGAGGAAAGCGACATTTACAAAGTCCGCGTGCTGGGCGAGTTCCCCGGCGCGTCCGACTTGCAGTTCATTCCCTCGTCGCTGGTGGACGCGGCCGCGGGCAAACACCTGTCCAAAGACCAGTACGGCTTCGCGCCGGTGATCTTGGGCGTGGACGTGGCGCGCTTCGGCGACGACCGCAGCACGGTCGCGATCCGTCAGGGGCTGTACGGCAATATCCTCTGGCGGGGGCGGGGCGTCGACACGATGACGTTCGCCGACAAGGTAGCGACGCTCTGGCGCGGACATGCCGCCGACGCGGTCATGATCGACGGCAACGGCGTCGGCGCGGGCGTGGTCGACCGGTTGCGGCAGATGGGGTTCGCGCCCATCGACGTGCAGTCCGGCAGCGCTTCGGCGCTGCGCAACTGTATCAACAAGCGCGCCGAGATGTGGTGGCGCCTGCGTGACTGGCTGCGCGACGGCGGCTCGATCCCCGACGACGAGGACCTGCGCGCCGACCTGACGGCGCCGGAGTATCAGTACACCGTCAAGGGGCTGGTGCAGCTCGAAAAGAAAGACGACATGAAAAAACGGGGCCTGCCGTCGCCGGATCTCGCCGACGCGCTGGCCCTGACGTTCGCCGTGCCGGTCGCGTCGAGAAACGCGGGCGCGTTCGAGCGGCGCACGGCGGATGACGATTACGATTTGTTCGCACTTTAGGAGGTGATGGGCATGGGCGGAAGCGGAAAGGCACAGTATATCCCGACGCCGTCGCCGATCCCCGGCGCGACCGACGTCTCGTCGGGAACGGCGGCCGACAGCGAGATGTTTCTGTCGAAGGCGCTGGAACGTACGCGCAAACGCCGCGGCGTGGCTTCGACGATGCGGTCGGATCAGGGCGCGGCCTCGGGCGGCGGGAAGGACAAGCTCGGTGAGTGACGATGGAAGCCAATGAACTGAAGAAGCGCCTCGAACAGCGCCGCGGCGCGCTGATGCAGGCGAAGCAGCGCATGGAGCCGCACTGGAAAAGTCTGCGCGAATACATCCAGCCGTTCCGCGGGCGCTTTACCGGCGAGAATCCCGAGCAGGCGACGCCGTCGCTGGGCTCTATCCTGTCGTCGGAAGCGCTGCGCGCCCGGCGGACGCTGGCGGCCGGCATGCAAAGCGGCCTCACGTCGCCGTCGCGGCAGTGGTTCAAGCTGACGACGCACGATCCGGAACTGTCCGAGCGTCAGGACGTGATCGAGTGGTGCGACGACGTGCAGCGCCGCATGATGACCGTCATGGCGGGCAGCTCCTTCTATCACGCGCTGCACAGCGTCTACGACGAGATCGCCGTGTTCGGCACCGGCGCGATGACGATCATGCCGGACTATGACAACGTGATGCAGTGCCGCGCGCTGACGGCTGGGACGTACTGCCTCGGAAAGGGCGCGGGCGACGCGATCGACACGATGTACCGCGATCTGTGGATGACCGCGGGGGCGATGGTCGCCGAGTTCGGCGCCGGGCAGTGCAGCGACGCCGTCGTGCAGGCGGCCGAGCGCAACCCTGATACGGTGTTCGAACTGCGTCACGCCATCGAACCCGAGACCGACCCCGCCATGCGCTGGGCATGGAGAAGCGTCTACTGGGAAGCCGCCGGCGGCCCCGACAGGCTGCTGCGCGTCTCCGGCTATCCGGTGTTCCCCGTCATGGCTCCGCGCTGGTCGGTGGCCGACGACGACATCTACGGTTACGGGCCCGGCAGCGCCGCGCTGGCCGACGTGAAGATGCTTCAGGCGCTCACGAAGGATCAGCTGGAAGCGACGCGCAAGATGGTCAATCCGCCGCTGATCGCCGACGAGGAGCTGCGCACCCGCGGAGTCACGGTCAAGCCGGGCGGCGTCACCTACATGCACACGGGCAGCGGCATCGAAGCAAAGATCCGCAGCCTCTACGACGTGCGTCTCGACCTCGGGCAGCTGGACGCCGTGCGCGGCGAGGTCAAGCGCGACATCAACAGCACGATGTACGTCGATCTCTTCCTGATGCTGGCGCGCGAAGACCGGCCGCAGATGACGGCGCGCGAGATCATCGAGCGCCACGAGGAAAAGATGCTGGCGCTCGGCCCCGTGCTCGAGCGTCTGGAATGGGAGCTGCTGACGCCCGCCATCGACCGTATCTTCGACATCATGGACGACGCGCGGCTGATCCCCCGCCGCCCGAAGCGCTGTCCGGGCGCGAGATCAAGGTCGAGTACATCTCGATCCTCGCGCAGGCGCAGCAGATGCAGGGGACGAAGGCCGAAGAACAGGTGCTGGCGTTCGCCGGATCCATGGCGGCGGCGCAGCCCGAAGTGATGGATCTGGTCGACGGCGACGAGGCGCTGCGGGAATACGCCCGCATGGTCGGCGCCCCGGCGAAGATTCTGCGCACGGAAGAGGAAGTGCAGGCGCGCCGGGCCGCGCGGGCGCAGCAGACGCGGCAACAGCAGGCAGCGGCCGAAGCGCAGCAGGCGGCGGACACGCTGGCGCAGGGGGCCCGGGGAGCGAAGACGCTCTCCGAAGTCGATCCCGGCGGCGGCGCTCTGGCGGCGCTTCTCGGCACGGACGGGGGCGCGTCGTGGTGATCGAGCGCTTGACCGATTTGACGCAGACGGCGTGCGCCGATCCGGCGTCGCGCGCGATGTTGGGAAAAGTGCTGGAAGACGCGGGCGTCCTGCGCCCGTCGTACGGCGGCGATCCCTACGAGACGGCTTACGCCGAAGGGCGGCGGGCCGTCGGACTGTTGCTGTTCGAGCTGCTTCACGCCTGCGACGAGGCGCTGCCGCTGCGCTGCATGCGCGAATACGGCCAGTGGCTCGCCCGGGCCGAAGCCGAAAACTGAGGAGGTATGTGAGTATGGAAGACAACGCGAACGCGCCCGTGGGCGCGCCGATCGAAGCGCCGGAGGGCGAAGGCAATGCCGCGGCGCAGCCTGCGGCAACAGCACCGGGGGCGAAAGCGGATGATCCGATTCGGCCGCCCGCTGACGGAGCTGAAGGAGCGCCTGCAGGCGGAGAAAACGGCGGCGGAGGACAGGGAAAAGGATCGCCTCAGCCGACGGTCCCCGACAAATACGAATTCAAGCTGCCCGAAGGATTCGTCCTCGACGAAGGCAGCGTCGCCGAGCTGACGCCGCTGCTGAAAAAGCTGAACGTCCCGCAAAAGGAAGCGCAGGAACTGGTCGATTTCCACTTCAAGGAAATGGCCCGCGTCGATTCCGAGCGGTCGGCGGCGCACGCCGCCCTGATCAAACAGTGGCAGGACGAGACGCGCAAAGACGCCGAGATCGGCGGGCAGAAGCTGAACGAAAACCTGAGCTATGCGAACCGGTTCATCTCCAAGTTCGCGGGGGCGGAATTCATCTCTCTCATGCGCGAAACGGGTCTGCAGCACAACTCGGACTTTTTGCGCTTCATGGTAAAGGCGGGCAGGGCTTTGGCGGAGGACAAATTCGTCAACGGAAGTTCGGGCGGCGCGAAGCCCTCGACGGTATCCGAACTCGGGAACCTGTGGTTCCCTGAATCTCTTGGAGGTAAAAACTGATGGCAATTCTGACCGATATGAACCCCACGCTGCTGGACGTCGCGCGCCGCACCGACCCGAACGGGAAGGTGGCGACGATCGTCGAGCTGATGAGCGCGCAGAACCCGATCCTGCAGGATATGGTGGTCGTCGAGTGCAACAACGGCATGACGCACCGCACGACGATCCGCACCGGTCTGCCCAAGGGCATGTGGCGCAAGATGTATCAGGGCGTCCAGCCCGAGAAGAGCACTACCCGCCAGGTCGACGACGTCTGCGGCATGCTCGAGACGTACAGCGAGATCGACAAGGCTCTCGCCGACATGGCCCCCGACAAGGCGGCGTTCATGCTGACGGAATCGGCGGCGTTCCTCGAAGGGCTGAACCAGACCATGGCCAACGCCACGTTCTACGGCGACACGGCGGTCACGCCCGAGCGCTTCATGGGGCTGGCGGCGCGCTACAACGCCATCGGCACGAACAGGGAAAAATCCAGCTTCAACGTCCTCGACGGCGGCGGCAAGGGCTCGGACAACACGTCCATCTGGCTGCTGTACTGGGGCGCGCAGACTGTGTGCGGCCTGTATCCCCGCGGCAGCAAGGTGGGGCTGCAGCACCGCGACCTGGGCGAAGTAACGGCTTTCGACGCCGAGGGCGGCAAGTTCCAGGCGTACCGCAGCCACTACAAGTGGGATCTGGGGCTGACCGTGCGCGACTGGCGCTACGCCGTGCGCATCGCCAACATCGACGTCAACGCCTTCGGCGGTACCGGCGGCGCCGACCTGATCGACCTGCTGGTCAAAGCGACGCACCGTATCCCCGCGTCCAAGCTCGGACGCCCCGTCATCTACTGTAACGAGACGATCGGCACGGCGCTGGATCTGCAGGCGCTGAAGAGAACGAACATGATGCTGACCTACAAAGAGGTCGACGGCGCGCCGCAGACGAATTTCCGCGGCATCCCCATCAAGACCTGCGACGCGATCCTCGACACTGAAGCCAAGGTCGGCAACGACGCATAAGGAGGCGGTACGAAAATGATTATGGATTCCCTTCTCGATTTCGGCACGGTGGCGCTGTCTTCGGGCGGCAATCTGCCCAACGTCGTCAACGTCAAGACGCCCGGCGACGCCATCGGCGACGAACTGTATTTCCACATGCAGACCTGCGGCTCCGAAGTCCCCGCGGGCGGCACCGGCGCGACGGTGAAGCTGCAGACGGCCGACGCCGAGAATTTTTCCGGCGCGGTCGATCTCATCACCGGAACGGTCAAGCTCGAGGCCGGCAAGATGCGGTTCTGCGCGCGCATGCCGCTGGGCTGCCGCAAGTACCTGCGCGCCGTGATCACGCCGCAGGGCTCGTTCAGCGCCGGCAAGGCGACGGCGTTCCTCGCGCACGGGCCGCAGCACAGCTACAAGGACCTGAAATAGATGCGGTACCGCGCGGAGCGCGACTGCACGGACTTCGACGGGCGGTTCTACGCCCGCGGTCAGGAGGCCGACCTGTCGCCGGAAACGGCCCATTCCGACCACTTGATCCCTCTGGAAACCGACCCCGCTCCGGAACCGGAAGAAACAGAAACGGAATCGGAAGAAAAGGAAGCCGCGCCCAAAAAGGCGCGCAGGAAGACGAAGCAGGCGGGGGCGTAAGCCCTCGCCTCGTTTGTCCGCAAAGGAGGATCGGCGATGCAGTCGCAAATATCCATCTGCAACAGGGCGCTGGCCCACATGGGGCAGACCCGGTTCATCCGCGCCCTGGACGAGGCCAGCGAAGAGGCGGAGACGCTGCGCCTGCACTACGACCCCGTGCGGCGGGCGCTGCTGTCCGACCGCGTCTGGCGCTTCGCGACGATGCTGTCGCCCCTGCCGGAGCTGACGACGCCGGTTCCCGGCTGGGAACGCGCTTACGCGCTCCCGGCAGGGTGCCTGCGCGTGATCGCCGTGACGCCGGCGACGGCCCCCGACGATCTGGGCGCGGCGTTCGAGACGGCGAGGCTGCCGTCGGGGCGGGCGATCCTCGCGAACGTGCCGAACGCGCTGTGCCGGTACGTGTGCGACGTGACCGACCCGACGGAGTTCCCGCCGCTGTTCGCGGACGCGCTCTCGTGGCGTCTGGCGCTGGAGATCAGCACGCCGCTGACGACGAAGTCGGGTCTGCGCGATCATCTGGCGGCGCACTACATGGAGGCGCTGCGCCGGGCCGTGGACGCCGACGCAGCGGAAGCGTCGATCCCGCTGCCCGAGTGGGGCGACGAGTACATCAAAGCGAGGGCGTAGCATGAGCCTGTATCCGATCCAGCCGTCGTTCGCCGGCGGGGAGCTGTCGCCGTCCCTGTGGGGACGCGTCGATCTGAACAAATATGCCGTGGGGCTGAGACGGCTGGAAAACTTCGTCGTCCATCCCCACGGCGGCGTAAGCCGGCGTCCGGGCATGCGCTTCGTCGCCGAGGCGAAGGGCAAATGCCGCCTCGTGGCGTTCCAGTACAATGCCGAGCAAAATTACATCCTGGAATTCGGGAACAAATACGCGCGCTTTTTCAAGGACGGCCAGCCCGTCATGAAAGGGGCTGTCCCCTACGAAGTCGCCACGCCCTACGCGGCGGCCGAGCTGGACGCGCTGAAATTCACACAGAGCGCCGACGTGCTGTTCATCTGCCACGGAGGGCACGCTCCCATGGAGCTGGCGCGCTATTCCGACGCCAACTGGAAGTTGTCGGAATTCCGCTTCAAGAACGGCCCCTTCCGGGTCCGGCAGGAGGGACAGGAGAAGATCAGCATCGACGTTTCCGGCGTTTCCGGCAACATCGAGATGACGGCCGACACGCCGCTGTTCGTGCCCGGCCACGCCGGCTGCCTCTGGGCCATCACTCAGCAGGTGCCGGAACGCCAGATCAGATACTCGCAGCCGACGACGCTGAACGCCGTGACGCTGACGGGGACGCGCATGCACGAGGTCTACGGCACGGGGACCGTGGTGCGCAAATACCGCAGCGCCGGCGACGATTATGAAGAGATCGTGCCCGTCAAATATTACAACAGTTATCTGCTGCTCCCATCCAGCAGCGCGACGGGGATAAAAATCGGCACGTCGGTCAGGCTCCCTCAGCAAAGCTCTCTTTTCGCGCCGCAAGGGGTCCTCGGTTCGGTCACGGACCTTGTGACCGCGGGCGCGCAGGTCAAGGTCTACCTGTCGCCGTGGCAGGGGCTGTCCTGCGGGGCCAACGACGAACTCGCATCCGTGTCCGCGTCCGTCGATTTTTATATCGATAACGCCGCCGAGGTGTGGTCGAAGGAGATCACGGTCTACAAGTCGTGGCGTCTTGAGACGAACGGCTTCTGGCACGGGACGCTGCTGCTCCAGCGTTACGACGAGGACGAGTCGGCCTGGGTGACGGTCAAGACCTACGTCTCGCCCAACAGCGCCCGAAGCGCCAAAAATTTCGCCGATTCCGGCGAGTTCGACGAACCGACGCGGCTGCGGGTGTACAGCACCAGCTTCACTCCGTTCGTGCCCAAGGACAACGAGGAAACGGACAAGGGGTACGTGCGGCTGATCGCGAACGCCTGCACGCACCGCGGGCTGGTTAAAACGACCGGCTACGTCAACGGCAAAAAAATGTCGGCGAGGGTGCTGCGCCGCCTGTACAGCACCAGCGCTACGCGGAACTGGGAAGAAGGCGCGTGGAGCGCCGCCAGCGGCTGGCCGCAGGTCTGCGGGTTCTACCAGGAGCGCATGATCTTCGGCGCGACCTTCGCGGAGCCCATGACAGTGTGGATGAGCAAGACCGGGGATTACTACGACTTCGGCACGTCAAGTCCCGTCGTGGATGACGACGGCGTGTCGCTGACGCTGGCCGCGCGTCAGGTCAACGCGGTCAAGGCGTTTGTGACGCTGTCCGACCTGCTGCTTCTGACGTCCGGCAGCGAGTGGAAGATTACCGCCGGGGCCAAGACCGACGCGATCACGCCGACATCGGTGTCCGTGTCGGCGCAGGGTTACCGCGGCATCTCCGAAATCGAACCGGTCGTCATCGGCAGCACCGTCCTGTTCGTACAGGGACATGGCGCCCGCGTGCGCGACCTGGGGTATACTTTCGAGAGCGATACGTACACCGGCAGCGACCTGACGGTCATGGCGTCGCATCTGTTCGAAGGGCATACGATCGCCGATCTGACCTACCAGCAGGAGCCGGATTCGGTCTGCTGGGTCGTGCGCGACGATGGCGCGCTGCTGGCGCTGACCTATTTGCGCGAGCACGACGTGATCGCCTGGGGGCGTCATCCCACGGACGGCAAGGTCGAGAGCGTCGCGGTCCTGCCCGCTCCCGGCGGCGACGTCGTCTATCTGTGCGTGCTGCGCCACGGGAAACGCTGCATCGAGACGATGACGCCCGTTCCCGCAACCGGCGCCGCGGAGGCGTTCTTTGTCGATTCCGGCGCGACGGTCCGCGGTTCGAACGTGACCGCCGTGACCGGGCTCGAGCGCCTGAACGGCTGCACGGTGACAATCGTCGCCGACGGTTCGCTGCGCAATCCGCAGGTTGTCGCGAACGGGCGCGTAACGGTGTCCCCGGCGGCTTCGGTCGTCCACGTGGGGCTGCCGTACGCCTCGAAGCTGGAGACGCTCGACCTCAATTTCGCCCGCGGCGACGGCGCGCAGTTGACGCGCAAGGTACGGCTGGCGGCGGCGACGATCCGCGTCGAGAGCACGCGCCACCTGTTCGCGGGCACGGACGAGGAACATCTGCGCGAGTACATCGACCGCACGGGCGAGCCGTACAACAGCCCGACGCGTCTGTCGACGGGCGACTGGCGGGTTACGCTCGATTCGCGTTACGATTCGGGGCGTCTCGTGATCGTCGCGCCCGGGGCGATGCCCGCCTCGATCGTCGCCATCGTGCCGGAGGCCGATCCCGGTGACTGACCTGCGTCTGGTCCCGGCCACGCGCGGGCTGTGCGAGGCCGTAGCCGCCCGGCTGCGCCCGGAAGAGTGCGTCGAGGTCAGGGCGGCCTCGGACGATTCCCCGCTCGAGGCGGTGCTGCGCGGCTATCTCGATTCCGACCTGTGCCGCGTGGCGATGCTGGGGGCGGAACCGCTCTGCATCTGGGGCGTGCGCCGCGAGAACTGGTACTGGCGCCGCGTCTGGCTGCTGGGCACGGACGCCGTGCCGGAACACCGGATGACCTTCCTGCGCGCGTCGCGGCGGTTTTTGCCGCGGGTGCTCGAGCGGTTTCCCCACCTGCGCAACTGGTGCGACGCGTCGTATGTAAAGAGCTTGCAGTGGCTGAGGTGGCTCGGCTTCACGATCTACCCGGCGGAAGCGTACGGCCCCCAGGGGCTGCCGTTCTGCCGGCTGGAAATACATTTGAACGGAGATGAGAACGCATGGGCGGAATGAGTTTGATCGGTCTGGCCCTGTCGGCGGCCGCGCCGATCGTGTCCGGCGTCATGCAGCGGAACGCCGCCAAAACAGCCGCCGCTCAGGCGCGCGAGACGGCCGCCGCTCAGGCGCGGATCGCCGAACAGAACCGCGGCCTGGCGCGGGACGAGGCGGAAGCGACGTCGAAGGCCGGCGCGGAGGAAGAACAAAAGCTGCGCGACCGTGTCCGCGCCACGCTGGCGTCGCAGAACGCGCAGTACGGCGCCGCGGGGCTGTCTCTGGCGTCCGGTTCGCCGTTCCACGTGGGGGCGTCCACGCTGGAAGAGGGCGAAGCCGACGTCGGTACGCTGCGCGAGAACTACGCGCGCAAGAAGTTCAGCCTCGTCAACCAGGCGCAGCAGTACGGCGCGCAGGGACGTTACGCCCTGATCGAAGGCGACGCTAAGGCGCGGGCTTACGAGGCGCAGGGCAGGGCCGCCCTGACCGGCGGGCTGCTGCAGAGCGCCGGTTTCGTGGCCGGCAAGTGGGGCGACATGCTCGGGAGCCGCCCCCCTTCCGGCGGCGTCGTCGGCTCCCCGAACGCCGGAAATTTCTACGGCTACGGCCCCATGAGCGGCGCGAACGCCGGGCGGACGCTGCTGAAACCGCAAGGCTGGTACAAAGACTTTCGCCTGAAATGGGGGCGGTAGGCCATGAGAGTACCGGAGTACAGGCGGCAAATTGCGGACGTCGTCCCCTCGACGCGAATCAAAGCCGACGTCCCCGACCTCGCCGCCGACACGTACAAGGTGGAAGCCGCGGGGGCCAAAGCCGTCGGCGAAGGGCTGAACGCCCTGCGCGTCGGTCTCGAAGCGCAGCGGGAGAAGCAGGATCAGTATCAGCTGGCCAGTGCCGTGAACGAGTTCCGCCGCGCCAACACGGAATATCTGCACGCCCGCGACGGCGGCGTGTTCTCCAAGAAGGGCGGCCAGGTGTTCGGAATTTCCGAACAGTATGACCGGCACGCTCAGGAGACGATGGAGGACATCGCCGCGCGCTACAAGATGAACGACCGCGTGCGGCAGGCCTTTATCGGCGCGACCAACGCCCTGCGCGATTCTTCGCTGTCGTCGGTGATGCGCTACGAGCAGCGCGAGACCGACGCCGCCTGCGAGCTGGAATGGAAGACCATGGCCAGCGAGAGCTTAAGCAACGCCGCGCTGTGCTATAACGACGACGCGGCGTTCGACGAGGAGCTGGACATTGGCATGGGCGCGGTCGCCCAGCAGTTCGCGCCCTATGGCGACGAAGTGGTCGGCCGAAAGCTGAAGGAGTTCGCCAGCAAGTGCCAGACTTCTCGCGTCGCCGCCATGCTCGAAGACGATCCCCGCGCCGCCGAAGCGTACCTGAAAAAACACAAGGGCGAGTTCGCCGGCGCGGATTTCCTCAAGGTGAAAAAGGCCGTCGAAGACCGCGTGGACGTGATCGAGGTGCAGGAGACGACGGACGGGCTGGCGCGCCGCTTTTGTTCCGAATCCGCCGCGCTTGCGCACGTACGCAAGCATTACGAAGGCGACATGGAGAACAAGCTCGTCGTGGCGGTCAAAGCGCGGTTCGGGGAAATGCGCATCGCCCGGAACGACGCGGAGAAAGCCGTGACGCGGCAGCAGAACGGCGCTTTCGCAACTCTGAGAGAGGAATACTGGGACAACGGCAAAACCGTCCCGCAGTCGCGGCTTGAAACGATGTACCGCAGCGGGCGGCTTTCCGATTCCGGGTACGCCTCCGCGCTGAACTACAACCGGTCCCTGATCGACCGCGCCGGGAAAGTGCGCTGGGCGCAGGACCACATCGAAAACTGGGGCGCTCTGCCGCTGGAACAGCAGGACGCCAGGATACAGGAGCTCTTCGGCTACACGCGGCAGGAACGCGAGGACTATGCCAAAGCGTTTCATCAAAAGGCGCTTTTCGGCGAGCTTGGCGAAGACGACATCAAGCTTGGGTACAACTACGGATTGCTCAATTCGCGCGAGAAGGCCAAGGCCGAAGCAGCGCTGAAAGGCGTCAAGGCCGCCGACAAGGCGGCGTTCGCGCTCGAACAGAAGCGCGTCAACGCGCTGTTGAAAAGAGCGGGGCTCGACGCCGACGCCCGCATGGAGATCGAGAAACAGGCCGCCGCGGGGATCGCCGAGCTGAACCCGACCGAGCCCGATTACCGGGAAAACGGACAGCGGATCATCATCGACGCCGCGGCTTCGGCTCTGGCGGAACGGAATTTCCGTCCCTGGTACAAATTGGGGCTGGGGGGCAAGAAGTTCGACGATAAACTGCGCGAACTGAACTCCCGCGCCGGGGAAGCGAAGCCCGACGAGAAGAACGCGGCGCTGGGCGACGCGCTGAGCTTCCTGCTGCCGCAGGACGCCGCCCCCACGCCCGGCAAGGACTCCAAAGTCTTCGCCGACGCCGTGTCCGCGCTGGGCGCCGAATCGACGCCCAAAAAGAAAACGCCCCCGCCGCCCGATCGGGACGACGAGGACGAAGACAACACAAGCATCAGCTTATCGCGGTAGAGAAAGGACGAGAGCGCCATGCCGGAGTTAAATTACGTTTCCTCGCCGGAATACGACGAGCACATCAAAAAGCAGAATTTGCAGGATGACGGCAGCGGCCTCGGCGTTCCCGCTTTCGACCCTCTGGCAAACCGCTATCCGGCGCTGAAAGAGCAGATCGGCCAGTGGCGCGGGCAGGGTATGAGCGACGCCGACATCGACAACGGCCTGGCCGAACAGGAACGGGAACTGCGCCTGTCCGGCAAAAAGAAACCCGCCGAGGTCGACGCCCTGTTCGGACGCACGGAGTACACGCGCGGGCTGGACAAAAGCTGGCTGCTCCGCAACAAGATCGGCACGATCGCGCAGATCACCGGCGAGTCCGAAGCCGACGTGAAAGCCCGGACGATCGACGCATTCAAGCTGGGGATCCCCGCCAGCACGGCCATCGAGCATCCGGAGATTCACAAGCGGCTGGTCGGCGAATACGGCACGCGGCTGGAGAGCAATCCGATCGCCGCCTTCTGGGACGCCGCCGTCGGCGAAGCGCAAAACGGCGAACAGGCGGCGCTGCTGGGCGGCTACATCAAAAAACTGACGGCCGGGCCGCTTTTGCCCGAAGACCAGCAAAGGCTCGTCGCCGACGTGCGGTCCTACCGGGAGCGCCTGGCGGTACAGCAGAGCGTGGAGCCCGACGGGTTTCTCGCCTACATCGCCAAGAATACGGGCGAGCTGGTGGGGCAGCAGATTCCGGGGATCTCCGCGGGGCTGAAAAAATACGGACTGCCCATGGCCGCCGCGGGCGTCGCGACGGCGCTGGCGATCCCCACGGGCGGGCTGTCTCTGGCCGGAGCGGGGGCGGCGCTCACCCCGGCGCTTGTCGGCGCGGCGGCCACCGCCGCGGGAACCGCAGGAGCCTACGAGGACATGATGAACCGCGAGGCGCTGGAAACGTTCCTCGAACTGATGCGGGACCCCAAGAACCAGACGCCCGAAGGACAGGTCCAGGCGGCGCGCCTCGCCATGGCCAAGGGCATGATCAACGCCTATATCGAGCTGGGTACGCTGGGGAACATCGGGAGGATGCTCAACATCCCCGGCATGAAGACGATCGGCCTGCTGCCCGACAAGGTCAAGAGCGCGTTCACGCGCTTCCTGGGCAGCCCCGCCGCCCGAAGCGGCCCCACGGCGGCGAACTTCCTGAAACGGTACGCGGGGACCTACCTTAAAAACGTGAGTGCCGAATCGTTCGAGGAAGTGGAACAGGCGTTCGTGGGCGACGCGTTTTTGAACTTCGCCCGTTCCCTGAACGGCGACCAGTCGCTCGGCGAGGCGATGGGCAATCTGTTTTCCGCCGACGAGCTGCGCTCTCTGGGGCTCGTCTACGGCCAGTCCGCGGCGTCGTTCGCTTCGGGCATGCTGCCGGGCGGGCTCGTCCGCGCCGGAGCCGGGCTGATGGGCCTGCGCGCCTACAACAAAACCCCGCAGGGGAAGCTGCACAAGGCTCTGTCCGAACGCCGGGATTTGCAGGGCGAAGGCGACGTCGTCTTCCTGCCGCGGGAAGTCCTTCAGACCTTTAATCAGTCCGCGGTCCCAGCCGGCGGCGAAGCGCCCGCGACGCCGGGCATCGAAGAAACGCTCGGCGTGACCGACGCCGATTTCGTCGAATCGACGGGAGAAGTCATGATCCCCCGCGAAAAATACGAAGAGGCGGTCCGGGAAAACCCCGCGCTCAAAGCGGCGACGGAAATTCACGCCCGCTACGGAGCCGAAGGACGCACCGTCGCCGAGACGGTGGCGGCCATCCGCGACAACGCCAGCGACCCCCTCAACGCCGACACTCCATTCGCCAAGTCGGCGCGCGACGTGCGAGACCGGAAGATTCAGGCGCTCAAGGACGCGGGGTACGACGACCAGGCTGCCGAAGCCGGCGGCTACGTCTGGGCGAAGTACGCGCTGCGCCGCGCCTGCGCGCTGGGAGAAAACGAACTGGGCGTCCTGAGACCTGACGCCCTGACGCCCGCGGAACTGGACAAACTGGAGATCGAGGGCGAACGAGCGGCGGCACAGGCTGAAACGCCACAAAAGAAGAGCTCGAAGCACCGGAATTTCGAACTGGGCGCCGAAGTCGAAGGCGCGCTCCGGGAATTGAGGAATTTTGCTCCCGGCGGCGTGCACGATCAGGCAGCGATAGACGAGATCAAACGCCAAGGCCGGCTGAAACGGGATCGCGTCGCCTGGAGCCGGGCCGTGGATAGATTCGTCGCCGGAGAAATGGGCTCGCATGACTTCGCCCGTGTGATGGATATGCCGCTCGCGTTGCAATTGGCAGGCGCGCCGGTTCGGGAGATCGTCGCAGATCATAAATTCTTCGGGCATACGCTTCGAGGAAAACATTCGGCGCAGATCACTCCGGCTTTGATGAAAAAACTGGTGACGTCCTTAGCCGACCCCATCATGGTGTTCGATTCGGACAGCCATCCGGGAACGTCTCTCGTGGCAATGCTGGAACTTCAGGATAATCAGGGAGCGACGGTAGTCGTTCCCGTCCGTCTGCAAATGAACCCCGGTGACCCAAAATCCCCGGCAAAGATTACGTCTTTCTACGGGAAGGGGAACGCTGATACGAGGACCCCAAGCAATCGCTGGTTTGTTAATCAGATCAAGAAAGGTAACCTCAGATATATCAACACAAAAAAAGCACCCGCTGGAGTAGTGCCGGAGGGCTCCAATTGCCCAAAGTCCTTGCTCCAACGGGTTCTTTTAAGGACAGTATAAAGACCGAAGCCGATCTTGTCAAGCTGCGAAAAGAAAACGGGAACCGGTTCTATCAGGATCGGGCTCCCGACGGCACGCAGAAGGAAAGAGCGAGGATTATCGAAGCCGCCAAAGCGAACGGCACGTACCTGAAAACGCCTTACGGGACGGAGACCAATCTCACGCCGGAACAATGGGTTCTTGTGCGCACGAAGCAGTTCAAGGAATGGTTCGGGGACTGGGAGCACGATCCCGAGAACGCCTCGAAAGTGTTGGACGGGAACGGTGAGCCGCTGGTTGTGTACCACAGCAGCACGAACACGGGGTTCTCGACTTTCAGCACAGCCGGGTCAGCGGCTTATCCCGGGACAGGAGCGTTCTTCTCGGGGCGAAAAGACGTAGCCGCGACGTATTCCGGAAGCGACGAGCTTGTTTCGCGGGAGCCCGGGACTTCCGAACCGGCTCTCTCCGGCGAGGGGGTTTATCCCGTCTTCTTGAATCTCCGCAATCCCTATCGCATTGACGCCGAAGGCAAAGACTGGACGAACGTCGGCGAGATCAGCGTTTACGACAACGAGACCGGCGAAAGCGTTTACGAACGCGACGGCGAGCCGTTCAGGACGCCCCGCGAAGCGGAAGAATACATCGAGCGGGATCTGGATGACTATTCCGGGCGTTACGAGGTGTCGTATCCCGCCGAGATGACCACCAACGAGATCGCTCAGAGTGTCGGGGAGGGAAACTACGGCGACGGATTCGACGGCGTGATCTTCGAGAATGTCGTCGATGAGGGGCACTGGGGCAGCGTCGACGCCCCGGGCGACGTATATGTCGCGTACGCGCCGAATCAGATCAAGGCCGTCGACAACCGAGGCACGTTCGACGCGAGCGGGAATATCTATAACCAATCTGCCTGGCACGGTTCGCCGCACCAGTTTGAAAGCTTCGACCTCGGCGCGATCGGCACGGGGGAGGGCGGGCAAACGCACGGCTGGGGGCTGTATTTCGCACGGGACCGGAACATAGCCGCCGGGTATCGCGAAAGGCTGGGAAGAGTAAGCAAGCAAGCGACCGTCGACTATGATGCGGTTGAAGAGTACAAAGCGCGTCATGGTGAAGGAACGCCTGAGCGCAGGGCACTTGAGACAGTCCTTAAAATATTTCGCGACCTGGGCGGCGAAAGAGGGGGAGAAGACTCTGCCGTAGCTTATGAAAATACTCAAGCTAAAATCGGCGAACGGCGAATAGATGTCGAAGGGAGAATCGCGGATCTCGAGAGCCTAAAAAAACGGGCAAGTCTATCGACGAGGACTATTTGTCGAGGCTGAAAGCCGAACGGGAACAGATCAAACTGGAAGAAACGGCACTGGACAAGTTCTTTAGCGTAGACTGGGCCAATTCCGGGAGCTTGTTCGAGGTGGACGTGCCGGAAAACGACATGCTGCTGGACGAGGATAAATCACTTGCCGAGCACTCGTGCAAAGTTCGAAAAGCGATTCGCAAAATTGTTCAGAACATGACGGATGACCAGTTTGAAGACGTTGGCGAAGACATACACCGTATCGGGCGAACAAACGCGATTTCTCATTTCTGGCAGCTCCTGTCTGGCGGCAGCGGGAAACAGGTGTACGGTACTTTGATCGATATTTTGGGAGGAGCTCGCGAAGCTTCTCTTGCCCTCAACGAAGCCGGCGTTAAAGGCATCACTTACGACGGATACCAGGACGGCCGCTGTTTCGTGGTGTTCGACGACAAGGCGATCAGCGTCATCAACCGCTTCAACCAAAGGGAGAACACGATTCGCCGCGGACAGATCCGCATCGGCTCGCATGGAGAGGGGCTGGTCACGCTCTTCAAGAACGCCGACCGCTCCACATTCTTCCACGAGATCGGGCACATGATGCTGGACGACCTGATCGCCGACGGGCTGCTTGAAAAGGCGAACGCGCGGACCAAGGCCGACCTCGAAACGGTCAGGAAATATCTGGGCATCGAAGACCTGAACCTGTCGAAGCGGCACACGTTCACCGGCGCGGAAAAAGCGCGCTACGCCGAGGCGCAGGAACGCTTTGCCCGTTCATTTGAAGCCTACCTGATGGAAGGCAAACCGCCGACGCCGGAAATGAAGGGCGTGTTCGCGCGCGTCAGGCAGTGGCTGATCGACATCTATCACGACCTGTCGCGGCTGGACGTGGAGCTTTCGCCGGAAGTTCGCGACGTGTTCGACCACCTGCTGGCGACGCCGGACGAGATCGACGCCGCGCGCAAAACCGTCAACGAGCTGGCGCTGGAAGAGAGTCTGCTCAAACAGCGTCTCGAAGAGCTGGAAGGGCAGGAAGACCTTCTTCCCGACGAGGAATATGAAAAGGGTTACCGGAAAGGTTTCAGGAAGGGCGTCACGGCCGGCCGGAAGCGGGAGATCGAGGCGCGCCGCGCCAAGGCGCAGGCTCTGAAAGCCGCCCAGGCCAAGCGGCGGGCGGAGCGCAACGAGATCAACGACGCGGTGAAGTACATGAAGCGCGCCGTTGGAATGAAGTCGCTTTCGTGGCGCATGCAGCAGGCGATCCGGCAGAAGCTGGAACAGTACACGCTGAAGCGCCCGAACAAAAAGCGCCTCGAAGCGGCGCGCGAACTGCTGGAGTACATCGAGCAGACGCCCGACGCCGAGCTGGAGCAGTTCAACCCGGCGGATCAACGCTATATCCGCATGCTGGAGACGACGACGCTGGGCGACATGACGCTGGCCGACGTCCGCGCCCTGCGGCAGGAGATCGAGAACCTGGTCAACCAGGGGCGCGAGGAATTCGACCGCTGGGAGGCCGAACGGAACAGCCGCCGCGAGAAATGGTTCGCCGCTCTGAACGACGATCTCGACAAGACGAAGCGAGCGAAAGACGCCGGCGGCATCGTCACCAACTCCGCCGACATCGGCAAGCAGTACGACGGCGCTGGGGGCAAGGCCGCCAAGGTGAAAGACTGGGTTTATGCCAACACGCTGGGGGCGAACCGGTTCTTCGACTGGCTGGGCGGCGGGGATGGCAATTACAAGTCTGCCTGGACGCGGCTCTTCGTGGACGAGGTCAACACGGCGTTCGACGAGGAGCTGCGGCATGTGCAGGAGCGCCACCTCGCCATGGAAGAGAAGATGAAGGATCTGGGCATCACCGCGGCCGACCTGAACAAAAAGGTGCGCATCCGCGGCGAAGCGTACAGCAAAGACATGCTGCTGCACGTCTACGCTGGTCTTCAGAACGAAAACAGCCGCGCCGCGATCCTCTACGGCAACATGCGCGCCACGTGGCTGAAAGAAGGCGAAGAGGGCGTGCAGCGCCTGGCGGCGGAGTGCGTGGGGGCATTGAGCGAGAACGAGAAGAAACTCGCCCGCGCCGTCATGCGGGACTTCGACGAGAACTTCGGCCGTATCAACGACGCCTGCATCGAGGCCTACAACATGGGCATGGAGCAGGAGAAGAACTACACGCCGATGTCGCGGTTGGAGTTCGCCGGGCAGTCGCTCAACAACTTGTTCGACATCGACGAAGCCGCCATGATGAAGGGCCAACAGCAGACCGCGGGCGCGGCCCGCGCCCATCTGGAAAAGGGATTCATGCAGAACCGCATCAAAGACCTCGCGCCGGAGAACCAGAAAGCCATCGAGCTGGGACTGATGAGCGTCTGGCACGATCAGGTCGAGACGCAGGAGCACACTGCCGCCTACGCGAAACTGGCGGGGGATCTCCACTCCGTGCTCATGAAGCGCGACAAATCCACAGGCCGCACGCTGGGGGCCGAGGTCAACGACCGCTTCGGGCACGACGCCGTCGCCAATCTGCGCGAGTATACGAACATCGCCGTGCAGGGACAGAACGTCACCGCCAACGCCGTGATGAACGGCGTGTCCAGCTACTTCGGGCGAAACATGGCCGTGGCCTACCTGTGTCTGAATCTGGGCACGGTACTGAAACAGCTCACGTCGATCCCGCGCTTTCTGATCTCCGCCAACTACGGGCATCTGATGACGTCGATCGCGCGCTTCGCGGCGCATCCGCGGGCCATGCTCGAGAAAGTCTACGCGCTCGACCCGCAGATGAAAAACCGCGCGCCCGACGCGTTCATGAACGTGCTCCGCGGCGCCAGGGCGAAGGAGACGAACGCCGCCAAGCTCAAATACCTGAACGCTCTCGAAACGATGATGAAGCCGATCAGTTTCGCCGACCGGCTCGTGTCGTCGATCGGCTGGTGGGCGACGTATCAGAGTAATCTCAAAAACGGCCTGTCGAAAGAGGCGGCCGTGCGCGAGGCCCAGCGCGCCGTGGCGCTGACGCAGCAGACGCCGCTGGCCAAGGACATGCCGCGGCTCTGGAATCAGCAGGGCGTCGCGCGGCTGATGATGATCTTCACATCGGACATGGCCAACACGTGGGGCATGACCGTTTACGACCTGACGCACACGAAAGACGGCAAAAAGGTCCTGTCCACCGTCACGGCGCTGGCTATGACCGCGGTGCTGATGGGATTCGCCGAAGGCGGCCCCGACGATGACGACGACTGGATCACGTGGATGCTGCACAAGTTCGCCGACCAGCAGATCAGCGCCGCGCCTCTGGTCGGCAAGGAGATCATGTCGGCGTTGAACGTCTTCATGGGCGACGGGTACAATCAGGCGACGTACAGCAGCCTCGCCGCGCCGTTCGTGAAGCTGACGCAGGGCTTGGGCGGGATGGCCGCCGCCGATTCCGGCAAAGTTTACGGCGACGGCTCCACGAAGTTCGAGCACTCGACGTTCAAGGCCCTCGAAGGCACGTCCTTACTGACGCCGTTCCCGTTCACGGCGGCGAACCGCATCCGTCGCATCGTCAGGGCGGACGACGCCGGCGAGGCGGCGCGCATCCTGTTCGGCATGAGGATCGGAAAGAAATAGCGTACAAAGGCGGCCCCGCGCGGCCGTCTTATTTTACGGAGGTGAGGCAATGACTGTAGCGACGAACGTCAACAAGATCACGTACCAGGCGAACGGGGCGGTCACGAAATGGCCGTTCAACTTTCCGGTGCTGAACGCGTCGCATCTGAAAGTAATCGTGACCGACCCGGCGGGGGAAGAGACGACGCTGGAGAGCAACTATTACGTCGATCTCCAGACGTCGGCGGTCACCTATCCGGTCACGGGGGCGCCGCTGGCGGCGGGAAACAAGATCACGCTGCTGCGTCTGCTCCCCGCGGTGCAGAACATCGATCTGGAGAACCAGGGGCCGTTCGAGGCCGAAACGCTGGAACGCGGCTACGACTATCTGACCATGCTCGTGCAGCAGCTGGATGAGCGCACGCACCGCGCCATCCTGGGGCCGGTGGCCGGGGACGACCCGCCCGCCGACATGGTGAGCAAGCTGCTGGCGGCCTCGGCGCGGGCGCAGGCGGCGGAGCGGGGCGCCCAAGCTTTGCTGAAGGCGATCCAGAAGCTTTACGACGACTACCAGAAAGAAATCGCCTTCAACGGCGCGGAAATCGGTACTCCGAAGATCTTCAAGGAAGGCGAGCAGTCCGACGGCTATCTGCTGATGAACGGCTCTCCCTACGACACGACCGATTACGTCGATCTGGCCGACGTCCTCGGTACGGCCAACCTGCCGGACTGGACGGACGATCCCTCGATCCCAGCGGGCTGGAAGTGGTACATCAAAGGCAAGCACGCCGCCAACGTGGTCGGTCAGATCAAGCGGCTGCGCATCGTAGTGCACAATCTCCCGGCCGGGCAGTCGGCCTACTGCACATTCGATGCCTCGCAGACGCTGATGGACTTGTACATCCCTCAAGGCATCCAAGGCATCCAGGGCCCCGTCGGCCCCGCAGGCCCCACCGGGCCCCAAGGGCCGCAGGGCGAACAGGGCCCGCGTGGTATTCAAGGGCCGCAGGGCGAGCAGGGAATTCGCGGCCCCGAAGGCGCGCAGGGCGTCAAGGGCGACACCGGCGAACAGGGGCCGAGAGGCTTTCAGGGCGAGCGGGGGCCTCAAGGCATCGCCGGTCCGCAGGGGCCTACGGGGCTGCAGGGCCCGCGGGGGCCGCAGGGCGAAGTCGGCCCCAGAGGCCCGCAGGGCGAAAAAGGCGAAAAGGGGGACCGCGGCATCCCCGGCCCGGAAGGACTGAAAGGCCCCACGGGCGATAAAGGCCCCACCGGAGACGCCCCTGTGGGGCTGTGCTTCGGGAATTTCCAGTACAACAACGACGGGCACCTGCTGTTTTCCGTTTACGGCCTCGAAGAAGGCAGCAACACCGTCGCCAGCTTCGACCACCGCGGGCACGTGATCATGGCGATCACGTCCGACATCTAGGAGGTAACGCATGTCTATCGTCAAAACGATCGATCTCGGCCCCGCGCGGGCCGTCTACAAGGGCGCGTGGGACGCCGAAGCCCTCTACGAATACAACAACATGGTGCGCCACGGCGGGAGCCTGTGGTGCTACGTCTCGACCGACGAAATCGTCGGCGACGAGCCACGTCCTGCCGAAGGCGACGAAACGACGTCCGTTTCCGGCCGCTGGATCGTCGTCGGCGGCAAGGGCGAAAAAGGAGACCCGGGCGAGCGAGGCCTTCAGGGCGTCGCAGGCATCAACGGCCTCGACGGCGCGCAGGGGCCGCAGGGCGAAACGGGGCTCACCGGCCCCGAAGGGCCGCAGGGAATACCGGGACCTCCCGGTATTCAAGGCCCCCGCGGTACCGCTCCCGATCACGAATGGAGCGGCTCCAGACTGCGCTGGAAGAACCCCGACGGCACTTGGTCTGAGTGGGCCGACCTCAAAGGCCCCCAAGGCGTCACCGGCCCCGAAGGCCCCGTCGGCGAACAGGGTCCAATAGGCCCCAAAGGCGAGACCGGGCCGACCGGGCCGCAAGGCCCCAAGGGGGACACGGGCGCAACTGGTCCCGCCGGCCCGAAGGGCGCGACAGGCAACACCGGCGCGACCGGAGCCGCGGCCACCATCCAAATCGGCACAGTAACGACAGGAGCGGCAGGCAGCAACGCGGCGGTCAACAACTCCGGCAACACCCAGAACGCCGTGCTGAACTTCGTCATCCCCCGCGGCGCGACCGGGGCGAAAGGCGCGCAAGGCCCAAAGGGCGCTACGGGGGAGCAGGGCCCTGTCGGCGTCTTCCGCAT
This sequence comes from Pyramidobacter sp. YE332, assembly GCF_033060595.1. Lineage (NCBI taxonomy): Bacteria > Thermotogati > Synergistota > Synergistia > Synergistales > Dethiosulfovibrionaceae > Pyramidobacter > Pyramidobacter sp. YE332. Next base: position 2,238,291 of record NZ_CP133038.1, on the reverse strand, counting down.
CGGTTCGGTGACGACGCTTGCCCCCGGAGCCAACGCTACCGTAGCGCTTTCCGGAAACGGCACAAACGGTTCTCCGTACTACTTCGCGTTTGGAATCCCGCGGGGTCCCCAAGGCCCCTCAGGCTCATCTGGCGGTGGCTATACCGGGTGTTCCTGCGATGAGGCATAAAGGATGGAGGAGAAAAAATGAGATGCGAAATTCGACTTTCAAGCTACACCGACTGGGCTAGCGAAACAGAACGCTGCCTGCGCGACGGGCAGAGTGTTGTCCTTGTCCCCGATGATGCAGAAGCGCCGAATTGGGGGCTGCGCGAAATCCTCAATCTTGCGCTGGGATTGTTCCGATTGGATCGCTCGTGTCCTGAATGGCGCGGCGGCGTCTCTTTCGGTGAGCTCAAGTGTGACGAAAGGCCAGTTTTAAACCTGTATCGCTCGATGACAGGAGGTGTCGCCCATGGCGCTTAGTTTTATCGAACTCTTGAACCGGTACAACTACCCTAAGACCATCGCCAAATTCGAGAACATCAAAGCTTACCAGAGCGGGGAATACACGGCCGTTCTCGGCGAAAACACGATAGAACCCGACGTTTTGACGCATGATGACCAATTCGTTTACGACAAAAACAACACCGTCGTCGGCCATTACCACAACGGCGTCTACGTCAGCTTGTTCTACTGGGGGCAAGGAATCAACGACGAATACCTCGACACGCCCATCGAAGGAAAAATTGTCTACGCGCCGCTGGTGGGTTCCGGCGAGTACCTCCCCACGGGGGTTCGGAAATACCTCGTCTACGATGAGGTACCTCCGGCAGCGCAGCCCGAAAATTACGCGCTGAGCTACAAGCGCGTGTTCTTCGGCGGCGAAAAGACACTTGCCGACCTCTACAAGAACGCTTTCAAGTACCAGTATCTCCGCGACAACGACAGCTTTATGGCGCTGAACGAGCACGGCGTCACGGAACACATGCTCGAAGTGGTGAAAGAAACGATCACGCTGCGCGAGTACGGTTCGCTCTATTCCCGCATCGAGAAGCTGTCTATTATTCTGTGCTATATACTTGGTCGCATCCAGACGCTGCTCCCCGAAGACGAACGGGCGCAGCTGAACGATCTTCTCGCTGTCAGCGTCCCCCTCGGCGACGTCGCCCTCGCCGGGCACGACGTGGCGGGGATCCGAGAGATCGCGCTCGCGGCGCAGCAGGGCGTCGAGGCGTTGCGGTCGTACACGGTCAACGAAAACGCCCATCTCGTCGTGTAAATGCGGACCTACCTCGTTTTCACGAATTTCGACTGTAACCTGCGGTGTTCTTATTGTTACCAGTGCAAAAAATGGAACGACGTATTCGACCCGGAACGGGCCTGCCGTTATGTTTCGAGCAGACTCCACGAGGACAACCCGCGTGACGAGGACATACTCGTCTACTGCATCGGCGGCGAAGCGCTATTGTACCCCGAAAAACTGGACGAGCTTTTCACGCGTCTTACGCCAGTTATCGAAGAGTTCCACTGCCGCCCGCAATTCAAAATACAGACTAACGGCACGCTGGTTTCGGGAGAGCGCCAGAAAGCGCTCATCGAAAAATACCGGGGCAATATCCGTTTCGGTTTCTCTATCGACGGATGTAAAGCGCGGCACGACAAAAATCGGTGCGGCAGCTTCGACGCTGCGGTCGCGGGGCTGAGAACTGCGCAGACGCTTCTCCCCAAAGAACGCTTTTCCGTCAAGGCGACATTCACGCCCGAAGACATCCCGGACTACGCCGAAAACGTCGTCTTCCTGCTCGGACTCGGCGTCGAGACGGTCGTTTCAAATTTCACGGTGCAGGATCCGATACCGATGGAACTCGCGCCCACCCTTGCGGAACAAATGTGTCTTGTCGTCGATTGGATGGAAGCGCATCCGGAATGCGCGATCTGGCAGGAGCTTCTCCCCCCTCCCGACCGCGTCGCACACGGCTGCGGCATAGGCGAAACGGCGCGCTGTCAAACGCCCGACGGCACAGAGTACCCGTGTATCCAGTTCGCCTGCAACAAAAGACAGCCGTCGAAAAACTGGCGGGTAGAAGCGCGCATGGCCCCGCACACGTGCCGCGAATGCGTGTTGTACCGCGAGTGCAACCCGTGCTACGCCTACACGCGTGGCGATACGGCTCACGTAAGGCCGTGGTGCGCGTACACATGGGCGCGCGCAGTGGCGCGCATATACCATTCATTGAAAGAAAGGAAAACGACATGGCATTCGTAACCTATAAAGACAGCTACGATAACGACATCAAAGCCTACGACAAAGTAAAAGTCGCCGGGCACGAAGTTGAAAATAACTCTAGGGAATGGCTGTTCGACATTTTTCTTGGCATGGACGAGCTGACAGGGACAGGCGCGCCCTACCGCTGCGCTTCGGGGTATTACCCCGTCTGCGTGCGTATCGACGCGCAAGGTGAACTGAACATACCGGCGCTTCGCCTGGATGCGCTGAAAACGCAGCGCATCCAGCTGATCGAAAGCCACGCGGCGCGACAAGCGACAGAGATCGACGAGATGCTTCTGATGCTTGCCCCCGGTCCCGAAGCAGCCCCCGAAGATACCATCGGAGTCGTCGCTTCGTTGTGCGCGCACCTGAACGACGGCCCCCAGACGCCCGAGGAACAAACCGCACTCGATAATCTGGTAAACACCTATAACACCTTCTCCGGTGCGACCCTTCCCCAGAGCTGCGGGATGAACCTCTTTATTTTCGTGCTAAATCTAATCGATTCCCAACGTGCCCAGATCGCCGCCGACAAAGCGCTGCACATAGCCGCCGTGCAGGCCGCGACGACGGAAGCGGAAGTGAACGCCGTACCTTGTATCTGGACACCCCACGACACCCCCGTCTTCGACCCCGACACGACATATACCTATACGCCTACGCCGCAGGAGCCGTAAAGGAGAACTAAAACGCAACAAGGACGCCCTCACGCGGGAGCGTCCTTGTTGATCGGCGCTGTCTAGCGCGCCAGTTTATACAACATGTACTGGTTGAGGCTGACTCCCTCGACGGCGGCGGCGTCTTTCAACGTCTTATGCAGGCTGCGCGGGATCCGCAGCACAATGCGCCCGCTGTACTCGTCGAGCTGCAGCTTCAGTTCCTCCAAGGCAATGGTCGTCCCGTCGTCCATGGCCTCCGCGGCGTCCAGCGACGCCCGTTCTTCAGGCGTCAGTTCCTCGGCGGGCTGCGCGTCGATGCGCGCTATGCGGCGCCGGATATCTTCCATTCCGAGTCCTTTTTTCATCGTGCGGCCTCCTTGTATTTGATATCGATTCGAGTGTTGATTTCGATGACGGTGATAACGATTTCGCTCTTGCGCCATTCAAAGATGATGCGGAAAGGCGGCGTTTTGTAGCGGTATAGATTTTTCGTGCCCGCCAGCCTGCGAATGTCGCCCTTGAATTCCGAGACTTCGTCGAGGGCGGCATACAGCTTCGTTCTCGTTTTTTCGTCGAGCTTTTTGAGGTATTTTTGCGGTTGCTTTTTGAGCAGTATCTCCATGCTGCCGCCTCCCTTGCTGATGTAATAGTATCATATATGGTACTAAAAGTCAAGGGCGAGTTTGGTTTCTACAGAATATGACTGAGGTGATTTTATGTCCGAAAAACTATCGGAGCATTTCAGCCGGGAGGAGTGCGCGTGCCGCGATCACTGCGGTTTCGACACGCCCGATCCGCGGCTGCTGGAACTGGCGGAGAAGGTTAGGACAATCCTGAAAGAACCAATGCACGTTCACAGCGTGTGCCGCTGCAAGGCGCGCAACACCAGGCAGGGCGGTTCGCCGACGTCGAAACATCTGAAGGGGCAGGCGATGGATTTCCATTGTGAACGCCTGTCGCCGCTGGCAGTCTACAACGCCATCGCCAAGGCGTGGTACGACGGACGGCTGCCCGAGCTGGGCGGCGTCGGGCTCTATGATTGGGGCGTGCACATCGATGTCGCCAAAGCGCCGGATGGGCATTTGAGAAAGTGGGATTTGCGAAAAAGGAGATAGTCAATGCCGGGAGAGGAACAGCACGAGCGGACGTTGATCGACATCGCCATGACGGGAGGTGTGGGAGCGATGCTGGCCATGATTTTTCAAGGAGTACGCGCCGGTCGTGAGCATCTCGGAGAGCCGTTCGACGGCTGGCGTTTTACAGTGGGGCTGATCAGCGCCGGGGCGATCGGCGCGATTGTCGCCTGGGGGCTTGACAGCCTGGGGGTGAGCAAGCAGCTGTCTGCGGTCATCATCTCCATGTGCGGCTACGTTGGCGGCCCTCTTTTGGACATCTGCTATACCGAGATCCAGGAGACGCTGCAGGCCGCGTTCGACGGTCTGCAAAAGTGGCTGTCGGAGGGGAAGTGGGATCGCCGTGGGCACGATGAGTAAGTTACGCGAATTCAAAATTGGATTCTTGTAGGAATGCTTCCGGGATATTCATAAACGTGTTAATACTTGACACTATGTAAAAACATGTTTATAATGTGTCCTGAAAGCGAGGTGATATACACATGGCAAAGCGAGGCGAAGAGGAAAACTCAAGGGGAAGAAAAACCTTCACCACGACGATTAATTCTGAAAAGCTACTGCCTTTCAAGATTAAGTGCGTGGAGTTGGGGCTTCCCATGAACACCGTGCTTGAGAATTTTATGGAACGCTTTGCCGCCGGTACATTAAAATTTGAACCTGCGGACAAATAGCAAAAACCCCGCGCATCTGCAAAATCTTCTCGGCAGAAGACAGATGAACGGGGTCCCAGAACCACAGAGGTTCCATGGAGATTATATCACAATCTTCTATCCTCTGTGGATGAGCCATTATTCATGGAGGTAAAAAATGCTCGCACCACTACCGAAACTCTACGGCAACCTCTTCGAGAATATTTTTCTGCCCCCCTTGAATCATCTTTAATCATATGGTATCATCGTGAATAAGGAAGGAGGGCGAGAAATGGATAAACTTCTCACAGTAAAGGAGGTTGCCGAAATCATTGGAGTTCACATTGACACCGTGAGGATATGGCTGCGTACAGGCCGAATGAAAGGCGTAAAGTTCGGGAAGGCGTGGCGCATTCCTGAAAGCGAACTCAAAAAAGGCAACCCCGAATAACCATCAAGTCTTTGGCCGGACTTGGTTATTCGGGGCCCCAGAACCACAGAGGTTCCATGGAGATTATACCACAATCTTCTGCCCTCTGTGGATGAGCGATTATTCATGGAGGTAAAAACATGCTCGCACCATTACCGAAACTCTACGGCAAGGACCATCTGTTCAACCAGCTCCCCAATGAGGCCGTTCGGGCCATGGCGATTCGCGAAGCGCTGGCGCTCTGGAATCAGGGGCTTCACAGGTTCCCCGAAGGCGTCGACCGGAGATGGAAGTACGGCGACAATCTGTTCGTGGCGTATCTGTACATCGCCGACCTGATCAAGCACAACTGCGAGGTCAGTCTCGAATCGCTGGAGTCGATGTTCAACAACTGGTCGAATCAGGAAGTGACCTACGGCTTCTTCGCCCGGCCGGTCGCGCCCGAAAGCTCCACCCTCGGCGTGACGCTCTGGAAGGGCGAAGCCCGCGTCGGCAGCATGGACGTGTCCAAGTATTTCGAGAAGGAACATAAAAATGTGATGCGAGATATTAAAGAGCTGGACTGTTCCTTTGATTTTCAAAAGCTCAATTTTGAGCTCTTGTCCCGAACCGTTGAAGTTGCTAACGGCGCGCAAAAAGAAGTTCCCTACTACATGATGACCCGCGACGGGTTCACGTTCCTCGTGATGGGCTACACGGGCAAGAAAGCGGCGGCGTTCAAAGAAGCCTACATCAAGGCCTTCAACGCCATGGAAGAGATCATCCGCGGGCATTCCGACCGCGTGGTCGAGATCGAAGTGGATCACGAGGCCGAACGCCTCGAACTGCTGCGCCGCAATCTGGCGCTGCTGGAGGGGATGAAGAAGCCCGAATCAATCCTGACCAAAGGGCCTGAGAAGCTGCCGGAAAGCGCGCCGCGGAAGGAAGACCAGCTGGCGCTGCCTCTGCCGGGAAAGAAGGCGCGACGGCGTCGGCGCTGTTACCGCTTCGTCCCTCCGGCGCGCGGCTACTACACCGCCACGCAGCTGGCGGAAGAGTTCGAGACGAGCCGGGGATACATCGGTAAAGTCGCGCTCCGCTACCGGCTGAAAGCGCCCAAGGGCGAACGCAACGAGTTCGGCTATTGGTACGCCGACCAGAGGGGCAAAAATGAATCCCGGCTGTGGGCGTACAGCGAGTTCGCCCGCGAGTGGATGAAGAAGTATTTCGAAGCGCTGTAATGCATCTGAATAACGGACAAGGCGACCTCTACAGGGGGCCGCCTTGTTTTATTGGAGGACATGCGAGATGACGAAAAAATCTTGGCTGTTATGGCTGGCGGCGGTTGTCGTTGTCGGACTGCTGGCGTTTATCTATTGGCGTCAATATCAGGACTGGCGTGAGACGGACGCGCTGATCTCCCGCCTGCGCGAGAGCGCCGCCACGTCCGAGCGCCGGGCGGATGCCATCGTGGACGCCACCAGACAAAGGGAGGTGACTGTTCGTGCTCAAGCCAAAAAGCGGACTGATGATCTACCTGCTGACCGTCTCGCTACTGCTCTCGACGTTCTGCTGGCAGAGTATCGCGCAGGCCGCTGATGTTCAGCGCGTCTCCGACGGGTATCTGCTCTCCGAGGCCGCCATGCGCGACACCATCGCCGGCTGGACGGCGGATCGCGAGAGCGCCCGCGTCCTGCGGCAGGGACTGGACGATCTGCGGGCGGAGATCGCCGCGCAGGCGGAGGATACGCGGCGGCTCGTCGTGGACCTCCGGCGCGAGCTGGCGGCGGAGCGGGCGGAGTATAATAGACGCATCAGGCGTGGACGGGCACAGGGGCTCCTGCTGGGGTTGCTGGTCGGAGCTGCGAGTATGGCCATAGCAAAATAAAGAGCGGGCATCGTCTGTCATTGACGGTGCCCGCTCTTTTTTGTTTTTCACTCATATGTCGGGGTGCCGTCACGCAAAGCATCCAGATAGTCGGCGTAGACCTGCATCATCGCCGTGCGTTCCTCGATGTATTCGAAGCGGTTGTACGCATTACGCACCTTGTCGCGCTCCTTGTGCGACAGCTGGCGTTCGATCACGTCGCGGGGGAATCCCATGCCGTTCAGCAGCGTGCTGGCCGTCGCGCGGAAGCCGTGCACCGTCGTCTCCGGCGGACGCTGGTCTTCCGGCAGCGTCGCGTGCAGAGTTTTCACGGCGTTGAGCAGCAGCGTCTTCGGCAGCTGGGCCCCCTTGATATCGGACGGAAAGATCAGCGCCTCTTTGCTGGTGAATGAGCGCATTTTTTGCGTTTCCAAAATCGCCATGGCCTGGCGCGACAGCGGCACCACATGATCTCGCTGTTCTCGCCGGCGCTTGGTGTGAGACGCGGGAATGATCCAGAGACGTTTTTCAAAGTCGATTTCCGCCCACGTTGCTTGGCGCATCTCCTTCTGGCGCACGAACGTGTACATCACAAACAGCAGCGCCAGACGCGTCGTCGGCGTGGAAACGGTGTCGATGGCGCGCATCAGGCGCCCGACGCCGGCAGGATCGGTGACCGCCGCGAAGTGCTGCTGCTCCGTGTCCTCGGGCGAGTCGGGGATCAGCGCGCGCGACAGATTGCCGGCCGGGCTTTTGCCGAGCACGCCTTCGTCGAGCGCGTAGTCGAACAGGCCGGTGACGATGGTCGCGGTGCGCTGGGCGGTCTTGTACGAATGCTCTTTCTGGATCCGCTTCAGATCCATGACCAGCTCGCGGCGCGTCACGTCGGCGCAGGGTTTCTGCCGCAGCGCCGCGCTGAAATACGAGAAGCGCAGGCGCTTGATGTACTCCTCGTCGGGCGTTTTCTTGCGCACGAACTCCGTCAGCCAACGGTCGGCCAGCTGCTGCAAAGACGGTCCGCGCAGCGCCCGCCCGTTCAACAGATCTTCGGCGATGTTGCTCGCCTCGATGCGGGCGTCTTTCAGCGACATGTCGGGATACCTGCCGATCGTCCGGCGAGCCTCCACGCCGCCGATGCGCGTGCGGATGACCCACTTCTTCAACCCGCTGGGGTAGACGCGCAGATACAGACCATTCGCCGTATCGGCCAAGACATACGCCTTGGCTTCCGGCTTTGCCTGGTCGATCGTCACCTTCGTCAGCGGCGTGCCGTCAGCCTTCTTTTTCTTCCCCGTTCGATCGAGCATTTTCAACGCCTCCGTTTCAAGTCACCGATTTTAGCGGTGACTCGAAACGATAGGGCAGTTTTAAGTCACCACTTTACGTCACCGATCGAGCATAATAACAACCAATGACACTTAACGACTTTAAACGAATTATAACAAACAGAGACGTTGCGGCGCAACGTCCCCAATCTTTAATCTTCGTTGAAAAACATTGCTTGTCAACGGCAAAAAGATAAAAAAATGGAGCCGACTCCCGGATTCGGACCGGGGACCCCATCCTTACCATGGATGTGCTCTACCTACTGAGCTAAGTCGGCTTAAAAAATGGTGGTAGCGGGTGGATTTGAACCACCGTAGGCTCTCGCCGTCAGATTTACAGTCTGATGCCATTGACCACTCGGCCACACTACCACGTCGTATGAAGTTGTCAAAACTGGAGCCGGCGATCAGAGTCGGACTGATGACCTGCTGATTACAAGTCAGCTGCTCTACCAACTGAGCTACGCCGGCCTGACAGGAAGACATTATAAAGGGTTTTCGTCAAAAGTCAACGGGCAAATGCAAATTTCTTCGTTCGCGGCGTGCGGCTCGGGAGAACAACCTCCATCCTGTGTCGTCCTTTCGACGAGCCTTCGGCGGGCGAAAAAGCGCGAAAAGAGCGCGGCGAAACGGCCGCTTGTTCGATGAAAACGACCGCTCCGCCGCCTCGCTTTTCAATTTTTCGCGCCGTTCCGTCCTGCCGCCGCGGGCGGAACGGCGTCGGGCAGCTTGAACCGTTCCGAAAGGCCGAGCGCGTAGTCGAGATCGGCGCGGCTGCTGTTCATGTCGTAAACGGCGTCGACGAGCTGAGTGCGGGCGTTGGTCAGGGCGGTGCGGGCGTCGAGCACGTCGAGGTTGGTGCCGACGCTGGATTTATAGCGCAACAGGGCCATGCGGTAATCTTCCTGCGCGCTGGCGACCTGGCGTGAAGCCACGTCGATGCGCTGGCGCGCCGATTCGAAGTTCAGCTGCGCCGACGAGACCTCCAGCGCGACCTGCCGTTTCACGTCTTCGATCTGGGCGAGCAGTTCCTGCGCCCGCGCTCTGTACTCCTTGACCTGGGCGCGGGCCTTGCCGCCGTCGTAGAAATCCCATCGCAGGCTGAGCGACAGCTTCCACGTGTCCAGATCGTCGGGCCAGAAATCGCGCCCCGTGTTGAAAACTTCTCCGCCGGCGACAATCTTCGGACCGGTAGACGCGCGCGACGCGGCGGCGACGGCCAGCGCGGCGCGGCGCGAGAAATCGAGCGCCTTCAGCTCGGGACGCAGGGCGTAAAGGCTGGCCTCGTCCCAGTGGGGCGCGTCTTTCGGCGCCGCGTTCCGGTCCGGCTCCGGCAGGTCGAATTTCGAGCGCAGCTCGGTGCCGACGGCGCGTTCGAGCGCGCGCCAGCGCACGTCCACGGCGTTTTTGGCGGAGATCACGTTCAGCTCGCCGTTGGACACGTCGACTTCCACGCGCAGCACTTCGTCCTGAGCGACGACGCCGTACTTGAAAAAGTTCCTGACCTGCGACAGATGTTCTTTGGAAAGCGCGAGCACCTCTTCGGCCACGGCCAGCTTGGCGCGGGCGCGCTGCAGGTTGTAATAGGAGACGAGCACGGCGTTCTCCACGGCCTGGCCGGTGCGGACTTCGCGGGTCTGAATGCCGCGGAAGGCCATTGTGCGCGCGGCGATCGTGTTCTCGACGGCGCCGCTGCTGAAAAGCAGCCACTGCACGCCGAGCGCGGCCTGATACGCCTCTTCGAAGGAATTGAGGGCGTAACCGCTGAAAACTTTAGGCGGATCGGACTTTGGATCGACGGTTACAACAGCAGGAACTTTTCCCTCCTCGCCCTGCCACGCCCCGGCGAGCGCGGCGTACAGCTTGGGCAGTTTGTCGGCGCGGGCCTGGGCGAGCTGCTGCCGGGCCTGTTCGATGCGGGCCTCGGCGGCCGCCAGCGAGGGATTGTTCGCGCAGGCCAGTTCAAGGGCCGTCTCCGTCGTCAGCACGGGACGTTCGGGGCGTTTTGAGGCGCGGCCGTCCTTCGCCGCGGCGGGGACGGCCAGCACAGCGGCCGCCAGAAGAGCGGCGATCGTTTCCTTGTACACGGGCATCAGCCTCCTGATCGGTCGGGCTTTTTCGCGCCCGACGAAAGATGCGTTGCCGCCATTATACATAAATTTGCGGGAATCAAGAAGCCGCAGCGGCAATTTTGTTCAGTTCCTGTAACCTGTTCGAAACGAAAACGCCCCGCCGTGAGGCGGGGCGTTCGCGTGCGATTTTCTCGCTATGCCAGGGCGGCCTTGAAGACTTTTTCCACGTCGGCCTTCTCGGCGTGCCCTTCGTGAACTTTCTCGCCGTCCACGAAAAACGTGGGCACATAATAGTAATCGTACTTCGCGGCGACGTCGGGCTGTTTCTTCTCGTCGACCATCTCGAACGGAACGGCGGCGTACTCGGGGTGTTCGGCCTTCAGCTCGTCGAGGCACTTGCGGGCCAGCTTGCAGTGAGGGCAGCTTTCGAACATGAACATGGTGATTTTTTCATCGTGGTTCCTCCTTGGATAAATAAAATCGAAGCCTAAAATTCGTACAGCACTTCCACGCCTTTGGGCAATCTTTGTGGTTCGAGCAGCGGCAGAGGATCGAGCGCCGCGCCGCCGCTGAAAAGGCCGAGGTGGAGGTGCGGTCCGGTGACGCGCCCCGTCGCGCCGGAAAGGGCGATCGCGTCGCCGGCTTTCACTTTCTGGCCGGCTTCGACGAGGTTCTTCGAAAGATGGAAATAGGCGGACAGCACGCCGCCGCCGTGATCCACGTAGACGGCGCCGCCGGAAAAATAATGGGCCCCTTCGAGCACGACCGTACCGTCGGCGATCGCTCTGACCGGCGTACCGACGGCGGCGCGCAGGTCGAGGCCGCCATGGCCGCTGCGGGGCACGCCGTTGTAGACGCGGAAGCCGCCGAAATACGCGGTGGGGATCCCCGGCACGGGGGCACGTAACGGCGCGGCAGCACGCCGCCTTTGCTGCGCGTCGCCAGCGCTTTCCGCACGAGCTGGCGCTCTTCGGCGATGCGTTTCAACTCCGACTGAGGCGGAGTGACCATCTTCGGCGCGACTGTGAGCACCTGTTTGGGGTAACGGTAGCCGGTCACTTTGATTTTTCGTTCGGCCCGGATCCGGCCTTTGGCACCGCAGTCGAACTCTACCTGCACGGGCAGCGTCGATCCGGCCAGTTTGGCGTCGTTGGGCGCGCCGAGGATCGTGCGCACGGCGTTGCGGCGCGGCGCGAGGACAAACTTTTGCCCGCGCCACGTCACCGTGACGTCGCCGATCGCTTCGTTGGCGCGCAGCTCCAGAAAAAAAGGCTGACCGATCGGCGCCTCTTCCGGCACCGTCAGCCGCATGCGCGCGGCAAACGCCGCCGGCATGAATGCGAACGTCAGCAGCAGCGCCAGGACAAATTTCTTCACTTCTTCTCTCACCTCTGAAAAAATTCGCCCGGGCGGCGAAAGCTTTTGGGCCGGCCAGACGTCACTCAAGCTCTCTCAGCTTGCGGCGCAGGATCTTGCCCGAAGGCGACACGGGCAGGCTCTCGACGAAATCGACCTTGCGCGGGATCTTGTAGTTGGCGAGTTTGCCCTTGCAGTATTCGATGATGTCGCGGTCGGTGACCGAAGCGCCTTCCTTGAGCACGACGAAAGCGCGCGGGATCTCGCCGTTGACGAGGTGGTGCATGGCCACGACGGCCGCCTGGGCGATCGACGGATGGACGTTGAGGATGCGTTCCACTTCCTGGGGATAGACGTTGAAACCGCCGACGATGATGATGTCGGTGAGGCGGTCGAGCACGGTGATGTAGCCGTCCGCGTCGTATTTGACGACGTCGCCGGTGTCGTACCAGCCGTCGGGGGCGAGGCGCTCGGCGGTGACTTCGGGCGCTTCGTAGTAGCCGTGGAACACGGACTTGCCGCGCAGTTTGAGCACGCCGGGCGTTTCCGGCGGCAGCGCGTTGCCCTGCTGATCGCAGACTTTCCACTCGTAGCCGGGCAGGACGGGACCGATGGTGCCGAGCTTGCGCGTCTTTTCGTCGTTGTTGAAGGTGACGACGGGTGAGCACTCGGTCGTGCCGTAGCCTTCGAGAATGGGATGGCCGAACAGCTCCATGCTGGCCTGGTCGAGCATCGTATTGAGCCGGTCGCCGCCGGTAATGACGGCGCGGACCGAGTTGATCTCGATGGGATTGTGTGCGGCCGAACGCTTCAGGAACTCGAGCATGGCGGGCACGAGGAACAGCACGGTACAGCCGGCGTCGCGGATCGCCTCGAGCGTTTTCAGCGGCGGCATGAATGCGGGCACGGCGGCGACTTTCGCGCCGGCGTATTGGGGCAGCAGCATGGAGAGCGTCAGGCCGAAGGAGTGGAAGTTCGGCAGCGCCCAGATGATCGTGTCGCTCGGATAAATCGGGAAATGTTTGCAGATCGAGCGCACGTTGTCGACGAAATTTTCGTGGCTCAGCGGCACGGCCTTGGGCAGGCCGGTCGTGCCCGAGGTCGTGAAGAACACGGCCCAGTCGGACGTCGTCGTTTTGCGTTCCACGCCGCGGAATTTGTCAAGCGTGCCTGTCGTCGGCTCGATCTCCACGACGGGGTAGCGCAGCACGCCCGCTGCGGCTTTGGCGTCGCCGCGCGCGACCGCGATCGCGAACGGCTGCACGAGGTCGATGGTGGGCAGCAGATTGTCGGTGCCGGCGCGCATGTTCAGCGGGACCAGCGTGCCTTTCAGGGTCCAGACGGCAAGAGTCAACGTCAGCAGCGCCGGGCAGTTGGGCAGCAGCGTCATGAGCCGCTGCCCTTCTTTGAAACCGGCCGCCGTCAGCGCTTCGCGTTCCGCGGCGACGGCGTCCAGCAGCGCCTGCCCCTTCAGCCACTCCCCGTCCCACCAAAACACATCCGCGGCGGCGCGTTTTCTCAAACTCTCCAGCAGGAGATCTTCAAGACGTTCCATTTGTTTCCTCCTCAGATAAAGCGGCGGCAGAATCTCCGCGCCGGCCGGCTCATTTCTCAGCTTGGCGCGCCCTGGCAAGGACGCATTTCAAGAATTCTACACGATTCTCCTTTTCAAGGCAAACGGATGCTTTTATGTCTTCAGTCCGGCTCAGCACTGATACTTCATGGGCACGAACTGGGGCATTTCGCTGAAGCCGAGCTTCTCGTAAAAGGCTTGGGTGCCCGGAGCGCCGACCAGACCGATCCAGTCGATCCCGACGGCGCGGAGTTCCTTCACAAGCCGGGAAACGATCTTCTTCCCCCAGCCCTGACCGCGGTAATCGGTGCGCACCACGATGTCCTGAATGTAAGCGTCGCTGACGCCGTCGGAAAGGGCGCGTCCCATGCCGACCAGCTCGCCGCCGTCGAACAGCGCCACGAACCGGAAGGAATTGGCCACCATCGCGGGGATGACGTCTTCGCTCCAGCCCTCTTCCCACCAGCCGGCATCCATGTAAAGATCGACGACCGCCTCGGGGCGGAGCGATGTAACCACTTCAAGGCGCAGTGAATTTTCCAATTAAGAAGCACCTCCATGAGAAATGTAACGCGATATTTTCTTCGATCACCGGTTATATGGTAATTTTTCGCCGCCAAATTGGCAAGCGCCGATTGCAGAATTTTGTCGCCGCGTCCGCCCCCAAAAATTCGGCGGCGCGTTTCTTCGGCACGGAGCCGGGGCTTCGTCATTTTCCGCCGCGCAAAAAACGTTTTCATCTTCGTTATGTTTCATTGAAGCGGCTGCGACTCCGTGTTATAATGACGGCAATCGAACATGGAACTCCGTTTAAAGAGGAAGCCGGTGGAAATCCGGCGCGGCCCCGCCGCTGTAACTCGGACAAATCCGAAGCACGTCACTGATCGCGTTATTGGGAAGACTCGGACGAGGATGAAGAGAAGCCAGAATATTCTTTAAAGGGAGCTTGCAAAGGGGGAATGTTTGCGTGGGCGAACTCCTGTGCGGCTGACCAGTGACAGCCGCGGCGGAAGGACACGACGCAGGGTCGTGTCTTTTTTTGTCTCCCGAGGCCCGAGCTTCGGAAAAAAATTTCATGAAAGGTCGTCTGATGAATATGTCCTTTAAGTCCATGATTCTCGCCGTCACCCTCGTGGCCGTCGCTTTCTCCGGGATCGCCTGCGCCAAGGAAGCCAAAAAGGAAGAGAAACAGGCCATCCTGATCACCTCTTTCGGCACCTCCATGCCCAGCGCCCGCAAAGCGATCGACAATCTGGTCGTCGCCGCCAAAAAGGCGTTCCCCGGCGCCGAGGTGCGCTTGGCCTTTACCTCCAACATCATCCGCCGCAAGCTGGCCCGCGAAGGCAAGAAGAACGTTCCCCCACGCCCGTCATGGCTTTGGCGCAGCTGAACGACGAAGGGTTCGCTACGGTCGGCGTGATGCCGACGCACATCATCCCCGGCGCCGAATACGACGAGATCAAGAACGTTGTCGAAGCTTGGGGCGAACTGAAAGGCAAATACGGCATCAAGGATCTGCGCCTCGGCAAGACGTTCCTGTCCAGCGTCGAAGGCTGCGACGAGATGGCCGCGATCCTCGTGAAGAGATTCGAAAAACTCGCCGGCAAGGACACCGCCGTCGTGCTGATGGGACACGGCACGCCGCACCATATCGCCAACGCCATGTACAGCCAGCTTCAGGTCGCCCTAAACAAAGTCGCCGACGGCCGTTTCTTCATCGGCACCGTCGAGAACACGCCGCTGATCGAAGACGTCGTCGCCGCGCTGAAGAAAGCCGGCTACAAGAAGACGCTCGTCTCGCCGCTGATGATCGTGGCCGGCGACCACGCCAACAACGACATGGCCGACAAAGACGATCCGGAGTCCTGGTACAGCATCCTCAAGAAGGAAGGCTTCGCCGTCGAGACTTACATCAAGGGCCTTGGCGAGGACAAGAACGTTACCGCCGCCTTCGTGGAACACCTGAAGGAAATGATGAAGTAAACATGCCTCCGTCGCCTGTCGGAAATCTCGAGCGCTGGCGTTCGCAACTTCGTGCGCGATACTTCCGCCTCGGAGCGGCGCTCGGCGTTCTGCTCTTTCTGACGGCGCTGTGGCGAATCACGCAGGGAGAGTGGAATATTCCACTCTCCCGCGTCTTTGAACTGCTCTCGCCGTTTCTTCCCGCCGCCGAGAGCGAGACCGCCGAGGCGCTGGTGATCCGCGCCGTCCGCCTGCCGCGGTTCTTCGCGGCGGCGGGAGCCGGGGGGCTGCTCGCCGTCTCGGGTGTCGTCCTGCAGGGGCTTTTGGCCAATCCGTTGGCCGAACCTTACACGCTGGGCATCGCCGCGGGCGCGGCGTTCGGCGGCGCGGTGGGATTTTTCTTCGACCGCTTGGCGGTGACGCCGACGGCGTTCGCCGGCGCGCTCGGTTCGCTGGCGCTGGTCAATCTGATCGCGCGCAAAAACGGCGGCAGCGGCGCGTATCTGGTGCTGGCGGGCATCGTCGCCAACGCCGTGCTCTCGGCGGGGGTGACGCTTCTCAAGGCCGTCGCCGACGACAAGCTGGGAGCGATCGTGCTCTGGCTGATGGGCAGTTTTTCCGGCGCTTCGCCCGCGGCGGCGCGTCTGGTCTGGCTGGGCGCGGCGATCACGCTGGTCCCGGCCTGGCTTTACGGGCGACGGCTCGACGCCGTCTCGCTCGGCGAAGGGCAGGGGGAAATGCTCGGCGTCGACGAGAAAAAACTGCGGCGGCGTCTGCTCTGCGCCGCATCGCTGGGCACGGCCATGAGCGTGAGCAGTTTCGGCATCATCGGTTTCGTGGGGCTGGTGGCGCCGCATGTCCTGCGGCTCCTCATCGGGCCCTCGCACCGGCCGCTGCTGGTCTTCAGCTTCCTCGCCGGCGCTCTGCTGACGGCGCTGGCGGACGGAGCGGCCCAGCGTCTCGGGGAACTGCCCGTCGGCGTGATCACGGCGCTGATCGGCGGCCCTTTTTTCTGCTGGATTCTGGTGAAAAGAAAATGACCGCGCCGTCTCTTTCGTATTGTTTGCGCGATCTCAGCGCCGGCTACGGGGACCGCGAAGTCCTCAGAGGCGTTTCCGGCTCGGTCGAACCGGGGTTGGTGACGGCTCTGATCGGCCCCAACGGCAGCGGCAAAAGCACGCTGCTCAAAACGCTGGGCGGTTTTTTGCCCTATCGGGGCAGCCTCGCGCTCGGCGGGCGCGAGATCCGGCGCTGTCCTCGCCGCGAGCTCGGCCGCCTGCTCGGCGTCGTCGCCCAGCAGGCGGTCATGAAAGCGGCTTTCAGCGTCTACGACGTGATCGGTTTCGGCCGTCTGCCGTACCAGCGTCTGCTGGCTCGGCGCTCGCCCGCGGACGACCGTGCCATTCAGGCGGCAGCCGAGCGTCTGGAAATCGCGTCGCTGCTCTTCCGCCCCGTCACCGAACTGTCGGGCGGCGAGCGGCAGCGCGTGCTCCTCGCCATGGTACTGGCCCAGGATCCGCCCATCTTTTTGCTCGACGAACCGACTTCGGCCATGGATCCCCGCCAGGCCCAGCATGCCTTCCGCCTCATGCGCGGGCTTGCCGCCGGCGGGAAAACTGTGATCGTCGTCGCCCACGACATCAACGCCGCGCTGTCCTGCGCCGACCGTTATCTCGCTCTCCGCGGCGGCGAACTGATCGCCGCCGGGCGCGCGGATCGCATCGACGGCGGCGTGCTGGAAAAACTTTACGACACGCCGTTCGTCCCCTACATTTCGCCCGAAGGTGATAAAGCATGGCATCCTTCTTCAAAAAAACGCTGATCATTTTTCTGATGGCGTTCGTTTGGGCCGCGCCGGCGACGGCTTACGAGCGCATCGTTTCGCTCTATTCGGGGCACACCGACAACATTATCGCCCTGGGCGGCGAGGGAAGGTTGATCGCGCTGTCGAAAAACGACGAACCATCGCGCCTCACCGATCTGCCGCGCTTCGCCCTCAACGTCGGCGCCGAGGCGCTGCTGGCGCTCAAGCCGGATCTCGTGCTGACGCGTACGCTGGTGGAAAAGCAAAATCCCGAACTGCGCGGCGTGCTCGAACGCGCCGGAGTTCCCGTCATGCGCGTCGATCCGCCCTCGTGGGACTCTTTCACCGCCTACCTGCGGGCGCTGGCGCCGCTGATCGGCGTTGCTCCGCAGGCGGCGGAAGCCCAGTTCGCGCAAGCCTGCGATGAAATCCGGCAGGCAGCGGCGGCGCGACGAGGCGGCCGCCCCGCGCCGTCGGTCTTCGTCGAAGCCACGGCCAAGGAACTGCACACCTGTTCCCCCGATTCGTGGGCGGCGCATCTGATCGAACTGGCCGGAGGCGCGAACGCCGCCGCGGAAGCCGAACCGATCCGCCGCGGCAGCGCCGTCGCTCCCTGGGGAGTAGAGCGCGTCATGAAGCTGCTCGCCGGGGGACTGGACGTCTACCTCGTCCAGCACGGGCCGATGAACCGCGCCTCGCTCGACGAAGTCAAAGCCCGCCCGTGGGCGGCGGCGCTCGCTTCCGTCAAGCTCGCGCAGATCCCCGAGTACTGGCTGAGCCGTCCCTCGCTGCTTGGGCTCAAAACGGGCGGGGCGGAATTGATCCGCATTTTTTACGGAGAGTGATCCCATGAAATTTATCGTTGCCGGCGTCGGTCCCGGCGATCCCGATCTCGTCACCGCCGGCGCGCTGAAACTGATCGAGCGGGCCGACCTGGTGCTCAGCCCCCATTCTCATGCGGAACGGGCCAGCGTGGCCGAACAGGCCGTACGACCGCATCTGCCCGATCTGAAAACGACGCCGGTGTTGTTTCCGATGACCGGCGACGCGACATCCCGCGACGCGGCGCTGAAAGCGCAGCTGGAAGAGCTGCGCCCTCTCTGGCAAAACGCCGAGACGGTCGTGTTGCCCGTGATCGGCGACTCTACGCTCTACGCCACGGGTTTCTACCTTTACGAGCTGTGGAAGCAGATCGTCCCCGAACTGGAACTCGAGCTGACGCCCGGCATCTCGGCGCACTGCCTGGCCGCGGCGAAGTCCGGCTCGTTCCTCGCCATGGGGAGCGAGATCCTCGCCATCGTCCCCGCCACGGCGTCGCGCGAACGGATCGCCGCTGCGCTGAAAGCGGCCGACGCCGCCGCGGTCTACAAGCCCTGCGCGCTGCGTGGACAGCTCCGCTCGACGGTGGAAGAAGCCGGCCCGTGGAACAAGATTTTGCGTATCGACCGCGCCGGTCTGCCCGACCAAAAGATCTTCACGGACGCCGCGGCCCTGGGCCCCGCCGAGGAATACCTTTCGATCCTGCTGCTGTGGCGCTGACCATGGACTGGGCGCGTCTGCTCCGCGGCGAACTGCGGCTGACGATCGACATTCTCGCCGGTTTTCTGATCGGCGCGCTGATCGTCCGCACGGGGCTGGCGGACAAAGCGCTGCGGCGCGCCCTGCCCTGGCTGAAACGATGGGGCATCGGCGCTACGCTCGGCGCGGCGCTGACCGTCAGCATCGGCTCGTCGAAAGCCGGCGCCGCCGTGGTAGCTTCGGCGCTGGACAGCGGGCGCATTTCGCCGCGCACGGCCAAATGGGGCACGCTGCTGCTGGCTTTTCCGGCCTACGCGCGCCGCTGGGTCGCGACGATGGTTTTGTCGTGCAGTCTGGCCGGCTGGGCGGGCGCGTTCTTCGCGCTGACGCTGCTGTTCCGCTCGGCGGCGAAATTCGCGCTCGAGCTTTTCATTCTCAACCGCGGCGAACACGACGACCGGCCTCTGGAAGAAACGGCGGCGGGCGGCGAAACGGCGCGGAGATTCGGCTTCAAGCTGCTGAAAACGCTGCCGCTGGCGTGGTTCTTCTACGCGCTCGCCGTGCTCGTCGTGCCATGGGCGGAAAAATATCTACAGCTCTGGCTGCGCGGCAGCGCCTTTTTCCCCCTGCCCGCCATGGCGGTGGCGGCGGCGTCTTTCGCCCACGTTTCCGCGGCGCTGGCGCTGGCCGGGGGCAGTCTGGCCGCGGGCGAGCTGTCGACCGCGCAGGCGGTTTTCGCGCTGCTTTTCGGCAACAGCCTGAGCCTGATCACGCGGCTCGTGCGCACCAACGCCGGCTATTACTTCGGCTTTTTCCCGCGCGCCGTCGCCCAGTCCATGCTGCTGTGGAACGTCGCCGCGTCGGCCGCGCTCAGCCTGCTGACGCTGGCGCTGGCGGCGCTGCCGCTGTGTCTGTGAAACGAAATTTTGCCTTAGAAGAGGTGAACGCTGTGAGACCGGAAGAGATCGAACAGGCGAGCATGAGAACGATCGTCGCCGAAATGGAACCGTGGCAAGGACCGGAGGAGAACCTGCCCGTGGTCATGCGCGTCATCCATACGACCGCCGATTTCGAGTTCCAGAAGAACCTGCGCTTCACGCCGAACGTGGTCGGGCGCGCCCGCGAAGCGCTCCGCGCCGGGACGACCATTGTCACCGATACGATGATGGCCGCCGCCGGCGTCAACAAAAAAGCCTGCCAGACGCTGGGCGTGCAGGTCGTCTGCCGCATGTCGGACGCCGCCGTCCGCGAAGAAGCCGCGTCGCGCGGCGTCACCCGCGCCGTGGTGAGCATGGAGGCGGCCGTGCGCGAGACGCCGCAGGCCATCTTCGCCATCGGCAACGCGCCGACGGCGCTGATCCGCCTCTGCGAGCTGATCGACGCGGGCGAGGCCCGTCCGGCGTTGGTCGTCGGCGTGCCCGTCGGTTTCGTCAACGTGATCGAGTCCAAGGAACGCCTGGCGCGCACCGCCGTGCCCTCGATCGCCGCCATGGGACGCAAGGGCGGCTCCGCCGTCGCCTCGGCGGTCCTCAACGCGCTGCTCTATGGAATTACACGATAGCCGTGGCCTGCGCGAAGGTTTCACCACCGGCAGCTGCGCCGCCGCGGCCGCGCAGGCTTCGGCGCTGCGCCTGACGACGGGGCGGTGCCCCGCGCAGGTGCGCATCGTCACGCCCGCCGGCAAGGAACTCACGCTCGACATCGTCGAGTACGCCTTTCCGGCCTGCGGCGTCGTCAAGGATGCCGGCGACGACCCCGACGCCACCGACGGCATGACGGTGATCTCGTCGGTGGAACTGGGCGACGGCGACGGCCCCGTCTCCTTCAGGGCCGGCCCGGGCGTGGGCACAGTGACGCTGCCGGGGCTGAAAATCCCCGTCGGCGAAGCGGCCGTCAATCCCGTGCCGCGCCAAATGATCGAAGAGGCGCTGCGCGCCGTCATCGGCCCGCGCCGCGCCTGCGTCACCGTCTCCATCCCCGGAGGCGAAGAAAAGGCCGCGCACACGTTCAACCCCCGTCTCGGCATCGCCGGCGGTTTGTCGGTGCTGGGCACCACAGGCATCGTCAAGCCGTACAACGTCGAGTCGGTCTACGCTTCGTTCTTGCTGGAACTGAGCACGTTCGCTTCGTCGGGGCTGAAGTGCGTCGGCCTGTGCTTCGGCAACAGCGGCGAAAAGGCCATGCGGCACGTATGGAACATCGGCGGGCGCGTCATCATGCACACGGGCAACTACATCGGCTTTGTGCTCGACGAGGCGCTGCGGCTCAAGTTCGAACGCGCGCTGATCTGCGGCCACCCCGGTAAGCTGCTCAAGGTTGCCGCGGGAACGTTCGACACCTACAACCGCACCGGCGACGGCCGCCGCGAAGCCCTCTGCACGCAGGCCGCTCTGGCCGGAGCGGGACGCGAGATCGTCAGGAAACTTTACGAGAGCACTACGACCGAGGTCGCCATGCAGATCGTCCGCGAAGAAAAGCTCGACTTCCTTTGGACGACGCTGGCCGAGGTGACGGCAAAGCGCTGCCGCGAGCGGATGTTCGGCGACCTCGCCGTGGAAGCCGCTTTTATCGACAATCAGGGCCGACTGCTGGGCGCGAGCGCCGGCGCGGCGGCCTTCGCGGAGGAACTCGCCCATGCGCAATAAACTTTTCGTCGTCGGCGTCGGCCCGGGCGGCGCCGATCAACTGACGTCCGCCGCGCGCGAAACGATCCGGCGCGCCGGGTGTGTGGTCGCCGCGCCGCGCCATCGCGCGCTGGCGGGCGGCCATCCCAACGTCATCGCCCTCGGCAAATTCGAGGAGACGTTTGCCGCCGTCGACGCCGCGCTCGACCGAAATTCCGTGGCCGTGCTCGTCTCCGGCGACGCGGGCGTGTTCAGTTTACTGCCGCTGCTCAAAAAACGCTTCCCCGGCGACGACCTCGAAGTGATCCCCGGCGTCAGTTCGCTGCAAAGCCTGTGCGCCGCCGCACGCGAAACGTGGATCGACGCCGTTGTCCTCTCCGGGCACGGGCGCGATCTCGGCGAGGCGAAGGTCCTCGACGCCGCCGACCAGAACAGAAAGACGATCTTCTTCTGCGGGCCGCAGTGGAACCCGCGCCGCCTCTGCCGCCTGCTTGCCGACTGGGACATGGACCACCTGCGTCTCACCGTCGGCGAGCGGCTCAGCTACGGCGACCAGCGCCTCAGCCGCGGTTCTCCCGCGGAACTGGCGGCGCGGGAATACGACGATCTGTCGTTGGTTCTGATCGAAAATCCTTCGCCGTGGAGCGCGCCGCAGGCGCGCCCGCGAGACGACGATTTTCTCCGCGCGGACGTGCCGATGACGCGCGAGACCGTGCGCTCGGCGATCCTCGACGAGCTGCGTCTGCGCCGCGATTCGACGCTCTGGGATCTGGGCGCGGGCACTGGCTCGGTGACGGTCGCGGCGGCGCTGTTCTGCGCAGACGGTCGGGTCTGCGCCGTGGAGAAAAATCCCGCAGCCGCGGCGCTGATCGCCCGCAACGTCAGAAAGTTCCACCGGCACAACGTCGCGCTGTACGAGGGCGACAACGCCGCCGTGCTGCCGTCGCTGCCGCGCCCCACGCACGTCTTCGTCGGCGGCAGCGGCCCGGAACTGCCGGAGCTGCTGCGCGCCGTCGCCGCGCTCGGCGAAGGGATCCGTGTCGTCGTCTCGGCGGTAGCCTTCAAAACCTACGCGGCCGCGGCCGAGAACCTCGCCGGAGCCGGCTTCCATGATTTCGACGCCGTACAGGTGGCAGTCGGCCGCGCCAAAAAGATCGGCGGCACGCTCATCATGGCCGCGCAGAACCCCGTCACCATCTTTTCGGCGTTCACCGCCGGCATACAGAAAGAAGGACGATAACATGATCCACTTTGTCGGCGCCGGCCCCGGCGCGCCCGACCTGATCACGCTGCGCGGCGCGAAACTGCTGGCGCGGGCGGGCATGGTGATCTACGCCGGTTCGCTGGTCAATCCCGAACTGCTGAACGGCACGCCCGCAGGCTGCGAGATCTACAACAGCGCTTCGATGACGCTGGACGAGGTGATAGAGAAAATGGCCGACGCCGACCGCCGCGGCCTTGAAGTGGTACGGCTGCACACCGGCGACCCGTCGATCTACGGCGCGATCCGCGAGCAGATCGACCGGCTCAAAGCGTTGGGCGTCGCCTACGACATCACGCCCGGCGTCAGTTCGTTCTGCGCCGCCGCGGCCGCCGTGGAGGCGGAATACACGTTGCCGTCCGTCAGCCAGACGCTGATCATCACGCGCATGGAGGGGCGCACGCCGGTACCTCCCGGCGAGAAGCTGGCGTCGCTGGCCTCTCACGGCGCTTCGATGGCGCTGTTCCTTTCCTCCGGTCTGCTGGAAGAGACCTGCGCGGCGCTGATGCGGGGCGGTTACGCGCCCGACACGCCCGCGGCCGTGGTCTACAAGGCGTCGTGGCCCGAACAGAAGGTGCTGCGCGGCGACGTTTCGACCATCGCGGCCATGGCGGCGGAAGCGGGCGTCCGCAGCACGGCGCTGATCCTCGTGGGTGGATTCCTCGGCGAGGACTACGAGCTGTCGAAGCTCTACGACGCCTCGTTCTCGCACGGCTTCCGCAAGGCCAGCCGATGACGTCCCTTCACGCCGTCGCCTTCACGCGCGACGGGACGGAACTGGCCCGGCTGATCGCCGCCCGTCTCGGCGGGCGGGCCTGGGCCCCGCCCCGCTACGCCGGCGGAGACGTCTCGCCTCTGACGGGCTCGATCGCCGTCTGGACGCGCGAACGTTTTTCCTCCAGCGACGCGCTGGTATTCGTCTCGGCCTGCGGCATCGCTGTGCGCGCCGTCGCTCCGTGCCTGAAGGACAAGACGCGCGACCCCGCGGTCGTCTGTCTCGACGATCGGGGACGGAACGTGATCTCGCTGCTTTCGGGGCATCTCGGCGGCGCCAACGAGCTGGCGCGCCGCGTCGCGGCGCTGACGGGCGGCCGTCCGATAATCACCACGGCGACCGACGTCCATAAGGTCGAAGCCGTGGACGCGTGGGCGAAAGAACACGACTGCGCCATCGA
This sequence comes from Pyramidobacter sp. YE332, assembly GCF_033060595.1. Lineage (NCBI taxonomy): Bacteria > Thermotogati > Synergistota > Synergistia > Synergistales > Dethiosulfovibrionaceae > Pyramidobacter > Pyramidobacter sp. YE332. Next base: position 2,214,673 of record NZ_CP133038.1, on the reverse strand, counting down.
AAACATCGGCACGGTCAAAAGCGTTTCCGCGGCCGCGCTCGACGGCGAAAAAATCGGCGTCGCCGTCACCGAAATGGAACAGCCCGCGCCCTGGCCGGTGACGCTGTGGCTGCGGCCGCGCAACCTTGCGCTCGGCGTCGGCTGCAAGCGCGGTACGACGAGCGCGGCTCTGCGCGCGGCGCTGGACGATTTTTTAAGCGGCGCGGGAGTCTCGAAATTGTCGCTTTGCGCGTTGGCTTCCATCGACCTGAAAAAGAACGAACCCTGCTTGGCGGATTTGGCGCGCGAGCTGGGCGTTCCCTTTCTCACGTTCCCGGCCGCGGAACTCGCCGCCGTGCCGGGGCAGTTCTCTCATTCGCAAAAAGTCCTCGACGTCACGGGCGTGGGCAACGTCTGCGAACGGGCGGCCGTTCTGGCTTCGGGGCTCGGCGTTTTGCTGCGCGGCAAAGCGCGCTATCCCGGCGTCACTTTCGCGCTGGCGCGGCGAAAATTTTTCGATCACACGGAGAAGGCGGACCCATCCATGAAGAACGTTTCTGATACGGAGGCGCAAGCATGATCTACGTCGTCGGCCTCGGCCCCGGAGGCGAAGACCAGCTGACGCCGCGCGCGCTCGCGGCGCTGGAACAATGCGACGTCATCGTCGGCTACAAAACGTACGTCGACCTGATCGCGCCCCGTTTCGAGGGACGCAAGGAACTGGTCGTCTCGCCCATGAAGGGCGAAGTGCAGCGCTGCGAAGACGCGCTGCGCCGTTCGCTGGCGGGGAGCACGGTAGGCGTCGTTTCCAGCGGCGACCCCGGCGTGTACGGCATGGCGGGCATTATGCTCGAAGTGGCGGCGGGACGCGACGAGGTGACCGTCGTGCCCGGCGTCACGGCGGCCTGCGCCGCCGCGGCCGTGCTCGGCGCGCCGCTGACGCACGACTTCGCCGTCGTCAGCCTCAGCGACCTGCTCACGCCGTGGAAGCTGATCGCGCGCCGCCTCGAAGCGGCCGCGGCCGGCGATTTCGTGATCTGCCTTTACAACCCCATGAGCCGCGGGCGTCCCGACAATCTGCGTCTGGCCTGCGAAACGCTGCTGAAGACGAAAAGCGCCGACACGGCGGCTGGCTGGGTGCGCAGCGCCGGGCGCGACGGCGAAGAGGCGCATCTGACCACGCTGGGGGCACTCGCCGACGAGAAGCTCGACATGTTCTGCACGGCCATCGTCGGCAGCAGCGCCACGAAATTCCTCGACGGCCGCCTCGTCACGCCGCGCGGCTATCAGCGGCCATGAACGGGCGGCTGCTGGTCTTCGGCGGCACGACCGAGGCGCGCGAACTGCTGCGCCGCGGCGTGCCGGCCGTTTGCTGCGTGGCCACCGCTTACGGCGCCAAGCTGCTTGAAGGGCTCGAAAACGTGCGCGTGCTCACGGGCCGTCTCGACGAAACGGCCATGGAAGATCTGTTCCGTGCCGAGAAGGTCACCCACGTGATCGACGCCACGCACCCTTACGCGCTGGAAGTGACGAAGAACGTGCGCCGCGCCTGCGAACGCACGGGCGTGAAGCTGCTGCGCGTGGCGCGCGCCAGAACGCCGCTGTTCGGCGACGTGACCGCGGTCGCCACGCCGGAAGAGGCGGCGGCGCTGCTGGACGGCGGCGGCGAGAAAGTCCTGCTCACGGTGGGCAGCAAAGAGCTGCCGGCCTTCGCGGGCGTAAGCCGCGCAAAGGAGCGTCTTTTCGCCCGCGTGCTGCCCACGTCGGACGTGATCGCCCAATGCGAGGCACTGGGCTACGACGCTGGGCACCTGATCGCCATGCAGGGAGCGTTCAGCGCCGCCATGAACGAGCAAATGCTCGCGGCCACCGGCGCGACGGTGATCGTCACCAAGGACGGCGGCGCGTCCGGCGGCATGGAGGAAAAGCTGCGCGCGGCGCAGAACCGCGGCGCGCGCGTCATTCTTATCGGCCGCGGTGACGAAGAAGGGGCGACTGTCGACGAAGCGATGCTGTGGCTGCGGCGCGAGATGAAACTCGAATGTCCGCCGCTGTTTCCGATGCTGCTGCCGCTCGAGGGCAAGAAAGCCCTGCTGATCGGCGGCGGCCCCGTCGCCCTGCGGCGCGCGCAAACGCTGAAAAGCTGCGGCGCCGACGTGCGCGCCGTCGCCGTCGCGTTCTGCGAAGGATGGGACGGTTTCGACACCGCCGCGCGCGAATGGCGCGAGAGCGACCTCGACGGCGCGGTCCTGGCCGTGGCCGCCACCGACAATCGCGAACAGAACCGCCTGATCGCCGCCGCGGCGAAAAAACGCGGCGTCCCCGTCAGCATCGCCGACAACGCCGCCGAGGGCACTTTTTACTTTCCCGCGCTGATTCATTGCGGCGCGGCCGCCGTATCGGCGTCGAGCGGCGGACTCGATCCGGCTCTGACGCGCCGCCTGGCCGACCGCCTCAGAGAGATCTGGCCCGGGATCGTCGCCGAAGAACTCCATAGGAAAGAAGAAAACCGCCGATGAAAATCCTTCGTTTTGGCAGCCGCAAGAGCGATCTGGCGCTGGCGCAGACGCGCCTTGTCATGGATGCCGTCGGGCGCGCCCATCCCGAATACCGTCTCGAACTCGTGCCCATCGCCACCAGCGGCGACGTGAACATGAAACCGTTCTCGGAAGCGTCGGACGCGTTCGGCATCAAGGGACTTTTCACGCGGGAACTGGAAGAGGCCCTGCTCAACGGCCGCATCGACGTGGCCGTCCACAGCCTCAAGGACCTGCCCGCCGCGCAGGACGAACGGCTGCCGCTGCTCGCCTGCTTCCGTCGCGGCGATCCCCGCGACGCGCTCGTGCTGCCCGACGGAGTCTCGGCCATGAACGGCGCTGTGATCGGCTGCTCGTCGGCGCGACGCCGCCTGCAGGCGCTCGATCTGTTTGCCGGCGCCGAGGTGCGTCCGGTGCGCGGCAACGTCGGCACGCGCCTGCGCAAGCTCGACGAAGGCCAGTTCTCGGCGCTGATCCTCGCGGCCGCGGGACTGGCGCGCCTCGGCTTGAACGCGCGCGTCAGCCGTTACTTTTCGGTCGACGAGATCGTCCCCGCGCCGGGACAGGGAATCCTCGCCTGTCAAGGACGCGCCGGCGACAAAAACGAAGACTGGCTCGACGCCGTTTTCGACCCCGACGCGACGGACTGCGCCCGCGCCGAACGAGTCTTCTCGGCGGCGCTCGGCGGCGGCTGCGCGTCGCCCGTCGGCGCGTGCGCGCAGCTTCGCGGCGGCGAGATGAAGCTGACGGGCTTTTTCGCCGACGAAAGTCGCGGCCTGAAACTTCGCGCGTCGTTGACGGGACGCCGCGAAGAAGCGCAGCGGCTCGGCGAAATGCTGGCCGAAAAAATTCTCGGAAAGACGAGGTGATCTCATGTCCGTCGGCAAAGTCTGGCTCGTCGGCGCCGGTCCGGGCGATCCCGGGCTGCTCACCTGCCGCGGCCGCGAAGTTCTGGAGCGCGCCGAAGTCGTGATCTTCGACCGCCTCGTCGGCGACGGCGTGCTGGCGCTCATGCCCCGCACCGCGCGCTGTATCGACGTGGGCAAGGAGGGCGGCCGCCACCCCGTGCCGCAGCGCGAGATCGAGGCTCTGATCGTGCGCGAAGCGCTGAATGGACATAACGTCGTGCGCCTCAAAGGCGGCGATCCGTTTTTGTTCGGCCGCGGCGGCGAGGAGATCGAAGCGCTGCTGGCGCACGACATCCCCTACGAGGTCGTGCCCGGCGTCGCTTCGGCGATCGCCGCGCCGGAGTGCGCCGGCATCCCCGTCACGCACCGCGGCCTCGCCAACTCGCTGCACATCGTCACCGCCCACACCAAGGAGGGCGGCATCGCCGCGCAGGATTACGACGCGCTGGCGCGGCTGAACGGCACGCTCGTGTTTCTGATGGGCGCGACCGCCATTGCGGAGATCTGTTCGCAGCTGCTGGCGCGCGGTTTCGCCGCCGACACGCCGACGGCGGCCGTCGAATCGGGTACGACCGCCTGCCAGCGCGCGCTCGTCGGGACTCTGGGCGATTTCGAACGCAAAGCCCGCGACTTCGGGCTGCGCGCGCCGGCCGTCATCCTTGTCGGCCCCGCGGCCGCTCTGGCGTCGCGGTTCGCCTGGCGGCAGAAACTGCCGCTGTGGGGCAAAAAAGTGCTCGTCACGCGCCCGGCCAACCGTCAGGGACGGTTGTCGCGGATGCTCCGCGACCTCGGCGCCGAAGTGGTGGAATTTCCCTGCATCGCCGCCGCGCCGCTGGAGACGAAACTGCCGCCGCTGGACGGCTACGACTGGGTCGGTTTCACCAGCGCCACCGGCGCGGAATGCTTCTTCGCGCGTCTGGCCGCGGAAGGGCGCGACGTGCGTGAACTGGGGGCGGCCAAAATCGCCGCCATCGGCCCCGCCACAGCCGCGGCGCTGCGCGAGCGCGGGCTCCGTCCCGATCTGGTCCCCGCCGTTTACGACGGCGTCCATCTGGCCGAAGAACTGGCCGGCCGAGGCGGCTCCGCGCTGCTGTTCCGCGCGCTTGACGGCTCGCCCGAGCTGACCGAGACGCTGCGCGCCCGCGGCGTCGTTTTCAGCGAAGTGCCCCTCTACCGCACCGAAACGCTCGCGGCTCCGTTTCAGCCCGTAAATGTCGACGCCGTGTTGTTCACCAGCGCCTCCACTGTGCGCGGCTTCAAAAAAGCCTGCCCCGAACTGGAAGCGCCGCTGGCCTGCTGCATCGGCGCGCAGACCGCGCGCGAAGCCGAACGGCTGGGGCTGAAAAACATCCGCGTCGCCGCCCGCGCGACGCTGGAAGACCTTATCAATACTTTGAAAGAAGATGGCAGATCATGATCGTCAGACCGAGAAGACTGCGCCAGACCCCGGCGCTCCGCAACCTCGTCGCGGAAACGCGCCTCAGCGCCGATATGTTCATCTACCCCGTGTTCATCCGCGAAGGCTGCGGCATCGTCGAAGACATCCCCTCGCTGCCCGGGCAGAAACGTTACAGCCCCGACACCTTCCCGCTCGTCCTCGAAGAGATGGCGCGCTGCGGCGTCAAAGCCGTGCTGCTCTTCGGCCTGCCCGAGCGCAAGGACGAAACCGGTACCGGCGCGTGGGACGAGAACGGCGTCATCCAGCAGGCGCTGCGCGTCGGCAAAAAAGCTTTTCCCGAGATCACCTTCATCGGCGACGTGTGCATGTGCGAATATACCTCGCACGGCCACTGCGGCATCCTTCACGGCGAAAAGGTGGACAACGACGAGACGCTCGAGTACCTGACGCGCATCGCCGTTTCCCAGGCCGCGGCGGGGGCCGACGTCGTCGCTCCCTCCGACATGATGGACGGCCACGTCGCCGCCCTGCGCGCCGGACTGGACGCCGCCGGCATGAAGGACAAGATCATCTTCTCTTACGCCGTCAAATACGCCTCGGCGTTCTACGGCCCCTTCCGCGACGCCGCCGGCTCCGCGCCGGCCTTCGGCGACCGCCGGGGCTACCAGATGGATCCGCGCAACGCGCGCGAGGGACTCAAGGAAGCAGAACTCGACATCGAAGAAGGCGCCGACATGATCATGGTCAAACCCGGCCTGCTCTACCTGGACGTGCTGCGCGCCGTCAAAGAGATCAGCCCCGTGCCCGTCGGTTCCTACTGCGTCAGCGGCGAGTACGCCATGATCAAGGCCGCGGCCGCCAAAGGCTGGCTCGACGAATCGCGCGCCGTCGCCGAAGCGGCGTACAGCCTGGCGCGCGCCGGAGCCGACGTGATCGTCACCTACTCGGCCCTCGACCTGGCCCGCTGGCTCAAAGAAGGGCGCGTCGCCTTTTAGGAATGCCGGAAATTTTTGAACGACAGCCGCCGCGGAGAAGTGGCGACGCGGAGATTGAAATGGGAAAGGTACTTTCCCCTCATGTCTTTCTTCTGCTTTTCTTCGAGCCTTTGTGCCTCCGTGGTCGTTTCCGTTTTGATCCCGTTTTTCTCCGCTTCGCCGCTTCTCCGTGGGAGATCTTGTTTTACGGTGCGTTTGCTATAGCGACAGCATAGGCCGGAGCGGGAGCGCTTCGGCGAAAGGAAGTGAACGACCATGAGCGCGCTGAAAAAGTTCCCCCGTCTCGTCATCGCTGCCACTCAGAGCGGCTGCGGCAAAACAACGCTCACCTGCGGCATCCTCGCCGCCCTGAAAAAGCGCGGCCTGGCCGTGCAGGCCTGCAAGATCGGCCCCGATTACATCGACCCCGGCTATCTGGCCCAGGCCAGCGGACGCCCCGCGCACAATCTCGACACCTGGCTGATGGACGAGACGGCGATGGAGCGCCTGTTCGCGGAAAACTCTTCGCAAGCCGATCTTGCCGTCGTCGAAGGAGTGATGGGGCTGTACGACGGCGGGCGCGGCGGCGTCAGCAGCACCGCGGAGATCGCCAAAAAGCTACGCGCCCCCGTGGCGCTGGTGATCGACTGCAAGTCGATGGGTGACAGCGCCGCGGCGTTGGCGCTGGGATTTCGCGAATACGACCGCGGCGTAGACTTTTGCGGCGTGATCCTCAACCGCCTCGGCTCGGACGCGCACCGCGACATGATCGCGGCAGCCATGGACCGCCTCGGTATCCCCGTGCTGGGCGCCCTGAAACGCGACGAACGGTTCGCCGTCTCGGAACGGCACCTCGGCCTGCTGCCCGCGGAAGAAAGCGGGGAACATGACTTCAACGCGCTGGTCGAGTGCGTGGAACGTTCCGTCGATCTCGAGACGCTGCTGAGGATCGCCGCGGAAGCGCCGGCGCTGGAATTTTCTCCCCGTCCCGCCCCGTCCGCGGCGGAACGCCGGGCCGTGATCGGCGTGGCGCGCGACAAGGCCTTTTCGTTCTATTATCCGGAAAGCCTCGCCGAACTGGAGCACGCCGGCGCGCGGCTCGTCTTCTTCAGCCCGCTCGACGACAAGGAGCTTCCCGACGCGGACGGCCTGATCTTCGGCGGCGGCTTCCCGGAGATGTTCGCCGCACGTCTCGCCGCCAACGACGCGATGAAAAGCGAACTTGCCGCGGCGGCCCGCGCCGGCATGCCCATCTACGCCGAATGCGGCGGCTACATGTACCTGACGCGCTCGCTGACCGATTTCGAAGGGCGCGCATTCGCCATGGCCGGCCTGATCCCCGCCGCGTGCCGCATGAACCCCAAGCTGCAGACCGTCGGCTACGTCGAGGCCACAGCTCTGCGCGACACCGTACTCTGTCCCGCCGGAACCGTCGTGCGCGGCCACGAGTTCCATTTTTCCTCGGTGCAGCCCGACGAGAGGACGGAAGCGAGCGCCGCCTGGCGTTTCGTCAAAAAGCGTACCGGCGCGGCGTATGCCGCCGGTTACGCGAGTGCGAACGTGCTGGCCTCGTATCTCCACCTGCACTTCGCCGGCAGCCCGCAGCTCGCCTGCAATTTTGTGGACGCCTGTGAACGCTTCGCCCGCTCCCGATAAAAAATCCAGCCTGAACGGCTGTTCCGATCGGAACAGCCGTTCAGGCTGGATTTTTTATTCAAAAAGAATCAATACCGCAGCGAGTAGACGGGATGGTACAGGCGCTCGTCGCGGAGGATCCTGCTCTGCTCGGCCAGCGCGTTCATCGCGTCGTCGCCCATGTCGATGGAGAGACGCGAGGTGAGGATGTGGATCAAAAACAACGGTCCGATCAGGCTGCTGCCGAAGGTGGGGCTGTTGTCGCTGACGAAGAACGACAGGTCGGCGTCGCTGCAGATCGGCGCGGCGGGACTGTCGGTGATGGTGACGATTTTGGCGCCGTTGCGCCGGCCCCGCTGCAGCGCCTCGGTGAGCAGCACCGAGTAGCTGGGCAGGTCGAAGGCGATGATCAGGTCGCTTTTGCGGACGCTGCGGGCCTGCTCGATCAGCGTCAGGCAGCCGGAACCGGGGTACATCTGATGGGCGCGCAGCCCCAACTCGCGCAGGCGGCTGTGCAGGCATTCGGCCATCATGCCGGAGATGCTCCAGCCGGCGCAGTAAATGCCCTCGGCCGATTTGACGAGTTCGCAGAACGCGCGCACGTCTTCGACGCGTAGGCGGTTCCACGTGTCTTCGAGATTGGCGTGTTCCATCTGGCGGATGCGCTCCGACAGATCGCCCTCTTCGCTCATGGCGCGGGCCAGCATCGCCGCGGGATTAACCTGTTCGAGCACCGATTCCTTGAGCGCGCTCTTGAGGTCGGCGTAGCCGGTGAAGCCGAGGATGCGCGCCACGCGCACGAGCTGCGCCTTGGAGACGTTCAGCTGCTCGGCCACGTCGCCGATGGAGACGAAGGCCGCCTCGCGCATGTGAGTGAGAAGGTATTCGACGACGCGGCGCGCCTTGGAGGGCATCGAGTCCAGATTGCTGCGCAGAAGTTCCTGCAATTTATTCGCTTCCAATGGATAACACCTCTTTCATCGCTAATAAACAAAAGTACATTAATATTTTACAAAAAGCGACGCCGCCCGTCAACGGCGAAAATCCGCCGATCGATCAGATGGAGGTCGTCCTTTCCCGGCCAAGCGTCGCGATTGCCTCAAACGCCGCGAAAAAGGGGAGCGCCGAAAAAATTCCGGCGTTCCCCTTTTTCGCTCGATGGATCAGCCAAGGATGGCGGCCAACAGTTCAAGCACACGAAGCGCGGCGTTCAAAGCGGAGCTTTTCCCGGCCGCGCCGCCGTCTTCGGGCGACTTCTCCGGAGCGCCGGCGGGCTGTTCCGCCTTGGCTTTTTCCTGTTCAAGCCAGCGCTCATAGATGGCCTTGATCTCGGCGGCATACTTTTTCGATCCGGCGACCGTGTAATATTCGCAGTCCGCCGCCGTGGTGTAGGTATATCCTTTCATGCCGGGGTTCATCGGCGCCAGCGCGACGATCGCGCCGCCGGCGTGGTCGCGCTCGCCGGGGACGGGACGGTAGACGATCATGACGAGATGGTCGTCTTCACGGGTCGATTTGACCTTTTCAGCGACTTTAGGATGCATTACTTCATGAGAAGCGTTCAGCAGGTCGAAAATCGTCCAGTCCTTGCCCGCGAAGGTGATCAGGAAATCGCCCGGCTGCAGCCCCGCGCCGATCGCCTGCCCGCCGGGCGTCAGCTTGGTGATGCGGGTCAGGCAGACGCCCTTGGCGGCGGGCGCTTTCTTTTGCCGTTTCAGATAATTCTCCAGCGGGATGGGGCGGAACGGCAGCGTGTTGGTGTCGGCGCTGCCGATCGCGGCGTTGTTGCCGGCGCGGTATTCGGTGCGGCCCCCGAGCGGCACGGCGTAGCCGATGACGCTGCCGTTCGCGCTCTTGTAAGTGTGGCGTCCGCCCAGCTCTTCCACGCGGGCGATAGGGGCGTTGCGGGCGTCGCGATATTCCCAGCGGTTGCCCACTTTGCGCACGGTGCCGAGCGTGGCGTTGTTCGGCGCGGTGTAGGTCAGCACGCCGCCCATTGTCTTCGCGTAGCCGACGACTTTGCCGCCCACGCGGTATTCGACGCCGTTGCCGAACGTGCGCCCCGTGTACCTGACGCCGCCGACGGTGACGTCGATGTTATAGGCGAAACCCGCGGCGGCGGACGACGCCAGCGCGAAAGCGCAGAGGAACAGAAATATCTTTTTCATAAAATGGCCTCCTCAGTTTGATCTTTTTTCGACGGAAAATCACTCGCCGAACTCTTCGCTCTCCCCGTCGCCCTCGCCCCACTCGCGCATCAGCACGGCCCAGGCGAACTGGTCGGCCTGATATTCGTAGGCGTTCATGTTGGCGTTGGTCTGCGACCAGAAGTAGCAGCCGCGGCTGTCGTGCAGCAGATGGTGGATCTCGTGGAACAAGGCGAAGCCCTGCCAGAAGCGGGGCAGGCGGCTGTTGAGGTGGATGCGGCAGCGGCGCAGCTCGCGATTGGTGTAGGTGAAACCCCACATGTCGGGGCTCATCGGCACGCGCGCCGTCTCGACCTCGAGAGAAACGCGCTCTTCCAGCTTGGCCAGCGCGTCGAACTCGTCCAAACCCTGCCACTCCGCCGCCTCTTTCAGGATCGACGGCTCGATGTACCGGGGCGGCGGCGGAAAAACGAAATCCTCTTCCGCGCTAATCTCTCGCTCTTCTCGATCTGCCACGCTTCGGCTCGCCTTCCCAATCCGACAGAGCGGCGTCGATCAGCCGGTGGACCATGTGCACGTCCTTTTCGGAGAGCTTGTGGCTGCGGTACCAGATCTCCATCGGCTTGGGACCGGCGAAGAGCTCTTCCAGCTGCAGACGACCGCCGGTGTCGCGAGGAAATTCCTCGAGAAGGTCCGAGGTCTCCACGCCGAGCCTGTCGGCAAGACGGTGGAGCAGTTTCATCGAAGGACTGCGGCGGTTGCTCTCGAGCGCCTGAATGTAAATCCTGCTGACTTCCGTCGCGTCGGCGAGCTGCTGCTGCGTCATCTTGAGCGCCTTGCGAAGCGTGCGGATCCGAAGACCTAGAGTCATCAAAAAGACCTCCCTGTTGATTAGTGTACACGTACTATACTACAATAAATTTCTGTTGACAAGTACCCCAAACGGCGAATTTCATGTATAATGTCCCTGACACTTCATTCTTTTTATTTATAGACTTTGACGGCAAGGGAGCTGATTGCATGGATTTCAAGGAGTTGGAGACGTTCGTTTCCATCGTGGAAAAGGGAAGCATATCCGCCGCTGCCGCTGCTCTGGGAGTCTCGCAGCCGGCGGTGAGCAAACGCGTGGCCCGCATCGAAGCGGAAATGGGCGCTTCCATGTTCGCCAACGGCCATAAACATTCTACGCTCACGTCGGAAGGCGCGGTGCTCTACAAAGCGGCGCTGAAGATGCTGGATACCCGCAAGAAAGCGCGGATCCAGATCGCCGAGATCTCTCAGGAACTTTACGGCACGGTGCGCATCAGCGCCAGTTCCATCCCCGGCGATTTCATTTTGCCGGAGATCCTCGTAGAGTTCATGGAAAAACATCCCGGCGTGAGCGTACAGGTCACGCAAGGCGATTCGCAGTCGGCGCTCGAGGATCTTTCCGACAAAAAGGCCGATCTTGCCGTGATCGGCTCCGACCGGAGCCTGCCGGGTTTCACCAGCCTGCCCTTTTATCACGACGAGCTGGTGCTGATCGTCAACCACAATCATCCGCTCGCCGCGAGAAAATACATCCCCATGGAAGAAATCGGCGGGCTCAAGCTCGTCGGGCGCACCTCCGGCTCGGGCAGCCGGCAGACGTGGGAGCGCATCTACAAGAGCCGCACGGGCACTTTCAAAGAGCCGGAGCTGCAGTTCGGTCACACCATGGGCGTGGTCAACGCCGTCGCTAACGGTGCCGAAGCGGGCATCGTCTCGCGTTTCGCCGCCCAAACCTCGCCGGCCGTCGCCGTGCTGACCTTCAAACCGGCAGTGTATCGCGCTTTTCATCTCGTCTACGGCCTGTGCGAGACCAAAGCCGTGGAAGTGTTGATCTCTTTCCTGATCCAGAAAGCCGAACAACAGCAGTTGAGTCAGCCGCAGTAGAAGAGCGAAAGACTTGCGGCGATCCCCGGCGTCGCCGCCCGTTTGTCCTCAATGAGAACAAGGGGTATCGTGAAGAAGCCGAGAAGACAAGGGCAGACCCGAGCGATAAAACATTGGACGATCTCCGAAGAAGCATTGTGGAGAAGATCGATAAAGCGAGCTGCGCAGACCACTCTATACGGTCTGCGCAGCTCGCTTTGTGAATCTCTCCCGCAGCGCCCTCGCGTTCGACTTTTTCAATAAGAAACAGTATCACTCGTTGTAATTCGCCGCGCGGTGGACGGCGAAGACGCGGCGCCCGCGCAGGGAGACGTTGAGCTTCTTTTCCAGCTTGCGCGCGATGCGCACGAAAGGCGTGCCGATCAGCAGATAGATGACCGCGACGATGAACCCCGTGCCGAAGTAGTCGTAGTTGACCGTGGCCAGCTGCCCGTAGGTGCGAGTCAAATCGACGAGCGTGATGATGGAAACCAGCGAGGAGTCCTTGAGCAGGGCGATGAAGTCGTTGGTCATCGGCAGCAGGGAAACGCGGATCGCCTGGGGCAGGATCACGTGGCGCAGCGCTTCTCGTTTGGTCATGCCGAGCGCCAGCGCGCCTTCCATCTGGGCGCGCGGCACCGCTTCCAGCCCGGCGCGGTAGTTCTCCGACTCGTAGGCGGCGTAGTTCAGCCCCAGCGCCAGTGTTCCGGCCACGAAGGGCGAGAGCTGCACGCCGACGTTGGGCAGTCCGTAGAAGATGAAAAACAGCTGGATCATCACCGGCGTTCCACGGATAAATTCCGTGTAACAGGTGGCGAACGCCCGCAGCGGCAGCGGGCCGAAGAGGCGGCAGACGGCGATGAAGAGGCCGACGGCCAGCGCCAAAGCCATCGAAGCGACGGAAACCTCCAGCGTCACGACGGCGGCGCGTCCGAACGACGGCAAAAAGCCGACGTAGCGTTTGATCCGTTCCGGCCAGCTGCGCGCGCCGCGCTGGATATCCGCCCAATGCTCGTACATGACGGGTCTCTCGAGCGCCGGACGGTCGTCGTTGAAGTATTCCGCCATGAGCGGGTTCCAAAGGTTCCAGCGGTCGTAGATGCGGCGCAGCGTGCCGTCGTCGCGCAGCGTCACGATCGCCTCGTTGACGCGCTTTAAAAACGCCTCTTCTCCCTTGCGGATCGTCATGGCGTATTCCATGCGGCCGATCGGTTCGCCCACAAACTCGAACATGGGATTGAATTGCGAATAATAGATCGACATGGGCGCGTCCATGACGACGGCGTCAAGGCGCCCGTTCTGCATGTCCTGGTACGCCGTGGCTTCATTTTCGTAGCTGCGGATGTCGGCGATGCCGGCCTTGGCCAGCGTCTCGTAGGCATAAGAGCCGCGCAGCGTACCGATCGTGTGGCCGCGCGCGTTTTCGAGGTTGCTGACGCCGGCGGGATTGCCCTTGGGGACGACCATCTGCAGGTAGGTGACGTAGTAGGGAATGGAAAAGTTGATCATCTCCTGCCGCTCCGGCGTCACCTCGATGCCGTTGATGGCGATATCGTAAAGACCGCGCTGCATGCCGGGGATGAGGATGTCCCAGACGTTCTGCACGAACTGGGGTTTCAATCCCATTTCAGCCGCCAGCGCCTCGGCGATTTCGGTTTCGAAGCCCGTCAGTTTTTCGGGCTCGGAAGGGTCGTACAGGATAAAGGGCACTCCGCCCTCGGAGTTGCCGCCCCATCTCAACACTGTGTCGGGCATGAACTCGGCGGCGAAAGAGCATGAAGCGGAAAGCAGCGTCGCAAACACGATGACGCCTATCTTCGGCTTGATTCTCATGAAGTAGTATCAACCTCGCATTCTGGAAGATGGCGGTACGTGAATAAGATTAATTGTGATAGCTCGCGGGGCGCAGCGTCGCGTCGCGGCCATGCTTTCCAGAGCGGTTGCCGCGGATGGCCACGGCGAGGCGGCGTTCGGTGTAGCGGGCCAGACGCACAAAGGGCAGCCCCAACAGGAAGTAGATCACGGCGACCATGATGCCGATGCCGAAATAATCGTAATAAGTGTTCGCCAATTGACCATAAGCCTTGGTCAGGTCGATCAGCGTGATCATGGAGACCAGCGACGAATCTTTGAGCAGCGAGATGAAATCGTTGGTCACCGGCGGCAGCGAGACGCGCACGGCCTGGGGGATGACCACGTAGCGCAGCGCCTGGCGTTTGTCCATGCCCAAGGCGAGGGCCCCTTCCATTTGAGCGCGCGGCACTGCCATCAATCCGGCGCGGTAGTTTTCGGCCTCATAAGCGGCGTAGTTCATGCCCAGGCCGATCACGCCGGCCATGAACGGCGACAGTTTGATGCCGATGTTGGGCAGACCGTAGAAGATGAAAAACAGCTGGATCAGCACCGGCGTGCCGCGCACTACCTCGATGTAGGCCGTCGCCAGACGGGAGAGGAGTTTGGGCGCGAAAAGGCGCGTGATCGCCAGCAGCAGCCCCAGCACGATGGCCAGGCTCATCGCGCAGACCGAAACTTCCAGCGTGACGACGGCGGCCTTGCCGAACGTGGGCAGAAAACCCACGTAGCGTTCGAAGCGCTGTTTCAGCGTCATGCCCTGCCGCTGATACTCCGCCCAGACATTGAATTTGTCGGGGCCGAAGCGGGCCGGCGAATCGTCGTTGAAGAATTTTGCCATGACGGGCGTCCACATGTTCCAGCGGTCGTAAATGCCGCGCAGCGTGCCGTCGTCGCGGATGGAAACCAGCGCTGCGTTCAGTTTGGCCAGCAGCTCGGTCTCGCCCTTGCGCACGGGAATGCCGTAACTGATCTCGCCGATCGGCTCGCCGACGAACTCCAGATCCGTGTTGAAACCGGCGTAGAAGATGGCGATCGGCGAATCCATCAGCACCGCGTCGAGACGGTCATGGGCCATGTCCTGATAGGCGTTGATCTCGTTGTCGTAGGTGCGGATCTCATCCACGCCGGCATCGGCCAGCGTGAAGAAAGCGTAGGATTGTTTCAGCGTGCCGACGCGTTTGCCTACGCAGTCCTCCAGCGAATTGATGCGGACGGGATTGCCCCTCTGAACGACCAGCTGCAGGAACGTTTTGTAATAAGGAAGCGAAAAATCGACTTCTTCTTTGTGCTCCGGCGTGATCTCCAGGCCGCTCAGGGCGATGTCGTACAGCCCGAGGTTGAGGCCGGGGATCAGATTGTCCCAGCCGTTGTGGACGAACTGAGGCGTCATCCCCATGCGTTCGGCCAGAGCGTTGACGATGTCGATCTCGAAGCCGATCATGATCTTGTCGTCGCGGGGATCCATGAACATGTACGGCACGTTGCCCTCGGAATCGCCGCCCCACCTCAGAATCGGCTGATCCGCCGTCAGGGCCGGAGAGACGATGGCCAGCAGCGCCAGCAGGGCGCAGAGAAGAGTACGCAGCCGTTTCATCAGTAGCTCACTCCGTTGAGATGGCGCAGAAAGTTCTGCGTGCGGGGATCCTTGGGCTGGGTGAAGAGGACGTCGCCGTCTTCTTTCTCGACGATTTCGCCGTCGTACATGAAGACGATGTAGTCCGAGGCGTCGCGGGCGAAGTTCATCTGATGGGTGACCACGACCTGGGTCATGCCGTCGCGGTCCAGATCCTTCATGACTTGAAGGACTTCTCCGACCAGCTCCGGATCGAGCGCCGAAGTCGGCTCGTCGTACAGCATCACCTTGGGCTGCATGGCCAGCGCGCGGGCGATCGCGGCGCGCTGGGTCTGCCCGCCCGACATGGTGACGGGATACTTGTCGACAAAATCGGACAGGCCGACTTTGTCGAGCAGTTCAAGGCCCTGTTTTTTGGCGTCCTCTTCTTTGACATGCTTGACCACCATCGGGGCCAGCATGATGTTTTCAAGAACGGTTTTGTGCGGGAAGAGATTGAAACTCTGAAAAACCATTCCGACTTCCTGACGCATCTTGTGGCAGGCGTCGAGGAACTTCTTGTCGAAATCCCGGTCTTTCTCTTCGTCCTCAGTGGAACGGCTGACCGTTACGCCGGCTATGGAAATCGTGCCGGAATCGATGTATTCGAGGCAGTTCAAACACCTGAGAAAGGTGGATTTGCCACAGCCCGAGGGGCCGATGATGGAAACAAGGTCCCCTTCTTCAATGTCGATGGAGACTCCCTTTAAAATGGTCGCTCCGTCTTCGTAACTCTTGCGCAGGTTTTTCACCTGGATCAACGGTACAGCCGCGTTGGTCAAAAGTCTCATCCTCCTGTTACAGGTCGGACATGAAGCCGTCGTCCTCCCTATAGCCTGCGCCGGTTTGCTCCCACAGGGTCCGGCATTTTTTTGTGTAAAAGTTTTCGCCCCTTCGTATTCCAACTGCGCGGCGCTGGGATGGCCGGCAGTGGAGTCTCTCGTCACGAGGACGAGGTCATAATAATTATAGGGTGATTTCCCCCTTTGACAAGGCCTGAATTTTTTCAAGCGGACGATTGATCAGGCAAAGTTCGTCGAAAGTTTCGCTTCATTTTGTCGAAAACGCGCAAAGGGCTCTTTCATATCGCTCGCTTCACCTCGGACGACTTTGCGGAAACAGGCGACGAAGAATTTTCCGCGGCGGGAATCCCATTCCGTAAAAATCATTGCCGATCTTTTTTATAGGAATTTATTCTTGTCGGAGAAAAACATATTGATATAATAGGTTTATCATGACAATCCGAGATCAATGGGGGAGTTCCATGTTGAAAGAACTGTTGAAAGTCGATCGCCTGACCGTGCGCGTGGAGGACCGGGAGATCCTTCGCGGCGTCGGCCTGACGGTGAACGCCGGCGAGACACACGTCCTCATGGGGCCGAACGGGGCCGGCAAGTCGACCTTGGGGTACGCGCTGATGGGCGATCCGCGCTATGCGGTCGGCGCGGGGAAAATTTTTTTCGCCGGCCGGGACGTGACCGAAACATCCGCGGCGCAGCGCGCCAAAGCGGGGATGTTTTTGTCGTTTCAGGCGCCGCTGGAAGTGCCCGGGCTGGCGCTGAGCGGTTTTCTCCGCACGGCGCTGGAGCAGCGCACGGGCGAGCGCGTCAAATTTGGAGCTTTCCGCAAGGATCTGGCGAAGGCGATGGAAGTCCTGCACATGGATCCGTCTTACGCCGACCGCGATCTGAACGTCGGTTTTTCCGGCGGCGAGAAGAAGAAAGCGGAGATCCTTCAGCTGCTCATGCTCAAGCCGTCCTTCGCCATCCTCGACGAGACGGATTCGGGGCTCGACGTCGACGCGGTGCACGTTGTTTCCGCCGGCATCCGCGAATATCAGAAGGACGAAAACGCGGCGCTGATGATCATCACGCACAACGCGCGCATCCTCGAGTCGCTGCGCGTCGACGCCGCGCACGTGCTCGCTCGGGGGCGGCTCGTCGCTTCCGGCGGCGCGGAGCTGGTCGACGAGATCGGCGCGCGCGGTTTCGAACGCTTTCTCGGCAGGTGAGCTCCATGAAAGAAAAGACGTACGTCGAAGACCTGGACCGCAGCCGCTACGACTTCCGTTTCGACGGCAAGGACGCCTACAAAGTCGAAGAGGGGCTGACGACGGAGATCGTCGCCCGGATCTCCGCGGAAAAAAACGATCCGCCGTGGATGCGCGAGTTTCGCCTGAACGCGCTGAAAGTTTACGGCGAGCTGCCGCTCCCCGACTGGGGGCCGCCGCTCGACGGGCTGAACATGGAAAACATCGTCACCTACGTGCGCCCCGATACGGAGCGCATGCACGCGAGTTGGGACGACGTGCCGGCGGACATCAAAACTACGTTCGAGCGCCTCGGCATCCCGCAGGCGGAGCGGCAGTCGCTGGCCGGCGTCGGCGCGCAGTACGATTCCGAGCTGGTCTATCACAACGTCAAGGCCGAAGTGGCGGCGCAGGGCGTGGTCTATACCGATCTGGAGAGCGCGCTGCGCGGCCCGTACGCGGAGATGATCCGGGAGCATTTCATGAAGCTGGTGCCGCCGCGCGACCACAAGTTCGCGGCGCTGCACGGCGCGGTCTGGTCGGGCGGCTCCTTCGTCTACGTGCCGCCGCGCGTGAAGGTGGAGATTCCGCTGCAGTCGTATTTCCGCCTCAACGCGCCCGGCGCGGGACAGTTCGAGCACACGCTGATCATCCTCGACGAAGGAGCCGACCTGCACTTCATCGAAGGCTGCTCGGCGCCCAAGTACAACGTGGCCAACCTGCACGCCGGCTGCGTAGAGCTGTTCGTGGGCAAAAACGCGCGGCTGCGCTATTCCACGATCGAGAACTGGTCGAAGAACATGTACAACCTCAACACCAAGCGCGCCGTCGTCGAGGAGGGCGGAATCATGGAATGGGTGTCGGGATCGTTCGGCTCGCACGTCTCGTATCTCTATCCGATGACGATCCTGAACGGAGACGGCGCGCGCATGGAGTTCACCGGCATCACCTTCGCCGGGCGCGGGCAGAATCTCGACACGGGCATGAAGGTCGTGCACGCCGCGCCCTCGACGTCGTCGTACGTCGCCACACGCTCGATCTCCAAGGACGGCGGCGTCGGCACCTTCCGCAGCGCCGTGGTCGTGAACGCCGCAGCGAAGCGCGCCAAGTCGTCGGTCTCGTGCCAGTCGCTGATGCTCGACGCGATCAGCCGCAGCGACACGATCCCCGCTGTGGACGTCCGCACGCCGGATGCCGACGTCGGTCACGAAGCCAAGATCGGCCGCATCAGCGACGAAGCGGTGTTCTACCTGATGTCGCGCGGCATCCCCGAGGACGAGGCGCGCGCCATGATCGTCAGCGGTTTCGCCGACAACGTCTCCAAGGAGCTGCCGCTGGAATACGCGGTGGAAATGAACAATCTGATCCGCCTGGAAATGAAGGGCAGCATCGGCTAGAGGAGGAAAACTTTCATGGATTCGATGGAGATGAAGGTCAATCGCCTGCCCGCGCCGACGTGGAACTGGCTGCGCATGAACGGGACGGAAACGGCTGCGCGGGTCGGCGGCGAGGGAGCTTTTGCCGCCGAAGTCCCCGCGGGCGTCGCGGATGAAACGCTGCCCGCGCCGTCGCTGCGCTGCGCGTCCGGCATGGGGCCGGACGTGGAGCGGTTGGTGGAGGAGGCGGCGCTGCCGGTCCGCAGATACGCGGCCGCTGGAAAAGTGGACGAAGCGCTGCGTTTCAGCTTTGATTATGCGGACGGCGCGGCAGCGTTCAACGCCGTGGAGCTGGAGACGGGCGAAGGCGGCGAGCTGACGGCGGTCATGGATTTCCGTTCGGCCCCCGGCGCGGCGGGGTTCGCCGGCGCGCAGACGAAGATGGCGCTGGGGCGGAACTCGCTGCTGCGTCTGGTGCAGATCCAACGGCTTGGCGGCGGGCTGACGTTTTTCAACGACGTGGGCGCGCGGTGCGCCGACGGCGCGCGGGTGGAGCTGATCCAGCTGGCGCTGGGCGGCGGGAACGTCTTCATGGGCGCGCAGTGTGCCCTCGAAGGGCGACGCAGCGCGCTGAAGGCCGACGTCGGCTATCTGTTGCGCGGAACCGAACGGCTCGACATGAACTACACGGCGCTGCACGAAGGACGCCGCACGCAAAGCGAGATCAACGCTTCCGGCGTGCTGCGGGAGAAGGCTTTCAAACTGTTCCGCGGTACGATCGACTTTCGCCGCGGCGCCGCGCAGGCGTCGGGCGACGAAAAAGAGGACGTGCTGCTGCTGGACGACGGCGTCGTCAACCGGACGATCCCGCTGATCCTCTGCGGCGAAGACGACGTGACGGGCAATCACGGCGCCACGATCGGACGCCTCGACGACCGGCTGCTGTTTTATCTTGAGTCGCGCGGGCTGCCCCGCGACGACGCGTACGAGATGATGGCCCGCGCGCGCGTCGCCGCCGTGGCCGCGAAAATTCCCGACGAAACGACGCGGCGCGGCGTGGAACGCTGGTTGAACGGAGGAACGAACGATGAATGAAACGGAACTGAAACGGGAAGACGAGCGCCTGCGCGGCGACTTTCCGATTTTCGCCGATAAAGATCTGGTCTATCTCGACAGCTCGGCGACGACGCAGAAGCCAAAGCGCGTGCTGGACGCGGTGCGGGATTATTACGAGAAAAACAACGCCAACCCGCTGCGCGGCCTGTACCGGCTGAGCGTGGCGGCGACGGAGGCCTACGAAAACGCGCGCGCGGCCGTTCAGAAGTTCGTCAACGCCGCCGCGCCCGAGGAGATCGTTTTCACTCGCAACGCCACGGAGAGCTTGAACCTCGTCGCCTACAGCTGGGGCATGAACTTTTTGCGCCCCGGCGACGAGATCCTCGTCAGCGTCATGGAGCACCACAGCAATCTGCTGCCCTGGCAGAACGCCGCCCGCGCGGCCGGCGCGGCGTTGAAGTTTGTCGACTGCGCGCCGGACGGCTCCCTGACGGCGGAAACGTTCGCCGTGGCGCTGACGCCGCGCACGCGGCTGGCGGCGGTGACGCACGTTTCCAACGTGCTGGGCGTGGAAAACGATCTCAAAACTTTTGCCGAATTGTGCCGCCGCAACGGCACGATCCTCGTCGCCGACGGCGCGCAGAGCGTGCCGCACCTGCCCGTGGACGTGCGGGAGCTCGGCGTCGATTTTCTCGCCTTTTCCGGGCACAAGATGCTGGCGCCGATGGGCGTCGGCGTGCTGTACGGACGGCGCAAGCTGCTCGACAAAATGCCGCCCTTCCTCTACGGCGGCGAGATGATCGAGTCCGTCCGGCGCGACGGCGCCACCTACGCGCCCGTGCCGCACAAGTTCGAGGCCGGCACCGTCAACGCCGGCGGCGCCGCGGGATTGGCGGCGGCGATCGAATACATCCAGTCCGTCGGCTTCGAAACGATCCAGCGCCGCGAAAACGCCCTCTGCGCGCTGGCGCTGGCGGAAATGAAAAAGATCCCGCACGTGCATGTGCTCGGCAGCGGCGATCCACTCGACCACCACGGCATCCTTTCCTTCACGGTCGACGGGGTGCATCCGCACGACATCGCGGCGATCTGCGACGAAGCCGGCATCTGCGTGCGGGCCGGCCATCACTGCGCCCAGCCGCTGCTCGAACATCTCGGCTGCCGCTCGACGGCGCGCGCCAGCATCGCCTTTTACAACACGGAGGAAGACATCCGCCGTTTTATCGCCTGCCTGGCGGGCATCCGAAAGAAGATGGGCCGCGATGGAGAATAGGACGTTTTACAACGAAATCCTCACCGAACACAACGTTCGTCCGGCGCACAAACACGCGCTCGAAAACGCCGGCTTCTCGCTGGAAGGCGTCAACCCGTCCTGCGGCGACGACATCACGCTCAGCCTCAAAATCGAAAACGGCGTCATCGTCGACGGCGCGTTCGCGGGCGACGGCTGCGCGATCTCGCAGGCTTCGGCGGACATCATGCTCGACCTCGTCATCGGCCGCACGAAAGAGGAGGCCCTGCGTCTGTCGGATATCTTCCGGCGCATGATCCAGGGCGCGGCCTCCGAGGAAGAGATCGAAGAGCTCGAAGAGGCCGGCGCGCTGCGCGACGTTTCCCACATGCCGGCGCGCGTCAAGTGCGCCGTGCTGGGCTGGCATACCATGGACGAGATCCTGCGGAACCTCGACAACGCCGCGAAGAAACGCTGAAAAAAGCCGCAAAGTTAGCCTGATATGTACCCAGAATCCTGGACACAATGATTACTGATCGAACTCGCGAGACATGGATGCTATCCTGTACTTTACAGGCGGCATCCATTTTGTTTTGATCTGGTTCCGCTCATTGTTATAGTATTTTATATATTTTCTGATTGCACTGGTAAAATCCTTAAATGCCCTATATTCCTGCTCATGTCTATAATACATCTCATTCTTCAGTCTCCCGAAGAACGTCTCCATAATACAGTTATCGTAGCAATTGCCTTTCCTTAACATCGACTGGATAATACCGTGTGCTTTCAATTCATGCTGATACTGCCATCTGTATTCTTGCGGCGCAACCAGCGCCCAAAATTGTACGTTCTGTGGTGTCTATTATGCGGAAAACAGTTCTGAGATGCAAGATGAATTCTGAAACTTAATTATATAATTTCTGACATGCCAAACCCCAAAGTAAATGCAACACGGTATCGAAAAACTCTTTTCCGTTGAGAGGTTGCACTTCTTATCTTGAGAAGAGGATATCACCATCAATCATTGTTATATCAACTTTCAGTTTGTCAATGTCCATAGGAGCAATGCTCAATATGTCATCAGAAAGCACTATCAAGTCAGCCAGCTTGCCAACCTCTACGCTGCCCTTGATGTTTTCCTCAAAAGTAGAATATGCGCCGTTAAGCGTTGCGACTCGAATCGCCTCAAGAGGGGTTATAGCCTGAGTACGATCGCACTGAACGCCCTTTACTCTGTCATACCTGTTGACACAACCGTCAATGCACTTAAGTCCCACTGGTCCGGAGGGCGCGTCACTGTGAAGCGAGCATTTTACTCCTTTGTCAATCATGCTTCTCAGTGCCCCAAGATATCTGTTTCGTTCACCGTAAAAGCGCGTGAAATTGGCTCCGAGCATGGCGACGAGACCGGCATTGACAGACGGGCAGATGTTCATGACCGCCATTCTGTCAATCAGATCCTGATCGACTATCGTGCAGTGCTCAATCCGATGGCGCAAACGCCGCACTCTGTCAGGATCTTCAGCAAAGACCCTTTCAAAGCCCTCTATCATGAATTCAATAGCAAGGTCACCAATGGCGTGCGCTGTAGCCTGGCATTCGGCGTCATTTATCTTCTTAATGTAGTCTGAAACTTCCTGGCGCTCCCAGCCTCTTTCGCGAACCATTGAGGGGGCATGTGAATAGGGCTCACGAGTCGCGCAGGATGGACCACCTGAACCGCCATCGATCATGAATTTGCACGGTCCTACTCTGAAATGTTCATCGCCAAGGCCCGTGAGGAATCCTAGGTCAAGCCAGCTCTGATTCTCAGCAAGAGAGAATGGTTTGCCAAAGATGCTGTGAAGCGCCATGTTGACACGCACTTTGAACGCACCTTCACGGCAGAGTTTCTGCATAACGTGATAAGATGTGCGCCCGCATTCTCCCATATCTCCAACCGAAGTGACTCCAGCCTCAAGCAATTGCCGTTGCGACACCAGCGCCGCTTCTTTCTGCTGGTCTTCCGTGTAACCGACGTGAGACCAGAGTAAAAAGTGAGTGTGACCTCTCACCATGCCAGTGAGGGCTCCATTTACCACTTCTACCTCATCGGGGGGAAATTTCGCGGCGTCCTTTGGCGATGTCACGCCAAGGCACGCCAGCGCCAGGGTGTTATACATGCAAATGTGCCCGCCTCCGTGCATGCATTGGACTGGATTTAAAGGAGCAACCTCGTCAAGCTCTTCTAAAGTCGGATGCCGCTTCTCGCACAGAAGCAGTGGTTCATAACCCATCATGGATATCCACTCGCCTGGCTTCTTATGCTGGACTGCACAGCGAAGCAAATCCAGAAGTTCGACAATGGAACCGCAACGCTTGAGCGTTGTGTCAATAATAGCCGAGTTGGGATCGCAGCCGAGCATTCCGTTCAGTATCGGGTGAAAATGAGTATCGTTGATGCCAGGCATCAGCGTTCGTCCCTTGAGGTCAATGACCCGCGTTTCAGGGGCGATGAGGCCGTCTATCTCACTGTCGCTTCCGATAAAGGCGATTTTGTTTCCCTTGACGCCGACGGCCTCAACAATCTCGTCGGCTTCGTTCACAGTGATCACTTTGCCATTTATAAAAGCTGTATCCAGATATGAATAGCCTCCAATCATGCTTTCCGATATTCTTCCTTTGTGGTCGCGCGTCTTCATATTCTCACTCCCTCAGCTATTTCATAATAAATTCAAGGACCGGCCCCACAGTGTCCCGCAGACACAAACATGCCAAACCATTAGCCTGCCTGCGATTCTCACCTCAGGACCGATCCCGCAGAGAACAGTCACAGCATTTCAGTTGTCAATAAATGTCATGCCACCGTTTTGCCGTCTTTCATGATGAGTTTGCCATCCTGGTACTTCTCGCCTTTTGCCATGTCAAAGGTCTTCTTGCCCCAAACGCCGACGACGCGCATAAAGACAAGATAGCTGACGAGAACAGCCACAAGGCAGAAGATCATAGAGCTCCTGCTCATGGAACGGGCTGAGTAGGCCAGAATAGCAGGCATGACAAAGTATGACGCGGGAACGTTCACGATGTTTGCTGGCCCCAGTTCCGCCGCGGTTGTTGTCTCCGCTTCGGGGTCGACGATACGGACAAGAGAGAGTCCCGTAGCGTTCGTGCCCGTCGCGGTTCCCCACTCACCGAGAATGCGCTCAAAGTCGTTACTTCCGCCAAAGCGCGCGCCGAAGTAAAGAATGGCGTACCACGTGACAAGAGAGGCGACTACGCAGATGATCAGAATAGGCACCATCCACTTGCCCACGATCTGCATGTCAATGGCCATGAAAGCTGAAGCCACCATCAGGTCTGTGCAGAGAGCGCCAATGCGGATCTGAGTACCTCTGTCGAGATACTTTAACAGCCCGAACCTGCCGACGAACCAGCGGAGGGCATAGGCGCAGAGCATGCCGTTAAAGAACAGCAACTGAGAGAAGAGTCTTCCAAAATAGCCGGGGAAGAACCCCCACAGCTTGCCGACATAGATACCCATAATCCAAGCCACGCCAACAAGAGCGACGTGGAATGTCAGGACATCAAGGTTGCCGCCAAAAGTTGTGAGCTTGCCGTAATTTTCTTGTTTTTCAGGCTCATAAAATCCCAGGGCTACGTCGTCGCCAAGGCGGACGCTTGAACTTGCGATTCCCATTTTGATGCCCCTCTTTGCGTAGGGTACGCCGAAGATAAACGCGACCAGAAAGCCCATAGACGCAAAGGTAATGCCCACCTGAACAGCGTGGCTCCACCCCGCAGCCTCCATCTGAATTCCGTATGTGACTGCCTGTCCAGGCCCCTGAGCGAAACCGAAAGAGATGAGGAGCCCATATGTAGGATCCATCCCCCAGTATTGTCCAATCAGGCACAGAAGGCCGAAACCGATCAGAGCCTGGAACGAATAGGCTAGAGCCCAGAACGAGCCCATTCCAAGGATACCTGAAAACATGCTGCCAGCAATTTTTTCACGGAACCCCGAAAGACGGTGTGGCATTGTTTTATGTGCCGCCTGATCTTTTTTCGCCGCGAGAGTAATACCCATGTTAATAAAAAGGAACGTATAGAGTTGCCCTGAAATGTAGCTGTAATCAGCCGATGAGGAACCGCCAAGTCCAGTCGTATTCATAAATGCGAACCCGACAACACCTGCAATGACACATGCAGGTACCAGAGATTTCCCTAAAAAGAAGATCTTTGCCCGCAATAGCACTGCGAGAATAAACATTACCCCTATCCACGCTAAAGCTGTCATTTTCATTCCTCCTCCTTATGATTATTTTGCACCACAGGATCAACAATTGTAATGCACAACAACCTCACAGCCATCTGTCAGCTGTGGCATGACAGATATGCCCGCACCGCATTGTCGTCACATCAGGGCTCGGGGCAACCATGTGCTGAGCCAGGGCAGATAAGTGACGAGAAGCACATCCACCACGAGCGCCAGAATGAAAGGCAAAACGCTCTTTGCGATTTTCTCAAGTTTAATGCCAGAGACACCACAAGCCACAAAAAGGCAGATTCCAAAAGGCGGAGTAACCTGTCCAATAGCCAGGTTGACACAAATTATCAGACCAAAGTGAATAGGATCAATGCCAAGCTGGACAGAAATCGGGAAAAGTATGGGAACCAGGATGATTAACGCCGCCACGGTGTCAAGGAACGTGCCGACAACAAGCAGAAGCACGTTGATCAGCAACAGGATTATCACCGGATTTGAGGATACGGAAAGCATCCATTTGGCGATCACGTCGGGGATTCTGTTGTTCGTCAAAATCCAGCCGAACAGCGATGCAGCAGCGATCAAAAACAGGATACCCGCCGTGCTGACCGCGGATTCGATCAGCACATCTACAATAACCTTGAATTTAAGCTGACGATAGACAAAAGTTCCAATGACAAAGGCATAAACGACAGCCACGACAGCCGCCTCTGTCGGCGTGAACATGCCGCTGTAAATGCCGCCTATGACGATGATAGGCATGAAGATCGCGAGAATCGCGTCTTTAAAAGCAACCCAGCAATCATGCCAGCTGGCCGTATATTCATCTTTATACCCACGCTTACGCGAAATCACATAGACTATGACAATCAGAGACAGCCCCATCAGCAGACCGGGAATCATTCCGCCGAGAAACATGGCTCCCACTGACGCGCCTGTAAGCACAGCGTAAGTAACAAAGGGAATGCTGGGGGGAATGATGATTCCGATGGTCCCCGCTGAGGCGTTGACCGCGGAAGCAAAACCTACGTCGTAGCTGTGCTTGACCATGGCGGGAATCATGATGCCTCCAATAGCGGCTGTGGTTGCGGCGGAGGAACCGGAAATCGCCGCAAAAAACATGCAGGCTACGATGGATACCATACCCAACCCTCCGTGACAAGCTCCAAGAAAGGCACTTGCGAGGGAGATCAGTCTTTGAGATATTCCCCCCTGTTCCATCAAGCTACCAGACAGGATAAAGAATGGTACAGCCATGAATGGAAATGAGTCCGTCGCGGTAAAAAGCCTCTGAGGTACCACTTGTAGGGGAACGCGAGTGCATAGCATCAAAGTGAGCACCGAAGCTATTCCGATGGAAAAACCGATAGGAACCTTCAGGAAAAACAGAACCAGCAACGATCCAAAAAGTATCAATGCGATATCGTTACTCATGTCCATCTACCGCCCTTTTAAAGCTCTGAATGAGACTATCAAGAGAGTGAAGCATCATCAACGCCGCACCAATGGCAATTGAAGCGTAAATATAGCCCATTTTCACGCCCATAGCGGGGGATGTCTGGCGAAGTGTGATCATCGTTATCTTGATGCCATATCGAATCAAGATGTAGAAGAATGCCATATTCAGCATCGTTACGAATACGGCAGTCCAGCGCTGTATTGACTTGGGGAAAAAACTCATAAAAGCTTCGATCTCTATTAAGGCACCGCGTTTGACACCGACACTCAAACCAAGAAACGTCAGATAGACCATCATGTAACGCGACAGTTCCTCGGACCATGGCAGAGAGCCATGCATTATTCTGAAAACGACCTGTGCAAAGGTCACCACCGTCATAGCTGCCAATAACACGCAGATAATTTTCTCCACAAGGTAATTCAGAGCGTTGCTGACATTATGCATCATGCGCACTCCTTCCTAAAAGAGGCTGCGTCTTTGCAACGCAGCCTCTCACCTACACTAAACTTCGCTATCATGCCTTTAGATAGAAATACTTGATTTGTAAAATTGAAACGCAATCAAGCATCTATAGAAGCATAGTATTATCTGTTACGAAATAATGAATTCAATTTCAGAAACTTAATGCTTTTAAACGCATCTTTTACTTCGTATTTATAATGCTGTCAATGAGTTCTTTTGTAAATTTCTTTTCATATTTCTCGTAGACAGGTACGCATGCTGCCTTAAATTCATCCTGATTGGGATAGGTCACTGTCATGCCTGCTTCCTGGAGCAAGCCAATCTGTTCGTCATCCATCTGTTTGATCAAACCGCGCTGATAGGGTGCCACCTCTTTGGCTGTGTCAACGAGAATTCTGCGGGTATTCTCGTCAAAGCGTTCGAGTGTGATTGCGCTGATCAGAAGGAGTGATGGCGAATAAACATGGTTCGTCACGGCAAGATATTTCTGATTGGCTTCTACAAGCTTCTGTACGTAAATTATGGGCACAGGGTTTTCCTGTCCGTCAATAACTCCCTGCTGAAGAGCTGTGAAGACCTCACTCCAGGCCATAGGAGTCGGGTCAACGCCAAGGGCGCGGAAAGCATCCATATGGACCTGGTTCTCCATGGTACGAAGCTTTAAACCTTTGATGTCGGCTACCGAGTTAATCGGGCGCTTGGAGTTCGTAACCTGTCGGAAACCGTTTTCCCAGTAGGCAGCTCCCACGATGCCAACGTCGGCTAGTTTCTTTAAAAGCTCCTCGCCGATTGCTCCATCGAGCACCTTATAAACGTGTTCTCGGTCGCGGAATAGGAAAGGAAGATCAAACATCAGGAATTTAGGTTCAAAGCCACCCATGGGGCCTGTAGAGGAAACGCACAGATCCAGCGTCCCCATTTGAAGCCCTTCGATGTTATCGCGTTCATTTCCGAGCTGCGCAGAGTGGAAAATATCAATGGACACTTCGCCATTTGTGCGCTCTTTGACCAGTTCAGCATATTTTACAAGTCCAAGATGGTAAGGGTGAGAAGGTGCCACAGAATGTGAGGCTTTAAGGACTTCTGCGGCAAACGCGCTTGTGCTTAACATAGTGCAAAGGACTGTCGCGAGTGCAAGCAATTTTTTCATGTTTTTACCTCCTTGATGATATGTTTTTTGTATATTCGCGCGCATAAAACCGTTTTACTGAAAGACGCCAAAGTTATTCCGATGCTGGAGGAATATCAACCTGCTTGTTGAAGCAGAATTCATGCGAAGGGAACGTGCCATCGAGGGTCTCTTTATGAAATTCGTTAAGGCCTTCAACCATAGCCTGGCGAATCTGGGCAAACTGTTTGACGAATTTGGGCTTAAACTCGCCGTACATGCCGAGAAGGTCCTGTGTAACCAGAACCTGGCAGTCTACGTCGGGGCCAGCGCCTATTCCGAGGATGGGTATTTTCACTTCTTTGGACATAGCCCTGGCAACACAGTTGGGGACACACTCAAGAACGATGGAGAACGCCCCGTTTTTTTCAAGAATTTTGGCGTCTTCAATAATCTTGCGGGCGCTCTCAGGCGTACCACCCTGCACCTTAAATCCGCCAAAGGAAGTAGCGGTCTGAGGGGTCATGCCAATATGGCCCATTACGGGGATGCCGGCCTTGACGATTGCGGCGACTTTATCAGCCATCTCGACGCCGCCTTCAAGC
Organism: Pyramidobacter sp. YE332; assembly: GCF_033060595.1. Taxonomy (NCBI): domain Bacteria; kingdom Thermotogati; phylum Synergistota; class Synergistia; order Synergistales; family Dethiosulfovibrionaceae; genus Pyramidobacter; species Pyramidobacter sp. YE332. Next base: position 2,186,166 of record NZ_CP133038.1, on the reverse strand, counting down.
TTAATGCAATCGCATCCCGTCTCCTTGATCAGGCGTGTCGCATTCATGATAGCCTGCTCGCAGCTCACGTTATAGGAACCAAAGGGCATGTCCCCCACGATAAAGGTATTCGGAGCTCCCTTGACGACGGGGCGGATATGATGAATCATATCATCCATGGTCACAGCGGTGGTACCGCTATAGCCAAGCATAATCATGCCGAGAGAATCTCCGACGAGAATCACTTCTACCTCACTATCGTTTACGATTGAAGCCGTAGTATAATCATAAGCCGTTACGTAGGAAAATTTCCTGCCCTCGTCTTTGTACTTCTGAAAATCCATAATAGTCATTTTCTTTTTCGTCATCACAAACTCCTCCTCCTAGAATAATGTAGTCGCACTTGTTGACAGATTATTGAACGGAACAATCTGCGATAATGTCAGCATGCAGTGTGAGCGTCGCCGTTTGTTTCCTTGGGGACATTTCCTCGTAAAGGAGAGTGGCGCCTCACCTCTTGCGGCAGTTCACGAATGAGCTGGATGTTGAGACCGAAAGTCTTCTCCGTCTGTCCAAGGAGGTTGTGAGCCGCAGGAAGCGTGAGAATTCACCTGCAAATACGTTGTGGTGAGGTGACTCATGTACTATCTTGGTATTGACATCGGGAAGAACAATCACGAAGCAGGGCTTATCAGGGAGGACGGCAGCCACGTCGGCAAGTCGCTGCGTTTCGCCAATGCGCAGGAGGGCTTTCAGCAGCTTCTGCTCTTTCTCGAACAGAGTCTTCCCGAGCGGGAGGCCTTCTGTATCGGCATGGAGGCGACCGGTCATTACTGGCTCGCGCTCTACTCCTTTCTGCGGGAGCAGGGTTTTGCTCTGCATGTGATCAACCCGATCCAATCCGACAGTCTGAGGAACTTCCACATCCGGAAGCAGAAAACGGATGCGGTCGACTGCTTTCTGGTGGCTGAGGTGATCCGTTTCGGCTCGTTCAGCGCAACTCATCTGGCTGATGAAGATATCATGGCGCTGCGCAATCTGGCCCGTTTCAGAGAGTCGCTCAAGGACTCCTGCGCCGACTACAAGCGACAGGTCGTCACCGTTCTGGATCAGGTGTTTCCGGAGTATGCCGCCTTGTTCTCCAACGTCTTTGGCGAGAGTTCAAAGGCATTTCTCAAGACGTACGGCACTCCGGAACAGGTGGTCGACGTGAACACGAAATCGCTGGCCGCTTTGCTCAGAAAAACCAGCCGGGGCCGGCACGGTACTGACAAAGCCCGTGAGCTCAAGTCTCTGGCGGCGCGTTCGGTCGGCCTGACTCTGTGTTCGGATGCCTTTGCCTTTCAAATCAGGATTCTCATCGAACAGATCGAATTCACGGAGAAGCAGATCGATGAGATCGACAAGAAGATCGCCCGGCAGCTGAGGAAGTTTAGCTCTGTCATCCTCACTGTCCCCGGCGTGGGGCCGGCGACGGGCGCCGTGATCCTCGGTGAGATCGGCGATATCAGTCGTTTCTCCAATCCCAAGAAACTCGTCGCCTTTGCCGGGATCGATCCGACTTCGTTTCAATCGGGGAACTATGTCGGCCAGCACAACCGCTTGTCCAAGAAAGGATCCCCCTACCTGAGACGAGCTGTCTGGATGTCGGCGCTGATAGCAGTCAGATGCGATCCTGTCTTCAAAGCGTTCTACGAAAAGAAGCGCGGCGAGGGGAAAGCGCATGGGACTGCATTGGGGGCTGTGTCGAGAAAACTGCTTTATACGATTTACGCTGTTCTGAAAGCCAACAAACCTTACGAGGTACGCCGCCAGGGCATAGAATGATCCTGTTCCCGCGGGGTTCCCTGCCCGTGTCGCTTCCGTGTGAGCTCGTTCGCGTGCTTGTTTTGTCTGAGTTCTGTCCAATATGCCGTTTTCAGGGGCGCTTTGGCTTTTTCACGCGGGCAACCGGCTAGAAATACTTCGGGCATGAGCTCGAATTTCCTGCTTGACTTTTAATAGCTGGTCTCCTTTAAGTTAACGATATTTGTTGTAAACGCTTCCACCTGAGACAGAGCCATAGTGTAACGCTCTATTGCAATTCCAAAGCTTGAATCAATTTCACGATCGTACTGTTCACGGGCACGTCCACATGCTGTGTTTCAGCTTCTTTTATAACGGCGCCGTTGATTTTACCGATCTCGGTTTTCCGATTCTTCAACACATCCTGCAACATGGACGACTGGTTCGCTCCCGTCGCGCGCGCAATGTCTACCACGTTCGCAAACACCTGAGATGGATCAAAATTGGCCCCACCGGCGTTTGCCGTTTTTACAGCCTCGTATACCAATTCCTTCGACAGCGCGTTGGCGTAATGATTTTCAGCAATACAGATATTAGGCATCTTCAGCAAAGCGGTTATCGCGTTGATCCCCACATTGACAAACAGCTTGCTCCATACAAGTCTCATGACATCGCTGGAAACATCAGTTTTCAAATCGCAGGCAGTCAACACGTCCGCCACATTTGCAGCCGCTGCGCACTCTCCGATAATTGGCCCGATATGGTTTAAGCCAACCCCAGCGTGGTATACGTGTCCAGGCCCCTTCATTGTGCAACCATGTGCCGTGGTGCCGAGGATAACGTTCTTTTTATCGACAAAGCGACAAATATCTGCGTCATTGCCGTAACCATTCTGAAGAGAGAGCACTATCGTATCAGGACCAATTAATGAATGGTTCTTTTCCATTGCCTCGGCGGTCTGGATGGATTTTACGAACACGATCGCGAGATCAATTGCGCCTACAGTGCTTGCGTCTGTTGTCGCCTTCGGGTGAAAGACGCGAAGTGCTCCGTTTTTCTCCTCAATTTTGAGCCCCTGCTCGTTCACTGCGTTTACATGAGCTTCCCAAATATCCACAAGATAAACGTCGTTCTTCTGCGACAGATAACCACCAAAAAGGCTCCCCATCGCCCCTGCGCCGATAATGGCAATCTTCATGGTATCTCCTCCTTTAACTATGAAAGCTATAAAAACAAAGGCCAATTACTATGATTATCAAATTATACTCCATAATTTTTCATGACTTATCGTGCTTATTCATGAATAAAGATCATAAAATCCGAATTAATTTCGTATTGCGAAACGGTATATTGCCTAGTAAAATCATTATACATAACCTTCACCAGATGTCAATCACTTTATTTACCTACCTGCTAATCTTAGCCTAAAGATTCTTCCGATTATGCAGCTTATTGGGTATTTTTTACTACAGAACACATGAAGGAGAGTTATTATGGATAATAAGTCAAACGCCGGGCGAGTCCAGTCAATTGAACGTGCTTTTTCTATTGTGGAAATGCTTAAAGTACATCAAGAATTAGGCATTTCTGAACTAAGTTCTCTTCTTTCTCTTGACCGCAGCACTGTACACCGGCTTTTAGCTACGCTACGCTCTCTTGGCTATGTAAATCAGAATAAAAGTAATCTTAAATACTCGAATAGTCTAAAGTTTTTCGATCTTGGTCACAGCGTTGTGCGTTCACTAGGGCTGAGTCAAATCGCGAAACCTTTCATGGCGCGTCTCGCGAATCAGACAGGCGAAGGTGTGAACATTGCTGTTATGGAGTCCTATGCCATCGCTTATATCGAAAAAATCGAGAGCCAGTCCACCATACGCGTCAATCTTCCTCTAGGTGCCTACATGCCGGCTTACTGTACAGGGCTCGGCAAAATGCTTCTTGCGGCTCTTCCGGAAGAAGAGATTCGGGAAAATTATAGAAATTCGTCGGAGACAGCGGCAAGAAACACAATTCAATGCCATGAAGACCTCCTGCAGCTCCGTCGGTATACTGCTAATACAATCACTGACCTTGAAGCTCTTTGCACTGAATTGGCCCAGACGAGAGAGCGCGGGTACAGTATTGACGATGAAGAATATGTTGAAGGCCTTTACTGCATTGCAGCTCCTATTCGTAATTACAGAGGTGCCACTATCGCTGCCATGAGCGTTGCTCTCGCAAAGATCATGGGTCGCGATATCAAGCAGGAAGCGCAAAATGTTATCCCCAAGCTACTTGCAGCAGCACGAGAGCTTTCTTGTGCTCTTGGGTATCTGCCATGATCATCGGCTAAGCTGCTAACTTGAAGTACTTCTGTAATACTATTTCTTTATAGTATAGCCAAAGAAAAAAAATTGATATGTACCCTCTTTACTGGACAGCCAGTAAGGAAGGTACATATCAGGCTAACTTTATGATCTTTTCATATCCAGAGCGGCATTCCGTCTGCGGTTTCTTCCGTTTTCCGGTATAATCTGAAATTACGGGACGAATTCATCTTAAGTTTTATGGGAGGTATCTCAATGAGTCAGAACGGTTTTACCCGTCTTTATCCGTCGCTCTGGAAGCAGGACAAGCAGAGCGCGATCATGGAGTTCGCCGAAGGTTACAAGGCCTTTCTCGACGTGTGCAAGACCGAACGCGAGACCGCGGCCGAAGTGATCCGTCAGGCGCGCGCCGCCGGCTATGAAGACCTCGACGAGCTGTGCGTGGCGCACCGCGAACTGAACGCCGGCGACAAAGTGTACGCGCTGCGCCAGAACAAGGCCGCCGCGCTCTTCGTGATCGGCCAAAGACCGCTGACCGACGGCATGAACCTGATCTGCGCCCACGCCGACGCGCCGCGCCTCGACCTGCGCGCCAACCCCCTTTACGAGAAGGACGGCTACGCGTTGATGAAAACCCATTATTACGGCGGCATCAAAAAATACCAGTGGGCGGCGCTGCCGCTCAGCCTGCACGGTGTCGTCGTCAAAAAAGGCGGCGAGCGCGTCGACGTCGTCGTCGGCGAGGACGAAAACGATCCCGTCATGTACGTCAGCGATTTGCCCAAGCACCTTTCCGCCGAGCAGATGAAGCGCTCTCTCGAAGAGGGGCTCAAAGGCGAAGAACTGAACCTCGTCGTCGGTTCCGTGCCGCTGGCCGGGGCCGAGGGGGATGCCGTCAAGAAACAGATCCTCGCGCTGCTGGAAGAACGCTACGGCATCGCCGAAAAGGATTTCGTCAGCGCCGAGTTCGAAGCGGTCCCCGCCGGCCGCGCGCGCGATGTCGGCCTCGACGCCTCGATGATCGCGTCCTACGCGCACGACGACCGCGTCTGCGTCTACACCGCCCTGCGGGCCATGCTGAACGTGGCGCGCCCGGCCTACACCGCCGGCGTGATGTTCGTCGACAAGGAAGAAGTCGGCAGCAACGGCAACGCCGGCATGAACTCCCATTACATGGAAAACCTTGCCGCCCGCCTCGTGCGCCTATGCGGCGGCGACGCGCTGGACCTGGATCTGGCGCTGGAGAATTCCAGACTGCTGTCCGCCGACGTCACCGTCGGCTACGACCCGAATTTCGCCGACGCGTTCGAGGTGAACAACACCGCGCGCCTCGGCAGCGGACCGGCCATCGTCAAGTACGCCGGCTCCAAGGGCAAAAGCGGCTGCAACGACGCCAATGCCGAATTCGTCGCCATGGTTCGCGACGTTTTCGACGACGCCGGCGTGGCGTGGCAGATCAGCACCATGGGACGCATCGACCTGGGCGGCGGCGGCACGATCGCGCCCTTCGCCTCTCGCTACGGCATGCACGTGCTCGACTGCGGCGTGGCTCTGCTGAGCATGCACGCCCCCTTCGAACTGGCCAGCAAAGCCGACGTCTACGAAACGGCGCGCGCCTACGAGGCCTTCCTCAACAGCGCCGCCGAGATGAAAAATTATCTGCGCTAAGGGACGCAGGAACGTCGTTTCCTTTTTGATACGCCGCCGATAAAAAGAGGCCGAAGGCTGATGAAATCTGATTCATCAGCCTTCGGCCTCTTCGAATGTTCCACGTGGAACAGTGCTGTCAGGTTAATTCATGCCGTTTTTTTCGGGAGCCTTAGCGCCCGTTCTTGACGTCGTCGGCCATCGTATTGCCGAAATCGACGGCCTTGAGCCACTCGGGATCGTAGCCGGGCTGCTTGATCTTGTTGTCTTCGACGTAGAAGGGCATCTGCCCGTACTTGGAGATCAGCTGCGCGGCGAAGGCCCACCAATCTTTCTCCAGCGCTTTCATGTTCGTGGCGCAGTAGTTGGTCAGGAACGCCTTGGCCGCGGCGGGAGCCTTGGCGTAGAGCTCAAGCGCCAGTTTTTCGACGCCGGGCTGCGCGTCAAAATAACGCTGTTCGATCGCGGCCTTCTTGGCGCGGATCTCGGGGTACATCATGTCCCAGCGGTGCTGCGCCCACTGCTGCACGAAGTTGAACGCCCACCAGGGGTTCTCCGTGTTGAAGTTGACGCGGTCGTTGTCGCCCCAGTTCTGCGGCAGTTCGGTGACGCCGGCGTAGATGGGCGTGTAAACGGTCGTGTCGGGAGCGGCGAGGCCGAACCACAGCACGCCGCCGATCGCCGCGGGCAGGTCGGCGCGGGTCTGGCCGATGAAGCTGTAGGAGCACTGCGGCACGGCGATGGCGCGTTCCCAGGAAGCCCACGCCTTGCGGTCTTCCATGTCGTGCTTGGGCTTCTGCGGGCGGAAGCGGGCGGGCGAACCGAAGGGGCCGGCCGCCAGACCCTTGGTCATGTCGTAGGGCGTGCCTTCGAGGTGGTCGCTGTAGATCTTCTCAAGATCCTGAACGGTCAGCTTGTGATCGGGCTTGACCGAGAACGGATAATCCTGAAGGCCCGAGCCGGGCGTCAGCTTGAGAGAGGGCGCGACGATGTCGAAAGCGCGCCACTCGCGGCGCGAGCTGCCGAAACTGTTCTTGGCCGCTTCGCCGTAGCTGCCGTTGTCGAAAATGTGCGAGAAGTTGAAGGGCTCGCCCTTTTTCCACCAGCCCATTTCCTCGGCCAGCGCGGTGATGTTGGCGGAGTACATGAAGTTGTCCTTGTCGTTGAAGTCGATCACGCCGAGGCGGGAACGGTTGGCGCCGACGAAGAACTCGTCGTCGGGCACGCGGCGGGCCGCCCAGATGGCGCCCGGTTTGCCGCTGTCCTTCGTCCACAGCAGGCCGGCGCCGCAGATCTCGAAGACCCACAATTCCTTGCCGTCGCTGATGACCAGGCCTTCGCCGCCATCGCCGTAGCCGTATTTTTCGGCCAGTTCGCCCATGACTTTGATCACTTCGCGGGCGGTCTTGCCGCGCTGCAGGCCGAGGGCCTCGAGGTTCTCGATGTAGAACAGGCCGCTGGCGCTCTGCACTTCATCGCGGCCGGTCCATGTGTGCTCGCCGATCATGACCTGATGCTCGTTGAGGAACGGATAGCCGATATGGAAATACGTGTAGGTGCGCTCGACCTGAGGGATCTGGCCGGCGACCGTCAGCGAACGGCCGGGACGGCTGTCCATGCAGGAGACGATCTTGACGTCGACCATTTCGCCGGGCTGGTGCTCGCCGCCGGGCACCACGCGCACGCGGGCGTCGTACCAGCTGTCGCAGGTATGGGCGACGAGGATCGAACCGTCGGCGGTGGCCTTCGGGCCGACGCCCATAGGCGTGCAGGCGACCGATGCCGAAGCGGCGGCTATCAGAGCGGCGCCGGCGAAAAGCGTTGCGGAAATACGTTTCATATTTTTTTCCTCCTTCGTGAATTGGCTTTGAGGCCTAATCGTAATACAGACGGTCCTTGGGAGCTTCGGCGGGATTGTGGAACAGGAATCCCAGCCCTTTATCCATGATCTCCCGGTAGCCGGGGACGTCCTCGATCAGGATGGTCTTGTCGGGATGGATCATGTTGTTGACTTCGATCAGCGTCAGCACGGTCTGCACGTGGCGCGCCACGCGCTTTTCCGCCGGCCAGCCGTTCTCGTCGATGGGCGAGTAGAGCAGATGGTGCTCGCCGGCTTTCATGACGAAACGGTCCTTGCCCGACATCGCCAGTTCTTCGTCGGTGATGCCGCGGATACGGTCGAGCATCGGCTCGGCCACTTCGCACAGATAGGACGTGGCCTCGGAGTGGTCGCCGATCTCGCGGTGCGACAGGCCGTGCAGGGCTTTGGGCGAGAATTCCATGCCGATGGGGACGTCGAACATCGTCGAGGTCAGCGTCATCGACGTCATCGCGCCGACGTCCTGCCCCTTTTCATGCACGACCATCGTGTTCTCGACGGGATACTCAAGCTCGGCCTCGTGGAAGTCCATCGTCATGTCGACGCGTTCCTGGCGGATCAGCTGCATGGCGGCGTAATTTGTGCGCTCCGTGAGCAGCCCGTTGGCGCGCCCCGGCCAGGCGCGGTTGGCGTTGCGGATGTCCATGTAGGCCAGATTTTGGCCGCTGGGGTAGTGGATGTACACTTCGGGATCGGGCCACGAGTCGAGAGGATTGCTGGCGCGGTCGCCGAAACGCCAGCGTTTGACGCCCCAGTCCGTCTTGACGTGAGTGAAGCGGGGATAGGCTTCGCCCAGACGCGTGAGCGTCGAGCCGCTGGTGTTCAGGCGATCGATGACGATCACCCGTCCCTGCGTGACTTTCACGTTCTCCGTGAAAACCTGGGCCGACATGTTGGCGACCGGCTCTTCGGGGTGAGTGCCGCCGATGATCAGGATCGTGCCGCCGGGCACGCCGCTGTCGAAAAAGTAGACGTTGGCGTCGTTGACGGTCCCTTTGAGCCCGCCGTCGGGGAAGTATTCGCTCAGTTTTTTGACCTGAGTCAGCGCCGCGCTGGGCACGACCGGTTCCTTGAATTCGCGGTGTTCTTTGAAGAGCATGCCTGCGGTGGCCGCCGCCGCTCCGGCGACGACGAGAGCAAGGCATTTTACGGCTTTCAGATTCATTGCGCGCGCCCTCCTTTACTTGAGGCGCAGAAGGCGCAGTACGAAGGGCATCATGACGATGCTGTAAAGCACGGCTTTCTGCGGATCTTTCGTCTTGACGAAGTTCATGACCACCGCCAGCAGGAAGAACGCGGCGATCCCGTAATACAGCCACATAACGATATTGTTCAGCATGATCATGATCGACTAACCTCCAATCACAGCGGCGAGCTCTTTGCTGTACACCATGCAGGCCGTGCAGACGGCGAGGATGAAGAGCATGGGGACCAGCGCGGTCTTGACGAAACCGCCCCAGTAATTTCCCTTGTAGTCAAGCTCCATGACCGCCGCGCGCCCGACCACCGCGGTGGGAGGCAGACAGTCGCCGACGGGCCACATCACCGACCAGGTGGAAAGCGACACGATCGGGTCGAGCCCGAGCATGTTGAACAGCATGATCAGCGGCACGCCGAACAGAGGCGCGACGGCGTACTGGAGCACGCCTTCGGAAAGCGGCAGGATGATCCACAGCGTGGCGAACAGCACCGTCAACGGCAGCGTCACCACCATCAGCGACAGCAGCCCGCGGGCACCGCTCAGCGCCAGCACCTGGATCAGCGTGCCGACGACGACCATCGCGCCGACCAGGCCGAGCAGGTTCTCGACCGTCTGACGGGCGACCGCGAAGATGCGCAGGCGAATGGGGCTCAGCACGATGACGGAAAGAGCCGAGATCATGAACACCAGCGGCAGGCCGAGGACGGGGAAGTTGAAGGGGAATGCGCGTCCGGCGATGACCAGACCGACCAGCACCACGAAGGGAATGACGGCTTTCTGCCAATTCCATCCGGCCGGAGCTTCGGGCAGTTCCTTCAGCGCCTGCTCCACGTCGATCGGTTTACCGCGCCCGGCCAGCCAGAAGGTGGAGAACAAAGCGCCGACGATCGACATCAGCGCCAGCGGCGCGCCGAATCCGACGTAGGGCATGTTCGCGCCGGCGGCCGCCATCATGGCCCACAGGTTGATGGGCGGACAGGCCGCGCTCATGGCCGCGAGCAGGAAGATCAGCGCCACGCGGCGGTCTTCGGAGACGCCCATGGTCATCAGCACCGAACCGACCAGAGAGCCGACCGTCAGCACCGTCGTCGCTCCCGAACCGGTGATGGCGCCGGGAACCAGCATCAGGACCGTAAGGAAGAGCAGGCAGACGAAACGGTGCGCATGGAAGCTGCGCACGATGCAGCGCACGATGTAGGCCACGCCGCCCGACTCCTTGTAGAGCATCATGAAAAACGTGGCCGTCAGGAAGGTCAGGCACACGTCGAAGTAAGTGAAGGAACCTTCGACCACGTGACGGATCATTTCCACAAAGGGAAGGGGCGAACGGGGGTCGACGCCCTTCGGAAGCAGCGCGTGCACCGCCAGCCCGACCAGGGCCGAGAGAAACATGGACAGCTCCGTGCTTATCTTCATTTTCTTGCCGATGGCGAACGCTACGACGACCGCAGCCAGCACCAGCGAAGAATGGACAAACATAGTCATTGACAAATACGTCCTTTCAACGGAAAAAATTTAAATGGAAAAGAGCGCGGAAAAATAAGGCGTTCCAGCGGCGAACAGGCTGCGGGAACGCCTTTGCCTTATTCGGCGGCCTTCAGCGCGGGGCCGATGGCCAGAGCGTCTTTGACGACGATCAGAGGTTTGTTGTGTTCCTGGGCGTACTTGGTGAAGAACCCGTCGCTGTCGCTGTCGGTGACGGCGAGGATTACATCGGCGTCCTTCATCACGGCTTCGATGGAAGCGGCGTCGGAGTTGTCGGTGCGGCGGGCCATGCCCTCGATGTGAGCGCCGATCACGGTCATGCCGAGCTTCTTGGCTTCGGCGATCAGCTCGGTGCAGCGGGCGATCTCGTTTTCAACGTTGGTGCCGGCGGCGCCCATGCCCTTCATGCTGGTGCCGGAAGTGACGATCAGCGTCTTGGCGTTGGCGGCGGCCAGCTTGTCGGCGGTGAGTTTGTTGTCGTGGTTGGCTGCGATCTTCGACTGCATGGCCGACATGTGCACCATGACGGCGCCGGGGCTCTGGCCGCAGGTGGTAACGATAAAGGGCGCGTTCAGCTTGGGCACTTCCACGGCGAACGCGAAGCTGCTCAGCACGCAGGCGGCGAGCAAGGCGACAAAAACGGCGGATAACTTTTTCATGAAAAAACCTCCAGTGAAAGATAAGAATTGATGAAGCAACTGAACGATCCAGGCCGTTTTCCCTGCGGAAGCGGCGCTGAACCGTTCAGGCGTTTCCAGACGCTTAACTCTTCTTGTTGTTGATGTACTTGGTGATCAACGTCCTGTTCAGCTGATGCCAGGCTTTTTCGGCCTTGTCCATGCAGTCGATGGTGAAATCGGTGACCCTCTTGCTGACAGCGGCGGGATCTTTTTTGTAAAGTTCGGCGCCTTCCTTGTCGATGCGGGCCGTCTCGTCGAAGAAGCTCTTTTCGAGAGGCGTGCGCACGGCTTCGAGATCGGCCATGGCCTCGGCGTAGCGTTTCAAGACGAGGTCGTCGGCGAGCATGAACGTCCACTGGGCGGATTCGGGCGTGTAGCTGTCGCGGTCGAACTGACGCCAGCTGGCCTTTGTGTCGGTCGCGCCGCAGTAGATGGGGACGTAACAGGTGGTGTGGGGCGCGTCGAAGCCGAACCACAGGATGGTGCTCAAGGGCTTGGGCATGCCGTTGCGGGCCTGGGCGACGAAGCTGTAGGCGCAGTTGATCACCGAGACCGGGCGGCTGTAGTTCATCTTCAGCAGCGCGCGCATGTCGCGGGTGGGGAACGGCGAGGCCAGAGGGCTTTTGACGAGCTTGCCGTCCTTGCGGATGAACCATTCGTCGGCGTCGTACATGTCGAATTGCGTGCCGTCGTGATGGCTGCGCAGCATTGCCTGCACGTCCTGCACGGAGAGCTTTTTGCCGGGCTTGACGGCGAAGGGATAAGACGTCGCTTCCGCCAGCGGATCCCACTCGCGGTCGGGATCGAGACGGCGGTACAGCGAGTAGAGACGGTTGCGGACCCAGTCGGACGACAGCGCCCAGCCGCCCGTGTAAGGGGCGTAGGCCTTCGCCCAGTTGAAGGGGACGCCGCTTGCGGGATCCCACCAGCCCATGTCGATGGCGAACTGGCGGTAGTCCTTGGAGGCCATGAAGTTGTCCGTGTCTTCGGGATGGACTTCCTGGATACGGGCCACGTTGCAGGTAATCAGCACCATATCGTCGGGAACGCGCTGAGCGACCCAGTACGCCCCGGGCTTGCCGCTTTCGGGCGTCCACATCATGCCGGCGGAACGGATCTCGAACAGCCAGGCTTCCTTGCCGTCGGCGATCGTCAGGCTTTCACCTTCGAAATCACAGGAGCCGAGGAATCCGTATTTTTCCGCCAGAGAACCGATCAGGGCGATGGCCTCGCGGGCGGTCTTGGTGCGCTGCAGCGCGAGGACTTCGAGCTGCTCGATCGTCAGGATGGCGCGCGCGTCGGGCCGGAACGTCTTCATTTCGACTTTCTGGGCGAATGTGCTTTCGCCGATCGCCAGGCCGTACTCGTTCATGAAGGGGTAGCCGACGTGGAAATAGCCGTAGGTTTCCGGCGCCTGGGGGATTTCGCCGATCTTCGTGATCTCGGCGGATTCGTCGTTGGTGATGTTCCAGAAAACGGGCGTCATCTCGCCGTCGGCATGCTTGCCGCCGGGGATGAAGCGCACCTGCGCGTCGTAGAACGCGCCGTCCGCGGTATGGGAAGTGATGACGGAACCGTCGGCGGAAGCTTTCGCTCCGACGACCACGTCGGTGCAGGCCGAAGCCGCTCCGGCGAGAAGCATGACGCCAAGTATGCTGGAAATGACAGTGCTCTTTGCTCGCATGGTCCTTTACCTCCTTATGATGGGTCAGACGTTCGGATTCTCCGTTTCACGAGACGAAAAGCCGGCGGGAACTTCTGCGCCGGGGCGGCAAAGTTCCGCCGGCTTTTTAACGCTGGTGCGGAAGCGAAAAAACTACTTGCTGTTGGTTGCTTTCAGGTCGCGCTCGGTCATGCCGCCGAAGTCGACCGCCTTGAGCCATTCCGTGGGATAGCCGGGGGTCTTCTGCGATCCGTCGGGCTGCATGACGCCGCCGTCGCAGTACTTGCCGATCAGCTCGAAGGCGAAATCCCACCAGCCGTCGTTGACTTCGTTCATGGCCTTGTTGGTGTAGGCCGTCAGGTATTCGACCGCCTTCTTGGGATCCTTCTTGTACAGCTCGACGGCGTGGTCTTCGATCGTCTTCTGGTCGGCGAAGAACTTGTCCTCGTAGCTGGCCTTCTTGGCGCGGATCTCGGGATAGATGGCGTCCCAGCGGATCGTCGCCCAGTTGTTGACGAGGTTGAACGCCCACCAGGCGCTGTCGCGGTCGAACACGTGACGCTTCGTCTCGCTCCACGCCTTGGGCACGGAGGTCACGCCGCAGTAGATGGGAACGTAGACGGTGGTATCGGGGGAATCCTCGCCGAACCACAGCACGCCGCCCACGGCGTCGGGCATGTCGGCGCGGCTCTGGGAGACGAAGCTGTAGGAGCAGCGGAACAGCGCGATGGGACGCTCCCAGTCGTCGCCCTTGCGGCCTTCGGGACGAACGTCCTTGGGCGTCTGCCAGCGGCTGGGGCAGCCGAAGGGGCCGGCGGCCAGGCCCTTGGTGAGGTCGTAGTCGGTGCCTTCAAGGTGATCGCTGTACACGTCCATGATGTCCTTGACGGAAAGTTTCTTGTCGGGCTTGACGGAGAAGGGGTACATCTCCCACTTGGCCAGCACGGGGAACTTCAGGGAAGGAGCGACCAGGTTCAGGGCTCTCCACTCGCGGCGTGCGGCGTAGTAGGCGTAGCCGTAGGGCTCGGGGTTGAAGATCGTGGAGAAATCGAAGGGCTCGCCCTGCTTCCACCAGCCCATGGCCTCGGGCAGCTTGGTGATGTCGGTGGAGTGCATGGTGTTCTCGGTGTCGTTCAGATCGATGACGCCGAGGCGCGAACGGTTGGCGCCGACGAACACTTCGTCGTCGGGAAGACGCTTGGCCGCCCAGTGAGCGCCGGGGGTGCCGGAATCCTTGTTCCACAGGCCGCCGCCGCAGACCTCGAAGACCCAGCATTCCTTGGGATCGCCGATGATCAGCGTCTCGCCGCCGTCGGCGTAGCCGTACTTTTCAGCCAGCTCGCCCATGACCTTGATGGCTTCGCGGGCCGTCTTGGCGCGGGCCAGTCCGAGCGCCTCGAGGTTCTCGATGTACATCAGGCCTTCGGTGGAGGCCAGTTCGTCGCGCCCGCTCCAGGTGAACTCGCCCATCATCAGCTGCTGGTCGTTCATGAAGGGGTAGCCGATCTGGAAGTAGGTGTAGGTGTGCGCGACCTGTGGGATCTCGCCGACTTTGCGCAGCGGCTTGTTGGGGCGGGTGTCGACGCACATGACGTTGTAGATGTCGACCATTTCGCCTTCTTTGTGGTCGCCGCCGGGAATGATCTTGATGCGGTTGTCGTACCAGCCGTCGCAGGTGTGGCTCACCATGACGGAGCCGTCCGCCGACGCCTTGGCGCCCACTCCCATGGGCGTGCAGGCCATCGCCGCCGCCGCCGAGAAGAGCAGGGCGGCGCTGGCGAAGGCCGCTGCCGAGAAACGTTTCATTTCCATTCCTAATGACCTCCTTGAAATCTGCCTGCCGTTTGCAGGATTTATAAGAACACTCCGCGCTGCCCCCATGGACGGCCCGGTACTGCACGATAAGGAATTTAAGAAGGAAGATCTGGCAAGAATGTGTCCAACTGAAGATGGCGCTTTGAACAAAATTTCTTTTCTCATGCCCATGAAAGAGTTGACGCAAATTCTCGATTAAAGAAACGTCCAAACCATTAAAAGTGTAACAGTTTTCCCCAGCGAGATAAAGATTTAGGAAATGATTCCGTCGTTTTGTTCTTTACGTGTGTTGTCGTCTGAAAATTATGAGTCATTGAGAGAAGCTGTCCCAAAACTACAGAACTGTCTTTCAAGATACATGATACCGCTTCGTTCCGCTTCTATGCAGTGCTGTAGCACTGCATAGAGCTCATCAAAGATATAGCAAAGAGGCCGCCTCAATTGACTTTTGAGACGGCCTCATGATTGACGCGATGCGCGTTTTTCACAGGCGCTGTTTTTTCAGGGCCTTGGCCCAGTCCGCTTCTTTGAAACCGGGCAGCACGGCTTCAGGCGTAACCAGCAGAGGACGCTTGACGAGCATCCCGTCTGTGGCCAGAAGCTCATACGCTTCCTCGTCGGACATGCCGGGCAGGCGGTCCTTGACGTTCAGCGAACGGTAGAGTATTCCGCTTGTGTTGAAAAAGCGCCGCACAGGCAGACCGCTTTTTTCGTGCCACGCGCGCAGTTCGGCGACCGTGGGGCGAGCGTCCACGATAGGGCGCTTTTCGTAGGAGACGCCGTTGTCTTTCAGCCACTGTTCGGCTTTTTTGCATGTGCTGCATCTGTCGTAACAGAGAAAAAGATTCATGCTTTTCACGCTCCGTTCCATGATCGCACCGGCGACTCAGCAGCGCGGCCGGCTTTGTCCTGAATCTACACCACACGGATACTCGTGATGGCTCATTGCAAAGTGAAGTTGAACATCTGGGAGGGTAAGAAGTAAAACAAGCCCCCTAAATAAGCGCCAATCGACACCGCCACGGAGGATGCTGCTGTGAGGCAATTCTACCACAGAAGGACGCCGAAAGGGAAAACATCTGACTTACGCTGGCCGGATACCAATTTAGGGACGTCCCAAAGACGGGTGGTCGGTCATTCAAAGAGTCAAAGAGCTCAACTGCGTCCCCAACGCGGTGCGCGATGAGATCAAACGAGGTTGTACAAGGGGACAAAACAAGATGCAAAGCTGAAACCCAGAAAAGCTACGAGAAACACCGTCGACGCTGCGGACGTCGTTGTGATTCCATGGAGAAATCCGAATTCATTGCTTTTGCCGAACGGCATCGCCTTCTTTACTCTCTGATGTTTGACCCCATTTTGCATAAGGCTCCTCTTTTTATTCGGTATGTGTTATTATTAACAAACAAGATCTTTGTCTTTTTGCGCGGATTCGCAAGATGACAATATCGATCATCCGAACGAGTGACGGTGCTGAGATGACGAGAATTTTCCGTGCGGTGTTGCGAACGACTCTGCCGCTCTTTTGTCTGATGCAGATCCTGTGGAGCGGAAAAACCGCCGCTGGGGTTGAAGCGGTGCCCGACATGGTGATCGGCGCGGGCGAAGGGCGGACAATACGCGTGCTCTGTATGGAGACGCAGCCTCCGTATCTTCAGATCGACTCTCGCGGCACAATGCGGGGCGTGTACGTCGATCTGCTCGAGCTGATCGCTCAGAAGGAGAAGATGCGCTTTCTCCTTTCGCCGCGCGGCGCGGGGGACGTGAGAAACTCCATGTACCAGATCCAGCCGGAGATCGTGCTCGGTTCGCTCTACCCGGTCGATCCCGAGCAGGAACGATTCGGGTATCTTGCCGTGCGCAATCTCGACCCGATCGATCCCGGCATGGCCGAGAACGTGGCGCGGATCCTCGAGGGCTTTCCCGAGGCGGAGCGGGATTCGCTGTGCTTCGCCCTGCCGTTCCTGTGGGAATCGTCGACCGTATTCCTGCCGAGCGGACGGACCGACGGGCTGAACGAGCTGCGCGGAAAAAGGATCTGCGTCGTTGCCGGCGCGCCGGAAGAAAAATTTTTGACGAATCTGGGCTTCAAAAAAGAGATCATGCACTGTCCGTCCGCAGCCGACGGGCTGCGCATCCTGGCGGCGGGCATGTGCGACGCCTTTGTCTGCGAGACGTTTCAGGGGCGCTATCAGCTGGAGCAGACGCGGCGTTACCGCTATGCCATCGACGCGCGCAAGCTGCCGCTGCAATCCTACGAGCGCGGTCTGGTGGTGCTGCACGGCGACGTGGCGATGACGCTCAAGATCGGACATGCGCTGGCGGAAATGAAGCTCGACGGGCGCTATAACGCCGTGATGAACAAATGGCTGGGGCAATACGATGAATTCCTGCTCAGTCCGCGGATTCTCGTGCAGGCGGGCTGTGTCGTTTTGTTGTTCGTCGGCGCGATCCTCTTCTGGAACCACGAACTGAAGCGAAAGATCCGCATCGCTTCCAACGAGCGCGACCGGATCCTCGATTTCGTCTGCGACGGGATCCTGGCCGTCGATCCCGCGGGGCGGATCACGATGCTGAACCGCATCGCCAAGCTGCTGCTGGACCTGAAGGACAGCGACGTCGGCAAGATCGCCGACGAACTGATCCCCGGGCTCGACATCCGCAGGGTGATCGACGACTGTCAGCCCGTGTACAATCTCGAGCAGAACCTGCGCGAGGCGCTGGTGTCGTGCAACAAAGTGCCGGTGTTTATCAGCGGCCGCTGCTACGGCGCCATCGTCACGCTGCGCGACCTTTCCGAGCTGCAGGCCATGGCGGAGGAGATGACGGGCGTGAAGATGTACGTGGAGTCGCTGCGCATCCACAATCACGAGTTCATGAACACGCTCCAGGCCATTTCCGGCCTGATCCAGCTGGGACAGTACGACAAGGCGGTGGCCTACATCGCCGCGGAGACCGATTCGAGCCAGTCGGCGCATTCGTTCATGACGGAGCGGATCAAAAACGCCGCCGTCTGCGGCGTGCTGATGGGCAAAGCCGGACTGTGCCGCGAGCAGGGCATCAATTTTGTTCTCGAAGCCGACAGCTCCTGCGCCGATCACAGCGCCGAGATCAGCGAGCGGTCGCTGGTGATCGTCGTCGGCAATCTGATGCAGAACGCGGTGGAAGCGCTTCAGGAAAAGGGCGTCGACGAACGTTCCGAGATCCGTTTTTCCATGTACGACGAATCGGGCTACATCTTCCTGAGCGTGCGCGACAACGCCGGGCTGATGAACGCCCGCATCGCGGAACGGCTTTTCGACAAGGGGTTCAGCACCAAGAAAAGAGGCCGCCCTTCGGGCTTTGGACTTTATACGATCAGCAATATCGTAACGTCGCTTGGCGGCGACATTTCAGTGGATTTTGCGGAGGGGGAGTACACGGATTTCACCGTGACGATCCCTCTTCCGAAGAAACAGGAGGAGCTCTCTGATGCCGGAAGCTATTGATGTGCTCATTGTCGAAGACGATCCGATGGTGGCGGCGATCCATCGCCAGTTTATCGGCGCCGTCCCGGGATTTATCGTCGCGGGAGTGGTCTCCAGCGGCAAGGACGCGCTGGAGTTTTTGCAGCGGCATCCCGTCCGCCTCGTGATCCTGGACGTCTTTTTGCCGGGCATGGACGGCGTGGCCACGCTGCAGAGGATCCGCGAGATGAACCGTACCGTCGGCGTCATCGTCGTGTCGGCGTCGCGCGACACCAACACGATCAACGCCGTGCTCAAGGCGGGGGCTTTCGATTACGTGATCAAGCCCTTCGTCTTCGAACGCATCCAGACGTCGCTGCGTTCGTTCCAGCAGCTGGAAAACCGTCTCAACCGCGGCGCCGACCAGATCGATCAGAAGGAGCTGGACAAACTGCTTCAAGTCCAGCAGAAGGATACGGCCGCCAACGATCTGCCCAAGGGGCTGAACCCGCAGACGCTGCAGCAGGTGAAGAACCTCCTCGGGCACGCCGCCTCGCCGCTGTCTTCCGTTGAAACGGCGCAGGCCCTCAAGATCTCGCGCATCACGGCGCGCCGCTATCTGGAATATCTGGTCGCCGCCGGCGAGGCGACGCTGGAGCTGGAATATCAGAAAGTCGGCCGTCCCACGAACCGTTACGCGCTGAGGAAATGAAAATCGCGGTGACGTCGCCGTGACGCGAAAGTTTTTTGTCTCATTTCCCGATTTTTGATGTTCCACGTGGAACATTCCGTGTTGGATCCCGAAAGATGCCGGGACGGCGCGACGACGAGAAAAAGAAATCAGGCGTTTTCCGTCGAAAATGGGGGAGGGCGAACGGCTGGATTTTATCCGGCTGCTCGCCCTCCCCCATTGTGTCGTCTTGTCTTGTTTCTTTACAGCGAAATGCCCGAGAACGAGCCGCTGAGCTTTTGGCCGCCCAGTTTTTTCAGGTCGCGTTCCGACGTCGCGCCGAAATCGACCCGTTCCAGCCACTCGGCAGGATAGCCGGGCGTCGTCATCGCGCCCTGAGGCGTCATCACGCCGCCGTCGTGGTACTTTCCGATCAGCTCGAAGGCGAAGCTCCACCACCCCTCGCACAGCTCGTCCATCTGCGCGCAGGTGTGTTCGGTAACGCGCCGGGCGGCTTCTTCTTCGCGGCCGCGGGAGCAGAGGTCGGCGATCTCGTTCTCGAAGCCCGTCTGCGCGGCGAAGAAACGCTCTTCGTACCGGGCGCGGCGGGCGCGGATGTCCCTGTACATGGCGTCCCATCTCAGACAGGCCCAGTTGTTGACCAGCGTAAACGCCCACCAGGCGCAGTCGCGGTCGAAGACGTGGCTCTTGCCCTCGCTCCACGGCGCGGGTACGTCCAGCGCGCCGCAGTAGACCGGCACGTAGACGGTCGTATCGGGAGAACCCAGCCCGAACCACAGCACGCCGCCCACGGGATCGGGCAGCCAGCCGCGGCACTGCGCCACGAAACTGTACGCGCAGCGGTAGATGGCGATGGAGCGCTCCCAGTCGTCGGTTTTGCGCCCTTCGGGACGGCTCGCGGCGGGCGTGAACCAGCGCACGGGGCAGCCGAAGGGGCCGGCCGCCAGTCCCTTGGTGAGGTCGTACTCGGTGCCTTCGAGATGGTCGCTGTAAACGTCTATCAGATCCCGCACGGTCAGCTTCTTGTCGGGAACGACGCTGAACGGATAGGCTTCGCGGCAGGTGACGACGGGGAACTGCTGCGACGGCGCGACGAGGTTCAGCGCGCGCCACTCGCGGCGCGAGGCGTAAAAGGCGTAGCCGTACGGTTCGGGATTGAAGATCCCGGAGAAGTCGAACGGCTCGCCCCGCTTCCACCAGCCCTGTTTTTCCGGGTACGCGGTCAGCTCCGAGCCGAGCATGAGCGCGTCGCTCTCGGCCAGTTCGATGACGCCGAGGCGCGAGCGGTTGGCGCCCACGAAAAAGCCGTCGTCGGGGATGCGCCGCGCCGCCCAGTGCGCGCCGGGACGTCCGCAGCCCGGCTCCCAGTCCGTTCCGGCGCCAACGATCTCGAAGACCCAGGCTTCGTTGGGGTCGCCGACGACCAGCGTTTCGCCGCCGTCGGCGTAGCCGTATTGTTCGGCGAACTGTCCCATCAGGCGCACGGCGTCGCGCGCGGTGGCGCAGCGGGCCAGCGCCAGCGCCTCGAGATTTTCGATGTAGAAGATGCCCTGCGGCGACGCCAGCTCTGGCCGGCCCGTCCAGGTGAACTCGCCGATGATGACCTGACGTTCGTTCATGAACGGATAGGCGATCTGGAAATAGGTGTACGTGCGCGCCGCCTGAGGCACAGAGCCAACCTTGCGCAGCGGCTCGGCGGGGTGGTTGGCGTGGCACATGACGTTGTAAATGTCGACCGTCTCGCCGGGCGCGTGGTCGCCGCCGCGGATCACGCGAAGGCGCTGGTCGTACCAGCCGTCGCAGCTGTGAGTGACCAGCACCGAACCGTCGGCGGTGGCTTGGCGTCCCGCTCCCATGGTCGTGCAGCCCCGCGCCGCGGAGGCGGACGCCAGCAACGCGCCCAGCGTCAGAAGGACGAGAAGAACGGAGAAAAACATCGCGAAAAACCTCCTTGCAAAAATGTGATCGTGTCCTGCCGATCATTATAACCTCCCGCCGTTTTTTTGCGGAAAAATTTTTGGGCCGTCCGCGGCGGGCGCGGGGAGCAAGGGCTTTCGCCCGCCTTGCATGTCCCGACTCCGGATCGTATAATGATATAGTTTTCATATATCCATCGTTTCGTGCCCACGGCGCGTCAAAGTACACTCTGGACCGGGAGGTTTTTTTTCATGTTGAAGGCGATTTCTGTCTCGGACAAAATCTGGTGGGTCGGCGTCAACGACCGCAAGACGCCGCTCTTTGAAAATCTGTGGTCGCTGCCCTACGGCGTCTCCTACAATTCCTATCTGATCGACGACGAAAAGGTGGCGCTGATCGACGGCGTCAAGGCCGAGTTCTTCGGCGAATATCTCGAGCGCATCCAGAGCATCATCGGCGCCCGTCCCGTGGACTATCTGATCGTCAACCACGTCGAACCCGACCATTCCAGCGCCATCCGCATGCTGCGCCAGGTGTACCCCAACATCGCCGTCGTCGCCGACAAGCAGGCGCTTGCCTTCATCGGTCAGTTCTACGGCCCGTCCGTGAACGCGAAAGAAGTGAAGGACGGCGAAACTCTGACGCTGGGCGCCCGCAGCCTCACTTTCGCGACGATCCCCATGGTGCACTGGCCCGAGACGATGATCTCCTTCGAGAACTCCAGCGGCATCGCCTTCACCTGCGACGCGTTCGGCAGCTACGGCGCGCTCAACGGCGGCATCTTCGGCGACGAGCTGGACATGCACGTTTATACCGGCGAGGCGCGCCGCTATTACGCCACCATCGTGGGGCGCTTCAGCGTCAACGTGCAGGCCGCCCTCAAGAAAGCCGCGGCGCTGCCGATCAAGATGATCTGCCCGTCCCACGGCCCCGTCCACCGCGGCGAAGGCGTGGAAAAAATCGTCCGCCTTTACGACGGCATGAGCCGCCAGGAGACGACGCAGAGCGCCGTGATCGTCTACGGTTCCATGTACGGCAACACCGCCCGCATGGCCGAGTGCGTCGCCGACGGCCTGTGCGGCGGCGGCGTGACGGACGTCAAAGTCTACGACGCCGGCACGGCCGACCTGAGCTGGATCATCCGCGACGCGTGGCGTAGCCGCGGCTTGGCGCTGCTGAGCTGCTGCTACAACATGGGCATGTTCCCGGCCATGATGCCCGTGGTGGAAAAGATCGACAACTGCAAGCTCAGCGGCCGCGTGCTCGCCGTCGCCGGCTGCTATTCGTGGAGCAAGGGCACCGAGCTCAAGCCGCTGCAGGCGCTGGCCGCCAAGCCCGGCTGGGATCTGATCGAGAAGGTCGTGGAAGTGAAAAGCTGCCCTACCGAAGCCGACGAAGCCGCCCTGCGCGAGGTGGGCGCGGAGATGGCGCGTCGGATTCGCGCAGAATAACGTCGGCAAGATTTTACGCGTTCCACCGTCCGGCAGGAGAGCGCAGAACTCGGGACGAAGCCTCCGCAGGATGACGGCTTCGTCCCGAGTTTCTTTGTCATTGCCAGGCGCTTTATCGAGGCTGGGGTCGTCGTTCTTCCCGTTCATTGAAGGCGCTTTACGCGAAAGACGCGATCTCTTGAAAGAGCCGTTCTATGCTGCGAGAAAAAATTTTGCCGTGAAATTGTTTTCTCCGAGGAGATGATAAAATGTCGTATCAGTCCGCAATTCCCCAGTCCGTTACCGAGGAAGTGACGCGTTATTTGCACCGCCAGCTGTTGGTGAGAAAACGCTTCCAGCCCGGCTCGTTCATCCGCGAGAACGACGTGGCCGAAGAGCTCAAGGTAAGCCGCTCTCCGGTGCGCGAGGCGCTGAAGATCCTCGAGTCCTACGGCATCGTCAAAACTCTGCCGCGGCGCGGCGCCCTGGTGCTGCAGTACACCAATGCCGACGTGGGGGAGATCTACGATGTGCGCGTACTGCTCGAGTCGAAAGTCTATTCTCGGATCGTGAAAAACCATCTGCTGAACGACGAACATTACCGGTATCTGATGAAGTGCATCGACGATTACCGTGATATCCGCGCGGCCTTCGAGAAAAACCTTCAGGAGGGACAGCTGGATTTCTTCGATCTGGAATGCCGCTTCCACTTCTATATCCACGGGATCTCGGGACTGTCCTGGACTTCCGAGCTCCTGAAGAAGACCTATTCGCGCCTGTTCCAGTACATGATCCACAACGTCGGCCTCGAGGACCTGGAAAGCATCCTCACGTTCCACACCAACATCGTGAAAAACCTGAGAAGCGGCGATTTGGCGGCGCTGGGAGAAAACCGCATTGAAAGCTACATGCTGGACAAAGCTTACCGCCCCGATCAGTGACGCCGATCCTCGATAGGAAACGACAACTGAGGCGCCGCTCTCCGTGGGCGTCCAGCCGCTCGGGAGCATCTCGACCGCTGCGCGGCCTGCGCAGCTCGCGTCGAGGCTCTCCCCGGAGGGCTTGGCGGGCATTCGTTGTTTGAGTCACGAATGAGAGATGCTTTTCCGGCGCTGTCGGTCGCTCCTTCCGAGTGGATTCCTGCGGAAGGAGCTTTTGTTTTTCGGTCGATCGACAAACCGCGCGAACGAATCTAAAGTGAAAAAATCTTGGCGACGATCGGGAAATGGGGGATGAATCGTGGCGGGGCGGACGGTAGACTTCACTCGGGGCGGCATCATCGGAAAGATCGTCGCCTTTGCGGTGCCCATCGTTCTGGCGGAAATGCTCCAGAACCTTTATAACACGGTGGATTCGATGGTCGTCGGCAATTTCGTCGGCGACAAGGCGCTGGCGGCCGTCAGCGTGTGCTCGGCCGTTTCGCAGATGGTGGTGGGATTTTTCAACGGCATGTCCATCGGCGCCTCGGTGATCGCGGCCCGGTATTTCGGCGGCGGCGAACGCGAACGTCTCGGCGCCGCCATGCGCACCGCCTTTGCCTTTGCGGCCGCGCTCGGACTGATCCTCTCAGGCGTCGGCATCTTCGCCGCGCCGGGACTGCTTGGCCTGATCTCCGTGCCGGCGGAAGTTTACGGCGACGCCGTCGTCTATCTGCGCATCTATCTGGCCGGGATTCTCTTCACCGTCGTCTACAACGTGGCGGCCGGCCTGCTGCGCGCCGTCGGCGATTCGCGCGGCCCGTTCAACGTCCTCGTGCTGGTCTGCGCTCTCAACATCGTTCTCGATCTGCTCTTCGTCGTGGTCTGGGGCTGGGGCGTCGCCGGCGTCAGCGCAGCGACCGTGGTCTCGCAGATGGTAGCAGTGTTCATCGTCTCCTTCCGGCTGAAAAAGCACGACGGCAGTTTCCGGCTCACCTTCGGCGAACTGTCCCGCGAACGGGAAATCCTGCGCCGTGTGATCTCGATCGGCATGCCGGCGGGAATGCAGAACTGCCTGATCTCCTTCTCGAACTTGTTCGTGTGGCGCTACATCAGCGGCTTCGACGCGGCGGCGATGGCTGGACTGGGGGCCACGCAGCGGATCGATCGCTTCGTGGCGCTGCCCTGCAAAGGTTTCGGCATGGCACAGACCACTTTCGTGAGCCAGAACGTCGGCGCCCGCAAGGCCGAGCGCGTCAAGCACGGCTTCAAAAGCTGCCTGCTGTTGTCCCTGACGTACTGCTTTACCGTCAGCGCCGTGCTCTTCGCCGCCGCTCCGTACTGCATCAGACTGTTCAACGACGCGCCCGCCGTCGTAGCGGCCGGCATCGACATGATGCACGTGATGCTGCCGTTTTACGGTTTCATGGCCCTGCGCGAAGTCTGCTTGGGCACGCTGCGCGGCTACGGCGACACGCGCGTTCCCATGATCCTTTCGCTGATCGGTATGGTCGTGCTGCGCCAGCTCTATCTGGCGGTAGCGCTGGCGCTGGATCACCGCATCATCCACGTCTATGTCGGCTATCCGCTTGCCTGGGCGGCTACCGCGGCGCTGACGCTCGGCTATTACCTGGCGAAGCGCCGTCGGTACGAAGCGATGGCCTCGCTTCGTACCGAAAAATGACGCAGTACGGGGCGGCAGCTTTTGGAATGAATTCAAAAGCTGCCGCCCCGTACTGTATGGAGACGGAAATGGCGCTCCCGGCGTCAGCCCCGGGCTTGGGAGCGCGTCCCGAGGGCCGAGTCGGGCGCGCCGAAGGAACGGGAAAGTTCACGGCATTCCCTGACGATAACGGGAGCTGCTTTCGCCTTGATCTCGTCGGTGAAACGGAAGCTGGGACCGGAGATACACAGGCAGGCCGTCAGCTTGCCCATAAAGTCGAAGAGCGGGCAGGCGATGGACGACGTGCCTTCCTCGCGTTCGGCCAGACTGACGGCGTAACCACGCTGCCGCGCCTCGGCGACTTCGCCGAGGAACTGAGCCCAGCGTTCCTTCCGATCCTGCGGAGCCTCCGCGTACACGCGTCGAATCTCGTCGGACGTCATGAAGCCGAGAAAGATCTTTGCGGTGGCGCCGGCCCAGAGCGGATAGTAGGAGCCGGGATGAGAAATGCGCTTCAGCTCGTGAAGGCTGACCGCTTGTTCGACGCAGACGCGCCAGATGTCATGTTTATAATAGAGACTGACCGTTTCGCCGAATACGTCACGCAGCCGCCGCATGACCGGCAGCACGGCATTTTTGATGGAGTCGTGCGCCTGAAAGAGTTTGCCCAGGCGGTAGGCCTTCCAGCTCACGCGGTAGAGACGATTGGCGTCGCGCTCAAGAAAGCCTTCCTCGCACAGCGCCGCAAGAACTCGCAGCGTGGTGGGCATGGAAAAACCGGTTTTTTTCGTGACGGCGGTCAGCGAGAGCTGTGGGGCATCCTCGGAAAAGCAGTCGAGCACTGACAGACATTTTCTTATCGATGAAACTCCGTTGACTGATTTTGCAGACATTTTTCCCCCTCGTTTTTTGAGTGAAAGTCTAGACTCTCAAGAACTCACTGGCGCTACAAAAATTTTATCATTTTATTTCATAATATGGAAGTCAGTGTGTAACAAAGAAACATTATTTGCTCATTGACAAAGGGGGAAAGGTGTTTCATAATTGGGTTCGCTTAGTAAAAGTTGCTTTCATCATGTAAAATGCAGTGCTCGTTTGCTTAAGAAAATGTCAGAACATTGAGGAGGAGGCAGCAGTTATGATTCGTAAGACAGTGAAAAGCGTTTGCGCGGCAGCAGCGTTCTTGGGAATGACGGCAGCGGCCGGTTTTGCGGTTGACTTCGCCCGCATCGGTACGAGCAGCGTAGGCGGCGGATTCTATCTGATCGGCAACACGATTGCCCAGATCGGCAACGCGGCCAAGAACGGCGTCAACTATACGGCGGTGACCGGCGGTTCCACAAAGAACGTCAACGGCTTGGCGAAAGGCGATATGGAGTTCGGCATGTGTCAGTCCGCCACGGTCGACGAGGCTTTGAACGGCTCCGGCCCCTTCAAGGCGCCCGTGAAGAGCATCCGTTTCGTCGCCGCCATCTATCCGATGCCGTGTCATGTCCTGGTCAGCGGCGAAGACATGAAGAGCGTCGCCGATTTCCGCGGCAAACGTATCGATTACGGCGCCATCGGGCAGGGGATCGAGACGTATAGCCGCATTATTCTGAACGCCTACGGCATCAAGGACGAAGACGTGACGATCAACCGTTACGGCAAGACCGAGAGCGCCGAAGCCCTGAAGACCGGCGAGGTTCAGGGCAACTTTTGGACCACGACCGCGCCCAACGCTCAGGTCACCGACATGATCACCGGCGGCGTGCGCCTTTTGTCCATCGACGAGGACAAGCGTCAGCAGATCGTCAAGGAGCATCCTTATTTTGCTCTTGCGACCATCCCCGGCGGCACTTACGACAAGCATCCCGACGACGTCAACACGATCGCGGCCATTGGCGTGCTGCTGTCCGACGAAAAAGTGAGCGAGGACGTCGTGTACAAGACGGTCAAGGCCATGTTCGAGGGGCAGGAGGAGTTGAAAAAGCGTCTTCCTGCGTATTTCTCCAACTTCGGCCGCGAGCATGCCCTCGACGGCTGCGCCATGGAGATCCATCCCGGCGCGCTCAAGTATTACAAGGAGATCGGTCTGATTAAGTAAAGACGATCTCGCGGCGAAAATCGAACAGGGAGAGTCCTGCCGGCTCTCCCTGTTTTTGCACGGTCCTTGGCCTTTTATAAAATATGTGTTTTTGAGACGAGGGGGATTTTTCTCGATGACGACGCGCATTTCAGCCCAGAGCGTTGCCGACGCCAACGTTCAGGCTCGGCAGCTTCAGAAAAAACCGGGCAAACGCCGTACCTTCACGGGAGCGATGGGTACGCTGATCACGGTCCTGGCCGTCGCGTTGGCGGTCTTTCAGCTTTACACCGCCTTTTTCGGCGTGCTGCCGACGATGCAGCAGCGCAGTTTTCACGTCGCTTTCATTCTTCCCATGATTTTCCTGCTTTACCCGGCCGCGAAAAGATCGCCGCGCGACCGCGCCACGGCTCTTGACTGGATCTTTGCGATCGCGTCGGGCGCCTGCGCTCTTTACGTGTTCTTCGCGTATGAAAGCATCGCCACTCGCGCCGGTGAAGTTTACAGCTACGAGCTCTGGCTTGGCGGCGTCTTCACCGCGCTGGTGTTTATCGCTGGGCGGCGCGTGCTTGGCTGGCCGCTGCCGATCTTCTGCTTCCTGTTTTTGCTGTTTGCCTACTTCGGGCGCTCGATGCCCGGCCCCATTCAACACTTCGGCCTGTCGGTCCCGCGCATCATCGAAGAGCTCTATCTGACGACGGACGGCCTCTTCGGTTTGGTGACGGGCGTTTCGGCCACGTACATTTACCTGTTCGTGCTCTTCGGCGCCTTTTTGACGTCCACGAAGACGTCGGATTTCTTCAACGACATTTCCATGGCCTTGACAGGGCATCTGAAGGGCGGCCCCGCCAAGATCTCCGTGCTCTCCAGCGCTCTGATGGGCACGATCAGCGGCAGCACGTCGGCCAACGTGGCGACGACGGGCGCCTTCACGATCCCTCTGATGAAAAGCATCGGCTACGAACCGCACTTTGCCGGCGCCGTCGAAGCGGCCGCCTCCACCGGCGGGCAGATCATGCCTCCCGTCATGGGAGCCGCAGCGTTCATCATCGCCGATACGCTGAACATTCCCTACACTCAGGTTCTGCTCTGCGCGATCGTTCCCGCTCTGCTGTACTTCTGGGGCATCTGGTGTTCGCTCAGCCTCGAGGCTTCGCGCCTCGGCCTGAAAGGGCTGCCGAAGGAGACGCTCCCCCGGGCCGGAGAAGTCCTGGTCAAGAGCGGCTACAAAGCGATCCCTCTGTTCGTGATCGTCTACTTCCTGGTCAAGGGGTACAATCCGCTCTATTCCGGCTGCTGGGGCATCGGCTGCTGCGTGCTGCTGAGCTTTGTGAAGAAATCCGACCGCATGGACCTGACGACGTTCGTCAACACGCTGAAAGACGGTTCGCTGGGCGCCCTTTCGGTCGCCATGGCCTGCATCATCGTCGGCAACGTCATCGGCATGATGGGCGCCACGGGCGTGGCCCTGCGCATCGGCGATGCCGTGCTGGCGCTGACGCGGGGACATTTGGTCCTGACCATGTGCGTGACGCTGCTGATCGCGACGCTGCTCGGCATGGGCATGCCGACGACGGCGAGCTACGTCATGGCCAGCGCTGTGGCGGCCCCCGCCTTGACTCTGCTCGGCGTAAGAGGTTTGGACGCGCATATGTTCGTGTTTTTTTACGCCGTCCTCTCGTCGGTGACGCCGCCGGTCTGCGTGGGCGCCTACACGGCTGCCGGCCTGGCCAACGCCGATCCCAACCGGACGGCTTTTACCGGCGTCAAACTGGCTCTGCCGGGTTTTATCGTGCCGTTCATCTTCGTGCTGGCTCCCGAGATCCTGCTGACCAACGTCACGAACTGGTTCGTCACGTTCCAGGCGATGATTTCCGCCGTGGTGGGCGTGTTCCTGCTGTCCTGCTTCACCGAGAACTTTTTCATGGCGCCGCTGCGCTGGTATGAACGCCTTCTGGCGCTGGTCGGCTCCCTGGCTCTGCTTTATCCCGGCACTCTGAGCGACGCGGTGGGCCTGGCGGCCCTCGTTCTCCTCTGGCTGGCGACTAGGGGCAGAACGAGTCCGAACGCCTCGGTCTGAGACGGTAAAAATTGTCACTCGCGGTCGGCTCACAGCCTCGTTGAAAACGTGGCACAGCATCCGAAAGGAATTGGTGCGCGGTATAAAACGCGAAAAAACTGATGAATCTTCATTGATCGAAAATGTTCCACGTGGAACATTACAAACGCCCCCCTGATGGCAACTGGGCTGTCAGGGGGGCTTGTTATTTCATTCGTTTCCCTTTGTGACTTGATGACATCTTTTGTTTAATTTTCTCCGCTTTCACTACTCTACGCATTAAATGATCTGCAGCAGCACGCTGGCGAGGATCAGCATGAAGGCACCGCCGATGCGGGAGGAGATCTGCGCGAAGGGCATCAGTTCCATGCGATGGGCCGCGGAAAGGACGGCCACGTCGCCCGTGCCGCCCATATTGGCCATGCAGAGCCCGGCGGTGATGGCCGACTCAACGGGATAAAAGCCGACGAGGCGACCGACGAGGCCTGAACCGATGATGGCGCCGAAGACCGTCACGCCGACGAGCAACAGGTACTGGCCGGAGAAGGCGGAAATGATCTGGCCGAGGTCGGTGTAAGCCACGCCGATGCCGGCGAGCAGGACGGCCGTGAGGTTCTTCATGACGAACTGGAACCACTGGTAGCAGCAGATCTCGTAATACTGGGGAAGAATCCCCAGCGCCTTGACGACGGCGACGGAGATGATCATCCAGGCGTAGCTGTGGATCTTGGGAATGAAGAACGCGACGATGCGTCCCCAGGCGAAGAATGCCGTCGCCAGCAGCAGGCCGACGCCCATGACCGTCAGGCTGATGGCATCGCGCTTTTTGAGAAATTCTTCGTCGGCTTGAATGGCGTCGTCGGCGCCCTTGGTGATGAGCAGATCGCCGTTTCCGGTGAGGCAGGGGAACGACTTGCCGAGTTTGCTGAGCAGCCCGCCGGCGACGATGGCCATGGCGTTGCCGAGGGCGACGGCGGGGATCATGATGTTGATGATGTCTTCGGGTTTCTGCGCCAGCGTCTCGCCGAAGATCTTCGACAGCGGCACCGCGCCGGCGCCCATGCCGCCGCCCATGATCGGCACGGCGATGTAAAGGATGGCCTGCTTGGCGCCGTAACCGGTCAGTTCGCCGACCAGCCCGGCCAGGCCGATCGCTACGGCGACGCCGCCGACGATGGCGGGCAGATAGCGGATCGCGGCGCGGATCAGCAGATCGCGGTTCATGCCGAGGATCGAGCCGCAGATCAGCGCGGCGATGTAGAAGTCGAGGAAGCCTTCGCCTTTCATGAAGTTCGTGACGATCTTGACGGTCGCGTCGGGAATGAGATGATAATAACAGAGTGTCGCCATGCCGAAAATGATGACGATGGCGCCGCCGCCGAGGTAGGTGTTGACGATCGGGCAACGGTTGCCGATCTCGTTGAGAACGGCGCCGACGACGATCATGAACGGAAAGGCGCCGATCATGCCTTTGGGCAGCACGCCCATATACGTCGCCACAAGGACGATGGCCGCGAAGACGGCGAAGATCTGCCAGGGCATGTTGAACAGCCTGAGGCTTTTGCTTTCTTCAGACATTTGTGGAATTCCTCCTCAGAACGGAAAATTTTTCGCGGCGCGACGTCGGCTCGGCCCGAGCGACGCCGCGCCGGTACAACCATAGGGGATGGAAAAGTTTTTACAGCCGCGCCACGCCGGTCTTGCGGGCGGCGTCGGCCACGGCTTTCGCCACCGCGGGCACGACGCGCTTGTCGAACGAGTCGGCGATGATATGGTCGGGCGTCAGTTCTTCGTCGGGGATCAGCGCGGCCAGCGCATAGGCGGCGGCCAGCTGCATTTCGTCGTTGATCTGCGTGGCGCGGCAGTCGAGCGCACCGCGGAAGATGCCGGGGAAGCCGAGGCAGTTGTTGACCTGGTTGGGAAAATCCGAGCGCCCGGTGCCGACGACCATCGCGCCGGCGGCCTTGGCTTCGTCGGGGAAGATCTCCGGCACGGGGTTGGCCATGGCGAAGATGATCGCCTTCGGCGCCATGGTCTTGACCATCTCTGCCTTGAGCGCGCCGCCGACGGAGGTGCCGAGGAAGATGTCGGCACCTTTGATCACGTCGGCCAGCTGGCCTTTTTCGTGATTCGGATTGGTGATCTTGGCGAGCGCGAGCTTGGCGGGGGCGAGCTCCATGTCGTCGGACAGAGCCCCCTTGCTGTCGAGGGCGACGATGTTCTTCGCCCCGGCCAGCGTCAGCATCTTGCTGATGGCCGTGCCGGCCGCTCCGGCGCCGTTGAGGATGATCTTCACGTCGCCGATCTTCTTGCCCACGACTTTGAGCGCGTTGATCACGGCGCTGAGCAGGATCACGGCGGTGCCGTGCTGGTCGTCGTGGAAGACGGGGATGTCGCAGACGGCCTTGAGACGGTCCTCGATCTCGAAACAGCGCGGCGCGGCGATGTCTTCGAGGTTGATGCCGCCGAGCGTGGCGGTGATGTTCTTGACGATGCCGATGATCTCTTCGGTGTCCTGCGTCTCGATGCAGATGGGGATCGCGTCGATGCCCGCGAAGTTCTTGAAGAGGCAGCACTTGCCTTCCATCACGGGGATGGCGGCCTTGGCGCCGATGTTGCCGAGACCGAGCACGGCGCTGCCGTCGCTGACGACGGCGACGACGTTGCTCTTGGACGTGTAAGTGTAAACTTCTTCCGGCTTTTTGTTGATGACGCGGCACGGTTCGGCGACGCCGGGCGTGTAGGCCACGGCCAGTTCCTGCATGTTGGTGACGGGCATCTTGCTGACCATGGCGAACTTGCCCACGGTTTCCTTGTGGCGCTCCAGCGCGATTTCGTAAATCGTTTTTTCTGCCATTGAGAACTCCTCCTTTTGAATGTGGAGCATAGACTGCTGTAAACAAAACGTTATAATTTTTTCTATTATACACGAAACTCTTCGGAAATGCCGTATTTTTGTTTCTCAACGACTGACGAAAACATCGTTTACAGACGGAGCGCCCGTGCTAGAATAAAAACGATTCGGATGATCCGTCGGCGCTGAAGAAGGGCCGCTTCGTTTTTTTGACAGGGAGGGATGCCGTTTGGAGATCAGGAGAAAAGCCGTTGCCGGCACGCTGGAATCGAGCGACGCGCTGGTGGAGATCGAACCGGGGCGCGGCGTTGCCGTCGAACTGGAATCGGTCGTGACGGCGCAGTTCGGCGCTTCGATCGAGAAGACCGTGCGCGAGGTGCTGAAGGAGTTCGCGGTGGAAAACGCGTCGCTGCGCGTCGTCGATCGCGGCGCGCTCGACTGCACGATCCGCGCCCGCGTGGAGACCGCGATCAAACGCGCGGCGGAGGAGGAAAAGTAAATGCGCCGTTCCATGCTGTTCCTGCCGGGCAACACGCCCAACATCATCGTCAACGGCGACGCGCTCGGCGCCGACAACGTCATCCTCGACCTCGAGGACGCCGTCGCGCCGGACCAGAAAGACGCCGCCCGCATCCTCGTGCGCAACGCCATCGAAGCGCTCGGCTTCGAAAACGTCGAATTGACCGTGCGCATCAACTCGCTCGACACGCCGTACTGGCAGGCCGACCTCGACGAGATCGTGCCGCTGCGTCCCGACTTGATCATGCCCGCCAAAGTCGGCGGCGCGGAAGACGTCGCGACGCTCGACGCCTACATGGCCGAAGTGGAAAAACGACACGGACTTCCCGCCGGGACCGTGAAGCTGATCCCGCTGATCGAGACGGCGCGCGGGCTGGAAAACGCCTACGCCGTCGCTTCGGCTTCGCCGCGCGTGGCGGCGATCTTCCTCGGCGCCGAAGACCTGACCGCCGACCTGCGCTGCCCCCGCACCAAGGAAGGAACGGAGATCTTCTACGCGCGCAGCCGCATGGTTTCGGCCGCCCGCGCCGCCGGGATCGACGTCTACGACACGCCGTTCACCGACGTCAACGACGACGAAGGCGCCGCCAGGGACGCGCGGTTCGCGCGCAGCATGGGATTCAGCGGCAAGGCCGTGATCTCGCCGCGCCACGTGCGCGCCGTCAACGAGGCGTTCAGCCCGACACAGAAGGAGATCGACTACGCCCGCGAAGTGCTCGCCGCCATCCGCCAGGCCAAGGAGCAGGGGCGCGGCGCCGTCTCGCTGTACGGCAAGATGATCGACAAGCCGATCGTCGCGCGCGCCGAGCAGACCATCGCCATGGCCGAAGCCATCGCCAAAGGAGGACGCGAAGAATGAAAGACAGCAAAGTCGTCGCCACGCTGAAAGACGCCGTCCTCCGCTCCGGGCTGAAAGACGGCATGAGGATCTCGTTCCATCATCACCTGCGCAACGGCGACGGCGTGATGAACATGGTCCTGGCCGAACTGGCCGCCATGGGCTACCGCGGTCTGACGCTCAACAGCAGCTCCGTGTTCGACGTGCAGAGCTCCATTATCGATCACGTCAAAAGCGGTCTCGTCAGCCGCATCGAGACCAACTACATGGGCGCCAAGGTCGGTCGCTTCATCTCCGAGGGCGGCATGAAGGAGCCGGTCGTCTTCCGATCGCACGGCGGCCGCCCGAGCGCCATCGAAAACGGCGTCACGCCGATCGACGTGGCGTTCGTGGCCGCGCCCGCGGCCGATCCCATGGGCAACGCCACGGGCAAACGTGGCAAAAGCGCCTGCGGCTCCCTCGGCTACGCCGAAGCCGACGCGCGCTGCGCCCGGCATACGATCGTCGTCACCGACAACCTTGTCCCGTACCCGCTCGAGGACGCGCTGATCCAGGAGCAGTGGGTCGACAGCGTCGTCCCCGTGGACAGCATCGGCGATCCGCGGGGCATCGTTTCCGGCACCACGCGCATCACCCGCGATCCCGTCGCTCTCGCCATGGCGCGCACTACCGTCGACGTGATCCGCGCCTCCGGCCTGCTTAAAGACGGGTTTTCCTTCCAGACGGGCGCGGGCGGAGCTTCGCTGGCTGCCGCCACGTTCCTCAAAGACGTGATGCTGGCTGAAAAAATTCAGGGCGGCTACGCCCTCGGCGGCATCACCAGCGCCATCGTCGATATGCTGAACGCCGGCTGCTTCCGTTCCATCATGGACGTGCAGTGCTTCGACCTCGGCGCCGTGGCCTCGATCCGCGACGATCCGCGTCACGTGGAAATTTCGGCGACGCGCTACGCCTCGCCTACGTCCAAGTCCTGCTGCGTCGACAGCCTCGACGCGGCCATCCTCGGCGCGACGGAGATCGACACCGACTTCAACGTCAACGTGCACACCGATTCCAACGGTTTCATCATGGGTGGCAGCGGCGGCCACAGCGACGTCGCCGCCGGGGCGAAACTGTGCATCGTCGTCGCGCCGCTGATCCGCGCCCGCCTGCCCATCGTCACCGACCGCGTCACCACGATTTCCACTCCCGGCCGCACGGTCGACGTGCTCGTCACCCAGAAGGGCGTGGCCGTCAATCCGGCCCGCGCGGCCCTGCGCGGTCGTCTGGCCGAAGCGTGCGTCACGATCGTGGACATCCACGACCTCAAAGCCATGGCCGAGAAGCTGACCGGCGTGCCCAACCGCCCCACGCGCGGGACCCGCGAGGTGGCGAAGGTCATATACCGCGACGGAACTCAGATCGACAGCATCAAGAGCGTGAAATAATTTCGCGCGGGGCGATCCTTTTGACCGGGACGGCCCGCATTGTCACAGACATCGCAGGGGGGAGATGCTGCAATGCACGCAACGGAAAAAATCCTCGCCGCCCACGCCGGACGCGCGTCCGTCGCGGCGGGCGAGATCGTCAACTGCACGGTCGACGTGGCCGGGATCAACGACCTGTATCTGCAGACCGTGCGCTCGTTTTTCGAGATCGGCGGCGTCACAGTCCATTCGCCGCAGAACGTGGTGATGTTCCTCGACCACTACGCGCCGGCCTCGTCGATCCAGCAGGCCGACAACCAAAAACAGTTCCGCGAGTTCTGCGACGCGCAGAACATCGCCAACCTCATGGACGTGAACGAGGGCGTCTGCCACCAGATCTGCGTGGACAAGGGCTTTTCGCGCCCCGGCCGCCTGATGGTGATCACCGATTCGCACACCACCACTCACGACGCGCTGGGGGCGTTGGGCACCGGCGTCGGCGCCACCGACATGGCCGCGATCCTGATCTCCGGGCAGCTGTGGTTCCGCGTGCCCGAAGTGGTCAAAATCGTCCTCGACGGCGCGCCGCGCCAAGGCATCTTCGCCAAGGACGCGATCCTGCACGTCATCGGCGCGTTGGGAGCGGATTACGGCGTCTACAAGGTGATCGAGTTCTGCGGCGAGGCCGTGCGCCGTATGCCGCTGTGCGAACGCCTGACGCTGTGCAACATGACCACCGAGATCGGCGCCAAGACGGCGTGGATCCAGCCGGACGAAGTCACCTTCGCGCACATGAGGCGGCTTGGTATCGACGACTACACGGTGTACGATACCGATCCCGATTACCGTTATGCCGCCGTGCACCGTTTCGACGTCGGCGCGCTCGAGCCGCAGATCGCCGAGCCGGACAGCGTCGACAACGTGCATCCCGTTTCGCACTGCGCCGGCGTGAAGATCCAGCAGGCCTTCCTCGGCACCTGTACCGGCGGC
Source organism: Pyramidobacter sp. YE332 (assembly GCF_033060595.1). Taxonomy (NCBI): domain Bacteria; kingdom Thermotogati; phylum Synergistota; class Synergistia; order Synergistales; family Dethiosulfovibrionaceae; genus Pyramidobacter; species Pyramidobacter sp. YE332. Next base: position 2,150,931 of record NZ_CP133038.1, on the reverse strand, counting down.
CGCTTCGAGGATCTGGAAATCGCCGCGCGCGTCGTCAAGGGGCGGAAAGTGCCGCGCGGTGCGCGCTTCGTCGTCGTGCCGGCCAGCCGCAAAGTGCTGCTTGAAGCCGTCAGAAGCGGCGTCATGGAGACGCTCGTCGAAGCCGGCGCCACGTTCGTCACGCCCGGCTGCGCCGCCTGCCTCGGCACGCACGAGGGCATGCTCGCGGGAGGCGAAAACTGCATCAGCTCCTCGAGCCGCAACTTTCCCGGCCGCATGGGCAGCGCCGAGGCGCGCATCTACCTCGGCTCTCCCGCCGCCGTAGCGGCTGCGGCGGTCGCCGGCGAGATCGTCGATCCCGCCGAATTCCTGTGATCAGGAGGCATCCCATGGACAAAATCATTTCCGGCCGCGCCCGCGTCTTCGGCAGCAACATCGACACCGACCAGATCTATCCCGGGCGCTTCCTCTCCGAGACCGATCCCGACGACGTGAAGCGCCACGCCATGGCCGGCGTCGATCCCGAATTTGCGGCCAGCTTCCGGCCCGGAGGCCTGATCGTCGCCGGCACGAACTTCGGCTGCGGCTCCTCGCGCGAGCATGCCGCCGCCACCCTCAAGGCCGTGGGCGTCGGCGCCGTCGTCGCCGAGTCCTTCGCGCGCATCTTCTTCCGCAACGGCGTCAACCTCGGCATCCCGCTCGTGGCCTGCCCCGGAGTTTCGAAAAAAGTCAGGGACGGCGACCGACTCACGCTCGACTTGTCCCGTTCGCTGCTGAAAAACGAAACCAGCGGCGAAGAGCTGCCCTGCGAGCCCGTCGGCGATTACGCTTTGACGATCCTCGAAGCCGGCGGCATCAAGCCGCTGCTGAAGGCCCGGTACGGCCGCCGCTGAAACGGGCGTTTGGGTACAAAAAAACCGGCCCCTGCGCAGGGCCGGTTCAATTTTTTTGTAAAGAAACTACTCGCCTTTGGCCAGAGCGATGTTTTTGGACACGGTGGAGATCATGCGGGCGATGTCGGTCTTGCGCACCCAGGAGATCACCACGTCGTCGCCGGAGACGCCGGCGGTGCTGATGCGGAGTTTGCCGAAGAAAATGCCGCGCTCGCCGCGGATGGAGTTGATCTTGCCGTAGGGGAAAATGCGGTCGTCGCTGCCGTAGACGATGCCCGAGTCGAGCACCATGAAGCGGCGGTTGGTCGCCACGACGAGCACGGTATTCTTTTTGCCGTCGTAGCCGCTGGTCAGGAATTCGATCACTTCGCCCTCGTCGATGATCTTGGGCAGGGCGCGGCGCTCTTTTCCGGTGAACCACTTGTGATAGGGACCGATTTTGCGGAGTTGCTCCCGGACGACTTCTTTCGATACTGGCATTGAGAAATCCCTCCTGAAAAGTAATGTTGGGTTGGATAGCAAGGAAAATTCATTTTCCGTTCAGGGCATGAAAACCCTTCGCAAGATTATACCCTCGATTTTGAAATTTGAGAACAGGCCCCGCATTTTTGCGTCACGGCGGAAATTTCGGCGAGGCCTTTTAAAAAGACAGAACCGCAGAGCCGGCCGTCGCACGGCGGCCGGCTCTGCGGTTTTTTATCCGCGGTCCCTGGCGTCCAGAGCGTCCATCCAGCGGCAGATCGAGTCCAGAGCCAGTTGGGTATTGCCGCAGCTGCAGTGATCGCCGGCCTCTTCGCGGTCGGTGAAGAGGCGGAAGGTGAGCGAACGCGCGTTTTTCAGCATGGCGATCTCCTTGCCGACCAGCGTGTAGGGGATCATGATGTCGTGCTGCGCGCCGAGGATGAGCACGTCCTGATCGATTTTTTCCGCCACGGGAGCCAGATCGTAATCCGCGAGCGCCAGCCCGAGGTCGAACGGCGTAGCCGCGCCGTAGCGCGGCAGCATTTTTGCCAACGCCAGCGCGTGCAGGTCCCCTTTCTTCACGCTGCGGCGGAAGAGTCCGTTGACGACGCTTTTCATATTCGCTTTCAAGAGGGAGCGGAGCGCTTGGGCGCGCGCTTTTCCGGCCGTCGCCCGATACACGTCCCAGAACGAGGGGAAGACCGACCAGCCGATCACGCGCGAGATCCGCTTGTCGAACGCGGCGGCCCGCGGCGCGAAATAGCCGCCGAGCGAAACGCCGACGATCGCGACGTCGCGCAGATCGAAGCGCGCCGTGATCGCCGCCACCGGCTTTTCCCACGCGGCGGTAAAGGGAAGGCCGCGCAGCCGCGTCACCGCGCCCTGGCCGGGCCCTTCGAACAGATAGACTTCGTAACCCCGTTCGCGCAGGTACAACATCGGGAAGAAGAATTCCTCGTAATAGGAGTCGTTGCCGCCATGAACGAGAAAAACGCCTTTTTTCTTCCGTTCCGGTTCTGTGTGCATGACCGGCAGCGTAACGTCCTCGTAGGGAACTTCCAGACGCTCGACGACGGGCGCGCTGCCGGAACCTGGCGTGAAATAATCCGCAAAATATCCGTAAAACAGCTCGCGGGCTTTGTTGTAGCACGCGAGGGCGTCGGGATCGCCGCCGTCCATGTAGAATTCCGCCATCCGGTAATAGGCGATGGCATTGCCGATGCGCTCTTCGGCGAGCGCCCGGGCGCCGAGCTCCATGAGGATTTTCTTCCAGTCGTCGAAGTCTCTGATCTGCCGCGAAACGCGTCTCACCTCCTCCAGATCGCCGCCGCTCCAGCTGATCATGCGGTTCAACTGATAGTTGAGGTGCGGTTCGTCGTTGAGTTCGTGAAAGCCCTTTTTGAAAACGATCGGTGCGCCGACATCGTATTTTTTCATGGGTTCCTCTCCTTTCGGCCGTTCCCTTGCGGCATGCGGCTGTCCGTCCGAGGCGGACAGACGAGTTTTTCATTTTTATCTGTTAAATATTATAGCAGACGCGGCGGAAAATCGTGTGCCGCCGGCTCTTTCATGAAAAAGACGAGGCGCCTCACCCGTTGAAGGTGAAGCGCCTCGATATTTTTCGTCCTCTGGTTGCGTTTTCCGAACGAGAATAAAAAAATGGCACTCTCTAGGGGATTCGAACCCCTGTTACCGGGCTGAGAACCCGATGTCCTGGGCCACTGGACGAAGAGAGCGCGTAAAAAATGGCTGGGATACAGGGATTCGAACCCCAATTCTCTGATCCAGAGTCAGATGTCCTGCCGTTGGACGATATCCCAAAGCCTCATGTTAAATTGAGCTCGGCGTCTTCCGCAGAGCAAGGGAATAATAGCATGCCTCAAAAAAATTGCAAGACCCTGATCGAGAAAATCCCGAGATGTTCCCGAGTGAAATTCTTCAAGGTAAATGCAACGCAACATCCGGTACCCCGTTGCATTAAATCTGAATTAAAAGGAGCTTGCATTTAGTCTGAATTGATGAAAGACCTTTCTTACGAGACAACAGATCTCGGAAAGGAGTTCATCATCATGAACAAACATTTGACTCTGGCTGAAAGAAAAGCCATTGAAAGCGCCCTCAACCGGCGAGAATCTCTCAGAAGTATTGCCTCAACGGTTCTGAAGTCGCCGAGTACGATCTCCAGAGAGATCAGAAAACATGCAGAGACTGTCTTCAAAGGCTGTTATGGCCGGACAGTAAACTGCTGCCTTCACCGGTATGACTGCTCCGTTACTTCCCTTTGTAACACCTCTCCGAAATGCCGTTCACTGTGTTTCCGGTGCTCAAGATGTAATACGATGTGTCCTGACTTTAAGGAGGAGGTCTGCCCGCAGCTTTCGGTTCCTCCGTATGTCTGTAACGGCTGCCCCAACCGTCACCGCTGCACTTTAAAAAAACGGATCTATTCTGCTAAATCTGCAAATGACTCTTACGAGAAAACTTTGCATGAGGCTCGTGAAGGCTTCAATATCTCCGATGCCGAGCTTGCAGATATTGATTCTTTTTTCTCTCCTCTCATCAAACAGGGGCAGTCTCTCTATCATATTATCCGTAATAATCGAGATACTGTTCCCTGTTCTGAAAGTACCGCCAGACGGCTCCTGCTTTCGGGTATTTTAGAGGCACGGAAAATAGACTTGCCCCGAGCTGTCCGTTTTAAGAAGAGAAAGGGAAAAAGAAATAACATGAAGGTGGATAAAAAATGTCGTGAAGGCCGTACCTACAATGATTTTCTCTCTTTTTCGGAGAAACATCCGGACATGCTTATTACCGAAATCGACAGTGTCGTTGGCACCACAGGAGGAAAAGTTCTTCTGACTGTCATCTTAAGAAACTGCAACTTTATGCTGGCTTTTTTGAGAGATAAAAATACTGCTCAATCTGTTGAGCAGATTTTTACAATGCTCTTCACTCTTCTGGGCAGGAAACGCTATAAGTCCATGTTTCAGGTCCTTCTTGCTGACAACGGTACAGAGTTTTCCAATCCGACGGCTATCGAAAAAGGTCCGGACGGAGAAAGAAAATCATATATGTTCTATTGCAATCCACAAGCACCGCAGGAAAAAACGAAGGTTGAAAATAATCATACTCTCATTCGAAGGATCCTTCCCAAGGGAACAACTTTCGACAATTTATCCCAAACTGATATCAACCTGATGATGTCTCATATAAACTCATACGGGAGGAAAAAATTTAACGGAAAATCTCCTGCAGAGATCTTTATCAACCTGTATGGCGAGGATGTATTGCATTTACTCGGACTCGAACTTATTCCGCCACAGGATATCTGTTTAAAGCGGACTCTTCTCGCCGGTAAATAACGGCTCCTTTTTAATTTCTTGATTGCATTAACTCTGAACTGAAAATTTTGCTTTCAGTTGAGGATCACTTTTGTATGCACTTTTTTCGGACAATTTCCTCGTAACAGCTTTTCATCCCCTTGAATTTGTTCCGTTAGCGCAATCTTGATCGTTATTATGTGTTCGTAATGACTGCTTGCTGCTTTTGTCCTGTCAAAGTAAATGCAACCCTGTCGCATTTACTTTGACGAGGTTGCATTTACTCTGAAAATTTACCGATGTTCCCGAGGCGGTTGTGTTTCGTCCGAAAATAACGCCCCAAAAGCGCCGCAACGTTTGAACTTATGGCGTTCAGAGTCTATAATTGAGCTGAAAGTTTTTGCGGAACCACGAATTTTCTCCTCAAAAATCCTATTTCAGAAAAGGAGTATGAACGATCATGGACGTTAACGACAAACTTTACCGCAAAGCGCTCGACCGTCGCCCTCTCAATGTGAGAAACCGCTGGGAAAACGAAGACGTAGGACTGTTCAGCGGCCGCGATATTTTCGACGCCATGAAGGAAAACGAGGCGATCGTGCTGGCGGCGAACGCCCGCCATCCGCTTACGGCCAAGGGCGTGCTGCGCGCCGCCAAAAAACACAGCGCCGCCGTGCTGATCGAGATCGCCAAATCGGAGACCAATTACTGCGGCGCCAATTTCGACAATCTCGTCGACTCCACCGTGCAGTATTCCAGGGAGCTGGGGCACGGCGCGGTCTTCGCCATGCACGTCGATCATTACGGCATCAAGGGCAAAGAGGACGTGATGAAGGCGGTCGCGCAGATGGGCGAGATCGTCGCCAAGGGCTGGACCTCGGTGGCGATCGACGCCTCGCATCTCGACGACTGGAACAATCTCTGCGCCACGCGCGACGTGGCCATGCACATCCCGCCGTACTTCGGGCTTGAGGCCGAGGTGGGCGAGATCAAGGGACCGGGCGAATTCTCCACGGTGGAAGAAGCGTCGTATTTCATCGGCGGGCTCAACTCGTGGGGCATCTTCCCCGACCTGATCGCCATCTCCAACGGCAGCAAGCACGGCACCTACGACAAGACGATGGGGCAGGACGAAGGCATCAACCTCGAGCGCACGCTGGAGATCGCCACGGCGCTGCGGCCTTACGGCGTCAGCATCGCCCAGCACGGCATCTCCGGCACCGACATCGAGAAGTGCGCCAAGTTCCGCAAGTACGGCATCGTCAAGGGCAACGTGGCGACGCTGTTCCAGAATGTGATCTTCGGCATCAAGATGGAGCCGGATACGGGCAACGCGGTGATCGAGGGCGATTCCTACGTCAAGGAAGCGGACCGCGGCATTCCCGTCGAACTGTGGAACGAGATCGTGGCGTACTGCGACGGCAAGGGCATGAGCCGCAAATCGGGCGACTACAAGAAGGCGAATCTGCCCTTCTGCGACAAGATCCTCGCCCTGCCCGACAAATATCTGGACCGCATCCTCGACGAGACGGAGTACTGGGCGGAGCGCTTCATCAGGGCGTTCAACGCCGAGGGCACGGCCGACAGGGTGATCGAGATCGTCAACCGCCGCGGCACGTGGAACCCGCTGCCCGAGCGCAAGATCATCGCCGACCGGAGCGATTTCCGCGCCGACAACGCGCCCACGAAGGGCGGCAACGACGGCGGCGATTATTCCGAATAAGCGATGAGAAACTTTCCCGCGAAAATTCTTTTGAGCGTTCTGCTGCTGGCGGCGGGAGGCGCTGCGCTGACGGCGGCTCCCGTCGCCACGCAGCTTACCGCCGACGCCATGGACTACGATATGGAAAGCGGCGAGTTCAAGGTGCAGGGACACGTGACGCTGAAGCGCGAGGACGTGACGCTGACGTCCGCCTACGGCGAAGCCAGCACGAAAACGCAGAAGGCGCGCCTGTGGCGGAGCGTGCGCGCTTTCGGCACTTATCGCGGCGAAAAGCTCGACGCCGTGTGTGCCGAGCTGACGGCCGACTTTTCCGTTTCCGGCGGCAGCTATGCGATGAATGGCAACGTGGACGCCGCCTTCGGCAGCCGCGTGCTGCGCGCGGCCGTGGCGCGGCTGAGCGGGCAGACTTTCGGCGCCGAGGACGTGACGCATTTCGAGGATAAAGACCGCAATATGGTCATGACGTGCCGCACGCTGAGCGGCGATTACGACGCCCAAGGGCTTCGCGCCGCCGAAGGAAAGGGGAACGTCACGGTCGTGCAGCAGGATGAAGAGAAGGTTTCGCGCCTCTGGTGCGACGCGCTGTCCTATTCCCGCGCGGCCGACACGCTGACGGGGACCGGCAGCGCCAAGATCCACGTGCAGCCCAAGAGCGGCAAAACCAGCGAGACGACGATCGAATGCGAAAAACTCGTCTACTCCGTGGGCGGCAGCGTCGTGACGGCGACGGGCAAAGCCCGGGCCGTGCAGGACGGGCGCCGCATCAGCGCCGAGACGCTGATCTACCATCCCGATACCGGGCGGCTCGAGGCCAAGGGAACGCCGCGCATCTCGGTGGATCTGACGAATCTGAAACCGTCGCCGCGGACGCCCGCGAAGAACGGAGCTCCCGCCGCGGGAAGCGAAAAAGGCGGCAAGAAATGAACGCGATAAAAACGCTGAGCGCGACGGGGCTGAACAAGAGCTTCAAAAAACGCCACGTCGTCAACGACGTCAGCCTCGAGTTCAGCACCGGCGAGGTGGTTGGCCTGCTCGGCCCCAACGGCGCCGGCAAGACGACGAGCTTTTACATGATCGTCGGCCTGATCGAGGCCGATTCGGGCGTTGTCAGGATCGACGACCGCGACGTCACGGGGCTGCACGTATATCAGCGCGCCCGCTGCGGCATCGGCTATTTGCCGCAGGAAGCCTCGGTGTTCCGCAGCCTGTCCGTGCGCGACAACATCGATCTGGTGCTGCAGGAGCGCGGCATCGAGACGAAGAAGCGCCGGCAGATCATCGACGAGCTGGTGGAGGAATTCGGCCTGACGGCGCTCGCCGACGTGATGGGCTATTCCCTTTCCGGCGGCGAGCGCCGCCGGCTGGAAGTGGCCCGCACGCTGGCGCTCGATCCCGATTTCATCCTGCTCGACGAACCGTTTGCCGGGATCGACCCGATCGCGGTCGGCGACATCCAGCAGATCGTCAAAACCCTGAAGGACAAAGGCTACGGCATCATGATCACCGACCACAACGTGCGCGACACGCTGGCCATCACCGACCGCGCCTACATCATCTATCAGGGCGAGATCAAGGTGAAGGGAACGTCTGCGGAGATCGCCGACGATCCCTTTGCGAGAAAATATTATCTGGGCGATTCGTTCCGCCTCGACTGAAGAGGCGTTTTCCGGCTTATTCGAGCGCGGCGATCCCGTCGAGCCGTTCCTCGGCGATCAGATCGGCGCACTCCTGCGCCGCCTGGACCGCCGCGGGCGTGAGCCCGATGCCGAAATCGACGCTCTGCGGCTGGATGGCGACGACCCAGGCTTCGCAGTCCGACGGCAGCGTGCCGGCCAGCAGCTGCGGCAGCGGCAGATCGTGGCTGGTGAAGGAAGGATCGTCGACGCGCGCCAGCGGAAATCGGCGCAGAGTTCCGGGCGGCAGCCCCATGTCGGAGGCGTCGATCAGCAGAAAGCGGCGCGGGCGCTCCCTTGCGAGCGTGGCGAGATAATTGCCGGGCGCCAGCTCGCAGCGGCGCAGCGAAAAGCCCGACAGATTCCTTTCGCCGAGCAGGCGCACGACCTCGAGCCCGGCGGCGTCGTCGCGCAGCAGAGGATTGCCGACGCCCCAGACGGTGGTATGGGTTCTCATATTCTTGCGGCCCCTTTCGATTGGCCGGCCCGAAACGGAAATGTTCCACGTGGAACATTCCGTTTCGGCGGGTCGAGTCTCTTTTGTGGAAAATCCGCGAAAATACGCATGAGAGCGGGAGAAACTTTATGGCAAGTGAAAAATCGGGAAACATGATCCGCAACGCCCTGACGATGATGGCGGGCACGTTTTCGAGCCGTATCCTCGGGCTGCTGCGCGAGGTGATCACCGCGGCGTATTTCGGCGCCGGACGCTCGCTGGACGCCTTTTTCGTGGCCTACACTGTCGCCAATCTCGGCCGTCAGCTGTTGGCGGAAGGGGCGCTGTCGGCCGCTTTCGTGCCGGTGTTCTCGCAGGTCCTGGAGCGCGACGGACACCGCCGCGCCGAGCGTCTGGCCCGTCAGGCGCTGACGGTGATCCTCGGCGTGGGCGCGCTGGCGGTGGCTGCCGGCGTCGTTTTCAGCCCGCAGCTGATCGCGCTGATCTCGCCGGGCTTTGCGGGCGAGAAGAAACTGCTGGCGGTGACGATGACGCGACAGATGTTTCCGTTCCTGCTGCTGATTTCCGTGGCCGCGCTGGCGATGGGGGCGCTTAACAGCCTGAACTGCTTTTTCGTGCCGGCGCTCGCCCCTGCGCTCAGCAACGCCGTTTATATTATGACCGTCCTGTTCTGCGCGTCAAGATTCGGCGTGGAAAGCCTGGTCGCCGCGGTGCTTTTCGGCGGCGCGGCGCAGCTGGCGTTTCAGTGGTGGGCGGCCTGCCGCAAGGATATGCTGCTCGTCCCCGCCCGTCCAAATTGGAAAGACCACGACCTGCGGCGCATGCTGACGCTGTTTTTGCCCTACGCGGCGGGACTGTCGCTGAATCAGGTCAATCCCGTGCTGGGACGTTTGTTCGGTTCGTTTTTGGCCGATGGTTCCATTTCCATGCTCAATTATTCGAACCGCGTCATCCAGCTGCCGCTCGGACTGGTGGTGATCGCCATTTCGCAGGCGGTGCTGCCGGAGCTGGCGCGCTGTGTGCGGCAGGGCGACGAAGTCTTTGCGGGCACGCTGCGCGACGCGCTGCGCTTCGCTCTGTTCGTGATCCTGCCGGTGACGCTGGGCACGCTGCTCGTGTCCAGCGAGGCGGTGAACTTTCTGTTCTTCCGCGGCGCTTTCGACGCGGAAGCGTGGCGCGGGACGGCCTCGACTCTTTTTTATGCGGCGCTGGGACTGCCGGGTATGGCCTGTTCGACGGTGCTGATGCGCGCGCTTTTCGCCCGTTCGCTGCCGCGCGCGGCGATGACGACGACGGCGGCCAGCGTGGCGGGCACGCTGCTGTTCTCGGCGGCGCTGGTGCTGCCGATGAAGATGAACGGCATCGCCTTGGCCAGTTCGCTGGCGTTCACGTTTTCCAGCGGCGTCGGCCTTCTTTTGCTGCGTCGTTCCATGTCGGCGCCGCTGCGTCTGTTTTCCGCCGGTTGGCTGGCGAAGATCGCCGTCTCCTGCGCGCTGACGCTTGCGGCGGGACTGGCGTGGCGGACGCTGTGGCGTTATCCGGTCGAGGCTTCGCTGCTGCGGCGCGGGCTCTGGATCGTCGGGATCGCCGCGGCGTGCGCGGCCGTTTATGGTATAACGACTTTGAAACTGAAATGCGAAGAGTGGGGGCTGATCTCTCAGGCCGTGCGTCGGAAAACGCCGCGGGAGAAATAACGCCGGCTGTCCGCAGGCGCGGAAAAACGGAGGTGAGTTTGTGAGAATGAAAAAGATGATAAAACTTCTTGGGGCGGCGGTGCTTCTGACGATGGGAGCGATTTCGGCCTTTGCCGCTTCGGCGAACAAGGATGAAGAATTGATGAAAGCCCGCTCGGTGCTGCTGTGGATCGGCGGCACGCGCGTCGGCGACCTGATGGTCGGGGCCGACGCCAAGCTGCAGTTCCAGTTCGTGGATCGGACGCTGTCGGCGCGGATCTACGCGGCGCCGAACAACTTTCCCGACGACATCGTCTGGAACGCGTCGTATATCGACAAGGCGGCCCGCGCCAAATGCAACCTGGTGATCCTCGGCTATCGGGCCATGAACCGCTGGAACTTCGATCCGGGCAAGCTGACCGTCAACGGCGAACCGCTGCCGGCCAACCGCATTTACACGAGTCTGCTCTCCAAGGAAACGGGCAATCTGGCCCCCGATACGCAGGACGCGATCGCTTTCGGCGTGCCGCGTTCGCAGTCGCGCGGCGGCAGCGAGATCGTTTTCGGCTATGAAGGATATTCCGTGAAATTAACGATTCCCGAGAGGTGAATGAAAATGGCGGGGCATGTGTTCAAGTGCGCGCTCTGCGGCGAACGGATCAGTTCCGACGCCCGTCCGGCGCGCTGTCCGAAGTGCGGGGGCAAGGCGTTCGTCCATGAAGAGGGCGAACCGTTGCGGAAAAAGGCGTGCTGCACGGGATCGTGCAGCGGTTGCAGCGGATGCTGCCACTAGACAGGCGTTTCCTGACGCTGGGCATCGAGAGCAGCTGCGACGACACGTCGGTGGCGCTGCTCGAAGGGCCGCGGCGCGTCCTGAGCTGGAAGATCTCCAGCCAGATCGAACGGCACGCGGCGTTCGGCGGCGTCGTGCCCGAGTACGCCTCGCGCATGCATCTGGAGGCGATCTTGCCGCTGACGTGTGCCGTCCTCGCCGAGGGCGGCGTCGCCGATCCCGCGAAACAGATCGGCCTCGTGGCGGTGACGCGCGGCCCGGGGCTGATGGGCTCGCTGCTGGTCGGAGTGATGACGGCCAAGGCATACGCGCAGGCGTGGAACGTGCCGATCCTCGGCGTCAACCATCTGGAAGGGCACATCTACGCCAACATGGTCGATCACGAAGATTTACGGTTCCCGTTTCTGTGCATGGTCGTCTCCGGCGGGCACACCGAGATTGTGCTCGTCGAAGGCTGCGGCGCGTACCGGATGCTCGGCGCCACGCAGGACGACGCGGCCGGCGAGGCGTTCGACAAGGTGGCCAAAGTGCTCGGCCTGCCCTATCCTGGCGGCCCGGTGATCGACCGTCTGGCCGCCGCAGGCGGCGCGGAGGCCTTTAAGTTTCCCGACGTGCTGCAGCATCTGGACGGGCTGAATTTCAGCTTCAGCGGTTTGAAGACGGCGGCGATCAATCAGGTCAACCGTCTGCGGCAGAAGGGCGAAGAAATTCCGCTGGAGGACTTTTGCGCGTCGTTCCAGAACACGGTGGTGAAGACGCTGGTCGCGCGTCTCGAACAGGCCGTGCGGCTGACGGGCGTGAAATCCGTAGCGATCTCCGGCGGCGTGGCGGCCAACAGCGCTTTTCGCCGCGCGGTGGCGGAACACGAGGGCTGGAAACCCTTCCTGCCCTCGAAGATGTTCTGCACCGATAACGCGGTGATGGTGGCTGCCGCCGGCTACGCGGCCTGGCAGAGCGGCCGCCGGGATGACATTGGGCTGGCGCCTGATCCGGCGCTTGATTTCGGCGAAGACGAGGTGGTCGGAAAATGAGGAAGGCGCGGAGGAGCAAGGGGTTTACGCTGATCGAACTGCTGATCGTGATCACGGTGATCGGCATCCTTTCCGGCAGCATGATGCTGACGATGGGCTCGAGCGCCGACAAGGCCGAAGCGACGCGGATCGTCGCCGATCTGCACAGCCTCAAGCTGGCGGCCGGGCTGTATTACGCCGATAACGTCGGCGGCGCGCTGTCGCCCGACATCGCCAGACTGAAAACCTACGTGACCGCGCCGGAAAAGCTGAGCGGCGATCAGTACGAATTTGTCGCCGGAGCCGACGCGGGACAGTGGTTCGTCGGCTACAAGGTAGCGGGGGCCGACGCCGGCGTGCGCGAAAACCTGAAGAAAATGGCCGCCGCCAACGGCTTGCGCGTCGGCACGACCTCGGCGGACACCGACGTGTACGACGGCGGCACGGCGGGCCTTTATGTGCGCGTCAAGTGACGCTGGTTCCCGAAAAAGTGGGGAAGGGACGGCCAAGGCTTCGAGAAAAACCGCCGCTTTTTGCGGCGCGCCCGCAGACTGGAGAGGGAAAAAAGCGGAAGTGTCGTTCCCCCGGCATTATGAAAAAGGCGCTGAGAGACCTGTCTCTCAGCGCCTTTTTCTGTCATCGCGTGCGTCATAGGACTGTCAATCGATTCTTGAGAAAGCCTTAACATCTGGGCGCTCGCTCGCCGTCGGGCCGTTCCGTTAAGAGGTGGCGTTAAAAGTCGATGGCGGACTGGCCGACGCGGTAGTAGGTTGTGCCGTTGTCCTCGTATTTCTCGTAAACGCCTTCCACGGTGATGGGGGCTTCGAGATCGGGGAAATCTTCGGGGTAGTACAGCTCGCCGGCGACGCCGAACTCGAGGCTGTTCTGCGCCATCGGGATGACGCAGTTGTAGAAAATCTTGTCGGGATCGGGCTGTCCCTGAGCGTCGGCGCCCTGGATGATGGCGAACTGGCCGGTCATTTTGATGCGGCGGCCGAGGTAGCTTTCGGGATTGTTCTTGATGTCGTAGACGGCGGCGAACAGCATCGTGCGCCCCATGGCGGCGAGGTCGATATCCGGCGCGGCCGGCGCGGGGAGGGCCAGCGCCGCGAGGAGGAACAGCGCTGCGGCGAGGCGTTTCATCGTGCGGCCCCTTTCAGGCGGCCGAGTGCCGCGCAGAGCAGAAAGACGAGGATGTTGCCGGCGACGATGGTAGATCCGACAGGCGTCCCCGCCAGCACCGAGACGACGATGCCGGCGGCGGCGCACAGCACGGAAACGGCGGCGGAGCAGAGCGTGACCGAGAGGAACGACGTGAACAGCCGCATGGCGCTCAACGCCGGAAAAATGATCAGCGCCGAAATCAGCAGCGAACCGACGAGATTCATGGCCAGCACGATGATCACGGCGATGACGACGGCGATGACCAGATTGTACAGCCCGGCGCGCGTGCCGGTGGCGGCGGCGAATTCTTCGTCGAACGTGACGGCGAAAATCTTGTGATAGAACAGCACGAACACGGCGATAACGACAAAGGAGAGGACGGCGCAGAGTTTGACCTCGAACGGATCCAGCGTGAGGATCGAGAAGGAACCGAAGAGGATGCTGCACACGTCGCCGGACAGATTGGCCGAACGCGAAAAAACGTTCATGAGCAGATAGCCCATGGCGAGGGCGCTGACGGAGAGCATGGCGACGGCGGCGTCGCCTTTGATGCGGCGAGTCCTCCCGCCCTGGAGCAGCAGCACGGCGCAGGCCACGGTGACGGGGAGCGTCAGCGCCGTGGTGCTATTCATCTTCAGCACAGCGGCCACGGCCATGGCGCCGAAGGCCACATGCGACAGGCCGTCGCCGATCAGCGAGAAGCGTTTCAGCACCAGCGTCACGCCGAGCAGCGACGAGCACAGCGCCACGAGCACGCCGACGATGAACGCGTAGCGCACGAAAGGATACTGAAAATACGCGGCGAGTTGGGTGAACATGGCGGACATCACTGCTTTCCCCCTTCGCGGTGCGTGAAGATCCGGCCGGCGGCGCTGCCCAGATATTCCGCACGGGAGCCGAAGAAGTATTTTCCTCCGCCGAGGTGGAGGATATGCGTGGCGTAGCGCACGGCGGCGGCGATGTCGTGGGAGATCATGACGACCGTGAGCCCTTCGTCGCGGTTCAGCGCCGCCACAAGCTCGTACATTTCCGTCGTGACTCTGGGGTCGAGGCCGGTCACTGGCTCGTCGAGCATGATCAGCTTGCGCGTGGCGCAGAGCGCGCGGGCGAGGAGCACGCGCTGCTGCTGTCCTCCCGAAAGTTCGCGGTAGCAATGACTGGTCAGGGGCGTCACGCCGAGACGGGCCATGTTCCGCGCCGCCAGTTCTTTTTCCCGGCGCGTGTAAAACGGCCGCAGCCCCATGCGGTTCAGGCAGCCCGACAGCACGATCTCCCTGACGCTGGCGGGAAAATCTTTCTGCACGGCGGTTTGCTGGGGAAGGTAACCGATCTCGGTCCGTTTCAGTCCTTCGCCGGTGACGACGCGTCCCGTCCGCGGCTTGATCAGGCCGAGGACGGTCTTCATCAGCGTGCTTTTGCCGGAGCCGTTTTCGCCGACGATGTAGAGATAGTCGCCGCGTTCGACGGCGAAGTTCAGCCCTTCGATCACCGGCGCGCCCTCGTAGCCGGCGGCGACATTTTCGCAGGTAAGCAGAGCCATGGAAATCTTCCCGTCCTAGTCGAGCGCTTCGCGCAGCGCGGCAAGATTGTCCCGCATGAGCGAAAGGTAGGTCGTGCCGCGTTCCAGATCCCGGGCGGTACAGGACTGCATGGAGTTCATGACGACGATCTTCCGCTCCCGGCCGCCGGCCGTGCGCAGCACCGTTGCGGCGATCTTGCGGTCCGAGTTTTCCAACACCAGCACGGCGGGCAAGTCAAGTTCTTTGACCTTGCCCGCCAAAACGGCCACGGTTTTGAAACTGGCTTCGCTCTCGGCCGAACAGCCTCTGAAAGCGGCGTAGTGCTCCAGTCCGTAGTCTTCGGTCATGTAGATGAAGGGGAAACGGTCGGCGAAGACGACGGTGCGGCGCTTGGCCGAGGCGGCCATGGCCGCGTATTCGCCGTCGAGCGCCTGCAGTTGGGCGATGTAGGCCGCGGCGTTGGCGCGGTAGAGCGGCGCGCCCTCGGGATCGAGTGCCGCCAGCTTCTCGGCGATGAGACGGCAGAAGCGCTGGGCATGGCGCAGCGACAGCCACACGTGTTCGTCCAGCTCCGGCTCTTCGCGCGCGTGATCATGATGGTGATGCTCCGGCGTTTCGCCGGCCGCGGGAGCTTCCTCACGGGCGCGCTCGCCAAGCGAGGCAAGCAGATCGATCACGGCCATCTCCCGGTTGACCGCGCCGGAGAGCGCGCCGGACAGACCGCTGTCGGACGCGCCGCCCACGCCGATGAAGAGGTCGCACGACGAAACCAGGATCATGTCGTTGACGGTAGGCTGATAACTGTGCAGGTCCACGCCATTGTCGAAAAGCAGTTTCAGGCGAACCTGGCCGGCTCGTTCGCCGAGGATGACGCGTGCCCAGTCATAGGCCGGAAAAACAGTGGCGACCACGGTCAGCTTCTTGTCTGCCGCCGCGGCCGGGCCGTGGCACGCCAGAGTCAGCGCGGTCAGCAGCAGGAAAAATCTTCTCATTTCTGAAAGCCTCCGTTGCAGAAAATTTAAAATTGTCCGCACCTCTGTGCTATAATCGCAAAAGGGCGGACTTTTTACGCCATTGGCAAAAATATATTTCAAAAGCTAGCACGCGGCATCGCCGTTGTCAAATGAAAAGAATGCATAAGTTCAGTCGTCGTAACGCTGAGGAGATATTCAATGATGAGGAAAATCTTCCGTTGGGCCGTCCTTTTCTGTGCGCTCTTCCTCCGGACGGACAGCGCCGCGGCCGCAGAGCCGCCGCTGCCCCGGGTCGAAACGCCCGTGCTGATCACCGGCTTCGGGCAAAGTCAGGACACCAATTCGGTCAACATTTTGTGCCGCCGTCTGCAGATCGACTACGACTACAAGCTCGACGTTCCCGCCGGGGAGGTGGACTGGAGCCGCTACAAGACCATCTTCGCCGTACTGGGGTGCAGCAGCAGCGTGTACTGCTGCTCGTTCGACGCCGATTCGACGGCGATCGTGATCACCCGCGACGGCAAACCCAGCCCGACGGTGTCGGGGCTGAGCATCCTCGACGAAGCGGCCCGCTGTTCCGAGATCCTGGCCGAGGCGAAGAAACACAACGTAAAAGTCGTCGCCATGCACGTGGGCGGCGAGCCGCGCCGTCTCAAGAACTCCGAACCGTTTCTGCCCTTCGCCGGCGCCGCCGACTTCATGATCGTCCGTTCGGACGGCAATCTCGACGGCTATTTTACCACGCTCTGCGCCGAAAAAAACGTGCCGCTCTTCACGATCGAAAAAACAGCCGATCTGAAGAAGATCATTCCGCTCATGGTACGGCCCTGACGTCCGCTTTGCGGCCGGCGGCGGGAGTTTTTCGACGTGATGATAGCCGCGCGTTCATAAAGTTATATGCTTTCATGACTTGGACAAAGAGCGGGGTTTGTGATAGGAATGAATCGCCAGTCCGACTTTCGAGAAGGCGCGCGCCTGCGCGGAACTGCCTCGAGAGATCGTTATTTTTTCATGAAGAGGAAGTGCATGTCCATGTCGTTCATCGATGAAGCGCTGGATCCCATTCGGATCCCCCGGTTCGTGAAAGTCCGCCAGAACTTTCCTCGCCCTTGCGTGCAGGACCCCGCCGGCGATCTGCGTACCGGGCTGGAAACGGGGCGTTATCTCGACTCCGTCACGCCCGGTATGAGCGTTGCCATCACCGCCGGCAGCCGCGGCATCACCAACTATCCGTTGATCATCAGGACGCTGGTCGAAGCGGTGAAAAGGCGAGGCGGCGAGCCCTTTATCTTCCCCGCCATGGGCAGCCACGGCGGGGCCACCGCCGAAGGACAGAAAAACATGCTGGCCGGCCTCGGCATCAGCGAAGAAACCATGGGTGCGCCGGTTCGTTCCACGATGGAAACGGTACGGCTCGGCACGGCTGCCAACGGTCGTCCCGTCTACCTCGACAAGTATGCCGACGCGGCCGACGCCATCATCATCGTCAACCGCGTCAAGCCGCACACGGGATTTCGCGGCGCAGTGGAGAGCGGCATCTGCAAGATGTGCGCCATCGGCATGGGCAAGCAGAAAGGCGCGGACTTCTGTCACGCCGAAGGCTTCGGGCACATGGCCGAGAACATTCCCGCCATCGCCGCCGTAACGTTGGCCAAGAAGAACGTGCTCTGCTGCGTGGCGCTGCTGGAAAACGCCTATCACGAGACGGCGCAGATCGAACTGATGCGCAAAGACGAAGTGCTCGGGCGCGAACCGGTGCTGCTCGAACGCGCATGGGAGCTGCTGGCCAAGATCCAGCTCGACGAATTCGACGTGCTGATCATGGACGAGATCGGCAAGAACATCGCCGGCACGGGCTTCGACACCAACGTGGTGGGACGCTACAACACGCCTTACGCCTCCGGCGGCCCGAAGATCACCCGCGTCGCCGCGCTCGACATCACCGACGTCTCGCACGGCAACGGCAACGGTCTGGGCATGCTCGACGTGACCACCATGCGCGCCTACGAAAAGTTCAGCATGGAGCAGACCTATCCGAACGCCATCACTTCCACCGTGCCGCTGACGGTGAAGATCCCCATGGTGCTGAAGAGCGACCGTCAGGCCATCCAGGGCTGCATCAAGACCTGCAACGTGCTCGACCCGTCGAAATTGCGCCTCGTGCGCATCAAAAACACCCTCGCCCTCGACGAGATCGAAGTCTCCGAGGCGCTGCTCCCGGCGGTCGCCGTCCATCCGCACATGGAGGTCGTCGGCGCGCCGTACGAACTGAAATTCGACGCGGACGGCAACCTGTTCTAACCACTCCGCAAAGAATTAGGGCTTGTTTAAAAAACATTTCAGCTTGTATTATTTCAATAAAATAACACTGGCAGCGACAAGAACAAAAGCGAAAAACGAAGCGTCAAGTTTGTCATAGCGGGTGAAAATTCTACGGAACCATTTGATTTTCTGAAAGAAACATTCAACCAAGTGTCGTTCCTTGTAAACATGCTCATCTATAAACCACGGTTCGGGATTATCGCTCTTCGGCGGGATAGTGTAACTTCCCTCCCGAGAAGTAATGTACTCTCTGATGGCTTGCGAACCGTAAGCCTTATCGCCGATGACGTTGCTCCC
Source organism: Pyramidobacter sp. YE332 (assembly GCF_033060595.1). NCBI lineage: Bacteria > Thermotogati > Synergistota > Synergistia > Synergistales > Dethiosulfovibrionaceae > Pyramidobacter > Pyramidobacter sp. YE332. The sequence continues at coordinate 2,132,671 of NZ_CP133038.1, read as the reverse complement.
TCTGATTTCCGCTTGCCCGAGCAAGGACACGGCATGGCGGGAATCGTGGTCATTGCCGGGACTGAGCAGGAGCGCCAGCGGATTGCCTAAACCATCTACTATCGCATGAATTTTCGTATTCTTGCCGCCTCTGGACATGCCAATCGCTTGAGCCCCTTTTTTCCCCCTTCCGGGGTTTTCCCTCTCCCGTTGGCACTTTGATGTACTTTGCAGGACGTGGAGTCGATAGAGAGATTTTCCATGTCGGCATCAGCGCTTAGGGCGGCAAAGATCGCCTCGAATATTCCCCGCTGTTTCCACAGCCTGAAACGTGCGTAAACTGCCTGCCATTTGCCGTAACGCTCCGGAAGATCTCTCCATGGCGCTCCACTTCTGGCAAGCCACAGAATCCCATTGATGATCCTGCGGTTATCGTATTTTGCCGGGCGTCCACGTTGACCTGATTTCGGGTGTTCGGGCGGCAGCATTCTCTTGATTCGATTCCACTCGCTGGAGGTCAGTTCATATCTTCTCTCTTCCATGAGAAAAGTTTAAGCGATTGGATCGATTTAGGCAACTTTGACGTTTTTTAAACAAGCCCTAGTATGATACTATTTCTCAATTAAAATGCCGAATATGGAGGCGCTGCGGGGGAGATTCACAAAGCGAGCTGCGCAGACCGCGCAGCGGTCGAAATAGTCCTGAGCGACTGAACTCCTCCGCAGCGCCCGGGAAACTATGTTAATACTTTCTATCGAGGATTAGTATGAGATAAAAACGCCGCGGCCCGGTCAGCGCTGACCGGGCCGCGGCGTTTCCTTCATCGTGGATTTTTCATGTTGAAGAGATCGCACGACTGACTGTGTCCGGCGCGAAATGTTCCACGTGGAACATTTCCTATGCCGTTCGCTCCGTGAACGTGAAAAAGCAGCGGCCGCCGAAGGAGCGCCCCCATTGGTCGCGTCCTCCGAGCCAGTAGTCGAAGGTCCCGGGCACGCCGGCTTTCTGCAGATCGGCGGCTTTGACGCGGACAGTCCAGCGGCCCTCTTCGGCTCGCAACGAACCGGCGACGGGGCGGATGCCCATCAGACGGGCGTTGGTGCCTCCCAGCGTGAGCAGCAGCGCGTCCTCGGAGGGGATGCGCCCGTCCGTGAGCGCGAAGCTGAACTCGATCTCTTCGGCGCTGTCCATCGCCGTGGCGGCGGGGGAGGCGCTGACGGCGACGGGGCGCAAGTTTTTCTCCTGCTCGCCGATGGCGGCCAACGCTTCGGCGGCGACGGCTGCGTCGCGCTCGCGCAGCAGCGCGGCGGCGCGTTCTCTGTCGTCGAGCGCCGCGACGCGCGCCTGCAGTTCGCTTTCGCGCCGCGCAAGGCCGTTTTCGTAACTCCACAGCCAGCGTTCGTGCTCGTCGTGATGCTGCTGGAAGACCAGTTCGAAGAGGTTTTGGAAGTCGCGCAGCTTTTGCCAGCCGTTGTCGCGCCATGTCGCGATCTCCGCGTCGGGGCGGCAGTGAACGGCCAAAAGCGCCGGCGCTTCGTCTCCCATCGTGTCCAGCGCGGCGGGCACGCCGCAGAAAGGATGGAAGGGCAGATAGGGCAGTTCGCTTGGGCGTCCTGCGCACAGCCACATCGTCGTGGTCTCGGGACGATCCCGATCGCCGAAGACGGTGACGGACGATTCCATGGTCGTGCCCGTGCAGATGCGGCGGATCTCCGTGTCGTGCGGCGCGCCGCCGGGGAACTGCATACGCGCCCAGGCGGGGTCGAGGAACGAGCCTTCGTAGTAGCAGCGCAGGATTTCCATGACCTGTTCCACGGCGACGAGACGCTTCGGCACGACGGCGAAGGGGTAGCGGTCTTCGCGCCAGAAGGGGCTGCGCGTCAGGATCGAATAGCCGGCGGCGCTGCGGTACGTGTTGCCCGGCCCCATCCAGTCCCTCTCGGCCTGATAGACGCGCGCGAAGTCGAACGCGCCCTGAGCGGGATCGTACCAGCCTTTCTTTTGCGCGTACTCGACCAGATCGGGCGAGACGATGAAGTTGTCGCGGTCGTCGAAATCGATCTCGTGGATCGTATAGTAATTGGGAATGAACGCCGCCTCGCGGTCGCCGACGCGGCGCGCGGCGTAACGGCGGCCGCTGACGACCTGAAGCATCCAGGCTTCGTCGGCGTCGGCGCAGGTGTAGGTGCGACCGGAGGAAACGTAACCGTAGCGTTTGAGCATTTCGACGCCCACTTCCACGGCGTGGCGGGCGGAATTGGCGCGCTCGGCCATGACGCGGCGAAGGTTGAAGCCGATGCCGCCCTCGCTGAGCCGTGAGGCGTCTTCGAGGTCTTCCTTGGAGTCGACGCAGCTGTCGCTGACGATCAGCACGCCCCGGTCGTTGTAGAAGGAGTCGGCCGTCGACATGCCGCCGGAGGCGCCCTTCATCTCGCTCCAGTAGAATCCGTGCGTGTGCGCCGCCTGCGGGATGAGCGCGTAACCATCTTCGGCCGGCAGCGTTTCGCCGGGAGCGTGGTCGGCGGCGGGAACGTAACCGTGGCGGTTGACGAGACGGCCGCCGTCGTCTTCGTTGTGCCCGACGATCACGTGCCCCGTCGGCGAAGCTTCGCGCCCGATCACCACGGTCGTGCAAGCGCGCGCCGCCGCGGGCAGCGCGATCAGAAGCGCCAGAGCCAGAATGACAAGATCCATGGGAAACACCCTTTCCTGAAAAAATGATGGAATCGAAACGGCCGCTGCGAAAAAAGGAGAGGAAAAGCGTTTCCTCCCCTTTTTCCATTGTCGATTATAGAAAGCCTTCGAACGAGCGTCAAAGGTTTTTACTGATCAAAAAGATGGCATTGCACCCAATGCCCCGGCGCGATCTCGCGCTCTTCGGGCGCGCACTGTGAGCAGACGGGCATGGCGCAGCGGCAGCGCGTGTGGAAGCAGCAGCCCGACGGCAGGTTCACGGCGCTGGGGATCTCGCCTTCCAGCCCTTCGGCGTTGCGCATGTTGTGTCCCGTCAGCGTGGGGATCGAAGAGAACAGCGCCTTGGTGTAGGGATGCTGCGGAGATGCGAAGATCTGCTCCTTGCTGCCCTTCTCGACGATGCTGCCGAGGTACATGACCGCCACCTGATTGGAAATGTGCTTGACCACCGAGAGGTTGTGGGCGATGAACAGATAGGAGAAGTGGAACTCGTCCTTCAGATCCATGAGCAGGTTGAGGATCTGGGCTTGAATGGACACGTCCAGCGCCGACACCGGTTCGTCGGCGATGATGAATTCCGGTTCCACGGCCAGGGCGCGGGCGATGCCGATGCGCTGGCGCTGTCCGCCCGAGAACTGGTGCGGGTAGCGGGTCGCCTGCTCGGGACGGATGCCGACGCGGGACAGCAGGTCGAGCGCGCGGGCGCGCGCTTCCTTTTTGCCGCTCGCCACCTTGTGGAACAGCATCGGCTCCGTGAGGATCTCCATGACGTTTTGGCGCGGGTTGAGCGAAGCGTAGGGATCTTGAAAGATCATCTGCATCTTCTTGCGCAGCGGCAGCATCTCGTCCAGCGGGATGTGGGCGATGTCCTGCCCGCGATAGCGGACCGAGCCGCCGGCCGGTTCGATCAGGCGGATGATGCTGCGCGCGGCCGTCGATTTGCCGCAGCCCGATTCGCCGACAAGGCTGTAGACTTGGCCTTCTTCGAGATCGAAGCTGATGCCGTTGACGGCGTGGACGACGCGTTTGCGGCGCACGACGCGCCCGCCTTCGAAGCGGAGCTGGCTGAGGAACGAGCGGTCGAGGTCGAAACGCTGTTCGAGATTTTTGACTGAAAGCAGACAAGCCATGTTACTTCACCTCCCCGCTAAGCGGAAAATGGCAGGCGGCGCAATGCCCCGGCGCGATCTCGCGCAGCTGCGGCGCTTCGCGGCGACAACGTTCCTGAGCGCAGGAACAGCGCGGACTGAAATAGCATCCCGAAGGCAGGGCGAACATGTTGGGGACGATGCCGGGGATCGTGTCGAGGCGCTCTTTTTCCGTGCTCAGGTCGGGAATGGAGCTGATCAATCCATGGGTGTAGGGATGCGCGCTGCGGTCGATCACGTCGCGCGCGGCGCCGCTCTCGACGATCTTGCCGCAGTACATCACGTTGATGCGGTCGGCGACCTCCGACACCACGGCGAGGTCGTGGGTGATCAGCATCAGCGAGCAGCCCTCGGCACGGATCAGATCGGTCATCAGCTTGAGGATCTGCGCCTGGATCGTCACGTCCAGAGCCGTCGTCGGTTCGTCGGCGATGATCAGCCGCGGGCGGGCCGCCAGCGCGATGGCGATGACCACGCGCTGCCTCATGCCGCCGGAGAACTGGTGCGGATAGTTCTTGAGCCGGTTTTCGGGATTGGAAATGCCGACGGCCCTGAGCAGGTCGACGCTGGCTCGGCGGCGCTCGGCCGTATTCATTGACGTGTGCAGCCGCAGCGTTTCGTCGAGCTGCTGGCCGATCGTGTAGACGGGGTTGAGCGAGGTCATCGGATCCTGGAAGATCATGGAGATGTCCTTGCCGCGCAGCTTGTTCATCTCGTGTTCGGAAAGCGTCATGAGGTCTTTGCCGTCGAACAGGATCTCGCCCGATTCGATGAAGCCCGGCTCTTCGATCAGGCGGATCAGCGAGAAGCCCGTCACCGATTTGCCGCCGCCGGACTCTCCGACCACGGCCAGCACTTCACCCTGCCTGATGTCGAACGACACGTCGTCCACGGCCTTGACCGTGCCCTTGAACGTTTTGAACCACGTGCGCAGGTGCTTCACCTGCAAAAGAAGTTTGTCGTCCATGGCGGGCCTCATTTCAGCTTGGGATTCATCTCGTCGCGCAGAAAATCGCCGAGGAGGTTGATGCCGAACACGATGATCATGATGTACAGCCCCGGCAGGATCGAGACCCACCACAGGCCGCTGTAAAGCACCGTGAAGCCGTCGTTGCAGAGCATGCCAAGCGACGGGCGCGAGATCGGCACGCCCAGGCCGAGGAAGCTCAGCGTCGCCTCGGTGAGGATGAAGCCGCCCACCTGGATCGTGGACAGCACGACGATGGAGGCGAAGACGTTGGGCAGCACGTGCTTGTAAAGGATGCGCCAGTTCGGCAGGCCGATCACGTGCGTGGCTTCGATGTATTCGCATTTTTTGACGCGCAGCGTTTCGCCGCGCACCGTGCGCGCGTAGCGCACCCAGCCGACCAGCATCAGCGACAGCAGGATGTTGGTGATGCTGCGCCCCAGCATGGACATCAGGAACAGCGCGATCAGCATCGACGGGAACGACAGCTGCACGTCGGCAAAGCGCATGATGAGCGCGTCCACCTTGCCGCCGAAATAGCCCGAGATCAGCCCCAGCACGATGCCGATGCCGCTGGCCATCAACGTGCCCAGCAGGCCGATGACCAGCGAGACGCGACTGCCGTAGACCATGGCGCTGACCATGTCGCGCCCCTGCTGGTCGGTGCCCAGCAGGAACTTGGGGTCGCCGCCCTCCAGCCAGAACGGCGGCTTGTAGGCGTCGCCCAGGTCGAGCTCGGCCATGTTGTAGGGATTCTGCACCGTGAACTGCGGCCCCACGACCGCGATCAGGATCACGAGCAGGACGATCACCGCTCCGGCGATCGCCGTAGGGGAGTGGCGGAAATTGTAAAACAGTTCCGAATCCAGAAAGCGTGCGACTCGGCTTTTCTCGTGTGCGTCAGACATTTTTCGTCCTCCTCCTACTGCAAGTCGATGCGCGGATCGATGAAGACGTAGAGCAGATCCACGATGAAATTGATGAACACGAACATCACCGCGACGAACAGAATGTAGGCGGCGATGATCGGCCGGTCGGCGCTGGTCACCGCGTCGATGAGCAGCTTGCCGATGCCCGGCCAGGCGTAGATCGTCTCGGTGATCGTCGTGAACGCGATCAGGTTGCCCAGCTGCAGTCCGAAGACCGTGACCACCGGGATCAGCGTGTTTTTCAGCGCGTGTCCGAACAGCACTTTGCGGTTGGGCACGCCCTTGGCGCGCGCGAACTTGACGTAATCCTGCCGCATGTTTTCCTGCATCCCCGCGCGGGTGAGGCGGATGATGGTCGCCACGTTGCCCAGCGCCAGCGTGATCGACGGCAGGATGATATGTGCCCAGCCGTCGGCGGTGGCGAGGCTGGTCGTGATTCCGAAGATCACGCCCGTTTCGCCGCGTCCGGACACGGGCAGGACGCCGAGATACAGGCCGAAGAAATAGATCATCACCATGCCGATCCAGAACGACGGCATGGAGATCCCGGCGATGGACATGGCCATGACGCTTTTGCTGAAACGGCTCTTCGGATACGCGCCGGACCATACGCCCAGCGGGATGCCGAGAAAGATCGAGAGCACCATGGCCACGGCGACGATGTCCAGCGTGGCGGGAAGCCGTTCGGTGATCAGCGCCAGCGCCGGCAGGTGGTACATGTAGGACTGGCCGAAATTGCCGTTCAAAACGTTTTTGACGAAGATCCAGTATTGCACGTACAGCGGTTTGTCCAGGCCAAGATAGGCCGAGACGGCCGCGATCTCCTCGGGCGTCGCGTTTTCGCGCACCATAAGGTAAACGGGGTTGCCCAGCACGCTCGTGAGCACGAACACGATCAGCGAGACCACGAGCACGACCAGCACGAGCTGGGTCAGCCTTTTGACGAGAAACTGAAGCACCTTAAAGGTCACCTCCGCGGAAAAGCAGTCTATTCCGGAGCGAAAAGGACGGAAAAAGACTTTCATCAAAGACAGACGGTTCTTTTCGCGTGAAAAGAACCGTCTGCATTATGGGTGTCTTTCGGGAACCGGGAAATTATTTTTTGAACGTGACGTCCCACGCGTACACGTATTTGTTGTAGCGCGGCGCGTAATCGATGCGCGGCCCGACGGCGTACACGTCCATCTGGAAGTGCAGCGGGATGTAGGCCACGTCGTCGGCGGCCAGCTTCCACGCCTGCCGCATGATCTGATCGCGTTTGGCGGCGTCGACGGTCGCCATCGCTTCCTCGATCAGTTTGTCCACCTCGGCGTTACTGTAATAACCGCGGTTGACGCCGCCCCAGCCCTGCTTGACGTACTCGCCGGGCTTCATCGAGTAGATCATGTCGAGGGCGATCAGCGCTCCCTCGCCGCCGGAGTCGGCCCAGCCGGTCTGGCACAGATGCGTGTTGTCTCCCGACCGATTGACCGCGCCGATGTAGGAGAAGAAAATGTTGCGCGACATCAGATTGGGGACGACCTTGATGCCGACCTTTTCGAGGTATGAGGCGCAGGCCGTGGCGATGGCGCCGTCGTTGATGTAGCGGTCGTTGGATGCGTCGAGCGTCACCTGGAAGCGCGTGCCGTCGGCCTGGCGGGGATAGCCCGCCTCGTCGAGCAGCTTTTCAGCCAGCTGAGGATCGTAGGCAAGGCGCTTGATCTCGGGATTGTAGCCGTTGTAGCCCTCGGGGCAGTAGGTCGCGGCGGGGAGGGCAAAGCCGTTCATGACCTTGGCGACGATCTCGTCCTCGTTGATGGCGTGGTACATGGCGGCGCGGACGCGCTTGTCGGCCATCGGGTTTCTGCCCGTGGGCGAAACCAGCGGGAACTTGGAATCCTTGCTGGGGTTTTCCACGCAGGACGGATTGAGGTAGATGACGCGCAGGCTGGGCATCTTGACGATGCTGATGTTTTTGTTGCGCTCGATCATGGCCACGTCGCGCACCGGCACGTCGACGATCATGTCGACGGCGCCGGACATCATGTTGGCGGTGCGGGTGCCGGGGTTGGTGATCGGCTTGTAGACGACGTTCTCGGCCTCGGGTTTGTCGCCCCAATAAGTTTCGTTGCGCTTGAAGACGATGCGGTCGCCGCGCACGTGCTCGGCCAGCGCGTACTTGCCGGTGCCGACGGGGTGGTTGGCGTTGTAATCGTCGTCGTGGGCCTCGTAGGTCTCCTTGTCGAGGATCACCACGTCCTTGACGTGGGCCAGCAGCAGCACGTTGGGCGCCTTGCAGGTGATTTTGACGGTGTAATCGTCGATCTTCTCGCTCTTGTCGATGGTGGCGAACGCGTAAATGAAGGCCGACTTGCCGGCCGTGTTGGCGCGCTCGAACGAGAACAGGACGTCGTCGGCGTTGAAGGCGCTGCCGTTGTGGAACGTGACGCCCTTGCGCAGATGGAACGTCCAGATCGAAGCGTCTTCGTTGGTTTCCCAGCTCTCGGCCAGAAGCGGCTGCGGTTTGATCTCCCGGTCAAGGGTCACGAGCGGCTCGAAGACGTGCTCCATGATGGCGTTGTTGAGGTCTTCGTTCAGCGAATAGGGATAAAACGAATAAGCGTCGCCCGTCAGGCCGATCGTCACGTCCCGCGGGCCCGCCGCGCAGGCTGCCGAGGCTCCCAGTGCCAGAGCGGCCAGCGCACACCACAAAATACTTTTCTTCACGGTATTTTCCTCCTGTTAAAGATAAGTTTTTAAGAACCATCTGAATCATAATTTTTATGGATACAAAATTCAACAATAAAACATAGTAATCGGTGTGATAATGAGGGTTGCTTTTACATTAAAATGTTTGTTGCAGAACTGTCACACAGATAAAATACTTTTTCTCAGCTTTATTTGCCGACAATTTTTCGAAAAGAAAAGAAGCTCGTCACGGCAGTCATAGAACATGGGCGGCGGATTCATGTGAATCCGCCGCCCATGTTCTATGACTGCCGCTTTTTATTCCGCGGGCGTCCGCCTCTTATTTACCGAAAAGGCTGTTCAACCCTTTTTCGAGCTCTTTGTTGAGCGCATCGTTGAGCTGGTCTCTGACGCTGTTTTTGCCGGATCCGCTTTCGGCGCCGCTCTTGCCGGTGAGTTTCTCGGTGAGCTTGTTCACGGCGTCTTCTTTGGCCTTTTCAACGGCGTTCTTGGCCTGGTCCTTGACGTTGGTGACTTTGGCGTTTTCCTGCTGGGCTTCCTTGGCGTCCCAGGTCTTGCCGTTGACTTTGAAACTGCCGATCTTGGGGTCGTCAATGGTGCCGCCGACGTGGAAGGTCAGGTTGCGGAAGTCGTTGACGCCCCAGCTCTTGCTGGCGCCGGCGATACCGCCGCCGATCAGTCCGGCGATGCCGCCGGCTCCGCCGGTCAACAGGGCCGCCGCGCCGCCGGCCGCCATCGCGCCGCTCAGGGTCGAAGCTGCCGTGTTCACGAGCATGGCGTTGATGGAGCCGTCGACGTTGATGTCCAGATTGCCGGCGTAGGCGAAGGTACCGTTGGCTTTGATGTACTGATAAATGCCGTCGCCCTTTTCGGCGTTGATGACGGTGCCGTCCTTGAGCGTCAGCTTTTCGATGTCGTTGGAAAAGGGGATCCTGGCGTTGGCGTAGGCGATGCCCTTGTTGCCGTGCAGCGCGGCGACGGCGTTGACGATGGACTGATACTGCTTGAAGCCGTACATCCTGCCGCCCGCCGAGGAGACGGAACCTTCGCCGTCGAGCGTGAAGGGGCTGAGCTTGCCGGCGGCCTTGTATTCGCCGGTCAGCGTGCCGGTCAGTCCGCCGCCGAGCGCGGGCGCCATCTGGTCGATGATGGTCTTGAGCTGGCTGCCCTTCAGGCTGGCGCCGAGCTCGTAAGTCATCTTGTTGATGTCCATGCTCGCATTGCCGTCGATCGTTCCGCCGGCGAATTTGGAGGAGAAATCGGGCAGCGAGGCCACCATTTTGGAGAGCTTGAGGGAGGATCTGATCTGTTCGAACTTGAGCCCCGTAAGCGAGAAGACGGGGATGGAAAGCGAACCGTCGCCGGTGATGTCCGTGTCGGAAAGCTCGCCCTTGAGGCCGCCGCTGAGTTTGCCGGAAGCGCCCAGCGAGGCGGCGCCGAACGTGTTCATCACGTTGCCGAGGTCGATGCCGTTCAGTTTCAGATCGTAGGTGCCGTTCAGATTTTTGCCGAATTTCAGCACCGAGTCCATCTTGATCGTTCCGTTGGCGACGACCGCGGACATTTCCTTGAAGGCCAGATTGTCGCTGCCCATGGTGATGGAGCCGTTGACCTTGGTGACGGGCAGTTCCATAAAGACCAGCGAGGCGTTTTTGAACGTCACCGTGCTGCCCTGGAAGGCGACGGGCACGTTGACCTTGTCGATGTTCATGTTGTTGAGCGAGACGCGCGGCGAGTCGATCTTGCCGCCGGCGGTGATGGCGCTGCCCTTGCCCTTGACGGTGAAGGCGGCGTTCACTTTGCCCTTGATGTTCGCCGGCGCCGAAGGCACGATCTTGGGCAGCATGGCGAGGTCGAAGTCCTTGACGCTGAAAGCCACGTCGGCCGCCACTTCCTTGCCGCCGGCGTTGACCGTTCCTTTGAGCGTGGCGGGATTGCCGGCGAGGTTGGAGCCGCCGGAGACGGTGATCAGCCCTTTGCTGTTGAACGCGGCCTTGAAAAGTGTGTCGGTGACGCTGGCGCCGCCGAGCGTAAGTTTGTCGGCTTTGATTTGGGCGCTGCCCTTGAGGGCGTTCACCGGTCCTTCGACCGCGACGTTGACGGCGTTGACCTGTCCGCTCAGTTCAGCGGGCAGCGAGGGCAGATTCTTGCGCAGAGTTTCGGCGGTGACGGGGCCGTCGGTGTTCATGTTCACTTTGATGGAAGGCGTTTTGCCGCCGAGGTCGGCGAACACGTCGCCTTTGGTGGGAATGCCGATGGCATTGACGGTCAGAGGCTTGAGATTGACTTTCAGGTCTTTCATCGCGACCGTGGTGTTGGCCGAAACGGGGAAGCCCATGGCGGAACCGTCCTCGAAGCTGACAGTCCCCGCTACGGCGGGATTGTCCGGCTCGCCTGTGACGGTCATGTCAGCGGTGACCAAACCTTTGACGAGGAAACTTTCCAGCTGGGGAACGAGGGCCGCCAGATCGCCGATCTGCACCTTGTCGGCAGCGGCCTTGAGATTCAGCGCCGGCGCTACGCCGCCGCTGACGCTGATCGTGCCGCCGGCGGTTTTGATGTCTCCCTTGCTGATCGTCAGGCCGGGGGCCATGCTGACTTTGAAACTGCCCTTCAGGGGCAGACCGTTGAGGGTGATGTCGAAGGCCGCCTCGGCCTCGCTGCCGTCCAGCGTACCGCCGACTGAATTGAGCTGGAGGTCGTTGAGCGGAACGGCGCTGGGCAGCGTGACTTTCTGGCCGGTGAAGATTTCGGCCAGCTGGAGCAGGTGGGGAATGGTGCTCTTGATGTCGCCCAGTTCCACCCAGTCGAGCGCCACGTTACCGGTGATCAGCTTGAGCAGCGCCGGGTCGACGAAAATTTTGCCGGCTTTGATCAGCGATGTACCGTCGCGCGTCAGTTCGATGTCGTTGAAGGTGTAGCCTTTGACGGGATTACCTTTGGCGCCGCCGATGGACACGCCCAGATTATAGGTGTTGGCCACGTATTCGGCGCCTTTTTGAGCGATCCAGCCTGTGCCGACGTCCAGCGTGCAGACGGCGACGACGGCCGCCGCAAGCAGGACCGCAATGCCTATGAAAAATTTTTTCATTGGGATTTAGCCTCCTCTATTCTGTCGTTTTCACAACGGCAATGATGGTACGCTTCGCGATTTTGTGCCGGCATTCTTGTGCCGGACTCATTATAGCACAGGCTTAGAAAAGGGACGTTTCCGCGCGGAAAAGGAACGGAGCGTTTCCATTTGCATCGTGTGTCAATAGCCAGTAAAAAAGTCACCATAACTGCTCATTGAAAAAGTCATCCCCTCACACTCCCATCACAGCAAGACATCTGAAAGAACTCCCCATCGTGCCGCCATAACAACGTCTACGCGAACGTACATTTATCCCGACATGTGCTATGATATCCCTGCCTTTTGACGACGCCACGCCGCCATGGGTGGTCCGGAGCGGGCTTGTGCGCTTTCACAAGCCCGCTTTTCCGTTTCTTTGCCGATGCCTCATCGGAGTCGACTCGTTTTTGACTTTCAACCTCCTTCATCTCGATCCGTCTGCCCTTGGAAACACCCCAGATCCGCCCGGTCGACGTTTCACGCACCTCAACCGTCGTTTTGGCCATCCCGAGGCAATCGTCCGCCGCCGGAACGTACCGACGACCTCCGTAGGAAATCATGCCGCCGTGATCCGTCCTGCGAGATTCGCGACGCGCAAAGAGAAAATCCAAATCGACTTTTCCTTCCGGCTTCACATAAACGTCCTCTCCCTCAGCCGGAGTGACGGCAAACTTCCGATTGTGCCTGGCGATGAGCTTGGGCAAAACCTCGTTGGCCGCCGTGATATCCGAGACGCCAAGCAGCCTCAGCTCCCCGGCAGCCTGTCCTGCATCGTGTTCCAAAGACGTTCGACACGCCCCTTCGCCTCCGGCGTCAAGGCAAAGATCTGCCCGATCCCAAGATCCTTCAGCCCCCGTCCGAAACAACTTAACGGCTCCCCCTTCCCCGCCTCATTCCCTTCATTTTCTTCATTCCCTTCGATCCGATCCTCATCATCCTGCGCCCGTGCCTTTGGAGAGCGGAAAATCGTATGCCGGTCGCTGTAAATCGCCATCGGCAGCCCATACCCCTCGATCCCCATCCCCAGCGCGGCGACATAGCCCGCCATACATTCGTTCTCAGTGAAACAGGCGCCAGTCACGATCCCCGTCGCATCGTCAATATAAGCGTGCAGCGTCGCACGCCCGTTCCCCCTGCCAAACCATTCAAACGACGTGGCGTCAGTCTGCCACAACATCCCCGCGGCCACCTTCCGCGGTCGGGAACGGTGAAGCTTCGGCCGCCGCCGCGCACTCTTCTTGCTCCTGATCCCCTCGTCCTTCAGAATGCGGACGACACTCGAACGACTGATCCCGATCCCCTCTCGTTCGTTCAGGCATTCCGCAAAGTGAGAGAAGTTGAAATCGTAATAGACCTCCTCATACGCCTTCAGCACCGACTCCCGAACCTCATCTCCGATCCTGCGCCGAGACGTTCTGCCGCGGTTGCCGTGAACAAGCCCCGCCGCCCCTTGAACGACGAACCTCTTTTTGATCCTGATGATTTGCCGTTGACAGAGCCCCAGCTTCTCCGCCGCCTCCCTGTTCGTCATGCGTCCCTCGACAAGCGCTCCGATAATCCTGATACGATCCAGTTCCTTTTGTGACAATGTCATTCGCTCCTGTTTCATGAACGGTATTATCTCAGAGTGACATTTTCTTGGAACAGTTATGGGGGACTTTATCACTGAACAACGACATTTCCATTTGCATCGTGTAGTGTTTATAAAACAATCGTGTTATCATGAAGCAATACATTTGTGGAAGGTGCAGGAAACTTATGGAAAATCGTCGTGAAATGCTGGCGCAGGCGCCGCTGCTGCATCTGCTCGCCAAAATGTCTCTGCCGGCCATGATCGGTATGTTCGTCATGGCGTCGTACAACGTGGTCGACGCGATCTTCATCGGCTGGGGCGTCGGTCCGCTGGGCATCGCCGCCACGTCGGTGGCGTTCCCGCTGCAGCTGTTCGTGGGAGCGTTGTCCATGTGGGTGGCCATGGGCACGGCTTCGCTGTCGTCGCGCAAACTGGGCGCGGGGCTTGACGACGACGCGGAACGGGCGCTGGGCAACGGCTTCGTGATGTCGACGGCGCTGGGTTTCGCGACGCTAGCTGCCGGGCTGTTCTTCCTCGATTCGCTGATCGCCATGATGGGCGCCGACGAGCGGGTGGCAGACTACGCGCGGCAATATCTCGGCATCGTCTTTCTCGGCAATCCGCTGGTGATCGTGGGGATGCTCTTCAACAACACGATCCGCTCCGAGGGCAACACGCGCTACGCCATGTACTCGATGGTGCTGCCGGCGGTGCTGAACGTTTTTCTCGATCCGCTGTTCATCTTCGGCTTCAAGATGGGCATGGCGGGGGCGGCCTGGGCGACGGTGATCGGCCAGCTGGTGACGCTGCTGTGGAATCTTCGCTACTATCTGACGGGGCGCCGCAGCCTGATCGCCCTGCGCGTCAGCCGCATGCCGCTGCGCTGGGCCATCGACGCCGAGATCCTCGGCGTCGGCGTTTCCGAGTTCGCGCGCCAGGGGGCGCTGACGGTGGCCAACACGATCCTGATGAATCAGATCTCGCATTACGGTTCGGCGCTGCATATCGCCGCCTACGCGATCATGATGAAGGTCTCGTCGATCGCCGTGATGCCGATCTTCGGCATCGGCCAGGGCATGCAGCCGATCGTGGGCTACTGTTACGGCGCGGGACTTTACGGCCGCGCCCGCAGGGCTATCGAGATCGCGCTGCTTTCGGCCACGGTCATCACCGTGACGGGCGAGATCATCCTGCTCGGCTTTCCGCACGTTTTCGTGCGCGCGTTCACCGACGACGCCGAGGTGATCCGCCTCACCGTCTGGGGCGTGCGCATCCTCCAATCGACGTTCGCGATCATCGGCTTTCAGATCGTCGGCACGGTGACGTTTCAGGCGCTGGGATTCGCGGGGCCGGCGCTGTTTTTGTCGCTGAGCCGGCAGGTGATTTTTTTCATCCCCTCGCTGCTGATCCTGCCGCGGTTTTTCGGCGTCGCCGGCGTGTTCTTGAGCTATCCCGTGGCGGACGTGTGCGCCTGCTGCGTGACGCTGGCGCTGCTGATCTTCTACCGGGGACGCTTCAAAAGGCTTGAACGGCGATGATGACGACGTGTCGATAGAAACGCATGGTTGGCGATGCCGCGCTCCGCAGCGAAACGCATTCTTCAGGGCGACGTCGTAAAGATTTTGTCCCTTTGCGAAGCGCCGCCGCTCCTCTCGAACGGAGCGGCGGCGCTTTCCTGTGCGCGCGGGGCGCGGAAATCCTTGCGCTGCGGCGGTCCGACGGCCGGTTTCGCACGGCGGCGTCGCAGCGAAGCCGTTTCTTGTGTGGATGCCGTATTCGAAGCGTAGATTTACGATCTCGGCGTCGAATGTGATTCCTCGTACGAAGCGAGAAACTCGCTTACCGCCGCGAGCCCGGCCTTCAGCGTTGCCGCGTCGCAGGCGTAGCCGATGCGCAGGCTGTACGGCTCTGCGAAGCAGTCGCCGGGCGTGACGAAGGCGCCGGTTTGACGGTACATTTTCTCGCAGAACTCATAAGACGGCATGTCCAGATCGTAATGGAGCAGCGCCGTCGTACCGGCCACGGGCTTGACATAACGCACGTGCGGCTGCCCGGCGACCCATTCGTCGAGGATGGCGAGATTGGCGCGCACGATGGCGCGGTTGCGGGCCAGCAATGCGTCGCCGTGCGCCAGGGCGACGGCGGCCAGCGCTTCGTCGAACATGCCGCAGCTGATGAGATTGTAGTCGCGGTGCGAGAGGCAGGCCTTGAGCGCGCTCCTGTCGCGCGTGGCGATCCAGCCGAGACGAAGGCCCGCCAAGGAGAAAGTCTTTGACATGCTGCTGACGGAAATGCCCTTTTCGTATAGGTCGGCTATCGACTCTTGCCACTCGTCGGTCTGCGTCAGGTGGCGATAGACTTCGTCGCAGACGATCCACGCGCCGACGCTGCGGGCGATCGCCGCGATCTGTTCGAGCAGCTCCGTGTTCATCAGCGCGCCGGAGGGATTGTTGGGGTTGTTCAGACAGATCATCTTCGTGCCGGGGACGACGAGTCCTTTCAGTTCCTCCAGATCGGGCAGATAGCGATTCTCCGGCTTGAGGCGCATGATCTTCACGTCGGCGCCGTAGCTTTCGGGAATGGAATAGAGTTGCTGATAGGTGGGCATGACGGTGACCACTCGGTCGCCGGGTTCGATCAGCGAATAAAAAAGATGGTGATTGGCGCCGGCGGCTCCATGGGTGGTGACGAGGTCTTCCGGCGCAATGGTCCGGTAGAGTTTGCAGACGCCCCTTTTGAAGGCCGGCGCGCCCTGGATGTCGCCGTAGGTGAGACGACGGGCGCAGAACGCGTCAAGAAATTCCCGTTTGTTCGCGCCGGTCAGTGCGAACAGCTCGTCGACGGATATTGAGCTTACGCAGGTCTCGGCGATATTGTAGGCGGCGCCGGTTTCGTAGGCGTTCATCCACTCTTCCACTGCAAAAGGCCTGATCTTCATGAACGATTCCTCCCTGGATACCTGGATATTGGAAAAGGCGTCCCAAACCGTGCCTTGTGGCGCGCTTTCGCGCGCTGTACCTGCGGCAGGGTCGGGACGCCTTTTTGCCTCCGGCCGGTGCCGGAGAAGGTGAACTTATTTTTATCGATTGTAGATTATCATGAACTTTGTGCCCTGTCAAGAAGCCGCAGTGAAGCGGTCAGGACGATCTTTTTCCTGTTCGCCGAAAATCGGGAAATATTATAGAATGAATCAGTGCCTCTGCTTTTATGCGTTGGCGGGAGAAAACGAAGGTTTTGTATTTCGTGGATAAGGCGGATGAGTTGAAATGAATCGTAATGAATATAACGGAAGAAGAGCATCCGGGACATCCGAAGAAGCCATGATCGTGTATCGGATGCTGTTCGCGCGGACGTTCGACCCGATCGCGCTGTACCGCGTGGAGGAAGGATCGCGCCGCAGCATCACGGCCGACAGAGTGTTTTTCGTCGACGTCAACCCGTCTTACGAGCGCGTCATGAAGGTTCGCCGCCGGGACGTGATCGGCCGCAGCTTTCTCGACGTATGGCCGATTTCCGAGCCGCGCTGGTCCCAGATCATCGTCGACTGTCTGCGTCTCGGACATTCGGTGCACTGCGAGGGCAACAGCAAAGAGGCCGGCAGTTTCCTCGAGGCGATCGCCTTCCCGCTGCCGCCGGCCATGGCGGCCGTGATCTTCCTCGACAAGACAAAATTGAAGGATGCCGACGAGGCGCTGGACCGCAAAAAAAACGAATTGCGCAATTTGGCCACGCAGCTGACGCTCACCGAGGAGAGCACGCGCCGCGCCATCGCCACCGACCTGCACGACCGCATCGGCTACGATCTGGTATCGCAGCTTCACAAGATCCGCGAGCTGCGCGAAAAAGTGCGTCCGGCGCTGGAGGCGGAGATGGCGGCGCTGGAAGCCAACACGGAGAAGATGATCTGCGAAAGCCGTTCGCTGATCTTCGAGCTCAGCCCGCCCATTCTCAAGGAAGTGGGCATCAATCCTGCCTTGGAATCGTTGGCCGACAATCTGCTCACGCCGCACGGCATCAAGTGGGAGCTGCGCGCGAAGGGGACCATGGCCGACTTCTGGGCGGACGACGCCGTCTGCGTGATCCTCTACCGCATGGCACGCGAGCTGCTGATCAACGTGATCAAACATTCCGGCGCGACGCGCGTCACCATCATCGTCAACCGCGGCCCGGGGAAGATCATGGTCGCGGTGGAGGACAACGGCCGGGGATTCCCCGAGGACTTCGACCTCGATCATAACGAGGCGCGCAAGGAGACGAAAAGCTTTGGGCTTTTCAGCATCAGGGAACGTCTTGAACCCATCGATGGGACTCTGAAAATCGTTTCCATCCCCGGGAAAGGCGCGACCGTCGCCATGTCCTGCCCGTTGAAACTGAAGGAAGGGGAGTTCAAATGAGTATTCGCGTGCTTCTGGCCGACGATCACGAAATGTTTCTTGAAGGACTGCGGGAACTGCTCGGCAAAGCGGACGGCATCGAACTGGCCGGACTGGCCCGCGACGGCGCGGAGGCCGTCGCGGCGGTGGAGCGCCTGCAGCCCGACGTGGTGCTGATGGACATGACGATGCCGCGGCTGAACGGCATCCAGGCGACGCAGAAGATTGCCGCCGGCTCGCCCGGCACGAAGGTGCTGGTGCTGTCCATGCACGGCGACAAGAACCTGATCGTCGAGAGCCTGAAAGCCGGCGCCCGCGGCTACGTGCTGAAAGAGTGTTCGTCGCAGGAACTGTGCCTGGCCATCCAAACCGTCGCGAACGGGCAGTATTACTTGACGCCGGCGATCCTTTCGACGCTCATCGGGGATTATCTGCGCTTGACCGAAAGCGAGGCCCAGTCCTCGAACTGCCCGCTGTCGGACCGTGAACTGGACGTGTTGAAGCTTCTCGTCAACGGCTGCAACGCCAAACAGATCGCCGAACAGCTCAGCATCAGCAAAAACACGGTGGACACCCACCGTCGCCACATCCTCGACAAGCTTGGCTGCAACAGCATGGCCGAGCTGACGCGTTACGCCATCCGCGAAGGCTACCTCGACCTCAGCTGAACGCCGTCTCCAGCCGCGAAGAAAAAGCGGGCCGGCACCCGCGGCACAACGGAAGAGGAAAATCGGCAACGGCGCCGCCTGCGCGGCAGGCACCGAACCATCGTGAAAATCTCGTCGGGAAACAACGGCAAAGAGCCGCCTCGCATCGACCGGGGCGGCTCTTTGTGCATGTTCCGCGTTAAGCGACGCCGTCGGATTGTCGCGAGCGGCGCGTCATAATTTTTACTACGGGCATTTTCACATTTTTCATTATGGAAATCATTCATTCTTTTTCATTATAATTCAATCGTGAAAAGCAACACAGAGGGAATGGAGTGGCCGGGCTGAGAACGTTCGGTCATCTCGAAGGGGCATCGGAGGGATTTGATCCCGCAAATCTTGAAGAAGGAGTGATTTCAGTTATGAGACTTGAAATCGGAGCCTTTCATGTGACCGACATCAAGTTCGGCGACCATACGGGCTACAGCAAGGGCATTCTCACCGTCAACAAGGAAGAACTGCTCAAGGTCGTCAAGGAAGACGAGCACATCACCACCGCCGATCTGAGGATCGTGCATCCCGGCGACGAGGTGGTGCTCTGTCCCGTCAAGGAAGCGGTGGAGATGCGCTGCAAGGTGTCCGGCGGCCACGGGATCTTCCCCGGCGTGCTGTCCGAGATGGAGATCGCCGGTTCCGGCCGCACCCACTGCCTGCAGGACTGTTCGCTGCTCGTCGTCGGCGAACATTGGGGAGGATTCCAGGACGGCCTGATCGCCATGGGCGGCGCGTATCAGCATCACACCATTTTCGGCGACATGGTCAATCTCGTGCTGGTGGCCGACACCGACGAAGAGTTTGAAAAGCGCGAGCAGCAGAAGAAAAATCACGCCCTGCGCTGGGCCGGCATGCGCCTTGCCGAATACGTCGGCCAGTGCGTGAAAGACCTCGAGCCCGAGAACATCGAAGTCTACGACCTGCCCCCCTGAACGAGCGCGGCCCCGAAGTGGACAAACTGCCCCGCGTGGTCTACCTGCTTCAGCCGCAGACCCAGATGGAGACGATGGGCTACAACACGCTGATCTACGGCTGGGACGGCAACCATATCCTGCCCACCTTCATGCACCCCAACGAACTGCTCGACGGCTGCATGGTGTCGGGGTCCTTCATGCCCACGTCGTCGAAGATCTCGACTTACGAGTTCGCCGTCAATCCGATGATCAAGAAGCTCTACGAACAGCACGGCAAGACCATCAATTTCCTCGGCGTCGTCATGTCCACGCTGAACGTGAAGATGGACGAAAAAGTCCGTTGCGCCAAAATGGCCGGACAGATCTGCGCCTCGCTCGGCGTCGACGCCGCGGTCGTCGTCGAAGAAGGGTACGGCAACCCCGACGTCGATTACACGGCCATGCTGGTCGAGCTCGAGCGCCTCGGCATCAAGACCATCGGCCTGTCGGACGAGTGCACCGGCCGCGACGGCGCCTCGCAGCCCCTCGTTTCGATGAACCCCGCCACCGACGCGTTGGTCACCACCGGCAACGTGTCCCAGATGTACGAGTTCCCGAAGATGGAAGTCATCGGCGAGCTCGAAGCTCTGGCCCGCGACGGGAACTCCGGCGGCTGGGAAGGCTGCATCCGTTCCGACGGTTCCTTCGTGATGGAAAACAACGGCATGTTCTGCGCCAACCACATCAGCGGTTACTCCAAGAGAACCTGCGCTGATTTTTAAATCGGGGAGGCAAAAATAAAATGCTGAAAGCCATTCACTACATCAACCAGTTTTTCGGCCAGGTCGGCGGCGAAGACGCGGCCGACGCCAAGCCCATTTTCCACGACAATCTCGTCGGCTGTTCGATGATGCTGAACCAGATGGTGAAGCCCGACATCGAAGTCACCAACACCATCGTCTGCGGCGACAATTACATCACCAATCACACCGACGAAGCCCTGAAAGAGATCTTCGCCTGGCTCGACACGAAGAAATTCGATATTTTCTTCGCCGGTCCCGCCTTCATGGCCGGACGCTACGGCGTCGGCTGCGGCATCATGTGCAAGGCGGTGGCCGAGCGCTATCACGTGCCCGTGATCACCTCCATGAACGAGGAAAATCCCGGCGTCGAAGAGTACAAATCCGTGTGCTACATCTTCAAGGGCGGCCGCAAGGCGACCTTCATGAAGGACGACGTGACCGCCATGGCCGCATTCGCCAAGAAGATCGCCAAGGGCGAAGAGCTCCTGCCCGCCGCCCAGGAAGGCTACTTCCCCCGCGGCATCCGCGCCGAGATCCCTCAGCCCGACGGACGCATCGCCGCCGACCGCGTCATCGACATGCTGCTCAAGAAGCTCAAGGGCGAGCCGTTCCAGACCGAGCTGATCATCCCCAAGATGGAGAAGATCCCGCCCGCGCCCGCGCTCAAGGATCTGGCTCACGCCACCGTCGCTCTCGTCTCGTCCTCCGGCGTCGTGCCCGTGGACAACCCCGACCACATTCAGAGCGCTTCCGCGCAGAAGTGGGGCAAGTACGACATCTCCAAACTCGACAATCTGCCCGAGGGCGTGTTCAAGACGATCCACGCCGGCTTCGACCCCGCCGCCATGTGCCACATTCCCGACCGCGGCGTGCCTGTGGACGCCATGCGCTACTTCGAGAAGCAGGGCAAGATCGGCAAGCTTTACGATTATTACTATGTGACCGTCGGCACCGGCACGACCCAGGCTTTTGCCGCCAAATTCGGCAAGGAGATCGCCGCCGAGCTTCACGCCGCCAAGGTCGACGCCGTCGTGCTCACCGCCACCTGAGGCACGTGCACTCGTTGCGGGTCAACGATGGGCAAAGAAATCGAGAAAACCGGCATTCCCGTGGTCGTGATGTGCAATCTGATCGACGTGGCCAAGACCGTCGGCGCCAACCGCATGGTCCAGACGGTGTCCGTTCCCTATCCTCTGGGCGATCCCGAACTGAGCGCCGAGGCCGAATGGCAGCTGCGCACCAGCCGCGTCGAGGCGGCTCTGAACGCTCTGGCGACGGACATCGCCGAGCCGACGGTGTTCCCCTCCAAGTTCTGATCTGACGGAACGGCGGAGCGGAATCCTCTCGACAAGAGACGCGGCAAGTAAGTTCGAGGGGCTGAAAGGACGTTTTTGAAACGCGAATTTCAGCCCCTTGTTTTAGACGTTCCTTCCCGTTGTGAAAGGAGTCACTTGAATGTCGGACAAAGTTTCGCGGAATCCTCTCGACCACGGCCGGCTCGACTGGTCAGGCTGCGTCGATACCAAGAGCAACACGGTTTATTACGTTTCGATATTGATCACGTTTGCGGCGGTCCTCTGGGGGCTGCTGTCGCCCGATTCTTTCGGCTCCTTCGCCAAGTCGTTGTTCAACGGCCTGACGACTTATTTCGGCGCCGGGTATATGTTCTTCATGAACGTTTTCGTCATCTTCTGTCTTTTCATCGCCGCCGGCCGTTTCGGCAAAGTCCGCCTGGGCCGGGCGGAGGACCGCCCCGAATACGGCAATCTGGCCTGGTTCGCCATGCTGTTCTCGGCCGGTATGGGCGTGGGGCTGGTGTTTTACGGCGCCGCCGAGCCGCTGATTTATTTCACCAATCCGCCCTTCGGCGCGGCGCCCGAGTCCGTTCAGGCCGCCCGCGACGCGCTGCAGATTTCTTTTTTCCACTGGGGTCTGCATCCCTGGGCCGGTTACGCCGTCATCGCCATGCCGCTGGCCTACTACCAGTTCCGCTACAACGCGCCCGGTCTGATCAGTTCGATCTTCATCCCGCTGGTCGGTGAAAAGGCCGTCAAGGGGACGTTCGGCAAGGTCGTCGACATTCTCGCCACGTTCGCCACGCTGGGCGGCATCACCACGTCTCTCGGCCTCGGCACGCTGCAGCTGAACTCGGGCGCCAATACCGTCTTCGGACTGCCCAAGACCACGTTCGTTCAGGTCGTCATCATTGCGATTCTTGCCGTGCTTTACACCGGTTCGGCCGTGCTCGGCATCAAAAAGGGCATTTCCAAGGTGGCCGACTTCAACATCCGCGTCTGCTTCATCCTCATGGCCCTGATGTTCATCGTCGGCCCCTCGCTGCCCATCGTCGAATCCTTCATGACCGGCATCGGCGATTTCCTCAGCGGCCTGGTCGAGGAGAGTTTCATGATGGATCCCTACGGCGCCGGGTACCAGAAACATCTTGCCAACTGGACGCTGTACTACTGGGCCTGGTGGATCGCCTGGGCGCCTTTCGTCGGCGCTTTCGTGGCCCGCATTTCCCGCGGCCGCACCATCAGCGAGTTCATCGCCGGCGTTCTGATCGTTCCCGCGCTCGGCAGCGCGGTCTGGTTCGCCATCTTCGGCACTTCGGCGCTGCATTTGGAGCTGGTCCAACACGTCAAGATCGCGGCGGAAGTGATCAAGGATGTTTCCGTCGGCGCCTTCGAGCTGTACAAGCACTATCCTCTCGGCACCGCCATGTCCTACGGCATGATCGTGCTGATCACGACGTTCTTCGTCACTTCGGCCAATTCGGCCACGTTCGTGCTGGCCGCGTACTGCCAGCACGGCACCAGCGATCCGTCCAAGAGCAAGATGGCCATCTGGGGCATCCTCATGGGCGCTCTGGCCGTGGTGCTTTTGACCACCGGCGGCCTGATCAACATTCAGACCATCTCGTTGTGCACGGCGCCTCCGTTCGCGTTCATCATGTTCTTCTCCTGCTGGGGGTTCTGGAAGGCCCTCAACGCCGACGAGCGGAACGGGCGTCTGTAAGTCTCTTCAATCCAAGCGTGAAAAAACGGGCGCCTTTTTGCGAAAAAGGGCGTCCGTTTTGTAAAATCGTCATGGGAAAATTATTTCTCTTAAACGAAGGAGGAACGATCATGGAATCTTCGATCCTTTTGTTTTCTCCCGAATTCCCCTGCTGGGACGAAGAGACGGTGCGTCTGGCCGGCGACGATCCCTCATCGCTGGCCGGGATGCTCGAAGCCGGTGAACTGACGCGCCGCGGCGGCGGCTACGTTCTGACGCCCGAGGGCGAGGCGGCGCGGCGCGAGCTGGCGCGGTCGACCGGCGTTCCGGCGGCGGAGATGGGCGCGCCGACGGACGACGAGGCACAGGCCTGCCGGGCGCTGGAACACAACCGCATGTGCCAGTTGCTCGATCGCGCGTTCCGTCAGCAGTGGGGCGTCAAGGAAGTCACTCATCACGAAACGTTTCCCGTCGTGCCGTGCCTGCCCGACGACCGGTACTTCGCCTTCGAGGGCGAACGCGTCAGGGCGATCTGGCCGCAGCATCCGCTCGTCGAATCGTTTACGAAAGCTTTTCCGCACTGGGGCGTGGGCGCGCGCGGCCTGCCCGCTCCCGGCCAGTCGGGGCTCGACGCCTGGGCGGAGGAAAACGGCGCGCCTGCGGGGACGCTGACGATCGACTTCATGCTGCGCAGCCATGCCGATTTCGAACACTACAGGTTTTTCAAACCGATGGCGTCGGACCGCTTCGGATTTTACAACGTCGATCTGCTGTTCGCCGTGAAATGCGGTGACGATCCCCGGGAGCTGCTGCCGCTGATCGGGCGGCTGCACGTCTTTTTGATGGAGCAGCGGCGCGTCTACGTCCCCGGCTGGTATGATCTCGACGCCGATGAGCAGGAGGACTGGACGCTGCTGGCTCTTGTCGCCGACACCGAAACGCAGCTGGCCGGTCTGGCGGCGACGCTGCGGCGTTGGGGGCGCGATCTGATCGAACCCTGCCGTCCGTTTTACATCCTCGGCACGAGCATCGAACGCCTGCGCGCGCAGAAAGAGCCGAAAGATACCCTTTACGACTGGTTCCAGGAGGAGACCGTGCGCATCCTGCGTCCCGACGTGGACGATCAGGAAGATCTGTTCGGCTGAGAGCAAAATAAGTGAGGCGCGCGCGACGGCAATGTCGTCGCGCGCGCCTCATCATGAAGTTATGTGTGAACAGCGCTTTTTTCAAAAAAATCCCCTTCCGACAGATCTGAAAGTGACGATGACAGACGGTCGGAAGGGGGAAAGGGTTGCTGCGTTGTGTGTAAACGCCGAAGTTCAATCGGCGTTTTTGTTTTTCTGACGCCCGCGAAAAAAGCTGTTTCATGGAGCTGGCGCGTGCGCGGCGGAACTCGGCGCCGCAAACTCCGTTCGCCGCAGGTTCCGCGCTTCACGGCGCAGCAGCAGCGCGGCGGCGAGGCCGCCGACGAAATCGATGGCGGGAAAGGTGATCCACACGCCGTCGACGCCGAGGAATCTTGGCAGGATGACGATCAGCGCGATGCCGACGAGCTGGCGGATCAGGTTGAAGCAGAAAGACGCCCGCGCCCGTCCGAGCGCCTCGAGCGTGTAGCCGACGATGATCGCGGCAGCGCTGAAGGGAAGGGCGGCGTAGCCGATGCGCATGCAGCGCGCCGCGAGGGCGATCAGTTCGGCGTCGCCGTCGGTGAAGAGGGATGCCAATTCCTCCGCCCAGAACATCGCCGCCGCTTCGGACAAAATATAATAGCCGACCGAAAACAGCAGCGCGATCTTCACCGTTTCGCGCAGGCGGTCCCAGCGGCGCGCGCCGTAGTTGTAGCCGATGATGGGCATGGCGCCTTCGCCGATGCCGGTGACGGGCATGAAGAGCAGACTGTCGAGGCCGAAGAAGATGCCCATGGCGGAGATGGCCATCTCGCCGCCGTATTGCCCCAGCAGCAGATTGAACGCCACCAGCATGACCGAAAAGAAGATGTTGATCAGAAAGGGCGACACCCCCACCGCGCAGGTTTCGGCCAGCACCCGCCAACGCGGCCTGAACCGATCGGGAGAGAGCCGCAGCGCGCTGCGGCGCCGCGCGTAAAAAGCCAGCAGCCAGAGAAAGGCGAAAATCTGCGCACCGGCGGTCCCCCAAGCGGCGCCGGCCACGCCCATGCCGAGCCCGGCGATGAACCACCAGTCCAGGGCGACGTTGAACAACGAGCCGAGCACCATCGCCCACATGGCATGGCGCGGATGGCCTTCGGCCCGCATGGCGGCGATCAGAACCATGCTGAGAAACTGAACGGGAATGGCCGGCCCGGTGATTTTCAGGTAGGTCTCCGTCAGCGGCGCGATACGCTCCGTGGCGCCGCACAGCCTGACGATCGCCGGGATGTTGAACAGCAGCAGCGGCGCCGTCAGGGCCAGGAAAAAGACGGAGGCCGTGACGCCGTTGCCGAGCGCGATCTCGGCCCGTTCCTGATCCTGCGCGCCGAGATCGCGCGAGATCTGCGAGGCCGTGCCGACGCCGATCAGGGCGCTGAAGGCGACGACCAGCAGAATGATGGGGAAGACGACGGAAATGGCGGCCAGCCCCTCGGCGCCGACGTAATGGCCGATGAAGACGCGGTCGACGATGTTGTAAAGCGCGTTGGCCAGCACCCCGAGCGTGGCCGGCAGGGCGAAGCGGAGGATCAGGCGGGGAATGGGCGCGCTGCCCATCAGAGCGGAAGCGTCGGGCATCTCAGACCAGGACGGCGATCACCGGATTGACCGAGCTGACGGCCTTGAGCGCGCGCAGCGAGGCGATGAATTCCTTCACGCTTTCCACGTCGCCGCGGACGATGACAGTCTCGAGACAATGATCATGATCGGCGTGGACGTGGGTGGTGCACACGATGATGTCGCCGAAATCGTGCTGAAGGCCGGTAAGGCGCGCCGTCACGTCGTTGCTGTGATGATTGTAGGTGAGCGTGATCGTGCCGTAGACTTGCCCCGATCCTTTCTGCCAGGTGTCGCGGCTGACGTACTCGCGGATCAGCTGACGCAGCGCTTCCGAGCGATTGGGCAGGCCGGCGTTCTCGAGGCGCTTGTCAAAACTCTGCAGAAGGTTCTCCGGAACGGCGACGCCGAAACGGATCAGCGGTTCTTTTTCACGGTGCATGGCCACAAGTCTCCTTCCTTTCGGGGCGGACGGGCGACGACCCAAGGCTGAGTGCATTCGTCCCGTTCCATGACGAAAATGTCGTACCAGGTGCTGTAAAACTTGTCGATGTGTTCCACGACGTAGCCGTCCTGGCAGTGGTCGGCGGTGTCGTGCGGATCGGCGAGGATCAGCACGCCGTGGGCGGGGTTGCCCGTGCCCATGTCGTCGTAGCCGATGATCACCCGCCAGTGCGCGCCCCAGTCGATGTTCTCGACCATGATCGGAGCGCCGTCGCGCAGCGTTCGGCGGCAAAAACGCGCGAAGCTGTCCAGCGTCGGGAAGCTTTTGGCCTCGGCGCAACGCCACGGATTGTAGGGCGCGGCGTCCTGCGGCGCTTTGGCGGCGAAAGGCAGATTCGATGCCACGTCCCAGCCGATCGCCTCGAAGAAATGGACCAGATCCTTGACCGGGATCGGGCGGCGCGACTCCGTCGGCAGGCCGTGAAAGGCCGCCATCTTGTCGGCGATCTCCAGCTCCCGCCAGTCGTGATAGCCGAAGTGGTACATGACCATCAGCGCCACGGCCGAGGCGCAGCTGTAATCGCGCGTCTGCTGGTAGGTGCGGAAACAGGGCAGGATCGTGCGCGAACCTTGGCTGTACATGTGATAAAAGTCCAGCGCGGGAAAATAAGGCGAGTTGGGGCAGTCGGCCGCTTTGAAAAAGGCCGACGCGTCCGATTCGAGGTTGTAGCCTTCGGGCACGTGAATGATCGGATCGGCGTTCCACCGCGTCGCGACAATGGCTGCCTCGTGCCGGGTCAGTTCCCACAGCGGCGGGAGCGGCAGTTTCTCTTTTTCTGCATGTGCTGCCATCGACGCATTCCTCCTTTGCAAATAAAAGCCTGCGGCATAATTTCTTATTTTAGCGCAAAGAACGCCATTCGTGGCGGATGATTTGAGCGGAAAACAAAAAAATCGTTCCGCGCCGCCGCGCCCGTTTCGTGGTACACTTTGCCCAGAGAATCTTTTCGTCAACGGAAAGAAAGGAGCGAGTTATCCATGGATTCCCGCATCGAAAGAGACAGCATGGGCGAGATCGCCGTCCCCGCCGAGCGTCACTGGGGCGCGCAGACGCAGCGCAGCTACGAGAACTTCCGCATCGGCACGGAGACGATGCCGCGCGGGATCATCGAAGCCTTCCTGATCCTCAAGAAAGCCGCCGCCGCGGCCAACGGCCGCCTTGGCGCGCTCGACGCCGAAACCGCCGCGGCGATCATGCACGCCGCCGACGAGCTGCTGGCCGGCGGCCGCTGGGACGAATTCCCGCTCAAGGTCTGGCAGACGGGCAGCGGCACCCAGAGCAACATGAACGTCAACGAAGTGATCGCCCATCTCGCTTCCGAGCATTTGGGGCGGAAGATCCATCCCAACGACCACGTCAACCGCAGCCAGAGCAGCAACGACACGTTTCCCACGGCGCTGCACGTCGCCGCCGTGCTGGCCGTGGAAAAGGGAGTGCTTCCCGCGCTGGAAAAGATGCGCGAGTGCTTGCAGGCCAAGTCGGAACGATACATGGATCTGGTCAAGATCGGCCGCACGCACCTGCAGGACGCCACGCCGCTGACGCTGGGCCAGGAGATCGGCGGCTGGGCGCGCATGCTCGAACGCTGCCAGGCCATGATCATGACCGCCGTCGAGTTCATGAAGGATCTGGCCCTCGGCGGTACGGCCGTGGGTACCGGCCTGAACGCGCCCGAACAGTTCGGCAGATTCGCGGCGCAGGAGATCGGCGACATCACCGGCGTGGATTTCCGCACCGCGCCCAACAAGTTCCACTCGCTCACCAGCCGCGACGAGATCGTGGCGCTGCACGGCGCGCTCAAGGCGCTGGCCGCCGATCTGATGAAGATCGCCAACGACGTGCGCTGGCTCGCTTCCGGCCCGCGCTGCGGCCTCGGCGAGCTGAAGATCCCCGCGAACGAACCGGGAAGTTCGATCATGCCCGGCAAGGTCAATCCCACCCAGTGCGAGGCCGTGACCATGGTGGCCGTGCAGGTGATGGGCAACGACGCGGCCGTGGGCTTCGCGGCGTCGCAGGGCAACTTCGAGCTGAACGTGTTTTTGCCCGTGATCGCCTACAACTTTTTGCAAAGCTGCCGCCTGCTCGGCGACGCGATGAACTCCTTCACCGAC
Source organism: Pyramidobacter sp. YE332 (assembly GCF_033060595.1). Taxonomy (NCBI): domain Bacteria; kingdom Thermotogati; phylum Synergistota; class Synergistia; order Synergistales; family Dethiosulfovibrionaceae; genus Pyramidobacter; species Pyramidobacter sp. YE332. The sequence goes on along the minus strand of NZ_CP133038.1, from coordinate 2,104,472 downwards.
CATTGCCTGGCCGGACTGGAGGCCGACGAGGCGCGCATCGCCGAGAACCTGAGCCGCAGCCTGATGCTGGTCACGGCGCTGGCGCCGAAGATCGGCTACGACAAGGCCGCCGAGATCGCCAAAAAAGCGAACGGCGAAGGCACGACGCTGCGCGAAGCGGCGCTGGCGCTTGGGTACCTGTCGGCCAAGGAATTCGACGCGGCCGTCCGTCCCGAGCTGATGGTCGGGCGCCCCGTGAGGGCCGTGAAGCCGCCCGCCGCGAAATCGGCGGAAAAGGAGTAACCGTCCGATGAGAATTTTTATCAGCGCCGACATGGAAGGCGCCACGGGCGTCACGTCCATCGCGCAGTGCGACAGCCGCCGTCCGGAATACGCTTTCGGCTGCAGGATGCAGCAGCGCGACGTGCTCGCGGCGGTGCGCGGCGCTCTGGACGGCGGCGCCGACGAGGTGATTGTCAACGACGCTCACAGTCACATGACCAATCTGGACATTGGTGAGTGGCCGAAGGGGGCGCGGCTGACCAGCGGCTCGCCCAAAACGCTGGGCATGATGGAAGGCTTCGACGAGTGCGACGGCATCTTCTTCCTCTGTTACCATGCCATGGCCGGCACGCGGTGCGCGGTGCTGGATCACACCATCGATCCGAACGTGGTTTACAGCGTGAAACTGAACGGCCTTGAAGTGGGCGAGATCGGCATCAACGCCGCGGCCGCTTCCGGCAAAAAAATCCCCGTGGCGTTGGTGACCGGCGACGACGCCGCCTGCCGCGAAGCCCGCGCCCTGTGGGGCGACACAGCCGTCACCGCCGCGGTGAAAAAGGCTCGCGGCCGCCTGGCCGCGACCTGCCTGGGACCGGAAGAGACTTACAAGATCATTTACGACGCGGCCATCAAGGCGGCGCAGCTGGTGCGCGGCAAAAAAGCGCCCGTGCTGGACTTCGCTCCGTCCTGGATCGCCGAGATCGCTTTTCTCAAGACCGCTCAATGCGATGTCGCCGCAACGCTGCCGTTCGTCGAGCGCCTTGACGGCCGCCGCGTCCGCTTCGGCGGCTCCGACTCCGTGGAAATGCGCCGCTGCGTCAGCGCCGTGCTCGATCTGGCGGGGACCGCGCCATTCTAACGCTGAAAGTATGGGCCGATTCCGTCCGCGGCGACGGGATCGGCTTTTTGCAGCCCATGAGATTCTGGGACAGGAGGCCGAAAAAAGTCGTTCCGCGCTGCAATAAGCCGTCAGCTTTTGTTCGGCGCGGCGTCCTTGTGTTCGAATTTTTGATGAAGAAACAGCGCGACAATCTTTGGGGGGATGGCAATTGAAGACAGACTATGACGTGGTCGTCGTCGGAGGCGGCGTGGTGGGGTGCGCCGTGGCACGGGGGCTGGCGCAGTATCGCATCGGCGCCTGTCTCGTCGAACGCGAGCTTGACGTGTCGCTCGGCACAAGCTGCCGCAACAGCGGCGTGCTCCACTCGGGCATCAACTACAAGCCGGGCACGCTCCGCGCTGAACTGGCCGTGCGCGGCAACGCCATGATGGACGATCTGTGCCGCGACTTGAAGGTGAAAATCCGGCGCATCGGCAAGCTGACAGTCGCCCTTGACAGAGACGATCTGCCCGGCATCGAACGTCTTCACGCTCAGGGGCAGGCCAATGGCGTGCCGGGCCTGGAGATCATCGGTCCGGCGCGCATGCGTCAGATCCAGCCCGACGTACAGGGGATCGCGGCGCTGTGGTCGCCGACCAGCGCGATCATCTCGCCTTACGGCCTGACGATCGCCCTCGCCGAAAACGCCAAGGCCAACGGCGTCGACATCCGTCTCGATTGGCCGGTGGCGAACGTGAACGTGCTGCCGCAGGGGCGCGGCTTTGAAGTGAGAAACGATCGCGGCGACATGCTCACCTGCCGAGTGCTGGTGAATGCGGCGGGACTTTTTGCGGCGAAAATCTGCGAGATGGTGGGCATCGGGGATTATCGCATTTATCCCTGCCGTGGCGAATACTATGTGCTCGACAAGCGCCTCGGCGGTTCGTTGCGCACGCTGATCTACCCCACGCCGAATCCGAAAAATCCCGGCCTGGGCATTCACCTGACGCCGACGGTGGACGGCAATATCCTTATCGGGCCGAGCGCCGATTATCAGGATTCGCTTCGCTGGACCGGAAACGAAGCGTCGGTCATGGCGTCGCTGCGTGACGAAGGGCTCAAGCTGTTGCCCGACATCCACGTGTCCGATTATATCCGTACGTTCGCCGGCCTGCGCGCCAAGCGGACGCCGCCGGAAGTCGGCGGCAACGCCGATTTCGTGATCGAGGACCGCCCTGACGTGAAAGGCTTCATCAACGTGCTCGGCATCGAGAGCCCGGGGCTGACCAGTTCTCCTGCGATCGCGGAGATGGTGCTCGGTTTTGTGGAAAATCATCTGGAACTGCGGCGCACCCCGGATTTCAACGGCGCACGTCCTGGCAACGCTCTGTCGTTCAGCGAGCGCAGTCCCGAGGAACGCGCCGACATGATCGCTGCGGATCCGGATTACGGCGAAATGATCTGTCGCTGCGAGGGCGTCAGCAAACGCGAAGTACTGGACGCGCTCGACAATCCGCTGGGCGCGCGAGCCTTCGTCAGCCTCAAGTACCGTTCCCGCGTCTCCATGGGGCGATGCCAGGGCGGCTTCTGTTTTCCCCGTATCGTCCGCCTGCTGCGCGAGGAGTTCGATTGGGAGTGGGAGGACTTTGTGGATCACAGCGCTGCGTCCGCCATGTTTTCAGGCTGTGCGCTCGACGGGGGTGAAAACCGGTGATCGGGGAAAGACACTGCGGCGTCGCCGTGATCGGCGGCGGTCCCGCCGGCCTGGCGGCGGCTATCTCGGCCTGCGAGGCCGGTTGCCGCGACGTGGTACTGGTCGAGCGCGACCGGCTCTTGGGCGGCATTCTCAATCAGTGTATCCATGACGGTTTCGGCCTGCATCGTTTCGGCGAGGCCATGACCGGTCCCGAGTACGCCCAGCGCGACATCGACCGCTTCGGCGAATTGGGGCTCGAGGCCATGACCGAGTCGATGGTATTGGAACTTTCGAAGGAGCGCGAGCTGCTCGTCAGCCGTCGCGGCGAGATGGTCCGACTCAGAGCGGACGCCGTCGTGCTGGCCATGGGGTGCCGCGAGCGCCCGCGCGGCGCTCTGTCGATCCCCGGCACGCGCCCGGCGGGCATTTACACGGCCGGGGCCGCGCAGAATCTTGTCAATCTCGAAAACCTGATGCCCGGCAAAAAGATCTGCATCCTCGGCTCCGGCGATATCGGCCTGATCATGGCACGCCGCATGACCTTGGAGGGAGCCGGTGTCGAGGCGGTTTTCGAACTGCTGCCCTACTCAAGCGGCCTGCCGCGCAACATCCAGCAATGTCTGAACGATTACGGCATTCCCCTTTATCTGAGCACGACCGTGACCGATATCGTCGGCGACGACCGCCTCGAAGCCGTGCAGGTGTCGCGGGTGGACGAAAAACGCCGCTCCATCCCCGGTACGGAGCGGATTTTCGAGTGCGATACTCTGTTGCTGTCCGTCGGGCTGATCCCCGAAAACGAACTGACGCGCATGGCCGGCATCGAAATGAATCCTGCGACCGGCGGTGCGGCGGTGGATGACGACTTTATGACCAGCGTCCCCGGCATTTTCTCGTGCGGCAACGTGCTGCACGTGCACGATCTGGTGGATTGGGTCTCTCTGGAGGCGGCCGAAGCGGGGGCGCGCGCGGCGGCTTATGCTCTCGGACGATCTCCTTGCAGAGAGAGCATCGTCGTTCGTCCCGGCGCCGGCGTGCGTTACACTACGCCTTCGCGGATCAGCGGCGAAAAAGACGTGTCCATTGCGTTCCGTCTCGTCTCTCCCGGCCGTGACCGCTGTCTCGTCGTGAGCGCCGATGGCCGTGAGATCCTGCGTGAAAAACGGGTGCGCCTTCATCCGGCCGTGATGGAACATCTCGGAGTCAGGGCCGCTGATCTGAAGGGCTGCTGCAGTTTGGAGGTGTCGGTGCAGTGAGCGAACGCCGCGAATATATTTGTATCGTCTGTCCCAATGGCTGTCCTCTGCAAGTCGAGACGAGCGGCGGCGAAAAAGCGAAGCTTGTTTCGGTGACGGGCAATCTGTGTCCGCGCGGCGCCAGATGGGCGAAGCAGGAAGTGGAGGACCCGCGCCGTACCATTGCCACGAACGTGCTGGTGGAGGGCGGCACGCTGCCCGTGGCGAGCGTGCGCACGCTTGATGCCGTCCCGTTGAAGGAAATCATGGCCGTGCGCGAAAGCCTGAAAGGAATCGTGCTCCATGCGCCGGTCCGGGCGGGCGACATCGTGGCCGATCATCCGGCCGGAGTCCCTTGCCGCGTCGCCGTCACGCGCCATGTGCCTCGCAAGGGCTGATTTTTCGTGATGAAATAGAATTTATGAAGTAAGGGGCTTGCGAAAATTCCGGATGGATTTCGCGAGCCCCTTTGTATTCGCACCGGTTGATTCTAATACTAATTCTTGATAGAAAGTATTAACATAGTTTCCTGGGCGCTGCGGAGGAGTTCAGTCGCTCAGGACTCCCTCGACCGCTGCGCGGTCTGCGCAGCTCGCTTTGTGAATCTCCTCCGCAGCGCCTCTGCATTCGGCATTTTAATTGAGAAATAGTATAAACTCTTGATAAAAAACTTAACATCCCGACTTTTCCAAGGGGAATCGAAGCCAAGCTCAAGCAGCATCAAGAGTAAGCGCGATTTTTTTCAACCGCGAGATCTACGGATAATCCCTCCTGTCGCCTCCCGTGCAGCAAAAGGCAGTCGACAAGCGAGTTTGTTCTTGAGATCGGGATAGGCTTCCATCATATTGACGGGTGCGATTCCAAATATCTGCATCACGGCGTCGGCCGACGCGATGTCCGCGTTCTTTCTCTCCGGCGTGCTGCCGTCGTGTCCCAGTCGAAGGCTGATGGGCGTGCTCCTGGCTCTGCCGCTCAGGACGGTGACGTTCTGCTGGCGCATGAGTTCAACGAGCTTGTGAGGCGAGATGTCTCTGATGCCCTTCATGCGGATGAGGTGACAGGAAAGACGTTCCAGAACCAGCGCAAGGTAACAGACGAGGAAGTGCCCGCGGATGTGTTCCGGCGTCCAGACGAAAACCGGCCTGGCATCGAGGTTGCTCTTGAGTACTCGAAAACATTCCTCGACGCGCCAAAGCCGGCGCAGGTTCGCGAAGATCTCCTGCGGGGAGGCGTCCTTGTTGGAGGTGGCGATGACGTAGAAACCCGCCTGCTTTTTACGCTTTTCGTAGAGAGAGGTGTTCACCTCGTATTCGCCTTTCTTCCCTTTCTTGCTCTTCAGAAACTGTCTTGAGCCGTGTTTCATGGATGTCTCGACGGCTGAGGCTCCCTTCGCGACCAGTTCTTTCCCCTTCGTCCACAATTCCTCCAGAACGTCCAGGTCATGGTGGTGCCGTTTCAGCGACCAAGTGACGATGATGCCTGCGTCACGTTCGGGATCCGCTCTGGCGTCCAGACGCTTCATCTTGAACACGTCCTCGTGGAACCGTTCGCTGTGCTCCCAGTTCTCCTCGGAAAGAACCCGCTCCTTCACGTCCTTTTTCAGCCGACTGATGCTCTGGGCCACGATGTAATCAAAACCCTCTTCCGCAAGGTGCTGCAAGTTGAGCTTGCAGTTGAGCCCGCGATCCGCGACGACCGTGACTTTCCCCAGTCCGGAATTTACCTTGTGCTTCCGGACGACCTGCAGCAGGGTCTTGATCTCCGACGTGTTACCGCGGAACAGCTCATAGTCAAGAGGGATGCCGTCGGCGTCAACGAGCAGTCCCATCACCACCTGCACCTCATTCGTGCGGTTCTCCTTGGACATCCCGCGCGCGCGAAGTTCGTCGGAATCAAAACTCTCGAAGTAAAACGTGGTGCAGTCGTAAAGCGCGACAGTCATCGTTCGCTCGTAGATATCCGCGATCCCCTTGTTGACGTTACGTATCAGGACATCCTTGCTCCCGCTCAGGAGCCCGAGAGTTTCGTAAAGGTCCGCCTGGGTGAGGGAAGAGAAATCGAAGACAAAGTTCCCGCGGTATTCGTGCGTCCGTTTTTTCGAACAAGGCGCCAGAATGCGCAGTGCGGCGAGGAAGAATGCGGCAAGGTCGAAGTCGAACTTGAGTCGGTGATTGCGTCGATACTGTTTGAACCAGACGTCCAGCCCAAGGCGTTCCCATAATCTGCGGTAAAGGGCGATGCCGTAGTTATAAATGCCCGCACAGTCCGGTTTATTGTTGGGTGCACATGTTGCGACCTGATCCTTAAGCGTCTGCGCTTTGAGGCGTTCTGCAAGATCTGCGTTTGCCCTCAACTCAGCAAGATCCGCCTGAATTCTTTCGTCGATGTCCGGCTCTGTGAGGCGGCGTTTGTTCAGGTCGCCGTACGTGCGGATCGTTTTTCCGGAACTGCGTTTGATGAGAGGATTGTAAGTCTCCTCGACGATGGCCGCGTAAAGTCTGCCCTTGTTTTTCATCAGTTTGATTCGGAAACTCATGCTGACCTCCGGGAGGACGATTCCTCAAGGAGTATTATAACATATTAAGCGATTCTTAAGCGTATATTCAAAAGTCATAAAAACTCCCTGCCGAAAGAGTTATTGCAAGTCTTTGCGCTTCTTCGATTTCTAAAAGTCGGGAAAAAACTTAACATGGCCCGCTGGCCCCCGAGGGCGCTCTGGCGCTCAGGACGATCTCGCCTGCAGCGCAGTTCGTGGTGCGGATCTCCCTCGAGGCGCTCTCCCTGCCCAGCGTTTCAATCAAGAAGGAGTACAAGATTTTTGGAAGGCGGGGCGGCGGATTTGTCATTGAACACGACGCAAGAAATCCCGTTCTTATTGACAGGAAAGAAATCAGTTGTTAGAATCTCGGTAAGTTGTGTATAACTAACTCATGTCGGATTCCTGATGATTCCGGAAAGCAGTGGATGCTTTGTTCCGAATTCAGTTGATTGCCATCGATACGGTCAAGCGAGCGACTGCCGCGGAACGAAAAAGACTCATCGAGCGTGGGCTCGCTGCACGGAACGGGATCGCGCTTCTGTGACGATGATGTGCCTGTTTTGAACAGAAAAATGCATCGGCTCTGAAGCATTGCATCGTGAGAAAGCAGGAAAAAGACAAAGAACAAGAGATCCGCCGTCGATAAGTTCCATTAAGAATTCAGTAAGAATACGAATGTGCGCATGCGGAGACCCAGTGCAGGATCCGAGACGGGAAGGTCTCTCCGAAAAACGAATGCCGCGCAGTCTCAGGAGGTTTCCTATGTTCCCTCTCTCTTTGGCGCCGCTGAACGTCGATCTGAAAATCGTCAATCCCGGCGGCGACGCAAGAATGTCCAAGCGCCTCGAAAGCCTGGGATTGAGCGAAGGCAGCATCCTCACCCTTCTGCAGGAACGGGACGGCGACGTCATCGTCCGGCCGGCGGGAGGCGCGAGCAGCCTGGCGCTGGACCAAAACGTCGCCGCGCACCTGATGGTGACCGTGAACGACTCGTAATTTTTCGCGGGGCCGGCGGGAAGATGGACCGCGTGCGCGGCGGAAATTCCGAACGCACGCTTTTACTGTTTCGAGAGAGGTGCAGACGATGAACGAAACGACGTTGGCGGAACTGGCTCCGGGAGAATCGGGGCGAATCGTGAAGATCGAGGGCAGAGGGATCCTCGCCCAGAGGCTGGTGGACATGGGGCTGTATCCCGGCGTCGCCGCGAAGGTCGTCCGCCGCGCGCCCCTCGGCGACCCGATCGAGGTGGACGCCGAAGGCGCGCTGGTCAATCTGCGCCGCGAAGAAGCGCGTTTCGTGAAAGTGAAAAAACTCTGATGGCAAAGAAGATCATCGCCCTCGCGGGACAGCCGAACTGCGGCAAATCGACCGTCTTCAACAGCCTGACGGGAGCGAAACAGTTCGTGGCCAATTATCCCGGCGTCACCGTCGACAAGATGATGGGCTGGTATAAACGAAACGGCGAAGACGTGGAAGTCATCGACCTTCCCGGCACGTACAGCCTGACCTCCTATTCCCCCGAAGAGCGCGTCACGCGCGACGTGCTCCTCCACGAGCCGCTTTCCGCCGTCGTGAACGTCATGGACGCCGCCAACCTGAAGCGCAGCCTGTACCTGACGCTCCAGCTTCTGGAGATGGAGATCCCCCTCATTCTCGACCTGAACATGATGGACGTGGCCGAAAAGCTGGGCGTCTCCATTGACGTTCCGGGACTTTCGCGGGAACTCGGCGCGCCGGTCGTGACGACGGCCATCACCCAGGGGCGCGGCCGCGAAGATCTGCTGCAGGCCGTCGCCGACATGTCGCAGTCCGGCGTCCGCGCCAGCCTCGCCGTTTGCGAGCTCTATCCCGACCTGAAAGACGCCCTGGACGACCTGGAGGCCCTGTTGAACCGCGAAGAGAGTCTGAAGGGCGCCTTCCCCATTTCGTGGCTCGCCGTCAAACTGATGGAAGGGGATCCCGCCGTCGCCGCGCTGCTGCGCGGCAAAGCGAAAGGGAGCGCGTCCGTCCTTGCGCGGGCGGAAGAATGGCGCGCGCGGTTCGAGCGGGAAAAGGGCGTGAGCGCCGACATCTACGTTTCAGGCCAGCGCAGCCGCCGGGCGGCGGCCATCGCCAAACGCCTCGCGGCCAAAAAGGAGGCCGCGAAAGCGCCGCTCTCCGAGCGCATCGACCGGGCCGTCTGCAACAAGTTCTTCGGCCCCGTCTTTCTGCTTTTCGTCATTTACGGATTCTATTACCTTTCTTTTATCCAGGGCTACAATCTCACCCACTACACATGGCCCGTCCTCGCCGGCGTCCGTAGCTTTGCGGAACGTATCCTTCCCCAGCCCGGGCTCATAGACGTTCCCATCGTGCGGGAATTCGTGCTCTGGATCGTGGATAACCTGAACGCGCTCTTCAACTACATCCCGATCTTCTTCATCCTCTTCGCGCTCATCGCCGTGCTGGAGGACAGCGGCTACATGCCGCGCATCGCGTTCGTCCTGGACCGCATCCTCAGCCGCTTCGGGCTGCACGGGCAGTCAACGCTGCCGATGATCCTCGGCGGCGTGGTCCTGGGCGGCTGCGCCGTTCCGGCGGTCATGGCCACCAAGGGAATCCCCGACGAAAAGTCGAAGCTGGCGACGATCCTGACGCTCCCCATGCTCAACTGTCAGGCCAAGCTGCCCTTGTACTTCCTGCTCATCGGCATCTACTTCAACGAGACGGTGCGCCTGCCCCTGCTGGGGAACGTCAACCAGCAGGCCATCGTCATCGTCTTCATTCAGACGATCAGCCTGCTCTTCGTGCTGCCCATCGCCAAGATCCTTTCGATGACGGTGCTGAAGCACAAGGAAACGGCGCCGTTCATCATGGAGATGCCGCCCTATCACATCCCCACGCTTCGCGGCGTTTTAGGGCGGGCGGTCGAGCGGATCTGGCTGTACGTCCGCAAGATCACCACCGTCGTCGCCGCCGTCGCCGTGGTCCTCTTCGTCCTGCTGCGCTTCCCCGGCCTGTCCCCGGAACGCGAAGCCCAGTACGAGGCGGAGAAAGACCGGGCCGTCCAAGTTTTTCTCGACGCGGCGAAGAACAAAAAATTCGGACGAAATCTCACGAACGAAGACGATGTCCTCAACCTGATCCTCTACCAGCAGGGTTACCGGGAATTACTCAAGTCCGGGGCCTCCGCCGAGAAGAAAAGGGCCTACGGACTCACGAATCCCGACTTTTTCGAGATCATCCAGAACAGGAAGGATCCTGAAGCGAAGGCGCTCGAAAAGGAGCTCAAAAAGCTGATCGTTTTCCGAACGAACGCGCTGACGGCCATCCGCAAGGAACGCATCGACAACAGCCTGCTCGGCAAGGCCGGCCGCGCGCTGGAACCTATTTCACGTTACGCCGGCTTCAACTGGCGCGTCAACGTCGCCGTGCTCAGCACCCTGGCGGCCAAGGAGAACAGCGTCTCCACGCTGGGCGCCCTTTACATCAAGGAAGCGGATGACGGCGAAGCGAAGAACGCCGACACGCTGGAACAGCGTATGAAACGGCAGGAGGAAGACCTCACGCCGCTGCACGCGATGGCTCTGATGCTCTTCATGGTGCTCTGTCCGCCCTGTCTGCCCACGATCATGGCCATCCGCGTGCAGACCGGCTCCACCAAATGGATGTTCTTCGCCTTTTTCGTGCCGCTCATTCTCGGGCTGCTCGCCGCCGTGCTCGTTTTTTCCGGCGGCTCCGCCCTTGGCCTGACCGGATTTCAGGCGATGTGGATCTTCTACCTGATCCCGCTGACCCTGACGATCCTGCTGGGGCTGATCAAGACCAAGAGGACCTATTAACCTGTCCCGAAAAGGCGCGCATATACTGCGGCAGACTGCGGCATTCCCCGCCGCTGGACTGACATACAAAATTCAAACGGAGGTTTTGAGGATGAACAGAAAGTTATGGACTGGCGTGATAACGGCCGTCTTCATCGCGGCGCTCGCAGGCGCCGCTCTGGCCCATACCCCGCTTTTCTCCTGCTGGGACAACGGCGACGGCACGCTCTCGTGCGAGGGCGGCTTCTCCGACGGTTCCTCGGCCGCGAACATCCCCATCCGCGTCACCGACGAGAAGGACGCCGTTGTGTTCGAGGGCAAGCTGGACGAGAGCGGCGAGCTGACGTTCGACAAGCCGCAGGGAGCCTTTTCCGTCACCTTCGACGGCGGCCCCGGGCACACGCTCACCGTCAAAAGCGGCGACATCAAGTAAGGCGGCCTGAGTGAATCAGGCCAGGATACTGATTTCAAAAAAGAAAAGGAGCGTATCGTACGTGAAAAAAGCGGCCCTGTTGTCGATATGCGCGCTGTTTGCCGCGGTTCTCCCCGCTTCGGCGCACTTCCAGATGCTCTATACCCCGAGATGATTCTGGACAAAGGCGGAGAGATTCCCCTGAAGCTTGTGTTCACCCATCCTTTTGAGGCCGGACACACGATGGACATGGAGACCCCGCAGGAGTTCTTTGTCGTGAACAAGCAAAAGAAGACGGATCTGCTCAAGACGCTGAAGCCCATCACCTGGACGAGCCTGGAGAACAAGGGCAGGGGTTTTGAGACTTCTTTCAAGCTGAGAGGTATGGGCGATTACGTCTTCTGTCTGGCCCCGGCTCCTTATTTCGAAAAGAGCGAGGACATCTATATCCAACAAATCACCAAAATGATCGTAAACAACGGCAGTCTCCCCACGGAGTGGGATGCCGACATGGGGCTCAAGGCGGAGATCGTGCCCTTGGACAAGCCCTATGCGATCTGGGCCGGCGGGATGTTCCGCGGCGTCGTGAAGAGCGAAGGGAAGCCGGTCCCCTTCGCCGAGGTCGAGGTGGAGTACATGAACCATCGCCCCGACCTGAAGAAGAACGCCTTCGAAAGGAAGGGCGCGGTCTCCGCTCCCCACGACGCCTTTGTGACTCTGACGATCAAGGCCGACGCCAACGGCACGTTCGCTTTCGCCATGCCCAAGGAGGGATGGTGGGGATTTGCCGCTCTGGGCGTCGGCCCCGATACGGAATTCAAGGGCAAGGAGCTCTCGCAGGATGCGGTGATTTGGGTTCAGGCTGCCAAGATGTAGTTCGTTGAGGCACTCTGCGGCAGAGAGAGGAGGTTTTCAGACCATGGGCGCACAGGAGCTGATCGTTGTCCTGATCGCGCTTGCCGCCGGAGGATACCTGCTTCGCGGCTGGATCGTTTCCGCACGGCAGGGACGCTGCGGCGGGTGCGGATGTGGGTGTGGGGGCAGAAAATGCCCTCCGGACGAGGAATAATCGAGGGAGTTTCGTCCCTCTCGAAAGAATCGACATGACATTCGATGTATACACAACACTAAGGAGGAGAATTTTCATGCGCAAGATTTTTTCCGTACTGCTTGCAGGGGCGTTTTTTGCGGCTTCTTTCGGCGTTTCCGCCGAGGCTCACGAGTTCTGGGTGAACGCCGAGTATAAGGACGGCCTTCTCAAGGCCGATTTGGGCTACGGGCACGAGTATCCCGATCCCGAACCCATTGCCGCGGACCGTACGCATCTCTTCGAGCCCTTGAAGCTCATTACCGCCGAGGGCGCGACGGAGATGGCCCAGACCGGCGCCGACAACTTCCACTACGAGGCGGCGGCCGACCTGAAAAAAGGCGACTATTTGGTGATCGGCAACTACAAGCCCACTTTCTGGGCCAAAGGAGCGGAAGGATGGAAACAGGCGGACAAGGCCAAGTACAAGGAACTGACGAAGGCCGATGCGACTTATGCCGAGGAAGCGGCGATGTACGCCAAGCTCGTCCTGAATCTTGACGGCGCCGAGGGGATGGATGTCATCACCAAGCCGGTGGGACAGCGTCTGGAGATGGTGCCGCAGGTGAATCCGGCGACGGTGAAGCCGGGACAGCGCTTCCCCGTTCTGATACTCGTCGACGGCAAACCGGCCAAGACGGCGGAAGTGAAAGCCGTTTACGCGGGTTTTGCCGGCGACACGAAGGACGGCGATCCCGCCAACGAGTACAAGGCGTTCTATGGGCGTACCGACCTGAAAGGCATCATCAACATCATTCCCTCGAAAGCCGGCTATTGGAACGCCTCTGTGGAAGTGAAAGTGCCTTATGCCGACAAGACCGTCGCCGACGAGTCCGTCCTGGTATCCCGTCTGACGTTCATGATCGCGGAGTGATCCCGGTTTCACGAGAACGACGAATTCTTATACTATTTCTTGATAAAACGCATGAACACAGTTTACGGGGCGCTGCGGGGAAGTTCAGTCGCTCGGAACTCCTTCGACTGCTGCGCAGCTCGCCTTGTGAATCTTCCTCGCCGCGCCTCTGTGTTCGGCCTTTTAATTGAGAAATAGTATGAATCTTACCGCAAACGAGCGGCCCCGCCATTTCTCTTTCAAGGCGGGGCCGCTTTTCAATGGCCGATGGTGCGGGGATCGTCCCGACACGAAAACGATTGACGAAGCAGAGCGGGACTGCTAAAATCACATTCAACACTACTTATTACGGAGGTGGAGAAGATGTATGCGGCTGAGTGTCAGTACAAAGGCGTCATTATTATTATAGCGGCGGCCGATGCATCGTGTTCTCTTCCTCTGGCGACGCTATAATTTGTCGTGGAGCAATACAGGGAGGACGGGGCGCGGCTCTTTCCTCCCTGTTGTTTTTGCGGTGTGTTCGGACAGGTTCATGAATTCCGCCTATGACGCGGAGCACAATTTAAATCAAGAGGTGAGGCATCATGTCGGTTGACTACAAATCGACGCTTCAGCTGCCGGTGACGGAATTCCCCATGCGGGCCGGACTGGCGAAGAGAGAACCGGAAACGGTCAGATTCTGGGAACAGAACGAGATTTACAAAAAAATGCTGGAGAGCAACAAGGACCGCCGCTCCTTCATGTTCCACGACGGGCCGCCCTACGCCAACGGCGCGATCCACATCGGGCACGCGCTCAACAAGTCGCTGAAGGACTTCATCGTCAAGTACAAGTCGATGCGCGGCTACTACGTGCCTTACGTGCCGGGCTGGGACACGCACGGGCTGCCCATCGAGCTGAAAGTGCTCAAGGACGAGCACCTGAACAAGGACACGACGCCGGCGCTCGAACTCCGCTCCAAATGCCACGACTACGCGCTCAAATGGGTGGACGTGCAGCGCGAGGGCATGAAGCGCCTGGGCTGCTTCTCGCTCTGGGACGAGCCGTATCTGACGTTGAATCCGGAATTCGAGGCCCGCGAACTGGAAACGCTGGCCACGATCGTGGAAAAAGGTTTCGTCTACCGCGGTACCAAGCCCGTGTACTGGTGTATCGACTGCCAGACCGCCGAAGCCGCGGCCGAGATCGAGTACGCCGACGTCACGTCGCCCTCGGTGTTCGTCGCTTATCAGATGGACGATGACGCGGCGGAGCGATTCCCCGCGCTGAAAGGACGCGACGTGAACGTCGTGGTCTGGACGACGACGCCCTGGACGCTGCCCGCCAGCCGCGCCGTGACGCTGAACGCCAACTTCGACTACTCGTTTTTCGAGGTGGGCGACAAAGTTTACCTGATCGCCGACGGCATGGCCGATTCGGTGTCGCGCGACACTGGGCTCGATTTCTCCAAACGCCTGCTGACCGTCAAGGGCAAAGACTTGGAATTGCTCGCCGCCAATCATCCCATGTATCCCTGCAAAACGCCGCTCGTGCTGGCTCCATACGTCACGCTCGAGGCCGGCACCGGCTGCGTTCATACGGCGCCGGCCTACGGCGTCGAGGATTTCGAGACGGGACAGCGCTATCACATCGAAAATTACAATCCCGTCGACGCCACGGGACATTACAAGTCCGACACGCCCGTCGTCGCCGGCCTGGATCTGGACAAGGGCGGCCGCAAGGCGCTGGAAGTGATCGAAGCCAACGGCCGTTTGCTCGGCCTGAAGAAGATCTCGCACTCTTATCCGCACTGCTGGCGCTGTCACAAGCCCGTCATTTTCCGCTCCACGCCGCAGTGGTTCATCGACGTCGCCGCGTTCAAGAAACGCGCGCTCGACGTGATCGACAACGAGGTGAAATGGATCCCCGGCTGGGGACACGACCGCATCTACAACATGGTGTCCGAGCGCTCCGATTGGTGCATCAGCCGTCAGCGCGTGTGGGGCGTGCCGATCCCGGCGTTCGAGTGCGAAGACTGTCATGAAACGATCCTCGATGCCGCCCGTATCCGCCGCGTCGCGGAAAAAGTCGCCGGGGCCGGTTCCGACGTCTGGTGGGCGAGCACGCCCGAAGATCTGCTCGGCGATCTGGCGGTCTGCCCTCGCTGCGGCAGTCGTCATCTGAAGAAGGGCGAAGACATTCTCGACGTGTGGTTCGATTCCGGCGCGAGCCACTTCTCCGTCATGGACGTGCCCAGCCGTCCCTATCTGAACTGGCCGACCGACCTGTATCTCGAGGGGGCCGATCAGCACCGCGGCTGGTTCCAGACCTCGCTGCTCACTTCCGTGGCCGTGGCCGGAAAAGCGCCGTACCGGGCCGTCCTGACGCACGGCTTCATCGTCGACGAACAGGGGCGCAAGATGTCCAAATCGCTGCAGAACGGCGTCGCTCCCGAGAGGATCACGAATCGCGACGGAGCGGACATCCTGCGCCTGTGGGTGGCTTCCGCCGACTATCGCAGCGACGTGCACATCTCCGACGGCATCATCAAGAACCTGTCGGAGGAATACCGCCGCATCCGCAACACGGCCCGCTTCATGCTCGGCAACCTGAACGGCTTCGAGCCGGCCAGGGATTCCGTGCCGTTCGGCAAGATGCCCGAGTTCGACCGTTGGGCCATGTCGTTGCTGAACCGCGTCGTCGAGCGCGTGACGGAAGGTTTTGAGGCGTATGATTTCCACATGCCCATCACCGTCATTCATCAGTTCTGCGTGAACGAACTGAGCTCGTTCTATCTCGACGCCAGCAAGGACCGCCTTTACGCCGACGCGGCGGACGGCCTGAGCCGCCGCGCCTGCCAGACGGTGATGTGGAAGGCCGTCTGCGCGCTGGCGCGCATGCTCGCGCCCGTGATCAGCTTCACCGCCGAGGAGATCTGGCAACAGCTGCGCACGATCGAGCCTTCGCTGGCCGAGAGCGTCTTTCTGGGCGGCTGGCCGGAAGCGGATCCTGCCGAGACGGACGGCACGCTTGTGGAAAAATGGGAGAAAGTCCAATTCCTGCGCGGCCTCGTCAGCAAGGCGCTGGAAGCCGAACGCGCCGCCGGCAAGATCGGCCAGGCGCTGGAAGCTCGCGTCGCCGTCGCCGCGCCCGAGTTCTACAAAAACGCCATGAGCGCCGAGGACTGGGCGATGGTGTGCATCACTTCGGGCTTCGAGTTCGGCGAGACGGTGGAAAGCGACGACGACATCCGCGTCGAAGTGTTCCCCGCCAAAGGCACGAAGTGTCCGCGCTGCTGGAAGTACGAAGAGACGTCTCACGCCGACGGACTGTGCCGCCGCTGCGCGTGCGTCATTGAGAAAAAGTAGTCTGGAATAAATCGAAACGCCGAAAATGTTCCACGTGGAACATTTTCGGCGGACAGAGTACAATGAAGGGAGCGAAGATTCTTCGCTCCCTTTTATGATGGAGTGGTGATCGATCGAATGGAAAACGCGAATCGCGAAATTTACGAGCTGGCTGTCCCCGAAGAGGATTCCGGCGCGCGCCTCGACCTTTTTCTCGCCGGCGAGCTTTCGCTGTCGCGCAGCCGCGCCCGAAGCCTGATCGACGGAGGCGCCGTCAGTTCCGGACAGGTGAAAAAGATTCGCCCGGCCTTCAAAATTCAACCCGGCCAGATTTACCGCGTGGAAATTCCCGAGGCCGCGCCGGCGGAGATCGCGGCGCAGGACGTGCCCTTTGACGTGGTCTACGAGGACGACGACGTGATCGTGGTCAACAAACCGGCGGGCGTGGTCGTGCATCCCGGCGCCGGGCGTCCCGACGGCACGCTGGTCAACGGCCTGATGTTCCGCTATCCGGAGATCGGCCGCATCGGCGATTCGGTGCGGCCCGGCATCGTTCACCGTCTCGACGCGGGCACGTCGGGGCTGATGATCGTGGCCCGCAGCGACGCGGCTTTTCGCGGCCTGACGGAGGCGTTTCAGGCGCACGAAGTGCTCAAGGAGTATCTGGGGCTGGGCGTCGGCACGCTGAGATCGTCCGAGGGCACGGTGAACGCGCCGATCGGCCGCGATCCTCGCAACCGCCTGAAGATGTGCGTGTCGTGGGACGGGCGCGAAGCCGTGACCGATTACAAAGTCCTCTGGACGCGGGCGCGTTACACTCTGATCAGGGTACGGCTGCACACGGGCCGCACGCACCAGATCCGCGTGCACATGCGCGCGCTCGGCTGTTCGCTCGACGGCGACACGCTCTACGGCCCCAAGGATCCGGCGCAGCACATCCTCAAAGACCGCGTGTTTCTGCATTCGTGGCGGCTGGGGTTCCGCCATCCCGTCGGCGGCGAGCGGCTCGAATTCCGCGCGCCGCTGCCGCCGGAACTGATCGCGGCGCTGCGCGTGCCGCTGTCGCAGCCGCAAGACGCGTGACGCTCTGAACGGGATGCCGCGGCTGAATATTTTATCGGCGATAAAAATATTCATGCGCAAAAAACGCGCGCACGGCGCCGCGTCGATTGAAAAGTTTATTTTTGTAGAGTATAGTTAGCCTGCTCGCCATTCCGAGGTTCTCCCCCGACGGGAGCCTCGCTATTATTGAAGGAGGAAAAAATGAGAAGAAACGCATGGACAGCATTGGCCGTCGGCGCGGCGTTGACTGTGGGAGCCGCGGCTTCGTTCGCGGCCGATCACAAGATCTCCGGCAGCTTTCTGATGGGGACGGGCAGCGCCACGGGGAATTACTATTCCTTCGGCAGCGTGCTCGCGCAGGTTATCAACAGCCATACCGGCGCCAACATCACCGTCAGTTCCACGGGCGGCTCGGTGGAGAACGTGCGCCTTCTCAAAAAGGGCGAAAACGAGATGGCGCTGGTGCAGACGGACGTGAACAGCTACGCTCTGAACGGCGTGGAGCAGTTCGCCAGCGGCGCGGTGACGAATTTCTCGGCGATCACGGCCTGCTATCCCGAAATGGTGCAGATCGTGGCGAGCAAAGCCAGCGGCATCAAGAGCGTGGCCGACATGCGCGGCAAGCGCATCTGCGTGGGCGCGGTCGGCTCGGGATACGAGGTGGCGGCCCGCCAGATCCTCGGCATTTACGGCATGAACTACGACGACATCGACGAGCGCTTCCTGAGCCAGTCGGAGGGCAAGAACGCCCTTCAGGACGACCAGATCGACGCGTTCTTCATGTGCTCGGGCTATCCCAACGCCAACGTGACGGAGCTGTCGCTGATGGGCAAGATCGAAGTGATCTCCATCGACGACGAGCATTTGAAGCTGTTGCAGGAGAAGTATCCGTTCTACGCGCCGTTCACGACGCCCGACGATCAGTACAATCTCGGCCACCCCGTCACCTCGGTGGCGGTGATGTCGATGCTGGTGGTACTGAACGAGATCTCCGACGACGACGTGTACGCGATGACGGTGGCGATCTACGATCATCTCGACGAGATCCGCGCGCTCAACAAGAAGGGCGAATACATGTCGCTCGAAGGCGCTTTCCGCGGCATCCCCGGCAACATCCATCCCGGCGCGGCCCGCTTCTACGAGGAGAAAGGGCTGAAGGTCCCCGGAAAGTAAACGGCGCGCGGCCGCGGGGCCGCGATTCCATGGCATGATGCCGGACGGTTCGATCGCTGCGGACCGTCCGGTTTTTTCCTGAAAGGGGAGGCGGCGCTTGAGCTTTTTGAGTCGAAAAAAACTGAACGAAGTTCCGCAAAACGTCGATCTGTCCGAATTGGAGCGCGATTCGCGCTATCGGATCTTTTCCGGCGGCATGAAAGTCTTTCTGACGGTCGTGCTGACGTGTTTCGCGCTGTTCCAGCTTTACGCTTCGCTGAGCGGGAGGTTGCCGCAGCAGATTTTGCGCTACGGGCATCTGGGGTTTGCCATCAGTCTGGCCTTTATCATCTATCCGACGACGAAAAAGTCGAGCCGCCGCAGGATCAATCCGCTGGACGTGATCTTTGCGCTGACGTTCCTGACGGTGATCATGTATTTTATCGGCAACTTCAAGGCGCTACAGCTGCGCGCCGGCGAGTATACGACGCTGGACACGGTCATGGCGGGGCTGGGCGTTTTTCTGGTGCTGCTGGCCTGCTGGCGCGTGGTCGGCCCGCCGATCGTGATCATCGCCTCGTGCTTCATGCTGTACGGCCTGATGGGCGCGCGCGGCTTTTTCGCCGTGCAGATGCCGGGGTTTCTGGCGCAGCGCGGCTATCAGCTGCCGCGAATCATCACGCATCTTTTCATCACCACGGAGGGCGTGATCGGCAACCCGATCGGCGTGTGCTCGACGTACATTTTCCTGTTCATCCTTTTCGGTTCCTGTCTCGAAAAGACGGGGATCGGACAATTCTTCATCGACCTGGCCAACGCGCTGGCCGGCTGGGCCGTGGGCGGCCCGGCCAAGGTGGCGGTGCTTTCGTCGGCGCTGCAGGGCACGGTCTCCGGTTCTTCGGTGGCGAACACCGTCTCGACGGGCTCCTTCACGATCCCGCTGATGAAGTCGCTGGGCTACGAGCCGGAGTTCGCCGGCGCGGTCGAAGCGGCGGCTTCGACGGGCGGGCAGATCATGCCGCCGGTGATGGGGTCGGCGGCGTTCCTGATCGCCGAATCGGTGGGGATCCCCTATTCGCAGCTGATGCTGGTGGCGCTGATCCCGGCGCTGCTGTACTTTTCGGGCATCTGGATCATGGTGGACTTCGAGGCGCGCCGCAAGGGGCTGAAGGGGCTGCCGCGCGAAAAGCTGCCGCCCGCCAAGCCGCTGCTTCTGCAAAAGGGGCATTTGGTGCTGCCGCTGGCCGCCATCATCTACTTCATGCTGTCGGGTTTCACGATCACGCGCTCGGCGCTGTGGGGCATCATGATCGCCGCGTTGGTGCCGTTTTTGAAAAAGAGCACCTGGGTCTCGCCGAAGCAGATTCTCGAGGCGCTGCCGCTGGCGGCGCGCAACATCGTCTCCGTGGCGACAGCCTGTGCGACGGCGGGCATCATCGTCGGCATGGTGACGCTGACGGGGCTGGGGCAGCGGATCGGCGGCGGCATGTTCCAGGTCGTGGGCGGCAACGTTTTCCTTGGCCTGATGTGCGCGATGATCACGTCGCTGGTGCTGGGCATGGGGGTGTCGACCACGTCGAACTACATCATCACCTCGACGGTGGCCGCGCCGATCCTCATCCATCTGGGTATCCCGTTGCTGGCGGCGCACATGTTCTGCTTCTACTTCGGCATCATCGCCGACATCACGCCGCCGGTGGCGCTGGCGGCCTACGCCGGTTCCGCCATCGCCAAGGGCAATCCGTTCAGGACGGGCGTCAACGCCTCGAAGCTGGCGATCGCGGCCTTCCTCGTGCCCTACATGTTCGCGCTCGACCCGAAGCTGATCATGATCGACGGCACGTTCCTCGAAGCGCTGCCGATGATCGCCACGGCGCTTGTCGGCCTGTTCGGCATCGGCGGGGGGCTGATCGGCTACATCAACGCGCCGATCGAATCCTATTGGCGGCTGCTGATGATCGCGGGCGGCCTGGGACTGTTGATCCCCGGCACGATCAGCGACCTGATCGGCGCGGCGGTGATTCTGGCGGTTTATTTTTTCACCCGGCGCAAAAAAGCGGGCGAATAAAAATCAGGCCGACGACGTTCCACGTCACCGGCCTGTCTGGGAAGAAAACGAACGCGGTTCGCGCGGCGTTTGCGAAGAACGGAAAGGACCGAGCTGAAATGAGACTTTTCATGGTGCGCCACGGAGAGACAAAATGGAACCGCGAGGGGCGCTTTCAGGGGCAGATGGATATCCCGTTGAACGAGACGGGATTGGCGCAGGCGGACCGCGCCGCGGAACGTTTTCGCGGCTTTCCGCTGGAGGCGGTATTCGTCTCGCCGCTGTCGCGCGCCCGCGTCACCGGGGAGAAAATCTTTGCGGCGGCGAAATGCGGGCAGCTCGTGAGCGACCCGGGATTTATGGAGATCAATCACGGCGCGTGGGAGGGGCTGACGTTCGAAGAGGTGTCGGTCCGGTACGGGGCGCTGCTGGAGCGGTGGCGCACGAGCCCCGACGGCGTGAAGATGCCCGGCCCCGGCGGCGAATCGCTGGAAGACGTGCAGCATCGCGCCGTCGCCGCGCTAAAGCGCACGGCGCTGAACTGTCGCGGCGACACGCTGCTGGCCACGCACGACGCCGTGCTCAAGACGCTGATCTGTTATTTTCTCGGCGTGCCGCTGTCTCATTACTGGCGGCTGAAGATCCCCAACTGCAGCGTCTCTTACGTCGAATTTTTGAACGGAACGCCCCAAGTGGGACTGCTGGGCGACGTCAGCCACCTTGGCAACGGTTTCGACAGTTTTGTCTCGAAGAGCCTGTAAGGGTGTTTGCGGCGGGAATAGGGCCGTATTCGAAAAGAGCGAAAAAGGCACGGCGATCCGAAGATCGCCGTGCCTTTTTCCGTGTCGTTTTTTTCGAGCTTTTGCGTTTTGTGCACGTCTTTTGTTTGAACGCGGTCAGCGGCGTTCGATGATTTCTTTCCAGTCGTTGGGACCGACGAGGACGGTGCTGGGGCGCTTGTAGGTGACGTTGGCGGGGCCGCCGCCCTGGATGTGGCGGACCTGCTTCTTTTCGGCGTAATCGACGACCGAACTGCGGTCGCCGCATTCGCTGTAACGCAGCGCCAACGACGCGGCGGCGCGCACGGCGCGTTCCCGCTCCGCCGCGTCGGCGGGGGGATTCTTGAGGATCACATGCGAGCCGGGGAACTCGTGCACGTGGAACCACAGGTCGTCGGGCGCTGCTTCCTGAAACGTGACATACCGGTTGCCGCGCTCGTTCATGCCCACCAGGATCAGGCTGTCGCCCAAAGCGAAGCGCAGATGGGGCGGCAACGTTTTTTTCGCTTTGCGGGCGCGGGCGTCCTTTTCTTTTTTGCGGCCGTCGTCGTATTGCTGGGCTATCTGTTCGCACAGTTCCGTCAGTTTTTCC